>JAFKFI010000138.1 GCA_017307285.1 Alphaproteobacteria bacterium | reverse complement strand
CGTCAGATAATCGAACAGCCGGAGAAACAGCGGCGCCACCGCCACCGCGTTGCCGTCCACCCGCATCTGGCGCAGCGAGAAGGTCTCGCCCAGCGCCCGCTTCACCGCTCCGATGAACCCCGCAAAGCGCGGCACCAGGCCGAAAGGGGGTGAGGAGGACAGAGTGGGGCTCATGACGGGGTGGATTATAGGTTTAGTTAGATGTTGTGTCAAGTGTTATCGCCGCCCGGCTGGCCTTCGCCTACCCCTTTCGGCCACCGAAAGCCTCCCCGTCCGGAGCACCGCCCCGGTTGCTCGGCACATCTCGTTCCCGGCCGGACTACAATGCGCTCGCCAAAGGCGCAGCCCTGGGAGGAGGACGCAGAATGCCGAACGATTTCGTCGTCGCCAATTTTCGGCACGTCGCGAACGGCCTTCAGTCAGGCCAGTTCGCGGTCGCCGAGCGGCACCGTACGGGCCATCTCGCCGATCTCGACCCGATCTATCGCGACTTGCTCGATCGACCCATCACGGTCACGCTCGGCCTCATCGGTCCGGACGGTCGGCCAAGCCTGACGCCGATGTGGTTTGACCACGAAGGCGACAAGATCCTGGTGAACACCGCCTCGCACCGGCCCAAATGCCAATGGATCCGGCGCAGCCCGCAGCTCACCATCCTGCTCGTCAACCCCGACAACCCGTATCATTGGATGCAGATCAAGTGCACGGTCGAACGGGAATTGCGGGAATGGGAGCCGGGCGGGGAGCGCGTGACGCAGCAACTCGACCGGCTGTGGACCCGATACACCGGGAATCCGCCACCCTACGGCTTGCGCGACCCATCCATCGACGAAAAGCGCGTGCTTTTCATCTGCGGCGTGGACCGGATCGCGACCTTCGGCGTGCCGTAGCGAAACGGGGCGGTGCTACCGCCCCGCCGCCTTCGCCACCGCGCGTTTCGCCATCACGCCGATCAGATGCGCGCGATACTCTGCGCTGGCGTGAATGTCGCCGTTCAGCCCGTCCGCTGGTGTCTTGATGTTGGCGATGGCATCGGCCGAGAAGTTGGACGCGAGCGCCGACTCCATCTCCTTGTGCCGGAACACGCCGCCCTGCCCTGCCCCGGTGATCGCGACGCGCACGCCGGCCGGCCCCTTGGCGACGAACACGCCGACGATGGCGTAGCGCGACGCCGGGTTGCGGAACTTCTCGTAGGCGGATTTCTCCGGCACCGGAAACTCGATCGAGGTGATCAGCTCGTCCGGCTCCAGTGCGGTGGTGAACATGCCCTGGAAGAAATCGTCGGCCTTGATCGAGCGCCGGTCGGTCTTGATCGTCGCGTCGCAGGCGAGCACCGCGGCGGGGTAGCAGGCCGACGGGTCGTTGTTGGCGAGCGAGCCGCCCATCGTGCCGCGATGGCGCACCTGCGTGTCGCCGATCCAGGACGCCATCTCGGAGAGGCCGGGGATCTTGGCCTTGATGTCGGCATTGGTGGCGATCGTCACGTGATTGGTCATGGCGCCGATGGTGATGGTGTTGCCCGACGCGGTGATGCCGGAAAGCCCGAGCTTCGCCAGATCGATCACCGCCGAGGGCTTGTTGAGGCGCTGCTTGAGCACCGGGATGAAGGTCATGCCGCCGGCGAGCGCCTTGGCCTCCGGGTCGCCCTTGAGCAGCTTGACGGCATCGGCGAGGCTGCCGGGTTTCTGATAGGCGAAATCATACATCGCGCTGTCCTCTCGTCCGTCTGCTGCTATTCCGCCGCCGCCCGAGGCCGGCCGGCCTGGATGATCGACCAAATCTTCTGTGGGCTCGCCGGCATGTCGATGTGGCGCACGCCGTAGTCGCGCAGCGCGTCCACCACCGCGTTGATCACCGCCGGCGGGCTGCCGATCGCGCCCACCTCGCCGACACCCTTCGCCCCGAGCGGATTATGCGTGCACAGCGTGGTCTCGGTGCCGACATGGATGTTCGGCACGTTGTCGGCGCGCGGCATGGTGTAGTCCATCAGCGAGCCCGAGACGAGCTGGCCATTGGCGTCGTACACCGCCCTCTCATACAGCGCCTGGCCAATGCCCTGCGCCACGCCGCCTTGCACCTGGCCCTCGACGATCATCGGGTTGATCACCCTGCCGATATCGTCGACCGCGGTAAAGTTGACCACCTGCGCGACCCCGGTATCGGCGTCGATCTCCACCTCGCAAACATGGCAGCCGCCGGGGAAGGTAAAGTTCTTCGGATCGTAGAACGCGGTCTCCTCAAGGCCGGGCTCCAGCTCCTCGATCGGATAGTTGTGGGGCACGTAGGCAGCCAGCGAGATTTCCGCCAGCGCCTTCGACCGGTCGGTCCCCGCGACCGTGAATTTTCCGTCCTTGAACTCGATGTCCTCGACCGAGGCTTCCATCAGGTGGGCGGCGATCTTCTTGCCCTTGTTGACGATCTTGTCCATCGCCTTGACCATCGCCGAGCCGCCGACCGCGAGGCTGCGGCTACCATAGGTGCCCATGCCGAACGGAATCTTGGCGGTGTCGCCATGCACCACCTCGACCTGCGACAGCGGCACCCCGAGCTGCTCGACGACGAGCTGTGCCAAGGTCGTCTCATGCCCCTGCCCGTGGCTATGCGTCCCGGTGAATACGGTGACGCTGCCGGTCGGATGCACGCGGATATTCGCCACCTCGTAGAGCCCGGCGCGCGCGCCGAGCGAGCCCACCACCGCCGAGGGCGCGATCCCGCACGCCTCGACATAGGTGGAGTAGCCAAGCCCGCGCAGCTTGCCCTTTGCCTTGGCGGCCGTCCGCCGCGCCTCGAACCCGGCAACGTCCGCCGCCTTCTGCGCCGCGTCCAAGGTCGCAAAGTAGTTGCCGCTGTCATATTGCAGCGCCACCGGCGTCTGGTACGGGAAGGCGTCGACCGGGATGAAATTCCGCCGCCTGAGCTCGACCCGGTCGATGCCGATGTCATGCGCGATCACGTCCACCAGCCGCTCGAGCAGGAAGGTCGCCTCGGGGCGCCCGGCGCCGCGATAGGCGTCGACCGGCACGGTGTTGGTGAACACCGCCTTCACCTCGGCGTAGATCGCCGGGGTCTTATAGACGCCCGCGAGCAGCGTCGCGTAGAGATAGGTCGGCACGCTGGGCGCGAAGGTCGAGAGATAGGCGCCCATGTTGCACAGCGTCTTGACCCTGAGCGCCAGGAAGTTGCCCTGTGCGTCCAGCGCCATCTCGGCGGTGCTGACATGATCGCGCCCGTGCGCGTCCGACATGAAGCTCTCGTTACGCTCGGCGGTCCATTTCACCGGGCGCTTCACCTTGCCTGCCGCCCAGGTGACGATCGCCTCTTCGTTGTAGTGAAAAATCTTCGAGCCGAAGCCGCCGCCCACATCGGGCGCCACCACGCGCAGCTGGTTCTCCGGGATGTGCAGCACGAAGGCGCCCATCAGCAGGCGGATGACGTGCGGGTTCTGGCTGGTGGTGTAGAGCGTGTAGTCGCCGGTCGAGGGGTCGAAATCGCCGATCGCCGCGCGCGGCTCCATCGCATTCGGGATCAGCCGGTTGTTCACCAGCTCGAGCTTTACGGTTTTGGCGGCCCCCGCGAAGGCGGCGTCCACCGGTTCCTTGCTGCCGATATGCCAATCGTAGCACTGGTTGCCCGGCACATCGTCATGCACCGTCGCGGCACCCGGCTTCACCGCATCGAGCACGGTCGCGATCGCCGGTAAGTCTTGGTAGTCGATCGCCAGCGCCTCCGCCGCGTCCTTGGCCTGCTGCCGGTTCTCGGCGATCACCACCGCCACCGGATCCCCGACATAGCGCACCTTGTCGACCGCCAGAACCGGGTGCGCCGGCTCGGCCATCGGCGAGCCGTCCTTGCTGTGGATCTGCCAGCCGCAGGGCAGCCCGCCCACATTGTCGGCCTGCATGTCGGCGCCGGTGAACACCGCGACCACGCCGGGCGCGGATTTCGCCGCGGCCGTGTCGATGCTCGTGATCCGTGCGTGCGGCCGGTCCGACCGCTTCACGAAGGCATAGAGCTGTCCGGGACGGTTGATGTCGTCGGTGTAGTGGCCGCGCCCGCTGAGGAACCGCGGGTCCTCCTTCCGCTTGACCGAGGCGCCGATGCCTTCAAAGCCCATCAACCATCTCCCCAGAATGCGGCGTTCGTTCGATGGCGCCGCGTTATGTCGTTCACGCGGGCAGCGCCCCCCTCACCCCAACCCTCTCCCGCAAGGGGAGAGGGAGAAGATTAGCCCCCTCCCCTTGTGGGAGGGGGTTGGGGGAGGGGTTGCGCGCGCGCCTACTCCGCGGCCGCCGCCGGCGCCGGCTTGCCGTGCATCAGCGGCCACGCCGCGGCGACCGCCTTGACGATGTTGTGGTAGCCGGTGCAGCGGCAGAGATTGCCCTCGAGCCCCTCGCGGATCTCCGCCTCGGTCAGCCCCTCGGGATGCATCTGCACGAGGTCGATGGCGCTCATCACCATGCCCGGCGTGCAGAAGCCGCATTGCAGCGCATGGTGCTCGCGGAACATCTCCTGCATCGGATGCAAGGTGCCGTCCGGCTTGGCGAGCCCCTCGATCGTCGTCACCGAGCAACCATCGGCCTGCAGCGCCAGCATGGTGCAGGATTTCAGCGACCGCCCGTCCACGTGCACGACGCAGGCGCCGCACTGGCTGGTGTCGCAGCCGACATGGGTGCCAGTGAGCCCCAGCTTCTCGCGCAGCAGCTCGACCAGCAGGGTGCGGCCCTCGACCTCGACCGTATGCTGCTTGCCGTTCACCGTCAGGGCCACCTGAGGCATCGTCATCCCCCTGCTAAGCTGTCTCGCCTGTCCGCCGGTCGGTCCGGATCGTCCCGCCGGCCGTGCGTTGGGCCGGAGTGTGGTCGCCCGCACGGTTCATGGTCAAGCGCCCGGACCACGGAAACGGTTGCCACGCCGATCCTGCGAGCCGATCCTGCCCGCGACGGCCGGGCCACCCCAAGGAGGACCGCATGACCCAGCAACCCTTCATCATCGAGCCGCATTTCCGGCTGCAGGAATGGGTCGCCGAGGCTCGCGGCTACTTCCGCGACGAGGGGCTCGACTACGTGTTCCAGGAGCTGATCCGCTCCACCGACGGCCAGCACCACAACCGGGGCGACAAGGTCGGGGCCTTCCAGTCGTTCGAGCGCGGCCGGGAGGCAGCGGTCAGCTGCGCCTGCCACTGGACCGTCGGGGTAGCCGCCTCCAAGGGCAAGGGCCGGCTCTATGCCGACCTCTACTCGGTCGCCCCGTCCGGCATCTTCGTCCCGGCTGATTCGCCGGTGCGAAGCCCCGAGGATCTGGCCGGCGTGCCGATCTCGGTCGGCTACCAGTCGGGCAGCCACTACGCCACGATTCAGGCTCTGGAGCAGTATCTCCCGGCCGAGCGCATCAACCTGTCCTTCGCCGAGGGAATGCTGTTCGCCCGCCTCGACAATCTCCTCGAAGGCCGCTCGCCGGCCTCCACCTTGTTCAACGGCCCCTATTACCTCGCCGAGCAGCTTGGCTTTCGCAAGATCATGGATACGACGTTCATGATCACCACGATGATCACCGGCGATCCGTCGCCCGAGGATCTGCGCAAATTCTTCGCCGCCCTGCGCCGCGCCCAGCGCGACATCGACCTGCGGCCGGACCTCTACCAGCGCTACTACAAGAACGAATTCCCAACGCGCTATCACCCAATGATGGACACGCGGCGCTGGGGTCCGGGCGAACGCCTCGTGTTCGAGCCTTACACCAAGGCGGTCTACGACGAGACGCTGCGCTGGATCGCCGCGCACGGCATCTTCGCCGATTCCGGCATGGGCTCGGGCCTCTACGAGGAAGCGGCGATCGCCGGCGCCTAAGCGTTCGGCTGCGGCACCACCTCGCCGCCGGGCGCGTGTTCCAGGTGGCACGCCGAGATGTGCCCCGCCTTCCCCACCGGCCGCAGCAACGGCTCCTCGACGCGGCAGCGATCGAACACGAACGGGCAGCGCGTGTGGAAGCGGCAGCCCGATGGCGGGTTGATCGGGCTCGGCACGTCGCCGGTGAGGATGATGCGCTGGCGCTGCGCCTCGGGGTCGGGAACCGGCACCGCCGAGAGCAGTGCCCGCGTGTAGGGGTGGTGCGAGCGAGCGAACAGCGTGCTGCGCTCCGCCAGCTCGACGATCTTGCCGAGATACATCACCGCCACTCGGTGGGTCAGATGCTCGACGATCGCGAGGTCGTGGCTGATGAACAGCAGCGCGAGGCCAAGCTCGTCCTGTAGGTCGGACAGCAGGTTGACGATCTGCGCTTTCACCGAGACATCGAGCGCGGAGACCGCCTCGTCACAGATAATCAAGTCGGCGCCGGGCGCGAGCGCGCGGGCAATGCCGATGCGCTGGCGCTGGCCGCCGGAGAATTCGTGCGGAAAGCGGCCGATGGCGTCGCGCGGCAGCCGCACCTTGTCCATCAGCGACGCCACCCGGTCCTCGGTCTCGCCGTGCCCGGTCGCGAGGCCGAAATTGCGCAGCGGCTCGGCCAATATGTCGCGCACCCGCATCCTCGGGTTGAGGCTGCTGAACGGGTCTTGAAACACAACCTGCACCCGCCGCCGCAGCGGTCGCAGCTGGCCCGCCGGCAGGTTATCAATGCGCTGCCCGTCGAGCCGCACCTCCCCGGCGGTCGGCTCGATCAGCCGCAGGATGCTCTTGCCAACGGTCGATTTGCCGCAGCCAGACTCGCCCACCAGCGACAGCGTCTCGCCACGGCGAATGTCGAAGCTGACGCCGTCCACCGCATAGACATGCGCGCTGACCCCGCCGAGCACGCCGCTGCGAATGGGAAAATGCTTCTTGAGCCCGTCGACTTCCAGCAGGGGCTGACCGCCGCTCATGCCGCCGCCCGCGCTTCGGCGTAGTGGCAGGCGACGAGATGCGCCGGCGCCTTGGGCTCGATGGCGGGTGCCACCCGGCGGCACAGATCAGTGACCATCGGGCAGCGTCCGGCGAACGGGCAGCCGACGATGGGCTGGCGCAGGCTCGGCACCAGGCCGGGAATTTCCGTGAGCTTGCTCCGCCCGCCCTGCGCGAGAGAGGACCCGAGCTTCGGCACCGCGCCGAGCAGGCCGCGCGTGTAGGGGTGCAGCGGGCGGGCGAAGATGTCGCGCACCGGCGCCTCCTCCACCTTGCGCCCCGCGTACATCACCACCACGCGCTCGGCCATTTCCGCCACCACGCCGAGATCGTGGGTAATCAGCATGATCGCCGAGCCGAGCCGGCGCTTGAGGTCGCGCATGAGGTCGAGAATTTGCGCCTGGATGGTGACGTCGAGCGCCGTGGTCGGCTCGTCGGCGATCAGCAGCTTCGGATTGCAGGCGAGCGCCATCGCGATCATCACCCGCTGGCGCATCCCGCCCGAGAGCTGATGCGGAAACTCGCGCACCCGCCGCCGCGGCTCGGAAATGCCCACCAGCGCCAACGCCTCCGCCGCGCGCCGCTCCGCATCTCGCGCCGACAATCCCTGGTGCAGCCGCAAGGTCTCGCCGATCTGCTTGCCCACCGTCAACACCGGGTTGAGGCTGGTCATCGGCTCCTGGAAGATCATGCTGATATCGTTGCCGCGAATCTGCCGCATCTCGGGCTCGGACAATTTGAGCAAGTCGCGGCCGTCGAAGCGGACGCTGCCCGCGACCTTGCCGGGCGGCTCCTGGATCAGCCGCAGGATCGACATGGACGTGACCGACTTGCCGCAGCCGGACTCGCCGACGATGGCGACCGTCTCGCCCGCGTCGATGGTGAAGGACAGGCCCTCGACGGCACGCACCACGCCGTCGGGCGTGCCGAAATGGGTTTGCAGATTTTCGACTTGGAGGAGGGGCATGGTCAAACCGGGTAGCAACCCCTCACCCCGACCCTCTCCCACAAGGGGAGAGGGAGCAGAAAAGCCCCCTCCCCTTGTGGGCTTGGGCTGCGAAGAGCAGACCAAGGGTTGGGGGAGGGGTCCCAACGACTCAGGTTGTCCACGTCACAGCCGCTTCGCGAGCCGCGGGTCGAGCGCGTCGCGCAGCCCGTCGCCGAGCAGGTTCACCGCGAGCACCGTCACGGACAGAAACACGGCAGGAAAGAACACGATATACGGCTTCACCTGCCACAGCGCGCGACCCTCGGCCATGATATTGCCCCAGCTCGGCACGGTGGGCGGGGTGCCGGCGCCGATAAAGGAGAGGATCGCCTCGGTGATCATCGCGGACGCACAAATATAGGTCGCCTGCACGGTGAGCGGCGCGATAGTGTTGGGCAGGATGTGCCGCCAGATGATCTTCGGCACCCGTGTGCCCGAGGCAATCGCCGCCTCGACATAGGGCTGCTCGCGCAAGGACAGCACGACGCCGCGGATCAGGCGGGCGACGCGCGGCGTCTCGGCCACGCTGATGGCGATGATGACGTTCTGCACCGAACCCCGCGTCAGCGCCATCAGCGCGATCGCCAGCAGGATCGGCGGAATGGACATCAACCCGTCCATGACCCGCATGATGACGCTGTCGAGCCAGCGCACGTAGCCGGAAACCACCCCGATGAAGGTGCCAATGGCCGACGACAGGAGGGCCACGGCAAAGCCGACGATCAGCGACACCCGGGCGCCGAACATCACTCGCGAATACACGTCGCGCCCCAGCATGTCGGTGCCGAACCAGTAGATCTCCGACGGCGGCCGGATGCGCTTGGCCGGCGCCAGCGCGGTGGGATCGACCGTGCCGAGCCAGGGCGCGAAGATCGCGATGAACACCACGACGCCGAGCAGCGCGGCACCCATCGCGATGGTCGGATTGCGCCGGATCAGCGTGCGCAGCCGGCCGCGACGGCGAATCGGCGGCAGCACGTCGGGCAAAGCGGGCGACGTGACGCTCAATAGCGTATCCTCGGATCGAACAGCGTGTACAGCAGATCGACCGCCAGATTGACCAGCACGTACATGAAGCTGAACAGCAGCACGACGCCCTGGATCACCGGATAGTCGCGCCGCAGGATCGCGTCCACCGTCAGGCGGCCAAGTCCGGGAATCGCGAACACGCTCTCCGTCACCACCGCGCCGCCGATCAGCAGCGCGACGCCGAGCCCGACCACGGTGACGATCGGCACCGCCGCGTTCTTCAGGGCGTGGACGAACAGGATCGCGTGCTGTCCGACGCCCTTGGCGCGCGCGGTGCGGATATAGTCCTGCGACAGTACCTCCATCATGGTCGCGCGGGTGATGCGGGCGATCAGCGCGATATACACCCCGCCGAGCGCGAGGGTCGGCAGAATGAGGTTCGAGAGGAACGGCCAGAAGCCGCGCGACAACGGGGTAAAACCTTGCACCGGCAGCCAGTTGAGCTGCAGCGCGAAGACGTAGGCGAGCAGGTAGCCCACCACGAACACCGGCACGGAGAAGCCGAACACGGCGAGGATCATCACCCCCCGGTCGATCCAGGTGCCGTGCTTCCAGGCGGCGATCACCCCCATCGGAATGGCGCAGACCAGCGAGAAAATCAGCGTCGCGATCATCAGCGACAGCGTGGGTTCGATGCGTTGCGCGATCATCTGCGTGACCGGCAGATTGGTAAAAATCGAGGTGCCGAGATCGCCGTGCAGGATGCGCCACAGCCACCCGCCGAAGCGCACCACGAACGGCTGGTCGAGGCCGAGCGAGGCGCGGATGCGCTCGACATCGGCAACCGACGCCTGATCGCCGGCGATGATCGCGGCGGGATCGCCGGGTGCGATGTAGAGCAGGCTGAACACGAACAGCGCCACGATCAGCATGACCGGGATGGTGGCGAGAATCCGCCGGACGGCGTAGGCGAGCATCAGGCCTTCGTCACGCCCCAGACCACCGGGAACGGCGCGCGCACGATGCCGCTGACGCCCTTGCGCCAAGCCTGGTAGCCCTTGAAGAAGCCGGTCGGCAGGAAAGTCGCGAAATCCATTTCTGCTTTGTTCAGTTCCCGCACTGCTGATTTTTCGCCTGCCTGGTCCGTGGCGGCGAACCAGGCGTCGATCCGGCCCTGCACCTCGTCCGATTTGGGCCAGCCGAACCAGGCGCGCTCGCCGGTCGTGTAGTAGGCCGGCTGCGCACCCGGGTTCACGCAATCGACCCCCGCGTGCCACGTGTGAAACACGTTCCAGCCGCCCTTCGCAACCGGCTCCTTGCTCGCCCGCCGTGCGCCGACCGTGCCCCAGTCGGTCGCCACGTAATCCACGTTCAGCCCGATCTTGGTCAAGAGGTCGGCGGTTACGTCGCTCTGCGCCTTCACGATCGGCACGTCGGTCCCGACGATCATCACCACCTTGGCGCCCTGGTGCCCCGCCTCGGCGACCAGCTTCTTCGCGGCCTCGACATTCTTCTGCTTGAGCACGTCGCCGCCGTATTCCGAATAGAGCGCCGTGCCCGGCGTGAAGAAGCTGGCGGATTCCTGCCAGAGGTTCTGGTCATTGCCGACCACGGCCTGCATGTAGTCCGCCTGGTTGGCCGCCATCAGCGCTGCGCGGCGCACCCGCACGTCGTTGAACGGCGGATAGAGATGGTTGAACCGGCAGTCGCCAATATTGCCGAGCGGGTCGGCGATGTCGAGCGCGATGCCGCTGTTGCGCCGCAGGATCGGCACCAAGTCGGGGATCGGCGTCTCCCACCAATCCACCTCGCCGCTCTGCAGCGCGGCGGCGGCGGTGGCGGCGTCGGGGATCACCCGCCACTCCACCCGGTCGAACGCCACCCGCTTGCCGCCGGCGAGCCAGTCGGCCGGCTCCGCGCGCGGGGAATAGCCGTCGAACCGCTCGAACACCGCCTGCGAGCCCGGCACCCACTCGTCGCGCTTGAAGCGGAACGGGCCGGAGCCGACATATTCGCCGATCTGCTTGTAGGGATCGGTCTTGGCCATGCGCTCGGGCATCATGAAGGCGCAGGGCGTCCCGACTTTGCCGAGCGCGTAGAGCAGCTTGCTGAACGGCTGCTTGAGGCGCAGGCGGAAGCTCCGATCGTCGACGGCGGCGATCTCGTCGAGCCGGGCGCGCAGCATCTGGCCCATATTGTCGCGCACCATCCAGCGTTGCAGGCTAGCCACGCAATCGCTGGCGCGCACCGGCTCGCCGTCGTGCCATTTGAGGCCGGTGCGGAGCTTGAAATTCCAGGTCAGGCCGTCCGAGGAGACCTCGCTCCCCTCGCACATCTGCGGCTGCGGGCGGAGCTGGCTATCGACGCCGTAGAGCGTGTCGAAGAACAGCGCGCTGGCGTTGCGTACCACGTAGAGCGTGGTCCAGATCGGGTCGAGATTGGCCAGATTGGCCTGCGGCACGAACCGCAGCACCTTCTTGTCCTGCCCCCGCGAGACGGCCGGCAGCGCGAGCCCGGCTGCCGTGGCCGCCAGAAACGTCCGTCGCCTCATAGTGTCCCCCAG
The DNA here is from genome assembly GCA_017307285.1 of Alphaproteobacteria bacterium. Taxonomy (GTDB): domain Bacteria; phylum Pseudomonadota; class Alphaproteobacteria; order Acetobacterales; family Acetobacteraceae; genus JAFKFI01. The sequence goes on along the minus strand of JAFKFI010000138.1, from coordinate 5,851 downwards.
TCGCCCAGTTGCCTGGTGCATTCCGCAAACGATGACAGCCGCGCGGGCGGCCTGCAAGCGGTTCCAGTTGCGGCGAGCCGGCGGCTCGGGTAACGCCCCCGGATGCGGGCGATCGGGGTCGAGTTCCTGAAATTCGGAGTGGTCGGGGCGATTGGCTTCCTCGTCGACACGGCGACGGTCTATGGGCTGCGGTCGAGCATCGGCATCTACGCCGCCGGCCTCGCCGCCTATTTCGTCGCGGCAACCGTCAACTGGGGGTTGAACCGCATCTGGACCTTCCGGGGGCGCGGAGCGGGTCCTGCGCACCGGCAATGGGCAACCTTCCTCGCCGCCAACCTGCTCGGCTTCCTGCTCAACCGAGGGACATTCGTGGCGCTGGTAGCCCTGGTACCGCTTTGCGCCGAGCAGCCGGTCTTCGCGGTCGCGGCCGGAGCCGGTGCCGGGATGTTCCTGAACTTCGCATTGAGCCGGAACTATGTATTCCGAGCAGCCCCGGTCACCTCGGGCAGATCTTAACCTCCAGTTGTTTTTTCGCCCGTCGTCTTTTCGCTCAGCGATCATCTTCGGTTCAATTCCCCCGACGGTTGTGTTAACCCTCCGTCATACGCCCGCAGGTGTGAGCCGCTCGGCCACGCGCGGGAGGGTCAGAGGGCCGGGGGCGAATGAACGCGCAGACCTTCGTGATGCCGCGCGAGGCGCGGGACGCGCCGATGACGGAGATCCGCGCGCACCTGCCGCGACGGGCCGGCGCGGGGTGGAGCAGAGCCAAGCGGGCCGAGGACATCCTCCTGGCAACACTCGCCCTGGTCGCGTTCTCGCTGCCCATGCTGCTGATCGCGCTGGCGATCCGGCTTGATAGCCGGGGACCGATCCTGTTCCGCCAGACGCGGACGGGTCGGCACGAGCGGTCCTTCGAGATGCTGAAATTCCGCACCATGCATCACGAGCTACAGGACCTCGAGGCGGCGCAGCAAACCACGCGCGACGACCAGCGGGTGACGCGCCTTGGCGCGCTGCTGCGGCGGACCTCCCTCGACGAGCTGCCCCAGCTGTTCAACGTGCTGCGCGGCGACATGGCGCTGGTCGGGCCACGGCCGCACGCCCCCGGCACGCGCGCCGCCGGGCGGTTGTTCCACGAAGTGGTGCCGCACTACGCGGCGCGTCATCGCGTGCGTCCCGGGCTAACCGGACTCGCACAGGTCCGTGGGCTCAGGGGCGAGACGGACACCGAGGAGAAACTGGAGCTGCGCGTGGAGAGCGATCTCGAATATATCGAACGCTGGTCGGTCGCGCTCGACCTGCTCATCGTCTTGCGCACGGCCATCGCCGTGTTGCGGATGAAGAACGCCTACTGAGCCGCGCGATGACCCCCCAGCACGTCGCCGGCGCCCTCGCCCCGCCCGCCCGCGACTACGACGTCGACATCATCATCCTCTCGCTCGACCGGCCGGATGAGACGATGGCGGCGGTGCGCTCCGCCCTCGCCCAGCGCGGTATCTCCCGCCACATCGTCGTGGTCGACCAGGGCTCCGAGCCCGCCAACCTCGCCCGCCTGGCCTCGCTGCTGCGGGGCCGGCTGGACGCGACTCTGGTACGTCTGCCGGAGAATCTGGGTGTGGCCGGCGGCCGCAACCGGGCCAGCGCCATCGGCCACGGAAGAGTAATCGTGGCACTCGACAACGACGCCGAGTTCGCGACGGACACGACGGCGGCCGAAGCCGCCGCCGCACTGGACGAAGATGCCGGGCTCGGCGCGCTCGGTTTCCGCATCCTGGCCCACGCCAACGGCGAGGACGACCAATCCTCCTGGGGCTACCCGCCCCGCCTCAAGCCGCTTGCGGCGGGCTCGTTCGACGCCGCGACCTTCGTGGGCGCCGGCCACGCCATCCGCCGCACGACGTGGGAGCAGGCCGGCGGCTACGACGAGGCGCTGTTCTTCTGCTGGGAGGAGTTCGATTTCTGCCTGCGTGCGATCGCCCTCGGCTGGACCATCCGCTATCGCGGCGACCTCGCCGTGCTGCACAAGGTGAGTCCCGGCCGACGGGTCGCGTGGTCCGCCACGCGTTGGTTCTATTTCGTCCGCAATCGGCTCTATATCGAGCGCAAATACGGCGCGAGTTGGCTTTCACTCACGCCGCGCGTGGCGGGGTATTTCCTGCGCGGCCTGCGCAACGGCGTTCCCGGACAGATGCTGCGGGGGGTGGCCGCAGCTGTCGGGATGTCGCGAACTGTGCGCGGACGCGCGCTGCCGCTGCGCGCGCGCGCATATCTGGCGCGTACCGACCGAGCGCATCGCGGCACGCTGCTCGGCCGGCTACGCGACGAGGTGATGGCCGCTCTGCCCGCCCCGGCCCCAGACGTTCAGACGCGCCGCGTCAGCCTCTCGCGCAACAGCAGCCTGAAAATCGGCGGGTCCTCCACCAGATAGCGCCGCGCCAGCCGCTTCGGGTCCGAGCCGAGCCGATGCAGCCATTCGAGCCCGGCGCGCTGCATCCAGCGCGGCGCGCGGCAACTGGCACCGGCGAGGAAATCGAGGCTCGCGCCGACGCAGAGGCCGAGCCCCGTCGCCCGGCCGGTCGCCCGAATGGCGTCGGCCAGCATCTCCTGTCGGGGCGAGCCGACCGCGAGGAACACGAAGCGCGCCGGATGCGCCAGCACGAATTCCACCGCAGCCCGCATGGCAGAGGGATCGCGCTCGAAGCCCATCGGCGGGTCGTGGTGGAACGGCGGCGTGATCCCGCACGCAGTGATCAGCGAAACGAGATAGGTCGGCCGCAGCCCGACGATGGCGACGCGCTCGCCGGGTGCGAGGTGGTGGCGCAGCAACTCGGCGGTGAGATCGCTGCCCGGCGCGACGGCCGGTGGCGCAAGGCCGAGCAGGCGGGCGGCCCGCGCCACCACGCGCGAATCCAGCAGCCGGATCAGCGCACGCTCGTAGATCGCCCGCAGCGCCGGGTCACGGCTGATGCGGACGAAATTATCGGCATTCGGCGTCATCACATAGGCGAACGGCGCATCGCCAGCGCGGCTCGCCAGCGCGGCGGCGGCGGCGGGGACGTCCATGTCGGCCAGCCTCAGTCCGAGCAGCTTGGTCTCCGGCATCGTCAGGCAGCCTTCGGCACCGACGCGCCGGCGAGCGCCGAGACCAGGGCGCCGCGCAGCAGGAGCGCCACGCCGGCGCCGTAGACCAGCGCGATCGTGGCAAGCCGGACGGTGATCAGTCCGATGGCTGATGCCGGCGCGAAGGGCAGGAACAGCGCGGCAGCCGTCGCGATGCTGGCGAGCCCCAGGACCGGCAATCCAGCGCGATACTGCCGGAACACGCCAGCGTGCATAAGCCGCGCCGTCTTGAGCATCATGTACGGGTTGACGAGCACCTGTGCCGCGAACCAGACCGAGGCAGCGGCCAGCGGGGTCGCCGGGCGCAGCACGAGCACGCCGACGATGGTCGCGCTGGTGACGGCGATCTGCGACACCATGCTGTAGCGTGCGCCGCCCCGCGCGATCGTGGCGACGCTGCCGGCGAAGCCGAGAAACACCCAGGCCATCAGCAAGAGAAGCGGCGCGGCGGCAGGGCCGGCAGGTTCCCAGACCTGCCCGAGAACGACGTGCAGCAGCGGGCGCACGGTGACGAGCATGGCGCCGATCACCGGAAACATCACAAGGCCAGCGAGGAAGGCGCCGCGATCCACATTCGCTTGCAGCGAGCCGAGATCGTCCTGTCGCTCCGACATGGAGGGCAGCATCAGCCGCCACAGCGCGGTCAGCGCGAGGTCGCGCAAGGTGTCGACCAGGCGGAAGGCGAGATGCACCACGCCGAGCGCGGCCGGCCCCGCCGTGCCGCCGATCAGCATGGCGAACACGCGGTAGCGGCTCTGTTGTACGAGGGTGGAGGCGGCGAGCGGCAGGCCGGTGCGCAGCAGCATCCGCACCGCCGCCCAGCGCATCACCAGCCGGGGTTTCCAGGTGGCGCGAAGGATGAGCGAGAGCGCGCCGACGAGCGATGTCACGCATTGCTGCAGCACCAACGCCCAGGCACCGGCACCGGCCAGCGCCGCAGCGATCCCGGCCATCGTGCCGAGCCCCTGCCCGATCACCGCGCGCCCGGCGAGCACCTTATAGGCACGGTTCCGCGTGAGAATACCCTGCACCGCGCCGCCGGCGCCTACCAGCGGCAGCGGCGCCGCGAGCAGCAACGACATGCCGATCAGCCGAGGATCGGAGAACGCGGCGGCAAGGAGCCAGCCGGCCGCCGTCTGGATCGCCGCACCCGCCACGCCGACGCCCGACGAGGCCCAGAAGGCACTGGACGCAGCGGTCTCGTCGATAGCCGCCGCCTGGACCAGCGCGTCGGCAAACAGCGCGTTCACGCCCACCCAGAGCAGCACGTGCATCGCCACCGCCGCCGCGCCGATGCCGACCTCGGCCGGGCCGATCAGCCGGGCGACGATGAAGGCCGAGGCGAAGGACAGGACAGCGGAGACCCCGGCCTCCAGCCCCGCCCAGAACACATTGCCGCGCATCAGGACCGGGCCATCGCGATCCGTACGCGCCTGTTGAGCCACTCCCGCGGCAGTACCGGTCCCGCCAGCACGGGCAGGCAAGTTGCCAGCCAAATCAGCCGCGCCTGATATCGGTCATGCACCGCCGAGAGCCCGCCGGTGATGATCGCGTTGCCCAGCAGGGCGAGCAGGATCGCGACAGCGGCCAGAGCGACCGGATCGCGTCTCCTGACGAGCAGCAACGCACAACACCCGATCAACCCGGCGACAGCGGCACTCCGATGCAGCGCCTGCAAGCTGGCCGGTATCGCAAGCTCGCCCCGACTCTGGCGTGCCGCGTCATAGGCCGCCAACTCGGCCGGCAGAAAGGCGCGGGCGATCACCGGGCGCACCGTGGCCGGCCAGGGATCGAGGCCGTCGCCGGTGGCGAACCGGGTCAGCTGCGACAGCGCGTTGATGGCAAAAGCGCGAGCCTCCCGCCCCGGCTCGTCACGCAGCGCCGCCGCAATGATTGCGTCGCTCTCCGCCGAAATCAGCCGGGCGCCGCCAGCGCGTTGCAAGGGCGAGTTCGCGCTCCACAGGAAGCGGTCGGAATCACCGGGAAACTGCCCGACATAGCGGCACAGCCGCCAGCCGGCGGCGGGGCAATGCCTGTCCAGGGCGTCGAGCCCGGGGCCGTCATAGAGCACCCGCGCCAGCAGGAATACGTTGCCGAACGGTGCCACGGCGGCGCGGCCATGTCCGACAAGGTTGACGCCGACCAGGGCGCAGGCCGCCAGCGCCGGCACGACGATCACACGCGCCAAGCCGGCACGGCCGAGCGGCCCGTCGGCGCCCAGCCAACGGCGCAACGGCACCAGCACCACGATCAGCCCGAGCGCCAGCGGCAGATGCGACGTGTGTACCGCGACGGCAAAGGCGCCAAAACCGCTGAGAAAAACCCGCTCGCGTCGGCTGAGACGCGCCGGGACGGCGATCAGCAGCACGAACGCGATCACCAATAGGCCGGTGAACACGTCGGGCATGAGCTGCGAGACGAACCACGGCAAGGGCGAGGCAACGCACAGCACGGCGACGACTGGGACCAGCCACCAGGCGGACGTACTCGGGAACACGCAGCGCCGCAGCAGATGCAGCAGCCATGCGGTCAGCAGCGCCTGCGCGACGATCACCGGCCATGTCGTCAGTTTCATATGCAGCGCTAGGAGCCTGTCCCGGTAACGCTGTGCTGCGCGGCATTTGATTGGTTCGACGTATGCCGCGGCTGTGCATGTCTCCTCAGGTGGTGAGTTTCGCGAGGTTGTGGGCGGTGCAGATCATGGCCCATTCGGCTCTGACCTTATCGATGC
>JAFKFI010000137.1 GCA_017307285.1 Alphaproteobacteria bacterium | reverse complement strand
CATGAAGGCGATGTCCAAGGCGCTCGACCAACTTATTGCCGAATGTGGCAACAAAACGCGGCCGGCGAAGGAATGCACGATCATCGCCGCGCTGGAGCGAGCAAATCTTACAATGCGGGGGCAGTGAGCCATGAAAGTCGAGGTGTTCTGGCCGATGACGCGATGAAGAAATAGTTTCAGAGAGATGAATCTCCAAACACGCAAAAATCTGCGCGTGGTGGTGCCGTGCATGGTCTTCATCGGCATCATGATCGGCCTCGTGGCATATTCACCGACACTCTACCGACTGTTCTGCGCGGCAACGGGTTTCGGTGGAACAACACAAAGAGCAGTTGTCAACTCGGGAGTAGTCTCTAACCGGACGATTGCCGTGCGGTTCGATAGCAATGTTGCGCCCGACCTGCCCTGGCGCTTTGATCCGGCGCAACGCGAGGTGAGCGTCCGTCTTGGCGAGCAGAAACTCGTGTTTTTCACGGCCGAGAACGTAAGCGATAGCGCGATCGTCGGGCACGCGACGTTCAACGTGACGCCGGAAACGACTGGCATCTACTTCAACAAAATCCAATGCTTTTGCTTCGATGACGAACGATTGGGAGCTCACGAGAAGGTCGATATGCCTGTCGTCTTCTTTGTCGATCCGGCTTTGGCGAGTGATTCGGAGACGAGTGCCGTCCGTACTATTACGTTGTCGTACACCTTCTTTCGCTCCGTTACTCCCGACAAGGCTCAAGACCTATCTCGGTTCCTTGCGACCTCCGAGCCGGATGCCACCCGCGGCCAGCAGCTTTTTGCCGAGCGGTGCGTCGCGTGTCACGCGATTGATGCCAATAAGGCCGGCCCGATGCTGGGCGGTGTCGTCGGCCGAAAGGCAGGCTCCGCCCCTGGATACAAGTCTTCGCTTGCGCTCCTTGGCGCCGATCTCACCTGGTCTGCCGACAGTCTCGATCAATGGCTTGCCGATCCCGGCAAGTTCATAGCAGGTGCCAGAATGCCTATCCGCGTCCTCGACGCTTCGTCTCGAAGAGACATTATCGCTTATCTGGAGTTGGAGAGCCGCAAATCGACCAACCCAACCGAATACAAGCCGGTTGCACAAGGGTCACTTGATCGTCATCGGAAAGAAAAAGAATGAGGGAGGTTCCATGGCAGACAGACCGTTAGCACGAGGCATCCTGGCATGGGCCATAGTAGCGCTGCTCCTGCTCGGGATGGCTGGCGTATGGTTTGCGAAATCACCTGCACTGCATCTGGGGAGTCCCGCCGTCGCCGCTGACATCTCGCAGGGCGAATTCGAACAACGTGTACGGAACTATCTGCTCGCAGATCCGGAGGTCGTGGGCGAAGCGCTGAATCGATTGGAAGCGAAACGAGGCGAACTGGATGCGGCGGCGGCGAGAGCTGCCTTGAGGGATCACGCGGCCGAGGTGTTTCAGGATCCCGACAGCCCGGTCAGCGGAAATTCCAACGGCGATGTCACGCTAGTCGAGTTCTTCGACTACAACTGTCCCTATTGCCGCGCCATGGTGCCATTGATGACCCAAGCGGAGGCAGCCGATCCCTGGCTGCGGATCGCCTACAAGGAATTTCCGATCCTCGGGCCGGACTCGGTGTTTGCCGCCAAAGCGGCGCTCGCAGCCAACAGGCAAGGCAAATATGTCGCCTTGCATCGCGCCCTCTATCAGGTGCGCGGGCATGTCGACGCGGCGAAGGTCCTGGAAGTCGCCGCAGCCGTCGGCCTCGATATTAACCGGATGAAAGTGGACATGCGGGACGCGGCCATCGAAGCGGAATTGGACCGGACCGGCAAGCTCGCACAAACGCTGCGGATCACTGGTACACCAGGATTCGTGATCGGCGATCTGGTCACGATCGGTGCAACAACAGACTTCGATGCTCTGCAAGCGCTCATTGCCAAAGGGCGAAGCGGGCGACAGGAGGCGAGGTAACCCCTCACGGAGAACCTTAGGGACCTACAATGATGCACACTGCCACAGCCAAGGCCGCCGTGCGCAGAATTGTGAGCTATGTCGCCGGGAAGGGGGCAGAAGGTCGCGAGGTCCGGCGCTGGGCGTTGACGTTCCGAGCCAAAAGCGCGAGCGGGCCCCCATGCGACCCGTGGGCTGATCGGGCAGGTCTGGTCCGCGGCGTGGTGCGCCTTGGGGTAGTGCTGGCCGCTTTCAGCCTGGCGCGCGGCGCATTTTATGGGGCTTGGCCTTGCCCTTTGGGGTGATGCTGCGGCCCCGCGGGTCTACGTTTGGGGAAAGCCTCGCCTCTCGAGAATTTTTCAGCAGCCCCCTTGACTCCGTACTGTGGTACGGACGCCATATTCTATATGTCGAGGTGAGACCATGAGAGACCTGACCATCGCAAAGGCCGCCCGCGAGGCTGGCGTGGGTGTCGAAACCATCCGCTTCTACGAGCGGCGCGGACTGATTGACCAGCCGATGAAGCCGCAAGGTTCCGGCTTTCGTGTCTATTCGCCGGAGCAGATCAAGCGGATCAAATTCATCCGCCAGGCGCAGCAGATCGGCTTTTCGCTGCACGAGATTCAGGAGCTGCTGTCGCTCAGGGCCGACCCGGCGGCCGATTGTTCGGTGGTCCGGAGCCAGGCTGTGGCCAAACTCGAGGACGTAAATCGCAAAATCGACCAGCTTCACCACATCGGCACCGCCCTCGAAGCTCTCATCGCCGTCTGCCCCGGTCGCGGCGGGCTGCATGTATGCACGATTCTCGACACACTCATCGACCCCGCCCACAGCCGTGTGCCGTCGCTCGCGGCCGACGGCCCGTTGCCGGCGGTCCCGCCCAAGCGGAAGAGGCAGAATGGCAGTATCGCGGCTAACAACCATAAACAAAGGAGAGCATTGTGAAATCCGTGACCTTGAAGATTCAGGGGATGCGTTGCGACGGGTGTGCGAACACCATCAAGGCGCTCGTCGAACGCGCACCCGGCGTCAAGACCGTGGCCGTTACCTTCGCGAGCGGCGAAGCGCGCATCCTCTATGACCCGGCCGCCACCGACGAGGATCGTCTGGTTGCCATGGTCGAGCGTCCTGGCTTTCGCGTGGCCAGCCGTGCGCCGTGACCGCGCTCGGCCCTCACGAGGTGACGCCGTCCGCTTGACCGTTACCGCTTTTTTGAATCGTTGCGAAAGGTTGCAGCCATGAGCACGGCCATCATCACCGACACCACCGACCGGTTATGGAGCGAGGAGCCATCGAACCGTCCCGGCCGCAAGAAGATCCGCGCCCGCATTGGGGGCCTCCACTGCTCGCTCTGCACCGGAACGATCGAAAAAGCGCTCGGTCGGCTTCCCGGCGTCGACAAGGTCGCCGTCAGCCTCACCCACGAGCAGGCGCTGGTCGAATATGATCCTGCGATCGCCCATCCCGAGGAAGTGCTGCAGACCCTCAAGGATATCGGTTACACCGTTTCCGATCCGCGCAAGCTGCGCCCCTTCGAAGAAGAGGAGCGCGATCTCGTTCGCGAAGGAAGGCGCTTCGTCATCGCCGTGGGCTTGAGCCTCGCTTCGATCGCGCTCATCGCGCACCCGACCGGCATCTGGGCCGCCGCACTGCCGGCGCTCGTCTTCGCAAGCCTGCTCGCCTTCGTCTTCCTGGTGCTGCGGCCGAGCGGTCCCGGGGCCGCGTTCGGTGGCTCTGGCGGTCTGGCTGCAGTTGCATTAGCTCTTCTCTATTTCCAGCAGACTGGGCAACTCGCGGCGGCAACGCCGTGGATCGTGGCAGCGCTGGCATTCGTCTTGGTGTTCATTGTCGGCGGTCATATTCTCTATATGGCGGCACAGGCGCTGCGTCGAGGCATTCTCAATCAGCATGTGCTGCTCGAGATCGGCGCCTTTGCCGGTCTCGCGGGCGGCATCATCGGGCTCGTGCTGCAGCCTCCTGGCTATCCGACGGCGCCCTTCTTTGCCGTGTCGGTCATGATAGGCACGTATCATATCTTTTCAGAGTGGCTGTCGCTGATCGTCAAGACGCGCAGCTCGCAGGCGGTGAAGCGGCTGCTCGATCTGCAGCCGGATATGGCTCGCGTGGTCCGCAACAATCAGGAGGTCGAGGTTCGTGTGGCCGAGGTTGCGGTCGGTGATCTCGTCCGCATCCGCCCGGGCGAGCGGGTCCCGATCGACGGCACCGTCATGAGTGGCCATTCGGGCGTCGACCAGTCCTTCGTCACCGGCGAGTCTATCCCGGTGGAGAAGGGGGAGGATGATTCCGTGGTCGGCGGCTCGATCAACGGCACCGGCACGTTGCTGGTCCGCGTCACGGCGGTGGGCGAGGAAAGCTTCCTCCAACGCGTTGTCCGCCAAGTCGAGGATGCGCGGGCGCTTAAGCCCGGCATTCTGCATCTCGTCGATAGCATCCTGCGCGTCTACACGCCAACCGTCCTGGTGATCGCGGCCCTCGCCTTTATTGGCTGGATGGTGGGGCCGCTCTTGATTAGCGGCCATCCTGATCTTGGCCGCGCCGTGTTCGCAGGGTTGAGCGTGCTGGTGATGGGGTATCCGTGCGCCGTCGGCATCTCGGCGCCACTCTCGATCGTACGCGGCGCCGGCGAGGCGGCGGACCAGGGCATCCTGATGCGGACGGGCGAGGCGTTCCAGGCCTATCGCCTCGTGACGCAGATCGTCCTGGACAAGACAGGGACGCTCACCGAGTGGAAGCCGATAGTCCGAGAGATCGAGGGCACCGGCGCGAACGACAGCGAGCTTCTGGCTATTGCCGCGGCCGCCGAATCCTCCTCCGAGCATCCTCTCGCGGATGCGGTAGTCAAGGCCGCCTTCGAGCGCAAAGTCGTTCCGCCCACAGTCCAGGATTTCGAAGCGATCCCGGGCAAGGGCGTCGTTGCCCGCATCGACGGACGGGAGGTCGTCGTCGGCAGTCCCAAGTTTCTCGGCGAGCGCGGCATCGATCTGACTGGGCTTGCCCCGCGCATTGCCGCCTTGGAAGAGATCGGACGGACGGTGATCGCGGTCGCCCGGAACGGCAGCGCGCTCGGCATCCTGGCGCTCGGCGATACCCTTAAGCCCGACGCCATTGAAACCGTTGCTGCCCTGCGCAACGCCCGAGTCAAGACGGTGCTGGTCACCGGCGACAACGAGCGGGCCGCGCGGCGGGTCGCGCAAGATCTCGGGATCGACGAGGTCCATGCCGGCGTCCTGCCGGGTGCAAAGGCCGAGATCATTCGTCGGCTCCAGCAGCACGGAAAGGTGGCGATGGTCGGCGATGGCATCAACGACGCGCCGGCCCTGATGCAGGCGGATGTCGGGATCGCCATGGGCACCGGTACCGACATCGCCATCGAGTCGGCCGACATCATCATCCTCGGCCGCAAGCTGGGCTTGATCTTGCGCGCACGCGAGATCAGCCGCTACAGCTATCGCAAGATGGTGCAGAACGTATTGCTCGCGTTCTGCTTTAATGGCATCGGCATCCCGCTCGCCGCTACCGGGCTCCTCTATCCCGTTTGGGCGATGGTGGCGATGGCGGTCAGCGTCACGGCGATCTTCGTCAACTCGCTGTGGGGCCGACCCTCGCTGTTCATCAACGCGATCCTCAGCGTGGGCAAAGCGCCGACCGCGACGGCGCCACAGACGGGCTGACGCGAACAGTGCCGGCGCGAGCGATTCGGCGGGAACAACGGGGTTGCCTGCTGTCCGGCTTACTATGTTCCCAAAGTGCTCTCAGAGAATCCGGGCCGTCGATCGTAACGGGAGGTGAAAATGCCTAGCATGCAACGTCGATCATTGAACCGTGCTGACCTTGCTCGTTCCGCGGGGAGCTTTCTTCCGGTTCACTCGGTGATCGTCTGCGCGAGAGCCAGACGGGCTCGATCGACGACAACCGCGCTCGTAACTATACGAACGATCTTATCATCCTGACGGGTCTTGGTGTCTATCGAGGCCACGACAGCGTCCGGAAGCTGGCAAAACGGCTTGGGAGGAACTCCCCAACGCAGCATCGAAATACCCCACCTGTCGCGGCAAGGGAGAAATAGCCTTCCTGCAGTGAGCCGCCTGCGCCGAGGATGGCGGAAGTGGAGGATGGTGCGGACAGCTACCTCATTCGGGGCAAACGCATTGTCGCGCAGACACACCTTGAAGGCCGTTTTCCGAAGGTCTAATCGCTACTGGATGAGAACCGCTGGCGGATCACTCGACCCAGCAATAGATTAAGGGTCAGGTCGACTACAATCTGAGGAACAGGGATGTCCAATGAAACGCTATCGATCCTTGTTGCCGGCGCTTTTGCCGCGACGCTGGGATCATTGTTGGCTACGACGACAACGAATTCCGCGATCGCCCAGGGAACGGAGGCCAGCCGGCTCGAAAAATGTTACGGCGTCGCGTTAAAGGGTCAAAATGACTGCTATGCCGGAGCCGGAACCACCTGCGCTGGCACGAGTACGGTCGACTACGAAGGGAATTCTTACAAGCTGGTGCCGAAAGGCACCTGCACAACGATGGTAACACCAAAAGGGCATGGCAGTCTGACGCCAAAAAATTCGTGATCGCTGTCGCAGCGATCGCGGGTTGAATTGAATTTCGCTGTCGGCTACCCGGTCAACCACGGCGCGCTCTCATTTCCGAGCGAACTCAATGGGCAGGACAAGGAGGACATGACTTTGGCGCTCGAATCCGTTGCCCTGGACACGCGCCTTCAAGCGATTTTGTCACGCGCCGGTGTCGGTTTGAAGGCCGAGCACTACCGGACCATTGTGGCAACGAGACCAGATATCGGTTTCTTTGAGGTCCATGCCGAGAACTACATGGGTGCTGGCGGGCCGCCCCATCGTTATCTCACGGAAATCCGTAACCATTACCCACTGTCGCTGCACGGGGTAGGCCTGTCGATTGGTGCCGCCCGCCCGCTCGATCGCGATCACCTGCGGCGCCTCAAACAATTGATCGAGCGCTATCAACCGGGGCTTTTTTCCGAGCATCTTGCCTGGTCGACGCACGACACGAGGTTTTTCGATGACTTGCTGCCGGTACCCTACACGTCGGAAACGCTTGCGCTTGTGACCGACCATATCGATGAGGTGCAGGATACGCTCGGTCGACAGATGTTGTTGGAAAACCCCTCGACCTATCTCGCGTTTGCGGAGAGCACCTATTCGGAAATCGACTTCATCGTTGAGACGGTGCGACGGACCGGTTGCGGTCTGCTGCTTGATGTCAATAACGTGTATGTCTCATCGACCAATCAACGATGGGATCCAATACGGTATCTCGACGAGTATCCACTCGCGCATGTGCAGGAAATCCATCTTGCCGGATATACTCGGGAAGCGGATGAGGCGGGCCGGCCGCTCCTAATCGACACCCACGATCGTCCGGTCGACGAACATGTCTGGAGTTTGTTCGAACATGCAATCGGGCGTGTTGGTCCAAAACCGACATTGATCGAATGGGACACCAAGGTTCCGACCTGGCCTGAGCTCAAGGCCGAAGCCGACCGAGCGGAGGCAACAATGGTGGCGGTCGGGAAAAGGGAGCGTCACCGTGCAGCAATTGGCTACTGACAGGCAGCGTGAATTTGCCGCCGCTTTGCTTGACGCGACGCTTGCCACACCGCCGGGCCTAATCGGACCGGATGGGGAACTTAGCTCCAAAAGATTTTCGGTTTACCGAAATAATGTCGTGCTTGGTTTGATCGAAGCGCTGCGAGCCAATTTCCCGGCCACCTGCCGGATCGTCGGTGATGAGTTTTTCCGTGCGATGGCGCGCGCCTACGCTGTTTCGGAGCCGCCAACCTCGCCGATGCTGTTCGATTACGGTGCCGGATTTGCAGATTTTGTCGCTGTATTCGATCCCGCTGTTTCTTTGTCATATCTGCCCGATGTTATTCGAATTGAGCGAGCCTGGGTCGAAGCTTATCACGCCCGCGACGCGGTCGCGCTTGAGCCAGTGGCACTTGCCGCCATTCCGAATGATCGCGTTGCCGAACTTCGCTTCAGCCTCCACCCGTCACTTCGCGTCGTCCGTTCTCTTTTCCCGGCCGTGACGATCTGGCGCATGAATATCACTGATGGTGTGCCAAGGTCGGTTGACGTCGATTCAGATGGAGAGGATGCAGTGGTAGTGCGCCCGGGAGCTGAAGTCGAGGTTCGTTTGATACCGCCCGGCGGTGCTGAGTTTATAACCGCGCTGGCAAGCGGACAGTCGCTTACTGAAGCGACGCGACGCGCAATGACCGAATTCGCGTTATTTGATCTCTCGACCAATCTCGCAATGCTCGTCCAAGCCGGCGCTTTCATTGGTTACGGTTTTGCCCAGGGAGAAAGCTATGGCAAGACGGAGGCGCGCTGACGGAAAGAGAGCGCACTGACGACCATCTCGTCGGCATGTACTGTTGATTGGCATGCATGTTATTCGCTTGAAGCAATGGCGGGTTGTTCTGCCATCGCCGGACCTGCTTTGTCGACGAAGGAATGCCGGCTATGATGCGGTAATCACTGAATTTGAGATCGACTTCTGGCCATCGGCACGGCTCGCCTGTGCACCGCATTAATTGTCGACGGTCCTCCCAGCAGATGTAAGCGGCGAAAAGAAGAGCGATCGCGAGGAGAGAAGGGGCGACTGATGCATCGCGTCTTTCAGACCTTCATCGACCGTGTTGCCGAGAGCGCAGACACTGCGGCTCTTGGCGCGGCAATGACCGCCGCTGCGGTCGCACTCGATTTGCCGCGTTTCGCTTACCTGTCTATTCCGTACCGGCGAGAGATGGAGCCCTCCCTTATCTCGACTTATCCGCCGCCCTGGACGACGCACTACCTGGAGCAACGCTACGAACAGATAGACCCAGTAGTTGCCCAGGCATGTCGCAGTACCGAGCCATTTGAGTGGGGACCGGAGGTCGGACCGTTCAAACTGAAGAGATCGCAGCGGCAGCTCTTCGACGAAGCGGCGGAATTTGGCATCGGCTGCGGATTCACCATCCCGATCCATGATGGCCGTGGTCCGATTGCGGCTGTCACTTTTGCCGCTGACGTATGTCGCCGTGCGTTCTGTTATCGCATCGAAGAGCATGGGCGCGTGCTCCAGCTTATGGCGATGTACTTTCATGCGCATGCCCGTAGAAAGCTGGGTGTGGATCGGCTCGTCGATGGCGTGCTGTTGTCACCGAGGGAGTTCGAGTGTCTCGAATGGGCCGCGCGAGGCAAGTCCGCTTGGGAGACCGGACGCATCCTCGGCATCTCGCGCCGCACAGCGGCATTTCATCTGGATAACGCGAAGACGAAATTCGGCGTTCGCACCATCTGTCAGGCTGTCGCGAAATTGGCCGCTAAATCGACGAGCGAATAGGTTCCCCCTTCCGACCCCTGTGCCACTGCACAGGATGAGAAGACCCCGGCTGATCGCCTTCTATCGCGCAGGACCAACCCTGCCAGGAGGCGACTATGCTCCAACTCATCAACCCTGATCGCTACGGCGAGTTCATCGACGACCTCGCCGAGATGCATCGGCTTCGCTACCGGATTTTCAAGGAACGGCTCGGCTGGGACGTGCAGATCAGCGGCGACATGGAAGTCGACGAATTCGATGCCTGCCGTCCCGCCTATCTCCTGCAGAAGGACGACGACAACCGGGTGCAGGGATGCGTGCGGTTCTTGCCGACCACCGGCCCAACGATGCTCCGCGATACGTTCCCGGCACTTCTAGACGGCGAGGCCGCGCCGGCACGCCAGACGATCTGGGAAAGCAGCCGCTTCGGCGTTGATCTCTGCACCAGAGAGGCCAAGACGGCGGGCAGCATCGCGCGGGCGACCTACGAACTGTTCGCCGGCATGATCGAGTTCGGCTTGATGCGTCAGCTCACCGATATCGTCACGGTGACAGACGCCCGGATGGAACGGATTCTGTTCCGCGCGCGCTGGCCTTTGCCGCGTCTCGGTTCGCCGCGGTCGATTGGAAAGACAATCGCGGTTGCGGGATACCTCGAAGTGTCTCGCGAGCGGCTTCAGTGCGTGCGGGAAGCCGGGCATCTCGATGACGCGGTGATCAAATCCGCGGAAGGGCGAAGCGAGCGCTCCCCTCGCAGTGAGGCGATCGAGCGAGCGATTGCGTAGGCCGTGATCGGCAGCCGTGGTTGGCGGGATCCGCTGATGGCTACACGCGTAAGCGACTTGATTGCGCGTCCGGCCGCGTCACCGATCGGCTGCGACCCGGCTGCCGATGCCAGCATGCGAGGCGAAGAGCAAAATTTGCAAAGCCTATCGGACATGGAGATCCGTGATCTCATGTATCTCGAGGCTTCGGCGGCCGCAGGCAACTTTACGCATGCCGCCAAGGCTCTCGGAATCAACACATCGACGATCAGCCGGCGCGTGGGACGATTCGAGGACGAGCTCGGTCTCGCAATGTTTGAACGTGGGCATGCTGGCGTTCGGCTGACGACCGGCGGCAAGGCGGTACTGCCGCACATCCGCCGCGTGTTGGCAGAACTCGACGCGATCCGTCACGCTGGCGATCAGAATGGCAATGGCATCGTCGGCGAAGTACGCCTCGCGGTGCGAATGCCGCCGGTCGGTGAACCGCTGCGGGGCCTCTTGTCCGGGTGGCGCGAAAGACATCCGGAGGTGGCGCTTTCGATCGCGGAAATGAACGAGTGGGAGATCCAAAGAGGCATGCGGGAGCGTCGGATCGATGTTGCTCTGATGACGAGTCACACATTGTGGCCCGACGCCGTGACGGCGCCGCTCTACCGCGAGCGGATTGTCGCGGCGATGGCATGCGAACATCCACTCTTGGAGTACGAGGCAGTCAACTGGAAGAGCTTGCGGAGGGAGACCTTCCTCGTTCAGGGCTGGGACAACAGTCACTCCGCCCGCGAGTTCTACGCCTCGTTCATGGGCTGCGGCGTTAAATTCGAGTCCCACGCCGGCAGCAAGCAGTGCGTGTTCGCGCTGGTCGCAGCAGGGTTCGGGATCACCCTCGCCACGACGAGCCAGGCGGAAGTCGTGTTTCCGGGCGTCGTCTATCGGCCGATCTGCGAGGAGAACGCTTGGGTGCAGGTCGAGCTCGCGTGGTGCCCGGAGGCCGAAGACCCGGCCGTCGGCCGGTTCGTCGCCTTCATGCGCGATGAGGCGCGCTCACGTCAGCTTTTCTGAGCCAGATTTTTCGGATTGGGCTCGTTGCGCCGCCGATTCCGAGCGACGCACCTTCGCGAAGGCGCGGTCGGTCGCCATGAAGCGCACAAGCATCGGACCGATCAGCTTTGCCGGCTCCACGGCTCCTTGGCCGGTTTCGCGGCCAAGCGCGTTTGCATACGCGACGAGGTCGCGATGAATGACGGCCGGCAATTCGATCGTCAGCTTGACCGGCTTGTCATCCGGGATCGTTCCGAGTTTCAGCTTTGCCATGTCGATTCCTCATGCGCCGTAGGGTTCGAGGACGAGATCGTGGGTGACCATCACGCGCACGGGGAAGCCGGGCCTGATGGCGATCGTGGGCTGAATGTTGAGAGAGCGCCCAACGACCTGTTCGCCGATCTGACTGAAGCTCTGCGATGCACCTTGTCGGATCGCCTGCGCCAGATTGTTCTCGCTGTTGCTGGTGCCCGCTTCGGAGCCGACGCTCAAGAGCGTGGAGAGGATCGCCGCCTTGAACAGCATGCCCCAATGGTTGTCGACCTCATCCTCGAGGCCGGCATAGCCTTCGGTGTCGGCGCCCGGCTGACGTTCCAGCACGATTGAGCGGCCGTTCGGCATGATCAGGCGATTCCAGACGAGCAGCGCGCGCGTCTGCCCAAAGGCGATCTGCGCATCGTACTGACCGACCAGGCGCGCGCCTTGCGGGATCAGAAGGATCTTTCCCGTCGGGCTGTCATAGACGTCTTCCGTCACCTGAGCGGTAACCTGACCGGGAACGTCGGACCGAAGGCCGGTGATCAGCGCTGCGGGGATCACGGCGCCCGCTTGCAGAATGTATTTGCTGGCGGCGGGCTGGACGCGGTCCGGGCTCGTGGTGCGGCGGTCGACGGCGCCGTTGAGAAACGCGAGCTTGTGATCCTGCGAGGTCAGGTCGCTTGAACCGACGGCCGCGACGGCAGGCGTCGCGCCGGCCGGAGTTGCTGCCGATGCTGTTTGCGCAGTTTGGCGGACATTCGTCGTCGTGAAGAGACGGCTCGTGCGCGCGGCCTCTTGCTCTTGCGCGATCCGCTGTTGTTCGGGATCGGTGCCGGTCGGCATGCCGGGAGCTGGGGCTCCACTGTTGAGGATCGGCCGGCCGAGATCGCCGGGAAGCGGCGGCCCGAGCTGCGGCGCGGGCTTGGGAAGGCCGGTGTAGTCACGGGGTAGATTCGCCAGGCCATCAGGCGTGTTGCGGTTGTTCGTGTTGTAGAGTTCGGAGCCCGTGCTCTGATGCTGCGGTTTCAGGGCGAAGAACAACGCGCCGCCGATGCCGACTGCCGCGGCCGTGCCCAGGCCGAGAAGGACTCTTCGCGACAGGCGAGTGACCGGCGGCCGGCTCGACCGCAGCCGCATCTCCTCGGTCGGCCGACTGCCTTCAGTCGACCTGCCTTCTTCACGGGCTCCATCCGTCACGACTGCGGCCTCCCGTGTGTGCGGACAATCCGCACGAGTTGCTGATGTTTGCCGCCCAGCTTGAGTTCGGCGGCGGCGAACAGGCGATCGACGATCATGTGGTTGCCTTTGACGCGGTAGTTGACGAGCTGGCCATCGCCTTCGGCGCCGATGACCCAGAGCGGCGGCAACTCGCCCTGGCTGATGCCGCTCGGAAACTCGATGAATACCTGCCGGCCGTCATCGAACGCGCGCAGCGGCCGCCAGGCGGGATTGTCGCCCTCGATGCGATAGCGGAAGTTCAGCGCGTTGATGTCGACGCCAGTCGCCACAGGCGCGGCTGCGTCGGCCGCGGCGTTTTGCTGGCGAAGGGCGATGAGCTGGTCTTGCGCATAGGCCCAGGACACCGACGCCATGTAGGTCTTCTCGTCGGAATGCAGCTCGAGGTGATAGGTCCGCCGATCGGTGTTGATGACCAGATTGGTGATGAGATCGGCGCGTGTCGGCTTGACGAGAATGTGGATGCGCTTGGCTGCGCCGGCGCCGCTCTCCGTATCGCCAATGATCCACCGCACGGTATCGCCCGCCGCGACGGGGCCAGAGCCGACGAGCTGCTCGCCCGGCTCGAGCGCGACGTCCGTGATCTGGCCGGGCGCGGCGTAGACCTGATAGAGCGCACCGTCAGAGAACGGATAGACCTGAATGGCGTTGAGATAACCGGCCCGCGTCGGCTGGATTCGGGCGGCGCCATTCGCCTGGTCGACGCGGGCGTGTGGATCGGCGAGCTCTGGTGGCGTTTTCGTCGATCCCGGAAGCCGCTTGAGCTGGCCGGGCAGAGGGAGCGGCTTCGGCAGCTCGACGATTTGCACGGGCTTGGGTGGATCGGGCTGAAGCACAGCTTGCTTCGGCGTGTCGTCATAGCTGATCTCGGGCGGCTTCCACGTCGAACACGCTGCAAGGGACGTCGAAACAAGCAGAAGAGTTGCGAGAGGCAGCGAGCGCATCAGCCGAGCTCCTTTGACCAATTGAGGGCGTGGACGTAGACGCCGAGCGGATTTTTCTTCAGCCGATCGGCGTCGGTCGGCGTCTGCACAACGATGGTGAGGATCGCGCTCCAGCGCTCCGTGGCGGCGAGCGCGTTGTCGACATAATGCCGTTCGACCCATTCGACGCGGAAGCTGCTGTCGGAGGCGCGGATCACGCTTGCCACTTCGACGGAGATCTGCGTCTTCCCGACTTTCGAGAATGGATCGTTGGTGCGGGCGTAATCGTTGAGCGTCAGCGCGCCCTTGTCGGTGACGTAGTTGTAGGCATCGAGCCAGTCTTGCCGCAGCACGACGGGGTCGGCAGGAATGCTGCGCACCTCATCGATGAACCGAGCGAGATGCCAGGCAATCTGCGGATCGGTCGGCTGATAGTCGGCGACCGCCGGCGCAATGGCCTGCGCCTGGCCCAGCCTGTCGACCTGCACGACCCAAGGGGTGATCGTCCCGCGGGCCGATTGCCAGATCAGCCCACCGGCGAGGCCGCCGCTCAGCGCCAGTGCTCCGAAGAAGGCGAGGCGCCAGTTCTTCGCCTGCACACGGGCGGAGCCGATGCGCTCGTCCCACACCTGGCCGGCCCGCTGATAAGGGGTTTCCGGCTCGGGCGTCTTGCCGTAGCGCACGGTTGATCGTTTGAACATGGGCTAATCCCCCTCCGAGAGGTCGATCTGGTGACCGCCGCTCGCCCGGTCGCCGGAGCGGATGGCGTGGTCGGCGGTGGACACGCCGCGGCTGATGGTCTGACTGCGCTTCATGCGCTGCGCCCAGGCCGGCGGACCGTCTGAAGGTGTCGAGGATCCCGCACCGCCGGCGCTCGCTGGCGCGCCTCCGCGCATCACGGCGCGCTCGCCCGATGCGAAGCTCTCTTTCAGGCTTGCCGCCGCCCGGCGAAGCGGGCTCATGGCGACCGAACCCGCGGTCTGAGCGACACCGGCCGCACCGCCAGCGCGATAGGCGGCGGTGGCGCCGCCCGCGACGGAAGCGCCCGCGCGCGCCGTGCCCGCAATCGCACCACCTGCAGCGGCGAGTCCGCCCGCCGTGGCTGCGATGCCGGCGGCGCCGATGCCCGCCGCCGCGAGACCGGTGCCGACCGCAGCGCCAGCGCCCAGTTGCGGGCCTCCGGCGATCAAGCCGTTGGCGATGCCAGGACCGAAGATCGTGAGGCCGAGCAGCGAGAGCGCCGCTAGGATGAGTGTCAGCGCGTCGGAGATCGTCGGCGGATTGTTGAAGCCGCTGGTGAACTGATTGAAGATCGTCGAGCCGATGCCGATGATGACGGCGAGCACCAGGATCTTGATGCCGGACGAGACCACGTTGCCGAGCACGCGCTCTGCCAGAAACGCGGTGCGGCCGAAGAGGCCGAAGGGGACGAGAACAAACCCTGCGAGTGTCGTCAGCTTGAACTCGATCAGGCTGACAAAGAGCTGGATCGCCATAACGAAGAAGCTGATGATGACGATCAGCCAGGCGACGAGCAGGATGATGATCTGCACCAGGTTCGCGAAGACGCTGGTTAAACCCATCATCCCGGAGATCGCGGTCAGGATCGGCTTGCCGGCGTCGATCCCGACCTCGGCAATCTTGCCGGGCTGAAGAAGCTGCGAGGCGCTGATGGTGCCGCCGCCCGCTTCGATGCCGAGACCGGCGAAGCTGTTGTAGATGATCTGCGCGAGGTTGTTGTAGTTGCCGATGATGAAGGCGAAGACGCCGATATAGAGCGTCTTCTTGATGAGGCGTGCGAGCACGTCCTCGTCGGGCGCCATCGCCCAGAAGAGGCCGGCGAGCGTGATGTCGATGGCGATGAGAATCCCGGCGAGCCAGCGCACATCGCCCTGGACCAATCCAAACCCGGAATCGATGTATTGGGTGAACGTCCCCAAGAAATTGTCGATGACGCCGGTGCCGCCCATTGTGTTTACCTGTCGGAGGAGTTCGCTGATGCCGCGGGCGGGGTCGTCGTGCTGGGCGGCCGATAGGTAAAGAAGCGGCGGCGGTTCTCGGCCCAGGCAGCTTCGCAATCGGCGTCATCCTTCGCCTGCGCGGCGAGCACCTGGCATCGTTTCAGTTCGTCCGAGAGCGGATCGGAGGTCGCCGCGGGACTTGCAGCGGGGTCTGGCGAGCGCAATGGAGCCTCGCGGAAGTGCAGCGTGGCAGCGACGATGGCGACAGCCACCACGGCGAAGCCGACGGCGCGCGCAATGGCGGGAAGATTGAGGAAACGGGGGCGCATCAATGGAACATCTGCGCGTTGCCGGCCTGATAGCCGGCGCCGTAGTTGAGGAAGTTCTGCATCTGCGCTTGCGCCTGAGCCTCGGTCTCGAGTGTGCGCGCGGCGTCCAAGCTCTGGGCGCGCGCGATCGAGGCCATGACGGCGGTGAGGTCGGCGAGCTGCTTGGTCTGGATGGCGACGAGCTGATTGCCCGACTGCGCGGCTTGGAGTGCACCGGTGGCGCCTTGGCTCGCCGTCACCAACGCGTCGATCTGGGTGCGCGTCGAGTCGAGGTTCTGCACGACGCCGGCCTGCACGCGCATGGTGTCTTGAAATCCGGCGCGGGCGTTCTGCCAGCGTGACTGCGCGTCGGCGAGAAGCTGCTGCGATGAAGTCCCGCTCGAATAGGCTTGCGGATATTGTTGCGTGAACGCCTGGTCGATCGTGCTGACGCTGTAGGCGATACGCTGCGCC
Source organism: Alphaproteobacteria bacterium (assembly GCA_017307285.1). Classification (GTDB taxonomy): domain Bacteria; phylum Pseudomonadota; class Alphaproteobacteria; order Acetobacterales; family Acetobacteraceae; genus JAFKFI01. The sequence continues at coordinate 1,045 of JAFKFI010000137.1, read as the reverse complement.
TGGGTAAGAAGCTGCTGGGCTTGGGCGATCGACTGTTCGAGTGTGGCAAGCGAGGAGTACGGAAGACTCGCGAGATTGCGCGCCTGATTGATCAGCGATGTTGCCTGGTTCTCCAGCATCTGGATTTCATTGTTGACCTGCTGAAGCTCGCGCGCGGCGGTCAGGATGTTCTGCGCATAGTTGGTCGGATCGAACACGATCCACTGGGCGCGCGCAGGAACGCTGAGGGTGACAATCGACAAAGCAGCGACGCCGGTGACGAGACCGGCGCGCAGGCGACGGGCGATCATGAGGAAACCTCCGGGTTACGGGTGAGCATGTCGGCCGCCCAATCGAGGTCCTTGCTGCGCAGCCATGCGGCCGCGAAGCCTTCGCGGCCATGCGCCACGAGGATCTGTTCGATGGCGGTCTGGTCGGTCTTTGCGGATGCGGTGGTGAAGGCGAGCGCGACTTCGGAGAGGCCGAGCTCGAAGAGGCGGTTGCCCCGGCGCGACTGGCAGTAGTATTCGCGCTTCGGCGTCGCCCGGCTCAGAATCTCGATCTGCCGGTCATTGAGACCGAAGCGCCGGTAGATCGCCGCGATCTGCGGCTCGAGCGCGCGCTCGTTCGGCAGCAGAATCCGCGTGGGACAGCTCTCGATGATCGCGGGAGCGATCGTGCTGCCATCGATGTCAGCGAGCGATTGCGTGGCGAGGATGACGGACGCGTTCTTCTTCCGCAGCGTCTTCAGCCACTCGCGAAGCTGTCCGGCGAAACCGGGATCGTCGAGCGCGAGCCAGCCTTCGTCGACAATGAGCAAGGTCGGCCGGCCGTCGAAGCGATCTTCGATCCGGTGAAACAGATAGGACAGCACGGCGGGCGCCGCGCCGGCGCCGATCAGGCCCTCGGTTTCGAAGGCCTGCACCTCCGCCTCGCCAAGGCGTTCGGTTTCCGCGTCGAGCAAACGGCCCCAAGGTCCGGCCACCGTGTAAGGCTGCAGCGCCTGCTTGAGCGCATTGGACTGCAAGAGGACGGAGAGGCCGGTGATCGTCCGCTCCAAAACCGG
>JAFKFI010000136.1 GCA_017307285.1 Alphaproteobacteria bacterium | reverse complement strand
CAGATCCCAGCCAAAGGTGAGATCATCAACGAACAGACCCAAACTCACTCCCTTCCCATCACCCAACCCTCACGAGCCAGACGACAGAAAGGATCTCGAAGCGTACTGTAACGCATCAAAAAGACACATCAACCAACGCCCCAAGCAGGTCACAAAACCCAGCAAGTCCAGGCCAAATAGCCAACCCAAACCAACCAAGATAACCCAACCACCATCCACTCCCGCTCACGCGCGAATGGAACTAGGGCGCCGCCAACGTATCCCTTCCATCTGGATTTACAAATCAAAGAGCGAGGGCGAAACTGCCGCCCACCCACCATCGGCGGGATGCTCGGCTGATTTGCCCTGAAGTGCACATCTTCGGTGCAGACCGAAGAAGGTAGCTGAACCGCGACCCGGAGGCAAGAGAAACCGTCCGGCGCGGCGAACGGGGATTTAGGGGACAAGCAGCCCCCGGTCAAGCCCTATCCTTCAGCTCTTTCAGCTTCGCCCAATCCCGTGCCATTCGCGGAACCAGGCGACGAAACGCGGGATGCCGACCGCCAAAGGGGTTTTCGGATCGTAGCCGGTCAGGGCGGCGATCGCGTCCACCGACGCGAATGTCTCCTCCACATCGACCAGCGGACGCGGCGCCGTCCGGATCACCGCCTTGCGACCGAGTTCCTGCTCAAGCAGGCCGATCAACGTGCTCACCCGCTCACTGCGGTGGTTCCCGATATTGAGCACCCGCGCCGGAGCATCGCCTTCCGGTGGCCGGTCGAGGCACCCGATGACCCCGGCGACGATATCGTCCACATAGGTGAAATCCCGCCGCAGGGCGCCGTCCTCGAACAAGGTGATCGGCTCGCCCGCCATGATGGCCCGCGCGAAAGCATAGTACGCCATGTCGGGCCGTCCCCACGGCCCGTAGACCGTGAAGAACCGCAAGCCGGTTTGCGGCAGTTGGAACAGATGCGCGTAGGCGTAGCTCATCAGCTCGTCCGCCCGCTTGGTGGCCGCGTAGAGCGAGATCGGCGTATCGACCCGATCGGTCTCGCTAAAGGGCAAGGATTGGTTTGCCCCGTAGACCGAGGACGAGCTGGCATAGACGAGATGCCTGAGTCGGCCCAATCGCCGCGCCATCTCCTGCACCACCAGGTGCCCCATGACATTGGCCTGCACATAGGCATACGGGTCGACCAGGGAGTGCCGTACCCCGGCCTGCGCGGCGAGATGGACGACGCCGCTGATGTCCGGGTTCCGCGTCGCGAGATCCTGCATCGCCTCGCGGTCGGAGATATCGAGTGCATGGAACACAAAGCCGCTCGCCTCCCGTAGGATCGCGAGCCGGCCCTGCTTCAGCCGGACGTCGTAATAGGCGTTGAGATTGTCGACACCGACCACGCGATCGCCCCGCGCCAGGAGCGCCCGGGCGACGTGATGCCCAATGAAGCCTGCCACACCTGTCACCAAGATGGTCACGCCATGCTCCTGCCGCCGTCTCGAGCCCTCGCACAGAGCCTATTGCGCCAGCCAGCCTCCGTCGATTGAAAGCGGCGCCCCCGTGATCGTGGCCGCCGCGTCGGAACACAGAAACACCGCCAGCGCGCCGATCTGGTCGGGCGTCGAGAATTGCCGCATCGGCTGCTTCTCGGCCAGCAGATCCTCCGTCACCCCCTCCAGCGCGCGCCCCTGCGCGGCCGCACGGTCGTGCAGCTGCTTCTCGACCAACGGGGTCCGTACCCAGCCTGGGCAGATGGCGTTGGCCGTCACGCCGCTATTGGCAAGCTCGATTGCCGCTACCTTCGTCATGCCCACGACACCATGCTTGGCCGCGACATAGGCCACCTTCTGTGGGCTCGCGACCAGGCCATGCGCCGACGCGATGTTGACGATACGTCCCCATCCTTTGCGCTTCATGAACGGGATCGCCGCCTTCATGCCGTGGAACACGGCGGAGAGGTTGATCGCAATCACCGCGTCCCAACGCTCGTCGGGGAAGTCCTCGATGGCGGCGGTGAACTGGATCCCCGCGTTGTTCACCAGGATGTCGAGCGAGCCGAGCTCGTCCGCCGTGCGCCGCACCGCCGCCGCGATCTCCGATGGTTGCGCCATGTCGGCGGCTGCGTAGCCCACCCGGACGCCGAATTCCGACGCCATCCCGCTTCGCAGCTTTTCTATTTGCGCCGGATCACCAAAGCCGTTGAGCATCACGGCCGCGCCTTCACCGGCCAACGCTCGCGCGATGCCAAGGCCAATGCCACTGGTCGATCCGGTGACAAGGGCCGCCTTGCTTTGGAGGCTCATGCAAGCTCCTTTCGTCTATTGCCGAGGACGGGGAGAGACCATGCCCAGCCGGGCGTCAAGCGCTGTGCTCCTCGCGACGTTGCTCATCGGCGGCGCTCCGGCGCCGGCCGCGCCTCGGACCATCGCTCTGGCGCCGCCCTCCACCGAGGTGGCGCTGCGTGCCTACGCGCTCGGCATGATGCCCGTCGACGGCAATTTCAGCCGCTTCCGAGGGACGATGACGTTCGATGGTAGCGAGCCAGGCCGTTGCGGCGTCGAGCTCACGATCGAGGCGGCGAGCCTCTCCATGCCGCAGCAGTCGATCCGTGACGACGTGGTATCGCCGACCTTCCTTGATGCGGCTGCGTTCCCGACACTCGTGTATCGTGGCGGATGCGCCGCCGGCGCCGTCCGAGGAACGCTGACCATGCACGGCCAAACGCATCCGCTCGAGCTCGACCTCGAGCGCAACCAGACGGGCCTGGTGGCCACCGGGATGATCCACCGCTTCGAGTGGGGGATGACCGAGCGGCCGATCATGGTTGGTTCCACGGTCCGCATCCGGGTCTCGGCCCCTTGGCCTCCAGGCTGGCCGGCGCCCTGATGCGCCTCCCCCCTGCCGTTGTGCCGCTGCGGCATGGCACGTTCCGCAGCCTGTGGATCGCCTCGGTCATCACGGCACTCGGCACCTGGCTGCAGAACACCGGCGCCGGCTGGCTGATGACGACGCTGTCGCCCGACGCGCTGACCGTCAGCCTGGTGCAGGCGGCGACGATCTTGCCGATGTTCCTGCTCGCGCTCCCCGCCGGCGCGCTCGCCGACATCATCGACCGGCGGCTGTATCTGATCGGGACGCAGGTCTGGACGATGCTTGCCGCAGCCTCGCTCGCCGCGCTCACCATCGCTGGCGAGACCGGCGTGTGGGGGTTGCTGGCCCTGACCTTCGCCATCGGCATCGGCTCCGCCATGACCAGCCCGGCCTGGGGCGCGATCGTGAACGAGGTCGTGCCTCGGGAGGATCTGGTCCAGGCCATCGCGCTCAACGGGATCGGCTTCAACATCGCCCGCGCGATCGGCCCAGCGCTGGCCGGCTTCCTGGTGGTGGTCGCCGGCACCGGCTATGCCTTCGCGCTCTACGCTCTCTCGATCTGCGCCGTGATCACGGCGCTGGTCATGTGGCGGCGCAGCAGGGAGCGGAGTGCGTATCCCCGCGAGCACCTGCTGAGTGCGATGCGCGCCGGAACGCGCTTCGTGCGCAATACGCCGGCCATGCAGTCGGCGATGATCCGGATCTTCGCCTACTCGCTCCCCGCCGCTGCCCCCTGGGCGCTGCTGCCCCTCGTGGTGCGCGAGCAGTTGGGCCTCGGCGCCGGCATGTATGGTCTGATCCTCGGGGTCATGGGGGCCGGCGGCGTAATTTCCGGCCTAGGGCTGCCGGCCATGCGCAAGCACGCCGACCGCAGCGCCATCGTCATGATCGCCAGCATCTTTTCCTTTGCCGGCGTGGCCGTGCTGGCCGCGTCGCGCCACTGGTTGCCGGCGGGCATCGGCATGGTGCTGTTCGGGATCGGCTGGGTCTCCGCCTTCGCGACCACCCAGGCCGCCGCGCAACTGGCGGCACCTCCTTGGGTCCGCGCCCGCGCCTTGGCCATCTACCAGCTCTCGTACAACGGAGCGCTGGTCCTGGGCTCCTTCGGCTGGGGTTGGATCGGCACCCGGATCGGCCTCGCCGACACGCTGCTCGCGGCAGCGCTTCTCGGTCTGCTGCTCGCGTTCGTCGTGCGGCGTCACAGCCTGGATGCGGCGCCATCTTCCGTGGCCAGCAAGACAGCCGCGTCCGCGCTCGCCTCCGAGGCACCTGCGGCGGAGATCGCCCCCTTGCTGCAGCTGGCGCGCGGCCGGGTGTTCGAGACGGTGCAGTATCGCGTGGCGCCCGCCGATCGGGAGGCGTTCCTCGAGGCGATGGCCGAAGTCCGGCGCGTCCGTGGCCGGGCCGGGGCGCTGTTCTGGCAGCTCTACGAGGATGTGGCCCACGCCGACACGTGGCTGGAGGTCTGGGGAATGGAGAATTGGGCCGACCATCTGCGCGAGGCTGGCCGCATGTCGGAGGAGGATCACACTGCCCTGGTCCGCGCGGCCTCCTTCCAGCTAGGCGGGCAGCGCCCTGCCCTCTCCCGATATCTCGCCGTCACCCCACATGAACACCGGCGGTTGGTCCGGAACATTCCCTAGAACGGCGCGTTGGGCGCCGGAGTCGGCCGTCGGACGCTTTTTTGGAGGGACGAGCATGCGGATGCACAAGACGAAGAACGATGTAAGCTCGAACGGCAAGTCGGTCGCCATTAACCTGTTGAACGCACGCCTCGCCGATGCGATCGACCTCGCGTTGCTGACCAAGCAGGCGCACTGGAACCTCAAGGGCCCACAGTTCATCGCCATCCACGAGATGCTCGATACCTTCCGCACCGAGGTCGACGACCACGTGGACACGATGGCGGAGCGCATCACCCAGCTCGGCGGGACGGCGTTCGGCACCGCGCAAACCGTGGCGCAGGCGACCTCGCTGCCGCCCTACCCGACCGACATCTACGCCATCAAGGACCACCTCGCCGCGCTGATCGAGCGCTATGGGCAGGTCGCGAACGCGGTGCGCAAGAACATCGACGAAGCTGACGAAGCCGGCGATGCCGATACCGCGGACATCTTGACGGCGGTATCGCGCGGCCTCGACAAGAACCTCTGGTTCCTCGAAGCCCATATCCAGGAGCCAAACTGACGCACCACGGCGCCGACGCGGACTTGCTGCCGCTCCCTCGCGCCGGATAGGGTGCGAGGGAGATTCGGGAACACAGCATGAACGATTTGTTCGGCCCGTCCAAGTCGGGGCGGGACGCCGATAGCTATTCCGCCAAGGACATCGAGGTGCTGGAGGGGCTGGAGCCGGTGCGGCGCCGGCCCGGCATGTATATCGGCGGAACCGACGAGGCGGCACTGCATCACCTGGCCGCCGAGATCCTCGACAATGCGATGGACGAGGCGGTCGCCGGCCACGCCAGCTTCATCGAGATGACGCTGGCGCCGGGCAACTGGCTGACGGTCCGCGACAACGGCCGGGGCATCCCGGTCGACCCGCATCCGAAGTTCAAGACCCTCAGCGCGCTCGAGGTGATCCTCACGACCTTGCACTCGGGCGGCAAGTTCGGCGGCAAGGCGTATGCGACCTCCGGCGGCCTGCATGGCGTCGGCAGCTCCGTCGTGAACGCGCTCTCGGAGGCAATGGAGGTCGAGATCGCCCTCGATCGGGTGCTCTGGAAGCAGAGCTACGCGCGCGGCAAGCCTACGACCAAGCTGGTCAATGCTGGGCCGGTGCATAACCGCCGGGGGACCACCATCCGGTTCCGGCCCGATCCGACGATCTTCGGCGCGCTGCAGTTCAGCCCGGCGCGGCTCTATCGGCTGTGCCGGTCGAAGGCCTATCTGTTCCGCGGCGTGCAGATCCGCTGGGCGTGCGATCCGTCCCTGCTGCGGGGCGGCAAGGACGAGACCCCGGCCGAGGCCGTCCTGCATTTTCCCGGCGGGTTGCGCGACAGCCTGGAGGCCGATATCGGCGAGGCCGACCGGGCGCTGCCGCAAATCTGGGCGGGTGAGGCCGACCTGCCGGCCGGCCCCAAGGGCGAGGCGAACGGCCGGGTCGAGTGGGCGGCGTCCTGGCTCGAAGGCGGCGAGGGATTTCTTCACTCCTACTGCAATACGGTGCCGACATCGCAAGGCGGCACGCACGAGACGGGGTTCCGGGCTGCGCTGCTGAAGGGGCTGCGGGCCTGGGGCGAGCATCGCGGCAACCGGCGGGCGGGGCAGATCGTCGCCGACGACGTGATGGCGCCGATGGCGGCCAAGCTCTCGCTGTTCCTGCGCGACCCGCAGTTCCAGGGCCAGACCAAGGAGAAGCTGACCAGCGGCGAGGCGTCGCGGCTGGTGGAGACCGCGTTGCGCGACCGGTTCGACCACTGGCTCGCCGGCGACCCGGCCAGCGCCGACAATCTTCTGGCCTTCGTCATCGACCGCGCCGAGGAGCGTCTGCGGCGCAAGGAGAGCAAGGATACCCCGCGCAAATCCGCCACCCGCCGGCTGCGGCTGCCGGGCAAGCTGGCCGACTGCACGCGGGAGAACGCAGCCGAGACCGAGATTTTCCTGGTCGAGGGTGACAGCGCGGGCGGCTCGGCCAAGCAGGCGCGCAACCGGGAGACCCAGGCGGTGCTGCCGCTGCGCGGGAAAATCCTCAACGTCGCCAGCGCTTCGGCGGACAAGCTGCGGCAGAACCAGGAGCTGAAGGATCTGATCGAGGCGCTGGGCTGCGGCGTCGGCGAGCGTTTCGACCGGGCGAAGCTGCGCTATGGCCGCGTCATTATCATGACGGACGCCGACGTAGACGGGGCGCATATCGCCTCGCTGCTCATCACCTTCTTCTACCGCGAGCTGCCCGAGTTGGTCCGGCACGGGCATCTGTACCTCGCCCAGCCGCCGCTCTATCGGCTGACGCAGGGGGCCCACACCATCTACGCGATGTCGGACCCGGATCGGGAGCGGAAGCTGAAATCCTTCAAGGCCGGGGCGAAGGTCGAGATCAGCCGCTTCAAAGGGCTCGGCGAAATGCCGCCCTCGTCGCTGAAGGAGACCACGATGGACCCGGCGAAGCGTACGTTGCTGAAGGTCGTGGCGCTTCCCGAGGACCGCGCGCGCACGAGCGGCCTCGTGGAAAGCCTGATGGGCCGCAAGCCGGAGCTGCGTTACCAGTTCATCCAGGAGCGGGCGCGGACGGTGGAGGAGGTGGACGTTTGATCGGTAGAGCGGCTTCGGGATGACCGCAAGTAGGATCTAGATTGGCTGCAAGCAGAGAGAGTACCGTCTTCACAAAGTCTTCGTCATGGTCGGCGCAGGCCGACCATCCACGACGTGCTTGCTACCGGTAAGTCGTGGATGACCGGCCTCCGCCGGTCATGACGGTACGAGGTGGGAAGTTGGCACCAAGCCACGAACGCGCGGAATTCCTCGCCCGCCTCAGACCGTCTTCTTCAGCGTCGGAGAGGCCTTGAACCGGACGGTCTTGCCGGCCTTCACCTTGATCTGCTCGCCAGTGCGGGGGTTGAGCCCCTTGCGAGCCTTGGTCTTGCGGACGGTAAAGGTGCCGAAGCTCGGCAGCGTGAAGCGGCCGTTGCGCTTCAACTCCTTCACGATCGCGTTCATCAGGTCGCCGGCCGCGCGGTTCGCGGCGGTGCCGGTGAGCTCCGCCGACCCCTGGATGACCTGCGCGATGAATGCCTTCGACATCGTCTCTCCTTGCTGATCGCACACGTGTGTCCGCCGCGCGCCGATAGCGGACCAGCACGCAGCGTCGCTCAGGACTTGCACGGCGTTTCGATTCGCCGCGCCGCTGCCCTGCTTCTTAGACTCTCACGGATTAGTGCGCCAGTGCTACTGCACAGCTTCGCGCGGCAGCGCGGCGCGGGAGCCTGCGCGGCCCCCGCGCCCGATGATCAGAGCCCGGCTTGGGTGACGAACTTGGTCACGAGATAGCTCTCGATCGCCTCGAGGCCTCCTTCCGAGCCGTAGCCCGAATCCTTCACCCCGCCGAACGGCACTTCCGGCAGCGCGAGGCCGTGATGGTTGATCGAGATCATCCCGGTCTCCACCGCCGCGGCGATCGCATGAGCCGTCTTGGCCGAGCGAGTATAGGCATAGGCGGCGAGGCCGTAGGGCAGCCGATTGGCCTCGGTGACGACCTCATCGAAGGTGCTGAACGGGTTGATGATGGCGAGCGGACCGAACGGCTCCTCGCTCATCACACGGGCTTCGCGCGGCACGTTGGTCAGCACGGTCGGCTCGAAGAAGTTGCCCTTGTTGCCGATGCGGTTGCCGCCGGTCCTCACCTGCGCGCCCGATTTCACCGCGTCGGCGATGAAGCCCTCCATCGCCGTGATGCGGCGGGGGTTCGCCATCGGCCCCATCTGGGTGCCGGTCTCCTGGCCGTCGCCGACCTTCACGGCCTTGGCGGCGGTCACGAACTTCTCGACGAAGCTGTCGTACGACTTCTCCTGCACCAGCATCCGGGTAGGAGAGACGCAGACTTGGCCGGCGTTGCGGAACTTGTTCGCCGCCAGCAGCTTGCTCGCGATATCGACGTCGGCGTCGTCGAACACGATGGCCGGCGCATGGCCGCCAAGCTCCATCGTCGCCCGTTTCATGTGCTGCCCGGCGAGCGCCGCCAGCTGCTTGCCGACCGATGTGGACCCGGTGAACGAGATCTTCCGAATGAGTGGGTGCGGGATGAGGTACTCGGAAATCTCCGCCGGCACGCCGTAGACGAGATTGATCACCCCGGCCGGCACGCCCGCATCAACAAAAGCCCGGATCAGCTCCGCGGGAGAGGCGGGCGTCTCCTCCGGCGCCTTGACGATGATCGAGCAGCCGGCGGCGAGCGCGCAGGAAAGCTTGCGGACCACCTGGTTGATCGGGAAGTTCCACGGCGTGAAGGCGGCGACCGGCCCGACCGGCTCCTTCACGACCAGCTGGTAGATGCCCTCGGCGCGCGCCGGCACGACCCGGCCATAGGTGCGACGCGCCTCTTCGGCGAACCAATCGATCACGTCCGCCCCGGCCAAGGTCTCGCCCTTGGCCTCGACCAGCGGCTTGCCCTGCTCCATCGTCATCAGGCGCGCGATACTGTCGGCGCGCTCGCGCAGGATGTTCGCGGCCTTGCGCATCAGCTTGGAGCGGTCGAAGGCGGAGACCCGGCTCCACACCTTGAAGCCCTTCTCCGCCGCCTCCAACGCGCGGTCGAGATCGACGCGCTCGGCGTGCGCCACGCTGCCGATCCGCTCGCCGGTCGCCGGGTTGACCACCGGGATGCTCTGGCCCGAAGCCGCCTTGGTCCAACTGCCGTCGATGAAGAGTGTGACATCGGGATACATCGCGTGGTTCCTTTCATCATGCTCGCGCGCGAAAAGCCCCGCCGCGCGCGGGGCCATCATGCGATCCGAGGGATATGGGGTCGAGACCGGCGGGCGCACCCCCGCGTTGCGGAGGTCAGACGGGCTCGGTGTCCAGCGAGTAGCCGGCCGCGCGCACGGTCCGCACCAAATCGAGCTCGCCCGTCGCGTTGACCGATTTGCGCAGGCGCCGGATATGCACGTCCACGGTGCGCGGCTCGACGTGAATGTCCGGCCCCCACACGGCGTCGAGCAATTCTTCGCGCGAGAACACTCGGCGCGGATGCTGCATGAAGAACTCCAGCAGGCGGAATTCGGTCGGGCCGAGATGGATCGGCCGCCCGCCGCGCTGCACGCGATGCGCGGCAAGATCCATCGAGATGTCGTGGAAGGTCAGCTGACCCTTCGCCGGCACCGCGTTGGAGCGCCGCAGCAGGGCGCGCATCCGGGCGAGCAGCGCCTCCATGCTGAACGGCTTGGTGATGTAGTCGTCGGCGCCGGTGTTGAGGCCGCGTACCGCGTCCTGGTCCTCGGTGCGTGCCGTCACCATGATGACCGGCAGGTCGCGCGTCGCGGGGCGACGGCGGATTTGCCGGCAGACCTCGATGCCCGACATCACCGGCAGCATCCAGTCGAGCAGCACGAGGTCGGGCTGGGTCTCGGCGATGCGCGTCAGCGCCTCCGGCCCGTCCGCCGCCTCCTCCACCCGAAAGCCCTGCTTCTCCAGATTGTAGCGCAGCATGGTCGCCAACGCCGCCTCGTCCTCCACGACGAGGACGAGCGGCTTCGACGCATTCGACGCGAAGTCGGACATCCTGCTCACCACCAGGTCTTCGTGCGCGCGCATCGTCACTCCTTCGGCCGCACGACAGCGTAGGCGGAGGTATCCCCCTTCGGCCGCGTCTCCGGCAGGTTCTCGCCCTTCACCGCGTAATGGATGGTCTCGGCGATGTTGGTCGCGTGGTCGCCGATGCGCTCCAGGTTTTTGGCGATGAATAGCAGATGAGTGCAGGGCGTGATGTTGCGCGGGTCTTCCATCATATAGGTGATGAGCTCGCGGAAGATGGTGTTGTAGAGATCGTCGATCGCCTGATCGGAGCGCCACACCTCGACCGCCTTGTCGGCGTCCTGCTCGCCCACCGCGTCGATAATGGTCTTGAGGTTTTCCTGCACCAGCCGCGCCATGTGCGCGAGGCCGCCCAGGCTGTAGGGCAGCGGGAACTGGTCGAGCACGATGCTGCGCTTGGCGACGTTCGAGGCGTAGTCGCCCATCCGCTCCAGATCGCCGGTGATCTTGAGCGCGGCGATGATGAGGCGGAGATCGCCGGCGAGAGGCTGGCGCAGCGCCAGCAGGCGGATGACGAACTGCTCGACCTGGCGCTCGATCGCATCGACGCGCGGGTCCTCCTCAACGACCTTGGATGCGACGGTGGAATCGTGCGTCACGATCGCCTCCGACGCCATCGCGACCTGATTCTCGACGATCCCGCCCATCTCGGTCAGCAGGTTGCCGAGCTGCCTGAGCTCCTGCTCGTAGCTCTTGACGATGTGTTCCGCGGCACTCGCCATTCTGGTTCTCCTGACCGGTTCAGCCGAAGCGGCCGGTGATGTATTCCTGGGTGCGCTGCACTTTCGGCGCGGTGAACATCCGCGCCGCCGTACCCACCTCGATGAGTTCGCCGAGATAGAAGAACGCCACCTGATCGGCGCAGCGGGCCGCCTGCTGCAGGTTGTGCGTCACGATCGCGATGGTGAAATCCTGCTTCAACTCGTCCATCAGCTCCTCGACCTTGAGGGTGCTGATGGGATCGAGCGCGCTGGTCGGCTCGTCGAGCAAGATCACCTCCGGCCGCACCGCGATGGTGCGCGCGATGCAAAGCCGCTGCTGCTGCCCGCCCGAAAGTCCCATCGCCGATGCACTGAGCCGGTCCTTGACCTCGCCCCACAGTGCGGCGCGGGTCAGCGACCACTCGACCCGCTCGTCCATCGCCGACTTGCCGAGCCGCTCGTGCAGCTTAACGCCAAACGCGATGTTGTCGTAGATCGACATCGGAAACGGCGTCGGCTTCTGGAACACCATGCCGACACGCGACCGCAAATCGTTGAGGTCCACATCGGGAGCGATGATGTTTTCCCCGTCCATCAGCACCTCTCCGGTGGCGCGCTGTCCCGGATAGAGGTCGTACATCCGATTCAAGACACGCAGCAGGGTGGACTTGCCGCAGCCCGAGGGGCCGATCAGCCCAGTCACCTGCCGGTCGGGAAAGTCAAGATTGATGCCCTTCAGCGCTTGTGTGGCACCGTAGAAGAAGTCGAGATTGCGGAGCGACATTCGCGCTGGATTGAGGCCCGCTTCGTCCTCTGCACCCAGGCCGCCCATGATCTCCAGACGCGCTTTGAGTTCGCGCTCGGTCGTGCTCATCGCAATCCCCGCATCAGTGCCGTCCGCGCAGCAGGGTGCGCGCGGCGATGTTGATTGCCAGGACGCCGACGGTGATGAGCAGCGCCGCCACCCAGGCAAGCTGCACCCAATCCGCGAAAGCCGACCCGGCATACTGATAAATCGTGACCGGCAGGCTCGCCATCGGCTTGCCGAGGCTGACCGACCAGTTGAGGTTCCCAAGGCTGGTGAACAGCAAGGGCGCCGTCTCGCCGGCGATGCGCGCCACGGCGAGCAGGATGCCCGTGACGATGCCGTCCCTCGCCGCGCGATAGCAGACGAACAGGATCATCTTCCATCGCGGCGCGCCCAGCGCCATCGCCGCTTCCCGCAACGACACCGGGATCAGCCGCAGCATGTCCTCGGTCGTGCGCACCACGATGGGAATGACGATGACGGCGAGCGCGATGCAGCCGGCGATCCCGGAAAACCCGCCGCTCGGCCGTACCACCAACACATAGATGAACAGGCCAATCAGGATAGAGGGCGCCGAGAGCAGCACGTCGGAGACGAAGCGGACGGCGTCTCCGAGCGCCGAGCCGCGCGAATACTCGGCGAGATAGGTGCCGACGAGCAGGCCGATCGGTGTGCCGATCAGCGTGCCGAGTGCAGTCTGGATCAGGCTCCCCACGATCGCGTTGAGTAGCCCGCCATGCGAGCCGGGCGGCAGCGTAATGCGGGTGAACACCGACAGCGACAGCCCGCCGAAGCCGAGCCACAGCAGGGTGAGCAGGATCGACGCGAGGAAGAAGAGCCCGACCAGGGTCGCGACCACGCACAGCGCCTCGACCACAAAATTGGTCCGGTGCCGGCGCTGGCCGAGCCGTCGGGCGACCCGCAAATCCTTCGCTGGCCCAGGATGGCGGGGAGCGGTGATCGTGGCGCTCATGCGGCCCTCCTCACGCGCTCAACCGCGGTCGCAGCATCAGCCGCGAGATCGCCAAGACGATGAAGGAGATCACGAACAGCAGGAAACCCAGTGCGAGCAGCGAGGCAAGCTTGAGGCTGCCGTTCTCGCTCTCGGGAAACTCCAGCGCCACCAGGGAGGCGATGGTGTTGCCGGGGCCGAACAGGCTGGTGGTGATCCGGTTGGTGTTGCCGATCACGAACGTGACCGCCATCGTCTCGCCGAGCGCGCGGCCAAGCCCGAGCATGATACCGCCCACCACCGAGACGCGGGTGTAGGGCACCACGATCGAGCGCATCACCTCCCAGGTCGTGCAGCCCACGCCGTAGGCGGATTCCTTGTAGACCGCCGGGACGGTGAGGAACACGTCGCGCATCGTCGCGGCGATGAAGGGGATGATCATGATGGCGAGAATGAGGGCGGCGGTGAAAATCCCGGTGCCGAAGGGCGGTCCTTGGAACAAGGCGCCGATCACCGGCACGTCCCCGAGCGTGTCGATCAGCCAGGGCTGGATGTATTGCGCCATGAACGGCACGATCACGAAGAAGCCCCACATGCCGTAGATGATCGACGGGATCGCCGCCAGCAGCTCGATCGCGGTCCCGACCGGCCGGCGGACCCAGCCGGGCGCCAGTTCCGTCAGATAGAACGCGATCCCGAAGGACAGCGGCACCGCGAGGATGAGCGCCAGCACCGAGGTCACGATGGTCCCGTAGACCGCGACCACGGCGCCGAACCGATGCGTCACGGGGTTCCACGCCGTGGAGGTCAGGAATGCCGGGCCAAAGGCGCGGAAGGCCGGCCAACCGCCGATGAACAGCACCACGATGATGGCGCCGAGCAGCACCAGCACGAAGACGCCGGCCGTCCGGGTCAAGGCGGCGAAGATGGTATCCCCGACCGAGGATGATCGACCCTTGGCCCGAATGCCCGGCCGGGTGGCGGCGACGTCACTCATTCAACTACTCCGGGGCAAGGCGTCAGTAGATCGCCTTGCCATCGGCGCTCTTGATCTCACCGTGCCAGCTTGAACGCACGCTGTTCTGCACCGCGGCCGGGAGCGGGATGTATTCGAGCTCCTCCGCGATCGCATTGCCATTTCTGAAGGCCCAGTCGAAGAACTTGATCACCTCGGCGGCGCGGGCGGGATCCTTCGGGTCCTTCGGCAGCTCGATGAAGGTGGGCGACACGATGGGCCACGCCTTCTCGCCCGGCAGGTCGATCAGGCTCACGGCATAGTTCTGCACGTGCGGCCAGTCCGCCGCCGCCGCAGCGGCGGAGAAGCTTTCCTTCGTCGGCGCGACGAACTCGCCCGATTTGTTCTTGAGCTGCGTCGTCACCAGGTGGTTTCGCGTCGCGTAGGAATTCTCGACATAGCCGATGCCGCCGCGCGTGTTGTGCACCGTCGCGGCCACGCCGTCATTGCCCTTCGCCCCGGCGCCGGCTGGCCAGGCCACCGAGGTCGCCGCGCCCACCTTGTCCTTCCACTCCGGGCTCACCGCCGAGAGATAGGACGTATAGACGAAGCTCGTGCCCGATCCGTCAGCACGATAGACCGGCGCGATCGTCAGCGCAGGTAGCGCGACCCCGGCATTCAGCGCGACGATCTTGGGGTCGTTCCATTTGGTGATCTTGCCGAGATAGATGTCGGCCAGCAGCTCGCCCCTGAGCTTGAGCTTGTCGGCTTCGACACCTGGGATGTTCACGATGGGAACGACGGCGCCCATCACGGTTGGGAATTGCAGCAGATTGCCGGTGCGCAGCTTCGCGGGGTCCATCGGCGCGTCCGAGGCGCCGAAATCGACCGTGCGGTTCATGATCTGGTTCTGCCCGCCGCCGGAGCCGATCGCCTGATAGTTCAGCGCGACCCCAATCGCTTCCTTCGCCGCCTCGCCCCACTTGGTATAGACCGGCGCCGGGAAGGTGGCCCCCGCGCCGGTGATCGCCTGCTCCGCCTGCGCGGCGAAACTGGCGCTGGCGAGCAGGGCCGCCAGACCTGCGGTGACGAGCTTCATTCTGTCTTCCTTCACTCCGGAACGCGGCGGAACCTATCCACGGCCCGCGACGGCCCGATTGCAGTTCGATGAAGCTTCCATGACAGTCGAGCCCGCCCCCTCTGGCACGCCGAGCCGGTCATCTGCTAGGCACGGCGCCAAATTCACTCCCAAGGACCTTCCATGACGCCTCTGCGCCGCCGCGCCGTGCTGGCCGCTTCCGCCGCCGCCCTGCCCCTGTTCGCCCTGCGGTCCCGCCCAGCCAACGCGGCCGAGTTCTCCTTCAAGCTTGCCAACAACTCGCCGCTGACCCATCCGCAGACGGTGCGGCAGCTGGAGGCCGTGGCCCGGATCAAGGAGGCCACCGGAGGGCGCGTGGAAATCCAGGTGTTCCCGAACAACCAGTTGGGCTCCGACACCGATATGCTGTCGCAGCTCCGCTCCGGGGCGATCGACTACTTCACCCTCTCCGGGCTGATCCTCGCGACCTTGGTGCCGGCCGCCTCGATCAACGGGATCGGCTTCGCCTTCAAGGACTACGACGCGGTGTGGAAGGCGATGGACGGCTCGCTGGGCGCCTTCGTGCGCGGCGAGATCGGCAAGCGCGGCCTCGTCGCGATGGATAAGATGTGGGACAACGGCTACCGCCAGATCACGAGCTCGACGCGCGCGATCCGCGGCCCCGACGACCTCAAGGGCTTCAAGATCCGCGTGCCGGTCTCCCCGCTCTGGACCAGCATGTTCGAGGCGTTCGGCGCCGCCCCGGCGAGCATCAATTTCAGCGAGGTCTACTCGGCGTTGCAGACCAAGATCGTCGAGGGGCAGGAGAACCCGCTCTCGCTAATCCAGATCGCCAAGCTCTACGAGGTGCAGAAATACGTCTCGATGACCGGCCACATGTGGGACGGGTTCTGGATGCTGGCCAACAAGCGGTCCTTCTCGAACCTGCCGCACGACCTGCAGGAGATCGTCGCCCGCGAGCTCAACCGCTCCGCTCTCGACGAGCGGGCGGACATCGCCAAGCTGAACGACAGCGTCGCCGCCGATCTCAAGGCGAAGGGGCTGGAGTTCATCGAGGTCGACAAGCCCGCCTTCCGCGCGACCCTGCGCAAGGCGGGCTTCTACGCCGATTGGAAAAAGAAGTTCGGCGATCAGGCGTGGGGCATCCTCGAAGGCGAAGTGGGCGTGCTCACGTGACAGCCGGCGGGATCGCGGGGACCGGCGCTCCGCGCGGCTCCGTGGTCTACCGGATCGAGCAGGGCCTGCGCTACGCGGCGGAAATCCCCGCCGCCATCCTCGTTTTGGCGGAAATCGTCGTGCTGCTCGCGGGGGTGATCTCCCGCTACGTGTTCCAGTCGCCGCTGGTCTGGACCGACGAGCTCGCGTCGATGCTGTTCCTGTGGCTCGCCATGCTGGGCAGCGTCATCGCCCTGCAACGCGGCGAGCACATGCGGCTCACGGCAGTGGTCGCCGGCTTCTCGCCGGCGTGGCAGGCGCGGATGGCGGCGCTAGCGGCCGGCGGGGTCGCTCTTTTTCTGCTGATCCTGCTGCCGTCGGCCTGGGACTACGCCAGCGACGAATGGTTTATCGAGACCCCAGCACTCGGCATGCACAACACCTTTCGGGCGGCAGCAATCCCGCTCGGTGCGGCGCTGATGGTGGTGACGGCGCTCGCTCAGCTGCTGCGCCTTGGTTGGAAGGACGTCTTGTTCGGCGCGGCCGTCCTCGGAGCACTGGCGCTCGGCCTGCACTGGGCCTGGCCGGCGCTCAAGGGGCTCGGCAACTGGAACCTCGTGTTCTTCTTCGTGCTGCTGCTCGGCGCGGGCGTGCTGCTGTCGGTGCCGATCGGCTTCGCCTTCGGGCTCGCCACCCTCGCCTATCTCGCGACCACCACCTCGACCCCGCTCACCGTCGTCGTCTCGCGCATGGACGAGGGGATGAGCACCTTGATCCTGCTCGCGGTGCCGCTGTTCGTGTTCCTCGGCCTGCTGATCGAGATGACCGGCATGGCGCGTGCGATGGTCGCCTTCCTGGCGTCGCTGCTCGGCCATGTGCGCGGCGGCCTGTCCTACGTGCTGCTGGGTGCGATGTACCTGGTGTCCGGCATTTCCGGCTCGAAGGCCGCGGACATGGCGGCGGTCGCGCCAGTGCTGTTCCCCGAGATGGTGCGGCGCGGCAGCAACGAGGGCGAGCTGGTCTCCCTGCTCGCCGCATCGGGGGCGATGAGTGAGACCATTCCACCCTCCCTGGTGCTCATCACGATCGGCTCGGTGACGGGGGTGTCGATCGCCGCCCTGTTCACCGGCGGCCTGCTCCCCGCCGCCGTCCTCGCCATCGCTCTGGCGGTCATCGCGCGCTTTCGCAGCCGCCACGAGGATCTGTCGGGCGTCGCCCGCGCCTCGGCGCGGGAGGTCGCGCGAACCTTCATCATCGCGCTGCCCGCGCTCGCGCTGCCCTTCCTGATCCGCGCGGCGGTGATCGAGGGCGTCGCCACGGCCACCGAGGTTTCCACCATCGGCATTGCCTATGGCGTGCTCGCCGGGCTGCTGCTGTATCGGCAGTTCGACTGGCGCCGGCTCTACCCGATGCTGGTCGAGACCGCCTCGCTCTCTGGCGCGATCCTGTTCATCATCGGCGCCGCGACGGGCATGGCCTGGGCGTTGACGCAATCCGGCTTCTCGCACCAGCTCGCGCTGGCGATGGCCGCGATGCCGGGTGGGGCGTGGGGCTTCCTGGCCGTGTCGATCCTCGCCTTCGTGGTCCTCGGCAGCGTGCTCGAGGGCATTCCGGCTATCGTGTTGTTCGGCCCGCTGCTGTTCCCGAGCGCCAAGCTCGCCGGCGTCCACGAGGTGCATTACGCGATGGTGGTGATCCTCGCGATGGGCATTGGCCTGGACGCGGCGATGCGGCGCATCTGGCCCTATCTCCTGGCGGTGCTGACCGGGCTGCTCGTGGTCGCCGCCGTACCCTGGTTCAGCACGGGATTCCTATGAAGCTCAAGGACAAGATCGCGGTCGTCACGGGCGGCCTGTCGGGCATCGGCGCGGCGGTCGCGGAACGCTTCGTCGCGGAAGGTGCGAAGGTGATCGCCGCCGACATGAGCGCCCCCGACGCGCCGCTCGGCGACGCGCCGATTGCGCCATTCCGCATGGACGTGGCCGACGCCGCGAGCGTGCGCCGCATGGCCGACGCGGTGCTCGAACGGCACGGCCGCATCGACCTCCTGGTGAACAGCGCCGGGATCGCGCGCAACATCCCGTTCCTCGACCACTCGGTGGAGGAGTTCGACCGCATCATCGCGATCAACCTGCGCGGCACGTTCCTCGTCGGCCAGGCCTGCGCGGCGGCGATGGCGAAACAGGGCGGCGGCGCGATCGTCAACATCTCCAGCATCTCGGGGATGCGCGGCAATCCCGGCCGCGCCGGCTATGGCGCGTCGAAAGGCGGTGTGGTGATCCTCAGCCAGGTGATGGCGAACGACCTCGCGGCCCACGGCATAAGGGTAAACGTCATCGCGCCCGGCCCGATCGAGACCGAGATGATGCGGGCGATGAATACCGGAACCGGCGGTAACACCATGCTGGACCGCGTGCCGCTGGGCCGCGCCGGCACGCCCGACGAGATCGCGCGAGCCGCCGTTTTTCTTTGCTCGGACGACTCGTCCTACATGACCGGGCATGTCATGGCGGTTGATGGCGGCTTCACCGCGGTCGGCATCATCGCGCGGTAGACCCCTCACCCAACCCTCTCCCAGAGGGAGAGGGCTTTTCTTCTTCTCCCTCTCCTCCTGGGAGAGGGCCGGGGTGAGGGTCTACTTCACCGACGAGAACGAAGTCGGCGTCAGGAACTCATTCCGAACGTTCCAATTGATCGGCCCGTTCGCCTCGGTCTGCGCGCGCGCCGCCAGCCACTCGGGATCGGACGCGAACTTGTTCCATTTCTCCTCGCGCTGGGCGAGCGAGTCCCACTTCAGCATGTAGGTCAGCCGCCCGTTGTTCTCACCGACCAGCGTGGTCCAGAAGCCGGCCTGCTGAATGCCGTGTTTCTCCCACAGCTTCAGCGTGATGGTGTCGAACCGCTTCAAGAGATCGGGCAGCTTGCCGGGCATCGTGTCGTAGATACGCAGCTCGTAGATCATCGCGTCTTCCCCCAATGGCGAAGGGGGGAGCATGAAGCCCGCTCCCGCCGAGGGCAAGCGACGTCAGAATCGCTCCACCCAGGGCCGCAGTTCGACCTCCCAGGTCCAGGCGCTGCGATGCTGCTTCACCACGTGAAGATAAGTCTCGGCGATCGCGTCCGGGTCGAGCAGGCTGTCCGGCCGGTCGGCGGGATCGACGCGGGTGGCGCTGCGGATGCCGCCGTCGATGACGAAATGGGCGATGTGGATGCCCTGCGGCGACAGCTCACGCGCCATGCTCTGCGCCAGCCCGCGTAGCGCGAACTTGCCCATCGCGAAGGCGGCGGATTGCGGATAGCCCTTCACGCTCGCTGACGCGCCGGTGAACAGGATCGCACCGCTCCGGCGAGGCAGCATGTGCCGCGCCGCCGCCTGCCCGACCAGGAAGCCGCCGAACGCCGAGATGGTCAGCGCCCGCAGCACCGCCGCCGGGTCGAGCTCGGCGGTCGGGCCGCTCGCTCGCGCGCTCGGATTGAACACCACCACGTCGAGCGGACCCAAGGCGGCGATGGCGTCTTCAAACAGCTTCGTCACCTGATCAGGCTGCGTCGCATCGCAAGCGAACGCGACCGCGCCCGTCTCGGAACAAAGGGGCGCAAGCTTGCCGGAATCCCGGGCAGCTACGGCGACCCGCATTCCGTCGGCGGTAAAGCGGCGCGCGAGCGAGGCGCTGAGCCCGCTCCCGGCACCGACAATCAGCGCGCTATTCGGCATTCATCGTCCTCCTGAAACCGGAATGAGAGCCGCGCTGACATATGAGGCCTCATCCGACAACAGCCAGAGCACGACATTAGCGACCTCCTCGGGTGTGCCCGTGCGCCCCAGCGGCACGCCGCCGACCAGCCGCGTCAGCCGGTCGGGAGCACCCGCGCGGGCGTGCAGATCGGTTTCGATCAGCCCCGGATTGACCGCGTTGACGCGGATGCCGACGGGACCGAGCTCCCGCGCCGAGCCCACCGTCAGCGCGTCCATGCCGCCCTTGGACGCCGCGTAGTGAATCCACTCGCCGGCGCCGCCAAGCTCGGACGCGCGCGAGGAGACGTTTACGATCGCGCCGCCCGGACCACCCCGATCGGTCGCCATCCGCGCCGCCGCCTCTCGGGTGGCAATGAAGGCGCCGCGCAGGTTTATCCCCATCACCTCGTCGACGATGCCGGATGTCACCTCGCGGATCTGCCGGATCGGGCCGGTGGTGCCGGCATTGTTCACTAGCGCGCTCACTCGGCCCAACTCGGCGTCCACGGTGCGGAACAGGTTCACCACCGAGGCCTCGTCGGCCATCTCGGTCTGCACCGCGATCGCCTGGCCGCCCGCGCCGTTGATCTCGGCCGCGATCCCCTCGGCGAGTTCCTTGGAGCGCACATAGGTCAGCGCCACGGCCCAGCCGCGCCGTCCAGCCAAGCGCGCCACTGCCGCGCCGATCCCTTGGCTGCCGCCGGTGACGATCAGAACAGGCTTCATAGGCACCTCCTCACTCCCCATTCGCCGCAAGAGCCGCCCGGCCGACGCTTGCAGCGTGCCAGTTTAGAGTATTGACTGCGGCTTCAACCCACAGTGTCCGAGTCTCCGATGCGGATTAGTCACACCCCTGATGCAATCCTGCGTCTCGCCCTGTGCGGGGGAACGTTTACCGGCCAGTAAGCGATTTAGCCCTCTACTCCCATTTGACGTGGGCCGATCTTCGGAAGGAACCATGCTCTACCATCAATACGAGATGCAGCGCCTCGCGCTGGCGCCGATGCGGTTCTTCGCCACCAACGCGCTAGAGGTGCTGGAACTTCCGAGCAACCCGCTGCGCAGCACCCCCTTCGGCCGGATCACCACCGCCTGGCTCGACAGCTTCGAGCACACCACCCGCCGCTTCGGCAAACCGCGCTTCGGCCATACCGAGGTGCGGATCGACGGCGAGGACGTGCCGATCCAGGAGGAGACCGTCGTCGGTGGGCCGTGGTGCGAGCTCAAGCGCTTCCGCCGGATGACGGATCGGCCCGATGATCCCAGGGTGCTGATCGTGGCGCCGATGTCAGGCCATCACGCGACGCTGTTGCGCGGCACGGTGAAAGCCTTCCTGCCGGACCACGACGTCTACATCACCGATTGGCGCGACGCCCGCGAGGTGCCGGTCATCGAGGACGATTTCGATTTCGACGACTATATCGACCACGTCATCGAGTACATCCAGCTGCTCGGACCGAATACCCACGTCATAGCCGTCTGCCAGCCCGCCGTGCCGGTGCTGGCGGCGGTCTCGCTGATGAACGCCGACCGCGATCCGGCCACCCCGCGCAGCATGACCCTGATCGGCGGCCCGATCGACACGCGCGAGGCGCCGACCCAGGTGAACCAGTTCGCCAAGCGCCACGGCATCGAGTGGTTCCGCCGCAACACCATCCATCCGGTGCCGTTCGGCAATCCAGGATTCATGCGCCAGGTCTACCCTGGCTTCCTGCAGCTCGCCGGCTTCATGGCGATGAACCTCGACCGGCACATGGAAGCCCATTGGCAGATGTTCCAGCATCTGGTCACGGGCGACGGCGAGAGCCTCGCGGCCAAAAGGCGGTTCTACGAAGAATACCGCTCGGTCATGGACCTCTCAGCCGCCTTCTATCTGCAGACGGTCTCCGTGGTGTTCCACGACCATCTGCTGCCGCGCGGCCTCTTGGTCTCGCGCGGCCGGCTGGTGGAGCCCGCCGCAATCGAGCGCACCGCGATGCTGACTATCGAGGGCGAGCGCGACGACATCTCCGGCATCGGCCAGACCCGCGCCGCGCACTATCTCACCTCGAACCTTCCCGCCGACATGCGCGCGCATCGCGAGCAGAAGGGGGTCGGCCATTACGGCCTGTTCAACGGCCGGCGCTTCCTCCAGGAGATCGCGCCCGCGATCAAGGCGTTTATCCAGGCAAATCGATAAGGCAGGCAGGTGAAATAGCAGACGACACCATATAGGGTCTGAGGCGAAGGCGCCCAGGGCGCCCGGAGACCCA
Source organism: Alphaproteobacteria bacterium (assembly GCA_017307285.1). Classification (GTDB taxonomy): domain Bacteria; phylum Pseudomonadota; class Alphaproteobacteria; order Acetobacterales; family Acetobacteraceae; genus JAFKFI01. The sequence continues at coordinate 9,154 of JAFKFI010000136.1, read as the reverse complement.
GGGAGGACGTCATGCTCGGCCTGATGCAGCCCAAGAAGCTGCTGATTTCGTCGCTCATCACCCATGCGGCCCGCCACCACGGGACGACGGAGGTGGTCTCGAAGACGGTCGAGGGCAGCGTCCACCGCTACACCTACGCCGATGTCGAGCGCCGCTCGCGCCAACTCGCCCGCGTGCTCCTCGGGCTTGGGGTCAAGGCGCAGGACCGGGTTGCGACCTTGGCGTGGAACGGTCATCGCCATCTGGAGATCTACTATACCGTCTCCGGGATGGAGGCGATCTGCCACACGATCAATCCGCGGCTGCACCCCGACGACATCACCTACATCATCGACCACGCGCAGGATTGCGTGGTGTTCGTTGACACCAGCTTCGCCCCGCTGATCGCCGAGATCGCGCCGCGCATTGCGGGCTCGGTGCGCGCCGTGGTGATGATGACCGAGCCGGCCCTGATGCCGGACATTCCGATGCCCGCCGGGATGCGGCTCCTCTGCTACGAGGACCTGATGGCCGGGGCGGATGAGGACTACGCCTGGCCCGAGTTCGACGAGAACACCGCGAGCGGCCTCTGCTACACCTCGGGCACGACCGGGCGACCCAAGGGCGTGCTCTACAGCCATCGCTCGACCCTGTTGCACGCCTTCGCGGTCAACATGGCCGGCGCGCTCGGCTTCAAGGCGACCGACCGCATATTGCCGGTCGTCCCCATGTTCCACGTGAATGCCTGGGGCATCCCGCATGCCGCGCCGATGGCGGGCGCCGCGCTGGTCATGCCGGGGCGGCATCTCGACGGCAAGAGCCTGGCCGAGCTGATGAACCAGGAGCGGGTGACGATGTCGGCCGGCGTGCCGACCGTCTGGATGGGGCTGCTGCAGCACCTGCGGGCCAGCGGCGAGCGGCTGGCCACGGTCGAGCGCATCATGACCGGCGGCTCCGCCTGCCCGCCGCTGCTGATCGAGGCGTTCGGCGACGAATATGGCATCGAGGTTCAGCATGGCTGGGGCATGACCGAGCTCAGTCCCGTCGGCACCTACAACAGCCCGAAGCCCGCGCAGGCCGGCCTGACCCGCGAGCAACGCTACCAGCACACGCTCAAGCAGGGTCGGGCGCTCTATGGCGTCGACATGAAGATCGTCAACGACGCCGGCGAGGAACTCCCCTGGGACGGCGTGCAGTTCGGCGACCTCAAGGTGCGCGGCCCCTTCGTCGCCAGCGCCTATTTTGGCGAGCCCGCCGGCAGCGCGCTCGATGCCGAAGGCTGGTTCGCCACCGGCGATGTCGCCACCATCGACCCCGACGGCTTCATGGAGATCACCGACCGCTCGAAGGACGTCATCAAGTCCGGCGGCGAGTGGATCAGCTCCATCACGCTCGAGAACATCGCCGTCTCCCACCCGGATGTCGCGGAGGCCGCCGTGGTTGCTGCCTTGCATCCGAAATGGGACGAGCGCCCGGTCCTGCTCGTGATGCCGAAGCCCGGCCGCACGATCGACCCCGCCTCGGTGCTGGAGGTCTACGAGGGCAAGGTCGCGAAATGGTGGCTGCCCGACGCCGTCCTCGTGGTCGACGAACTCCCTCATACAGCCACCGGCAAGCTGCAGAAGACGACGCTGCGGACCAAGTACCGGCACTACCTGGACCAGCAGCCGGGGCAGCAAACGGTGCCCGCGCCCGGCTGATCTCGCTTCGGGACAAGGTGGGCGCGGAATCCTGCCGATCCGGCGGACGTGGTTGGCGATCCGCCCTGAACTGCCGATATAATGGTCGGGACGCCCGCCCCGTGACTAAAGGAATGCCGAGGGATGAAGAAATCCGATTGGGAGATCCCCACGAACCTTCAGCCAGACCCCGATGACTACCCCTATGACCTGGAACGCACCCTCAAAGGGGTGGTCAGCATCAAATCCTACGTCCCCGGCGATGCTTTCACCGCCAACAGCCTGGGCACCGAGCGGGCCGGCAGTGGCGTGGTGATCCGCGACAGCGGGCTGGTGGCGACCGTCGGCTATCTCATCACCGAGGCGGACACGATCTGGCTCACCGCCGCGGACGGGCGCGCGATCCCCGGCCACGCCCTCGCCTACGACCAGGAGACCGGCTTCGGGCTGGTGCAGGCGCTCGGGCGCCTCGATCTTCCGGTCGTCGAGATCGGCGATTCGGAGAGCGTGAAGGTTGGCGACCAGGTGGTGTTCGCGGCGGCCGGCGGGCGGCGCCACGCCGTCGAGACGCGCGTGGTCGGGCGGCAGGAATTCGCCGGCTACTGGGAATACCTGCTCGACGATGCCTTCTTCACGGCGCCCGCGCATCCGTTCTGGGGCGGCGGCGCGCTGCTCGGCAAGGACGGCAAGCTGCTCGGCATCGGCTCGCTGATCCTGCAACAGGGCGACGGCAAGGGGCGGCGGCTCGACATGAACATGATCGTGCCGATCGGCCATCTCACGCCGATCCTCGACGAGCTTCTCACCTATGGCCGGGTCAATCGCCCGGCGCGGCCCTGGCTCGGCATGTACGCCACCGAGAACGACGACGACATCGTGGTCGGCGGCGTCGCCGATGGCGGGCCGGCGGACAAGGCCGGCATCCGCTCGGGCGACCGCATCATCTCGGTGGCCGACGAGGAAGTGACGGATCTCGCGGGCCTGTGGCGCCGCATCTGGGCCTCGGGCAGCGCCGGGGCGGATGTGCGGCTGCGGCTCGGTCGCGAGCGCGGCCCGGTGCCCGTCACCATCCGCTCCGCTGACCGGGCGGCCTTCCTCAAATCCCCCCGGCTGCACTGATCCGCACGTGCCGGACCTCAAGGCAGCCATCGTCCCCGTCACTGCATTCCAGCAAAACTGTGCGCTGATCTGGGACGACGCCTCGAAGCGGGCGACGATCATCGATCCAGGCGGCGACGTCGAGCGCATCCTCGGCGCCGTCGATCAACTGGCGATCCAGCCCGAGCGCATCCTCCTCACCCACGGCCATCTCGACCACGCCGGTGGTGCCGCCGCCCTCCGCGAGCAACTGGCCGAGCGCACCGGCGAGCCAATCCCGATCGAGGGGCCGGACGAGCGCGACCGCTTCCTCCTCGACGGGCTCGAGATGCAAGCAGCCGAGTACGGGCTGCCCGACGTGCGCAACGTGACGCCGGATCGCTGGCTGCGGGAAGGCGACACGCTCGATATCGCCGGGCTTGCCTTCGACGTGCTGCACTGTCCGGGTCACACGCCTGGCCACGTCGTGTTCGTCAACCGCGAGTTCGGTCTCGCGATCGTCGGCGACGTGCTGTTCCAGGGCTCGATCGGCCGCACCGATTTTCCGTACGGCGACACCGAGGCGCTGCTCCGCGCCATCCACGACAAGCTGCTGCCGCTTGGCGACGAGATCGCCTTCCTCTGCGGCCACGGCCCCGGCTCGACCTTCGGAGCCGAGCGGTTGAGCAACCCGTTCCTGCGGTAACGATCATGGCGGAATGAATTCCGCCCTACGCAATGGATGAATTCGCAAATTGCGTATCGACGTAGGGCGGACTTCAGTCCGCCACTTGCGCTCGAACCCGCTCAGTTGGCGAGTTCGGTCCGCACCGCGGCTTCCAGCTCGGACAGCCGGAACGGCTTGTGCAGAAAGCGCTGACCGACTTGTTGCGGCGAGAAATATCCCGACATGAAGATGATCTTCAGGTCCCGGTTCTGCTGCGCCGCGAGTTCCGCCAGCTCCAGCCCCGACATCTCCGGCATCCGAATATCGGTGATGATCAGATGCAGCACCTTCTGCTGCCCGACCACGCCGAGCGCCTTGGTCCCGCTATCGGCTTCGAGCACGTTGTAGCCGAAATCACGGAGATATTCGCTGACGAGTTCCCGCACCTCGGGGTCATCGTCGACGACGAGAATCGTCGTGTCGCTTTCCTGCAATCTCCGTCCCATGCCGAAATCCTCTTCAGTATCCTGAATAACCCGTCAGTCGGGAATTACAGGCATCACGCGCGCGCGAGCGCGGCGCGCGGGGCGCAATCCCCAGCGCTTGTGATGTAAGTCGGCATATCGCACCCTGCGGGCAATCCTCGGAGCGACGTGATGTCGATCACCTTGCTGATGCTGCCGCCGCAATCCGACACGACCCGCTCTTGGGCCGACCGGCTGCGACGCGCGATGCCGGAGGTGCGGATCGTGGTGGCCGAGGACGCGCAGCAGGCCGCGCACGCATTGCCCGAGGCCGAAGCCGCCTACGGCACGCTCCCGCCCGATCTGCTGCCGCTCGGTGGAAAGTTGCGCTGGCTGCAGGCACCGCAGGCCGCGCCGCCCGCCGGCTTCTACTACCCCGAGCTGATCGCGCATCCCGCCGTCGTGACCAACATGCGGGAGATCTACAACGATCACATCGGCGCGCACATCATGGCCTTCGTGCTCGCCTTCGCGCGCGGGCTGCACGTGGCGATTCCCCAGCAGTTGCGCGGCGAGTGGCGCAAGCCGCCGCTCGACACCGGCGTCGTGCATCTGCCCGATGCAACCATGTTGATCGTCGGGCTCGGCGGTATCGGCGCCGAGGCCGCGCGGCTCGCCGCCGCGTTCGGCATGACCGTCATCGGCACCGACGCGCGCCGAACCGACAAGCCACCCGGCGTCGCGGAGCTGCATCCGCCCGAGGCGCTGGACACGCTGCTCCCGCGCGCCGACTTCGTGGTCCTGACGGTGCCGCACACGCCGGCCACCGAAGGTTTCATCGATCGCGCGCGCCTGCGCCGCATGAAGCCAAGTGCGTTCTTCATCAACATCGGGCGCGGCAAGACCACGCGGCTCGACGATCTCACGGCGGCGCTGCAAGCGGGCGAGATCGCCGGCGCCGGGCTCGACGTGTTCGAGCAGGAGCCGCTGCCCTCCGACCACCCGCTCTGGCGCACGCCGAACGTGCTCATCACGCCGCACACCGCCGGCTACGGCCCGCATCTCGACGAGCGGCGCTACGGCATCATCGAGCACAACGCGCGCGCCTTCGCCGCCGGCCGTCCGCTGCGCAACGTCGTCGACAAGTCCAACTGGTTCTGACTGAAACGAGGTTCCATGAGCACCCTGCCCCTCGCCCGCTTCAAGGTGATCGACCTCTCGCGGGTGCGCGCCGGGCCGACGGCGGTGCGCCAGCTCGCCGATTGGGGCGCGGATGTCATCAAGGTCGAGGCGCCGGAGGGTGATTCCGGCCTCGGCGGCGAGCGGCACGGGCCGGATTTCCAGCAGCTGCACCGCAACAAGCGCAGCCTGACCCTGAACCTCAAGCAACCGGATGGGCTCGCCATCCTCAAGAAGCTGGTCGAGACCGCCGATGTCGTCGTGGAGAACTACCGCCCGGATGTGAAATTCCGCCTCGGCGTCGATTACGAGAGCCTGCGCGCCATCAACAACCGGCTGGTCTATGCCAGCATCTCGGGCTTCGGCCAGGACGGGCCGTATCGCGACCGGCCGGGCTTCGACCAGATCGCGCAGGGCATGGGCGGGCTCATGTCGATCACCGGCCTGCCCGGCCAAGGCCCGGTGCGCGTCGGCATTCCCGTGGCAGACCTCACCGCCGGCATCTTCGCCGCGATGGGCATTCTCGTCGCGCTGCTCGAACGCGAGGTCTCCGGCGAGGGGCAGTGGGTGCAAAGCTCGCTGCTGGGGGCACAAATCTCGATGCTGGACTTCCAGGCGGCGCGCTGGCTGATCGGCCACGAGGTGCCGGGCCAGGCCGGCAACAATCACCCGACCAGCATCCCGACCGGCGTGTTCGCGACCAAGGACGGACACATTAACATCGCGGCAGCGGGCGACGATATCTACCGCCGGCTGTGCAAGGCGCTCGGCGCCGAGCATCTCGCGAGCGATCCCGCTTTTTCCAGCGGCGCCGACCGGCTGCGCAACCGCGATCGGCTCAACGAGGAAATCGGCAAGATCACCCGCGGGCGCAGCTCCGCCGAATGGATCGAGGCGCTCAACAAGGCCGGCGTGCCGAGCGGGCCGATCTACCGGATGGACGAGGTGTTCGCCGATCCGCAGGTGCGCCATCTCGGCATCACCCGGCGAATGCCGCATCCGGTGCTCGGCGAGGTCGAGCTGGTCGGCCAGCCGATCGAGCTCAGCCGCACGCCCTGGGACATCCGCTCCGTGACACCCGAGCAGGGCGAGCACACCGACGCGGTGCTGCGCGAACTCGGCTACGACCCGGCGGCGATCACCGACCTCCGCGCGCGGGGTGTCGTGTAGGGGCATGACAGGCCGGATCGAGGTGCTATCGTCGCGCGCGGGGCGAAGTGGTCAAGGAAACGGCTCGATGAACGTGATGTCGGCGGAGCGCCGGACGACCGAGCGGCTTGCCGGCAGCGAATACGTCGCCCGCGCCCGCGCCCTGATCCCGGTGCTCGACGCCGCGGGCGCGCGCATCGAGGCCGAGCGCGAGCTGCCCGCCGATCTGCTCGACGCCATGCACGGCGCGGAAATCTTCCGCACGCTGCTGCCGCGCTCGGTCGGCGGCGGCGAGGTGCATCCCGCGAATTTCGTGCAAGTCACCGAGGCGATCGCGATGGGCGACGGCAGCGCCGGCTGGACGGTCTGCCAGGGCTCGGGCTGCTCGATGACCGCCGCCTATCTCGCGCCCAACATCGCCCGGGAGGTCTTCGGCCCGGCGAACGCCGTGCTGGCGTGGGGCTACGGGCCGAACGGCAACGCGGTCGAGTGCGAGGGCGGCTATCGCGTCACCGGCAAATGGAGTTTCGCCAGCGGCAGCCGGCACGCCACCTGGCTCGGCGGACACTCCATCGTCTGCGCCCCCGACGGCACGCCGCGCCGCAACGCCGAGGGCCAAGCGATCGAGCGCACCATGCTGTTCCCTCGCTCCAGTGCGACAATCATCGACGACTGGCATGTGATGGGGCTGCGCGGCACCGGCAGCGACAGCTACACGGTCAAGGACCTGTTCGTCCCTGCCCCCTACAGCGCGGCGCGGGACAGCGACGCCGACCGGCGCGAGACGGGCAATCTCTATCGCTTCACCTCGCTGAACATGTACGCGGCCGGGTTCGGCGGGGTCGCACTCGGGCTCGCGCGCGCGATGCTGAATGCGTTCATCGCGCTGGCGCAGGCCAAGACGCCGACCGCGCTGGCGGTGTCCTTGCGCGACAATCCGGTGATCCAGTCGCAGGTCGGCCTGGCGGAGGCACGGCTGCGCGCCGCGCGCACGCATCTGCTGCAATCCTTGCGCGACATTTACGACGAGGTGGCGGAGACCGGCGCCATGACCCTGGATCAGCGCATCACCATCCGCATGGCCTCGACCTACGCCATCCACCAGGCGCGCGACGTCGCGGAGTTCGTCTGGCAGGAGGCGGGGTCCACGGCGATCTTCCTGAAGAACCCGTTCGAGCGCCGCTTCCGCGACATCCACACCGTGACCCAGCAGGCGCAAGGCAAGTCGGCGCATTTCGAGACGGTGGGCCAGCACTATCTCGGGCTCAAGGCATCCGGGCGCTTCCTCTGATCCGGCTCGCGCTGGCCGCATCGGTCGCATTGCTTGCCTGGGGGGCGGTGTGGGCCGGCGAGCCCGTCAGCTTCCGCATCCACGACCACCGGGACCCCGTCGAGGTCGACGAAGTCACGCAGGTCTATATCGACGGCAAGCATGTCGGCACATTCCGCCTCGGGCCGGAGCGTGAAGATGCGTCGATCACCGTCACCGTCCCGGCCGCCGACACCTATCGCTACGCCTTGTGCGGCCGCGTCACGATCCGCCGCGAGGACGGCAGCGTGATCACACGCGAGGTGAATGGCGCGGGCGTGCTGTCCGACGTGTCAGAGCGCGACTATGACGCGGTGGCGGCGGGGGACTTCACCATCTTCTATCTCCGCGACATCACCGTCGGGCGCCCCCCGGCGCCGATCAGCAGCGAGCCGCGCCGCGGCTGCCAGCCCAATGTCGCGAGCCGTTAACCCGGCTTCCACGTCTGTTGCGCAGAATCCCCCGATCTTCTATTCGCAAGGCGAACCGGGTCAGGGCGGCTGTCCTGATGCCGACGAGGGGGACTTGATCGAGATGACTCGCATTCTTGGCGTATGTGCGCTGGGCCTCGGCCTGGCGACGGCCCTGGGCGGCTGCACGAATCCATACGATCCGGGCCAGCGGGCGGTGGGCGGCGGCCTGATCGGCGCCGGCACGGGGGCCGCGATCGGCGGTCTGGCGGGCGGCGGAAGTGGCGCGGCGGCCGGCGCGCTGATCGGCGGCGCCGTCGGTGCGATCGGCGGCGCGGCCACCACCCCGACACCACCTCCGCCGGCGCCGTACTACGCGCCACCAGCCGGCTACTACCAGGCACCCCCGCCGGGCTACTACCAGGGTCCGCCGCCGGGATACTACCGCTACTGACACGCGCCAACCGTCGGTCCCGACGAAGGCAGCGAGTACGGCGCCCAAATCCATCATGCGACAAGCGGGCGTCCGCCCGCGGGCTCGATGAACCCGCCACGCCTTCGCTGTATGTTAACGATACGCAACAATATAGACACACCAAGGCAGACTTGCCCCGCTATCGCATGAAAAGCCGGCCGATCCAGTTGTAGTCGCTGAGCCGGCGCTCGGGGTTGGAAGGGCGCAGCGGCTTGGGCGGCGGCCGTGGCCGCAGGCGCGGCGACGGTGGCTCCGGCTCCAGTAGCCAGGGGTCGACGGCGCGCCGGCGGGCACGAGGCGGCTTCTGGCCGAGCGGGTAGCAGGGGATCGGCTCCCAGCTCCTTGTGCCGTCGGGCAACGTCACCCGGCGCATCCGCGGCGGCCCGCTGCCCGGCGCCGGCTTGGCCGGGCGCGGCGGCCGCGGGGCACGCGGCTTACGCGGTCTTGGCGGTCTCGGCGGCAGCCGCAGGATGTCGGGCAGCACGTCCGGGGAGAGCTTGCGCCACAACGGCCGCAGGATCCTTCCCGCCTGCGGTGCGGCGGCGAGGAATTCCCGCATCTCGGGGTCCTCCAGCAGCGCCTGCAGGTGGCTGAACATCCGCAGCCCGAACTCGGTCAGCAGCACCGGTCCCGGCGGGATCGCCGGCGCCCGACGCGCGGGCTTCTGCTCGGGCTTCGCGCCCTCAATCGTCCCCTGGGCAATCGCGCCCTCGGCAACCGCCTGTTCGCCGGCCTGGCGAGGGGCGGGGCTGCGGCGCGGTGCGGT
>JAFKFI010000006.1 GCA_017307285.1 Alphaproteobacteria bacterium | reverse complement strand
GGCACGGCCGCTTGGCGCCATCCAGCGCGAGCGCGTAGGTTCTAAGCGCCTCGGACCAGAACGCCTCCTCGATGCGCCGCCGCAGCGCCTCCGCCTGGGCGTCGAGTGCGGCCGAGCGCTCCCGCATGCCGAGCGCAGCGGCGATGGCAGCGGCGGCGCGCTTGGCGCCGTACACGTAGCCCTGCACCTCGCACAGCGCGATCGGCCCCTCGGCGGAGGAGCCGTCGGCGTGGAACACCGAATCGTGGCTATCCTTCCAGCCCTGGTTGGCGAGCCCCTTCTCGGTCATGCGGAAATACTCGACGAAGCCGTCGCCGTCGCGGTCGCCGTAATTATCGATCCAGCCGAGCGCCGCCTCGACGTGGCGCCAGAGGCGGCGTAGCAGCGCGACGTCGCCGGTGCGCGCGAGATAGGCGCCGGCCAGCATGACGAAAAGCGGCGTGGAATCGACGCTGCCGTAGTAGTGGCGGAACGGCACCTCGCCGAGCTCCGCCATCTCGCCGTGCCGCACCTCGTGCAGGATCTTGCCCGGCTCGGCGTCCGCCACCGGATCGACGCGGGTGGCTTGGTGGGCAGCGAGATAGAACAGCACGCCGCGCGCGATCGCCGGGTCCATCCACAAGGTCTCCAGCGCCGTAATCAGCGCGTCGCGGCCGAAGGCCGTGCTGAACCACGGGATGCCGGCGTAGGGGTACGGCCCCTGCGCGGTGTCGGTGACGAGCATGTAGAGGTCGGAGACGGAGCGGCGCGCGGCTTCGTTGAAGATGTCGTTGGAGGTCGCAATGGAGGTGGCACGCGCGGCAGAGCGGCGGAGCGCCCGCCGTGCCTGCAGCATGGCGGTAAGATAGACCTCGCTCAGCCTCTCGCGCGCCAGCTCCTGGTCGCAGCGGATTTCGGCGAACAGCACGCGCCGCGCGCCTGCGGGCAGCGAGAGCGTGAAACTCGCCTGCCGGGCGTCGAGCCGGTCCGGTGTCGGCTCGAAGCGCAAGGCCGTGGTGCGCCGCCGGTCGTCGAGGCCGGTATAGGCGAGCTTGACGGAATCGGCCGTGAGGTCGGCGGCATGCGGGTTGCCACGACGGGGACGATGGGAGCCGCGCACCTCGAACAGGTCGGCGAAATCGGCGGCGAAGCGGATTTGCAGCCCGAGGCTGAGGTCGCGATCGGAGAAGTTGCGCACCGCGAAGCGCTCGTAGCACGCGCCGTTCCAGAGGAACTTGGAGCGGCGAATGTGGATGAGGTCGTGCTCGAGATCGACGCCGTGTTCGTGCAGCGCGGGATTGGTGAGATCGCAAGTCAGCATGGCGTTATCGTCACGCGTGCTGGAGCTCAGCAGGATCGGCCGCGCCCCGGCGAAAATCAGCTCGAAGCGTGACAGGTAGCGTGTGTCGCGGTGATAGACACCTTCGACGAAGCCCTCGCCCGCCACCACGTCGCCGTTGCGGTCGAACACGCCGAACGTGTCGCCGTGCTTCAGGGTGCGCGGCCGTCTTTCCTGAAGGGAGACCTGGGCGGAGATGACATAGTCGTCGTTGTGCGCGTCGGCGGCTTCGGGGGCCTGGATCAGATTCACTGGCGCGGGATGCTCCGAGAATGACGGGTCTTGGGGGGCGAGCCCGGGAGCGGGACCGGGGTCTCGCGTGCCGGGATATGCGGCCTCGCCGCCCAAGTCTACACCCTGCCGGCGAGTCCCTCGCCCATATACGCCTACTGCGAGGCGAAGATTTCGCCAAGCGCCTTGATCGTGCGGACGGCGTGCTCGTTGGGCAGGCCGGGCCAGTGGGGACGCATGATGAAGTGCTCGACACCGAGTGTCTCGCGATAGCGAGCGATCTCGTCCTTCACCGAGGCCTTGTCGCCGATGATAAACTTGTCGCGGGCGAATTCCTCGAAGGACGGTTTCTTGCCGACATCCGCCTTTTCGAGACCCCAGGCGGCGTAAGCGCCGTATTTATACTCCAGCGCCGCACGACATTCCTCGAAGGCCGCCTTGTGGCTGCTGCCAATGTAGCATTCGCGGGTGAGCGGCGCCTCGGTGTCGGCCGGCTTGCCGGCGGCGCGCAACGCCTCGCGATAGACTTTCATCTGCTGCGCCACGGTGGCGATCTCGGACGAGGGCACGATCAGCCAGCCATCGCCGATGCGGGCGGCGCGCTGGATCGCCGCGTCCACCTGGGCGGCGAGCCAGATCGGCGGGCCGTTCTTCTGCACCGGCCGGATGCTGATGCCAGCGTTCTCGACCGAGTAGAATTTTCCCTGGAAGGACACGCGATCCTCGGTCCATAGCCGGCGGATGAGCGCGATGCTCTCCCGCATCCGCGCCGCGCGCTCCTGGATCGGCACGTCGAAGGCGGCGAATTCTTCCGGGCGGTAGCCGAGCCCGACGCCGAGAATTGCCCTGCCCTCGCTCAGCACATCGAGCGTCGCCCATTCCTCCGCGACGTGCACTGGGTTGAGCAGCGGCAGGAGGAGGATGTCCATGCCGAGCGTCATGCCCTTGGTCTCGGGCACGAGATAGCCAAGCAGCACCATCGGCTGCAGCATCTGCATGGGTGACACGAGATAGTGGTGCGGCAGCCACAGCGACTTGAAGCCGCCGTCGCGCGCGGTGCGAACCTGGGCCAGCAGATCGGCGACCGACACGCGGGCGCCCTCCTGCCATTGGGTGTTCAGAAACAGGCCGACTTTCATTCCCGTCCCTCCATTTTGCTCTTACCGTCATGGTCCGGCAGGATCGCCACCGCGCGGGTCCAGCCCGCCGAGC
>JAFKFI010000135.1 GCA_017307285.1 Alphaproteobacteria bacterium | reverse complement strand
GTACAGGGGCGGGGCGGCCTCAAGTTCCGCCCGATGACCCTGCCCGACCGCTTCATCGACCACGACACCCAAGCCAAACAACTCATCGCCGCCCACCTCACCGCAAAGGACATCACCCAAACCGCACTCCACGCGTTGGGGATCGAGGACGCATTGCCTGGGGCGGTGCGCGCGGGACGGTGAAGAGCGGCGGCAAGCAGCGCGCCGACCATCTGCTGTTCGAGCGCGGCTTGGCCGAGAGCCGCGCCCGCGCGCAGGCGCTGATCCTGGCGGGCAAGGTATTCTCCGGCGATCGGCGCGTGCTGAAGGCAGGCGAGATGCTGCTGGCCGAAGCGCCGCTCGAGGTGCGCGGCCAGCCGCATCCCTGGGTGTCGCGTGGCGGGATCAAGCTCGAGCACGGCTTGCGGCATTTTGGCCTGTCGCCGGCAGGACGCGTGTGTCTCGACATCGGCGCCTCGACCGGCGGGTTCACCGACGTGCTGCTGGCGCACGGCGCGGCCCGGGTTCACGCCGTCGATGTCGGCCACGGCCAGCTCGCCTGGAAGCTGCGCAGCGATCCGCGCGTCGTGGTCCACGAGCGCACCAATGCGCGTTACCTGACGGCCGAGACCGTCCCGGAACCGATCGGTGCTCTGGTGTGCGATGCCAGTTTCATCGGCCTCGCAACCTTGCTACCCGCGCCACTGTCGCTCTGCGGCCCCGAGGCCTGGGCAATCGCGCTCATCAAGCCGCAATTCGAGGCCGGCCCCAGCCAGGTCGGCGGCAAGGGGGTGGTGCGCGACCCTGCGGTGCACCTGGCGGTGTGCGCCCGAATTCGCTCGTGGTGGGATGGGCTGCCGGGCTGGCGGGTGCTCGACGTCGTCGAAAGCCCCATCACCGGGCCGGAGGGCAACCGCGAGTTTCTGATCGCCGCCGAGCGGCGTCAGTTCGCTCAATCGGCTCCCTGAAGGGCCTCGGCGCCCGGTCCTTGAGGATGCGATAGCTCGGCAAGCAGCGACCACACGCGGGCGGGCTCCATCGGCACCTCCGGGTCGTTCAGCAGGCGGTCCAGTTCGTCGAGCTTGCAGCTGTATTCCGTGTCCGTCATCGCGGCGGTCTCCGATCGTCTCGCTTCAATGCCAAGCAAGGCAGTAGAACGTGGCGGCGACGTGGCGGTTTCGTGCAAGTTCCTGGATAGGCTCCATGCACTTTTGGGGAAGTTGTGAGGGTGCGCGAGCCCCCATATAACGGCCCGCTGTTGCGGCCCTCCATCGAACGGTTGCCCTGAATGCCGAACCTGACCCGCCTGGCCGCAAGGGCCAACTTGGCCCTGCTCCGCCGGATGCTCGATAGTATGGGTCCTGGCAACCGCGCATGGCTGGCGGGGAGGGTCATGCAGGACCGCTCAGCGAGCGGCACTGTGGCACTGGCGGATTTCTGCCGCAGAGCGACGTTCGCCTGGAAGAACAAGCTATACGATGTTCGCCGCAACGGCGAGGAGGCCCTGCTCGAACGCCTCCGCCCCTTCGCACCTGCTCTCCTGCTCGATGTCGGCGCCAATATCGGGGATTGGTCGCTTGCGGCCTGCCGACACCTGCCGAGTGCGACAGTGCACGCATTCGAGATTGCGCCGCGCACTGCCGAGGAGTTGCGCAGCAATGCCGAAGCAGCCTTCCCCGACCGCCTGGCAGTCAATGCTTTCGGCCTGGGCGACCGCGAGGGTGATGTCACTATCTATTTTTCGGAGGAGAGCACCACGGCGACCAGCACCCTCGGCGAGGTGTTCGCGATTTCGGCGGCCGAGCACGGCATTCGCGCGCTGACCGAGGTGACGGCGCGGATCACCACAGGTGACAATTATCTGCGTGAACGTGGGCTGGAGCGGGTCAACTTCCTCAAGATCGACGTCGAAGGGGCCGAGTTCTCGGTTCTGAATGGGTTTGCCGAGGCATTCGGGCGAGGCGCGATCGAACTCGTGCAGTTCGAATACGGCCCGATCAACGTCCGCACCCGGCAATTCCTGGAAGACTTCTACCGGTTCTTCACCGACCGCGGCTTCGCGGTGGGCAAGCTATACCCGGAAGGCGTCGACTTCCGGCCCTTCGGGCCCGATGACGAGGATTTCACCGGCCCGAACTACATCGCTTGCCACGACAGCCGACGCGACATACGCGGCGCGCTGCACTGGTCCGCGCCGGTCCTGAGCTGACCGGGCGCGGTCTCTTGCCTCCCGCGTTCAGGCCTGTGCGGTCGCCTCGGCGGGCTGGCGACGGCTCTGCCAGAGCGCCACGAAGTCGATCGGTTGCAGCAGCACCGGCGGAAAGCCGCCGTCGCGTGTTACGTCGGCGAGGATGTTGCGAGCGAAGGGGAACAAGATCCGCAGGCACTCGACGAGCAGCACCGGCTCGATTGCGTTCTCCGGCAAGTTGTTGAGCGTGAACACGCCGGCATAGGCAAGCTCGGCCACGAACACCGTGGGCGCGCCGGCCGCCGTCTGGGCGCCATCCGTCTGGCCGTTGCCGCCCTGACCGTTACCCGATTGCGCGATGTTCGGTTGGGTCGCCCCCGTCTGGCCCGGCGCCACCTCGCGCGCCTCGGCGCGGATCATCAGCGTCACCTCGTAGACGTGCTGGTTCTCCTGAATGCGGCGCGCGTTGACGTCGAGATTGATGTTCACCTGCGGCTGCGCCCGCAGCTGCGTGTAGATCGCCGGCGCGTTGGGCACCTCGAAGGACATGTCCTTCACATACTGGATATTCACGACCAGCGGCGGCGTCTGGGTCTGCGCCTGCGGGCCGGGGACGGTCTGGGACATGTTTGGGCTCCGTTGAAGTCGCGCCGCAACGGCGCCTGGTCGGTCAGCGCCGCGATGGGTGCCGGATTATCCGGGCGGGTAGCACGCCCAGCGCGTGCGCGCCACGCCCGTCTTCGCCCGACACGGGTTTTCAGCGCCGATTCGTCAGGCTTTCCAGATGAGCTGCTCGGGTGCGGGCGCCGTGGGATCGCAGCGCAGCCAGTTGCCGTTCATCACGCTTTGCCCGGTCATGCAGAGGATGAACCCCCAATGGCTCACCACCAGCGTGTCCGACCAGTCCGGTAGCGCCGCCATCTCGGCGCGGAACAAGGCGGCGCGGCCGATGATCGAGGCGCCGGGCTCATCGACCGACGGCCACCAGACCTCCTCGATCGCGGTAAAGTCGTGGTCGGGCCAGGCCGCTTCCAGCTCCGTGCGGGGCGAGCCGATATCGCAGGCGAAGGAGTAGCGCTCGCGCACCACCGGGTTGACGAACACCGGCAGCCCGAGCCGCCGGGCGACCGGCGCGGCGGTCTGCAAAGCACGGGTGTAGGGCGAGACGATGATCCGGCTGATCCGCTCGCTCGCCAGCGCCTCCGCCGCCGCCTCGGCCTGGGCGTGACCGAGCTCGGTGAGCTTCGGATCATGGATGCCCGGGTCGCGGCGGGTCGCCGTGAAATGCAGGTTGAACTCGCTCTGGCCGTGCCGCAGCAGGATCATCCAGGCGCAATAGCGGCCGGCCGGACGGGCCGCAATCCCAAGTAGCTCGACATTTGTTGTGGAAGGGCGGCCGCGCCCTTATCTGTGGGGCTAGGGAGAGTGAAATGGGCTCTAGCGGCTTTCCGATTGACCTTGTTCTGTTCGCGATGATCGCGGGCTTCCTGGTGCTGCGGCTGCGCAGCATCCTCGGCCGGCGCACCGGCTTCGAGCGGCCGCCGCAGCCCTACCAGCCGCAGCCGGAGGCGCCGGGCGGCCCGACCATCGACGGCCGCGCGGAAGCCGTCCCTGCGGCGCCGGCTCGCGCCGTGCCCGATCCGGCGAGCCCTCTGGGTGCCACGCTCGCGCGGATGCAGGGGGTGGACCGCGGTTTTGCCCCGGCGCGCTTCCTCGACGGCGCCGAGCAGGCGTTCCGTATGATCGTCGAGGCGTTCGCCGCCGGCAATCGCGAGTCGCTGCACAACCTGCTGTCCGAGGAGACATTTCGGGGCTTTGCCAGCGCCATCGACGCGCGCGAGGCGGCGGGACAGACGCAGAAGACGGAAATCCGCGGCATCCACGCCGCTACGATCGAGGACGCGGATCTGCGCGGCAACGTGGCGTCGATCACGGTCCGCTTCGTTTCCGACCAGATCAACGTGACCGAGTCGAAGGAGGGTCAGATTGTCGCCGGCACGGATGCGGTGACGGAGATCACCGACCTCTGGACCTTCGAGCGCGATCTCACCTCGCGCGACCCGAGCTGGCGACTGGTCGCGGCAAGGAGCGCCTGATCGTCGCTCAAGCAGGTGGACCAGCTCGCATTTCCGGTCGAAGTCGCGGTCGAGCCGCATCGCTTGATCTGCGGCGATTGCGTCGCCGTGATGGCGGAGATGGAGCCGGAGACGGTGGACGTCGCCGTGACCTCGCCGCCCTACAATCTCGGCCTGGGCTATCGCCAGTATCGCGACCGGCGCGAGGAGGACGAGTATCTCGACTGGATGGTGCGGGTCGCCGAGGGTGTGCGACGGGTGCTCAAGCCGGGCGGCTCGTTCTTCCTCAACATCTCCGGTTCCTCAAGCCAACCCTGGCTGCCGTTCGAGCTGATCGTGCGGCTGCGGCCGGTGTTCGTGCTGCAGAACCACATCACCTGGATCAAGTCGATCGCGGCGCGCGACATTTCGGTCGGGCACTACAAGCCGATCGGCGGCCGGCGTTTCCTGCACCACAATCACGAGCACATCTTCCATCTCACCGTCTCGGGTGACGTGAAGTTGGACCGGCTGGCGATCGGCGTGCCGTTCAAGGACAAGTCCAATATCGCCCGGCGCGGCCACGCCCAGGATCTGCGTTGTCGAGGCAACACCTGGTTCATCCCCTACGACACGGTGCAGAGCCGGGCGGAGAAATTCCACCATCCCGGAACCTTTCCCGTGACCCTGCCGCGCTGGTGCATCCGCCTGCACGGCCAGCCGGGTGCCATCGTGCTCGACCCGTTCGCCGGCACCGGCACCACCATCGTCGCGGCGGCGCTGGAGAGGGCGCGGGGCATCGGGATCGAGCTCGACCCCTCCTATCTCGCCATCGCCCGCGAACGGGTGGCGGGCGCGATGACGCGGGCCTAGATTGGCCGCCATGCCCCCGATCAAGCCGCGCGTCGCGCTGTTCGTCACCTGCCTGGTCGATCTCCACCGCCCGAGCGTCGGCTTCGCGGCGATCCGGCTGCTGGAGGAGGCGGGCTGCCAGGTCGAGGTGCCGCGGGCGCAGACCTGCTGCGGGCAGCCGGCCTATAACTCGGGCGACCGCGCGACCACGGCCGACCTCGCGCGCGGCATCCTCGATGCGTTCGGCGGCTACGACTACGTGGTGGTGCCATCGGGCTCCTGCGGCGGGATGCTCCGCGAGCACATGCCGCATCTGTTCGACGACGACCCCAATTTGCGCGCCCGCGCCGACGCGCTGGCCGCACGCACCTACGAGTTGGTGAGCTTTCTCACCGACGTGATGCAGGTGGAGGGCGTCGCGGGCGTGTGGACCGGCGGCGACGTGACCTATCACGATTCCTGCGCGGGCCTGCGCGAGCTCGGCATCAAGCAACAGCCGCGCCGTCTGTTGCGTGCGATGGGCGTGCCGATCGTGGAGATGGCCGAGCCGGAAATCTGCTGCGGCTTCGGCGGCACGTTCTGCGTGAAGTATCCCGAGATTTCCGTGCGCATGGTCTCCGACAAGACGCGCGATATCGCCTCGACCGGCGCGGGCACCGTGCTCGCGGGCGATCTCGGCTGCCTGCTGAACATCGCCGGCCGGCTGAGCCGCGAGGGCAGCCCGGTGCGAGCCCGGCACGTGGCCGAAGTCCTCGCCGGCATGACGACCGAGGTGGCGCCGATCGGGCAGCCCCGACAGAAACCATAGGAGCAGGCACATGCGGATCGCGGTGATCGGAGCCGGCGGCGTCGGGGGTGTATTCGGGGCGGCGCTCGCCCAGGCCGGCGGGGACGTCACCTTCGTGGCGCGCGGCGCACACCTCGCCGCGATGCGCGAGCGCGGCCTGCGCGTCGAGGGCGGGCGCGGCGAGACGGTGGTTCGCCCGGCGCAGGCGACCGACGATCCGGCCTCGATCGGCCCTGTCGATCTCGTGCTGTTCTGCGTCAAGTTGTGGGATGTGGAGAGCGCCGGCGCGGCGATCCGCCCGCTGGTCGGGCCCGAGACCGGCGTGATCCCCTTGCAGAACGGCATCGACGCCAGCGAGCGCCTGTCGCCCATTCTCGGCAAGCCGGCGGTGATGGGCGGCGTCGCGCAAGTGAGTGCGACCATCGCCGAGCCAGGCGTGATCCGCCAGACCGGCAATTTGCAGCGCTTGGTATTCGGGGAGTTGGACGGCCGGCGGAGCGAGCGCGCCGAGCGGTTCCTCGCCCTGTGCCAGAAGGCCGGCTTCGACGCGACGCTCACCGAGAGGATCGAGCGCGCTCTATGGGAAAAATTCGTCCTGCTGGTGGCGATGAGCAGCATCACGGCGGTGACGCGGTTGCCCGTGGGGAAGCTGCGCGACGACCCCGATCTGTGGGAGCTCTATCGGACGGTGATGAACGAGGTGGTCGCGGTGGGCCGGGCGCGCGGGGTCGATATCGCGCCTGATCTCGCGGAGAAGCTGCTTGCGCCGGTCAAGTCGTTTCCGGCGACGGGGATGGCGTCGATGGCGGTGGATTTGCTGCGCGGCAACCGGATCGAGCTGCCGTGGCTGGCGGGGAAGGCGGTCTCGCTCGGCCGCGAGCACGGCGTTCCGACCCCAGCGACCGCCGCCCTCTACGCAGCGCTCAAGCCGTACGTAAATGGAACTCCGGCGTGACGAGTAACCTATCTAATAGGACGCGGATCGGCGGGCCGATAAACTGATCTGAGCTTCCCTCCGCGCGATATTCCGCCGATCCCATGAGCTGGACCTCGAGGGTTCTCGTACCGGTCGGCACCCGCAAGCATGCATTTCCATCGGTCCACCGCCACAGTTGCCCGCACTGGCGCTCGACGCTATGCCAGCCCGTCTTAAGCGCGGGGTCGTCCACGGGAATATCGACAAGCTCCGTGCCGACCCGCGCCCTGATCCGCCGCACGGAAACGCCGAGACGACGGCGGTCCTCAAGCCAGGGGCATACATCCGAAGGCGCTCCAGCGTTCGACACCAACCAAACGGCATTGGGGCCCGGTGGCAGCACGAAGATGTGCCAGCCATCTTGTCCGGCCAGCGGCCGGAGCTGATGTCCGCACACCTCCAGTCGCAATCGAGGATCGGTCGTGATGCTAGGCTTGAATGCCGGACGGCCGAGTATTAGGGCGCGTCCCGCCAGTTTTTCCCAGATCGGCTCCACTTGGGCGGCGCTCGTCGCGAGCGGCGCGCAGGCATCGTGCTCCCAGCATTTGAGGCCGGCATTCACGGTGGCGAAATCCGGATGCAGCATCATCGCCAAGCCAGCGTCGGCGAACATCGAGCGGTTGCCCGTATCGAGATAACTTTCGGCGGGCAGTCCCTCGGCCAGCAATACGTCGTGCCGAGAAAGCTCGACGTGAAAATAAGTTATTTGGTCCACCGCTTGTTGCACAACAGTCGTGCCGTTGATCAGCAAGCGAATGGGGATAAGCACGCCATCGATGAACACGGCGTGGTCAGGCGATAGCCAAAGATCGCGGTATGGCACTCCGTCGTTGAACGCGCCGGCACGCACACGCACCGGCCAAACTTTTCGAGGCTCGGGATGGCGGCTGCAATGCACATGCCGATGGCCAATCCACCTGATGGCGGCGCGACCGGTGAACTGCGCGCATACGGTGTCGCCGACCGCCAAATCCTCCACCAGTACATCGCCGCCAGGTGTCGAGATATGGGTGCCGGCCGCGTAGCACGGCGCCTGCACCACTTCGTCGATAATGGTGATCGTCTCATCAGGCAGCGCCCCGGAGAACCCCGAACCGTTCGAGCTGACGGGATGGAAGGTGATGGTCTCGCTATGCTTGCCTAGGACATCGCCGTACGGCTGGAAAACGCCCAGCGCGAGAAACCCGCCATTGCCGAAAGCCATCTGACCCGCAAGGCCGTTGATTGCCTGGATGAACCCGCCATCCGGAGGTGTCGATAGTTCGGCCGTACCCGTGAGAGTGTCACTGTAGGAGGCTGAGGGGGTCGCGTTCACGATCTCGACGTTGGCGTCGCTGCCGTAGGAGCCGAGGGCGACGGTCCCGAGGTCGAGTGTCCAGCCGCTGCCATTCTGCGTCAGCGTTCCGACGGGCGAGCCGACGGTGCCGTTGGAGAATATCGGGTTGGCGTAATAGTTGACGTTACCTCTCAGCACGAGAAAGCTCTGTTGGCCGACGCTCTCATCCGGCAGGTCGCTGTCATGGCCTGTCAGCCCAAAGAGCGGTGCGCCGCCGAGCGCGAGCGCCGATCCTGGAAGCTCGCCGGTCATGTCAACTACGACCGTTGCGCTATCTCCCGCTGGAATATGGCTGAAGCCATTCTCGGCGGTGAACTGGCCAAGCGTGCCCGGACTACTGGAGAGATCGTCGACCAAATTGCCGGTCGCCACGTTTGCGATATCGACACTCCTCGAGGCAGTTTCCCCCAGGTGAATGGTGCCGAAGTCCAACGCGAATGTCTGGGCGCCGGCGCTCTCGAATTCCGGGACTGCCGGCGCGTAGACCTTGGTGCTGACCGTGATGTCGAGCTCGGTCGAGCCGCCCTCGTATCCGATATCGAGCGGCAAGATCTGGTCGGTGTAATCGCCCGCCGCGAAGGCCTGCGATGCGATCTCGCCGGTGCCGGACATGTTCAGCGGCCCGATATTGAAGCCGGCTTGCAGGTAGAATGGCGACGGGTTGGGGTAGAGTTGGTTGATGACCACGTCGGCGCTGCTGTTCGGATCGAGGTTTCCGCCTTTGAAGGTACCGCTGATCTGCACGGGCTTCGGCAGAGGGTCATTGGTACGCCGCGTTGGAAATTCGATATTGGTATTTGTGAAGCTTACGTTTGCGCTATAGGGATTGCCACTGTTGGGGTCGTCGATGGTTCCCTGGACGGCAATGGTCTGTGTTCCCGACGTGTTCACGACTGGAGATACAGTGATACTGGTGCCGCCGGAGTCATCCGGGTCCGTATTGAACATGAGCCCGGCAAAGGACTGCAATGGGTCCAGTTGCAGCGTGACAGCTCCAGTGGAGCCTTGTACGTTGAGAAGATTGCCGGAGCCGAGCGAGGCGCCCGTAGCGAGGCCGATGCCGACGAGATCGATCGTGTCTCCCTGAAGAAAGTTCGTTATCGTTCCCGGGAAGGATGAGGGGCTGTCGAGCCGAAGAACCCCGACGGGCGCGCCGAACCGAAAATCCTGGGCCACTCCGCTGACGCTGCTATCCGCTTGAACAATGCAGACGGCACCACCCGCGATGTCCGTCACGATTTGCATTGAGCCGCTTGCCTCAGCTATCTCGATCTGACTGCCGACCAGCCCATCCTTCGCGAAGTTGACGACCTGTTGTGGATTGCCGGAATCGGTACCAAAGATCACCTGATCGGTTCCATCGCTGGCCGCGTGCACTGTGACCTGATGTCCTGGCGTTGACGATGGCACGTTCAGTTGCAGCGAATTGTCGGGAGCAACGCTGACGCCGACCAGTTGACTGAGTGGCGAAACGATCGTGATGCCGTCCAGAATCGTCTGTTGCCTGGAAATCGTGCCCGAACTGTCCGTCCGAAGGTCTTGCGAAACGGAGCTCGATCCGGATTGCGTCGTCAAGGATAGACTTGCCGTCCCATCGGGTAGACAGATATTGGTGCCGGATGAAGTCGCTGTTGTTGCCCCACTCGACACGTTGAAAGCCGCGTACGCGTAGCCGTTCCCAGAGTCGAAATTGACGCTGTTTTCTATCGAAACAGAACCATCCGCAGTTGCGGTCGTAATGCCCGTTTTGGTCGCTGTCTCCGTCATACTCGGCGCTGTTGCACCGGTAAGATCAAAGAGGTTCAACAAGGTTGCATTTGCTGTTCCTAGTGCGCTTCCTGCCACAGCTGACGTGGCAACGAAATGTGCGTCATCGCTGGTCAACGCGTCCGACACTGACGTGAGCGCACTCGAAAAGGCGCTCTTGACCGAAGTTCCTGCATTGCCAAACGCCAGCGCTATGGCCGATGCAGACCCTGCCAAAGCAGATTGAAGCTCTCCGATCCGATTCTCGATCGCGGTTTTCAGTCCGCCCAGCGCGGCGGGATCATCAATCAGGAATTCAATGCTCTTCACATTTAGATATGTTCCCACCACACTCGCCAAAATGCCCACTGGCTTTGTAACGGGCGTTGTATTCAGAAGGCCAGCTATACCACTCACCAAATCACCGATGACCGTGACGAGGTCAGATTCGACCAAGAGAATGTCGTGCAACGTCAATGCACCCATAGCGTCGTCGGCCGATGCCTGGTTTTGGTCATCGGTGAGGACCTTTAGGCCCGTAGCAACACCGATCTCGGAAGCTATGACAGCGGGTACAATGGCCAAAGGGTAGACGTCCGATGCGACCGATGAGATAGAGGCTGCCGTCTGGACGACAAGGTTCCATTTCTGTGCATCCGTGGTAGACTGGAATGCAGCTGCTAGATCGGCAAGCGTAGCGCCGGTGATCGTGAGAGTATCCCCGACCGCGCTAACTAATTTTATGATGATCGGGGTTGATGCCACAGCGCTTACCTCATGGTTGGATTCGCCTTATTCCCGGCAGAAGCCTGTCACGCCCATTTTTCCTGAACCTTCTGCACCTACGTGTGGTATGGGCTTTGGCCGGCGTTCCGGGCGAGCAATGTATTGCTCTTGGAGCGCTCCCAAAACCAACCAGGGCGGGTATTTGGCGCGACATGTCGTACCGCTGCGGGTTTCTGATGCGGGACGCCGCGCTGGCTAGAGCATGGGTGAACGTACCCGAACGTATATGATTGCGCATATGCGCCGCTTGACGGGCTAAGCGGTGCCGTCCACTTTCTCCCGCGCCTGAGCCTCTATGAACACCCGCGCCACATCCGGGTGCGCCTCCTTGATCCGCCCCTCGATTGCCGCCACCGCGCGCTCCACGTCGTCGGCGGCGAAGCTGTCGGCAAACTCCAGGCTCAGCATCACGATCACGCTCTGCGGGCCGAACTGCAGCGTGGCGAACTCGGAGATGCCCAGCACGCCGGGCTCGCTCATGGCGATCCGGCGCACGCTGCGGCGGAGTTCCGGTAACGCGGCCTCGCCGGTGAGCAGGCTCAGGCACTCGCGCGCCAACAGGATCGCCGTCGCCGCCAGCACCACACCGATGGCGATCGACGCCACCCCGTCGAGCGCCGGGAGGTCCAGCGCCACCCCCAGACCGATCCCCAGCGCAGCAATCGCGAGGCCGATCAGGGCAGCGGTGTCCTCGGCGAGCACGGCGAACACCGTCGGGTCCTTGCTGCGCTGCGCGGTCTCCAGAATGCCGTGCTTGTCGCTCTCGGATTGCAGGCGGCGCAGTGCGATCACCCAGGAAATCCCGTCGAGCACAAAGGCCACCCCGAGCACCGCGAAACTCACCAGCACGTGGTCGATCGGATGGGGGTGCCGCACCTTGTCGATCCCCTCGAGGATCGACACGCCGGCGCCGACGCCGAAGATCAGCACTGCCACCATGAAAGTCCAGAAATACACCTCCATCCCGTAGCCGAACGGGTGCACGTCGTCGGGCGGCCGCTTTGCGCGAGCGAGCCCGACCATCAGCAGGATCTCGTTGCCGCTGTCGACCGTCGAGTGGATCGCCTCGCTCAGCATCGCCGAGCTGCCGGTGAGCCAGGCGGCGGCGTATTTGGCGACCGCGATCAGCCCATTGCCGACCAGTGCGGCGAGGACCACGAATTGCGAGGAATGTCGTGCCACCGGCTCAGCACGCACGAGCCAGCGCGGCGTTCCGCCGGCTCACCGCGCTTTGACTCCCGCCGCCGCCGAGGCTTTCCTGCGGGCAGCGAGGCGGATGGAGAGGACGGCCAAATGCGACCCCTGGAAGGAATGCGCGTCGTGGCGCTGGAGCACGCGGTCGCGGGGCCGATCTGCACGCGGCATCTCGCCGATCTCGGCGCCAGCGTGGTGAAGGTCGAGCGGCCCGGCGCCGGCGACTTCGCGCGCGGCTATGATGCGGCGGCGTTCGGGCAGTCCACCAATTTCGTCTGGCTCAACCGGGGCAAGCAGAGCGTCACCCTGGACGTGAAGCACTCCAAGGCGGGCGAGGTCCTGCAGAAGCTCGTCGCCCGCGCTGATGTGCTGGTGCAGAACCTGGCACCCGGCGCCTCGGCGCGACTCGGGCTCTCTTACGAGGCGCTGTCGCCCAAACATCCCCGCCTCGTCGTCTGCGACATCTCGGGCTACGGCGAGAGCGGGCCATATGCCCAGAAGAAGGCATACGACCTGCTGATCCAGGCGGAGTCCGGCGTCATCAGCATCACCGGCACGCCCGAGCAGCCGTCCCGCGTCGGCATCTCGCTCGCTGATATCTGCACCGGCACATATGCGCATCAGGGCATTCTCGCCGCCCTGCTGCGCCGCGAACGGGCGGGCGTCGGCGCGTCCGTCAAGGTCGCGATGCTGGAGGCGTTGGCCGAGTGGATCCACTACCCGATGTACCGTGCCGCCTACGGCCACGTGCCCTGGGTGCGCGAGGCGGCGAGCAATCCGCTGGTCGCCCCGTACGGCGCGCATCGCACCGCCGACGGACAGGTGATCTTCGGCTTGCAGAACGACCGCGAATGGGCGGTCTTCGCGCGCGAGGTGCTGCGCCAGCCGGAGCTTGTGGAAGACCCGCGCTTCGCCACCAACAAGGCGCGCGTGGAGAATCGTCCGGAGGTGACTGCCACCATCGAGGCGCTGTTCACCACGATGAATTCGCAAGACGTGATCGCGCTGCTCGATCGCGTGGGCATCGCCAACGGACGGCTGAACGAGCCGATGGACGTGTGGAATCACCCGCAACTCGCCGCGCGCGACCGCTGGCGCGATGTGGGCACGCCGGGCGGCACCATCCGCGCCCTGCTGCCGCCCTTCACCTTCGGCGATTTCGAGGCGGTGATGGGCGATGTCCCGGCACTCGGCCAGCACACCGACGCGGTGCTCGGCGAACTCGGCTACGCGCCAGCGGAGATCGCCGACCTGCGCGGCGCGGGCGCGCTGTGACGGAGTTTGATCCCGCTGCGCACCGCATGGTGCCGGCGCAGCGCTGGTTCGAGGATTTTTCCCTGGGCGAGCGCTTCGTGCTGCCCAGCCGAACGATGACGGAAGCGGTATTCCTCGCGTTCCAGGCGGCGAGCGGCGACAATCATCCGGTCCACTACGACATGGAATACTGCCGCGCGCGCGGAATGCCGCACATGCTCGCGCATGGCTTCCAGACGCTGATCCAGACCGCCCCAGGGGCCGGGCTTTTTCCGTATCTCACTGAGGAATCGCTCGTCGGCTTCCTCGAACAATCGAGCAAGTTCCTCAAGCCGGTGTTCGTCGGCGATACGCTCTATCCGGCGCTCGAAATCGGTGAGCTTACCCCCGGCCGTACCACCGGTGTCGTCGGCCTCACCAGCAGCGTGCACAATCAGCGGGGCGAGTTGGTGCTTCAGGGAACGCAGCGCTTCGTCATCCGCAAACGGCCGGTCCGCTGACCGCGCAGGCAGCACTCAGGCGCGCATCGACCGTGTCTTCCCGGCCGGCCGTCGCATTCGCGGCCTGCCTTGCGACGGAGTGGCGTCGAGCAGCGTGTGCATCGCCGCCACGGTCTGGGGCGATAGGTGATGAATGCTTTGGGCGATCCGGTTGGCAAGCGCCGTCTGCTCCGGTGACAAGCCCGCCGTGTTGACCGTCACGCGTGGATGCGACAGGCGGGCGAGCCGTGCCAATTCCTCCGCGTCGTCCCAGATCAGGCCGAAGAACTCGTTGACCTGGTGCACGAGGCCGCTGCTCGGCGCGCCGCGCTTGCCGTGCTCCAGCGCCGAGAGATACGCCGCCGAAACCTGCAGCTGCGCCGCGAGCTGCTTCAACGTCACGCCTCGGTCGGTACGCAATGCACGCAGCCTGGCCCCGAAGGGGGTCATCGCACGCGCCGCAGCAACAACCGCACCGAGCCGGGATTGGCGGGATGCGGGTGCGCCGCGGCAAGGATCAGCGGCCGGAGCTGGGCGAGGTTGAGCCATAGCGGCAACTCGCGGCGCAGCACGCCGCCCTCCTCGCCGCTGCCGCGCCCGGTGATGATCTCGACGCAGCGCAGCCGGTCGCCGTGCGCGCCGCGCAGGAACGCCTCCAGCGCGTGATAGGCGCGCTGCGCCGTACGCCCGTGCAGGTCGAGCGTGCGTGCGGCGGGCAGCTTACCGGTGCGAAAACGCTGCCAGGTCGCCTTGTCGACGCCCGGTGGTTGCGTGCCGATCGCCACCGCTTCCGAGGCGCGGCGCGGCGGAGGGGGCGCGGCCGGTGCTCGCAACCGGGGCGCGGCGCTTGGGGACGTAGCGGCTGGCACCTCGGGCCGTGCCCGGCCCGGCAGCGGGACCACGTGGCGCGCGTACTGCGCCCATTCCGCCCGGTCGGTGTCGGTCAGTCGTGCTGCGATCATGGGGGCGGCTTATCGCGCGTCGGGGTCATCCTCGACCAGCAACACGTGCAGCCGGCGCGGGCCGTGGGCGCCGAGTTCCAGCGTCTGCTCGATATCGGCCGAGCGCGAGACGCCGGTGACGAGCATCACGTTGCGCGGCATGTCTCCCGCGCCTCGCTCTGCGCGCAGTAGATCCCACGCCTCCTCGTATGGCCCCACGACGCGGCTCGCGCGCAGCAGCACGAGCGCGGTCTCGGCGAGCAGGTTCAGGGTGGTCGGCCGCTCGGGGGCGGAGGGCAGCATCAACGTGCCGGTCTCGGCGATGCCGGCGAAGCCGTGCTGTAGCGCCACCGTGTCGCTCGTCTCCGCGCGGCCCTCGCGGATTTGCAGCAGTGGGCGCTCCGACCAGGGGATCGACCGCAGCTCGGGATGCGGGGCCATCGCGAAGACCGGCGGCAGGTTCTGTTGGGCGAGATACTCGGCCACCGCCTCGGGAACGGCATCGAGGTTCGGCAGACGGGCGACGGTGCCGAACTCCTTTTCGACATTGGCAATGAACAGGTCGATCTGCGCCGGTCGGGCAATGCGGCTGCGGGCCGGGATGAGCTGGCGGGGATGGGTCCTCAGCCGTCCGGCGAGCAGAGCGGCCTGGTCGGCCGGCAAGGGGCCGCGCCGCAGGCCGCGCCGGATCGCACCGAGTATCTGCTCTTTCGACACTAGAGCCGTCGCTCGCGCTGGGCGCGGGCATACCGGGCGAAAAAGGTCTCGCCCTCCGGCGCCGGCAGGTCGCGCCCGCCGGTCCAGCCGCCCGCCATCGGCAGGGAGGCGAAGCGTCCGCGCCGCCTGCCCATCAAGCCGAGCAGCGACGCCGCCGCGCGGGTCGCCAGGCGATAGGCGGAGGGGCGCCGGGCGAACCACGCCCACAGGCCGATATTACGGCGCATGGTCGAGGGCATCAGATGCCGCTCGAACTCGCGCTCGCGCCAGTGGCGCATCATGCCGGGAAGCGGGATCTTCACCGGGCAGACACTTTCGCACTTGCCGCAGAAGGTGGAGGCGTTCGGCAGATTGCCCGCCTTGTCGACGCCGATTAGCGAGGGCGTGAGCACGCTACCCATCGGGCCGGGATAGACCCAGCCATACGCGTGCCCGCCCACCGCGCCATAGACCGGACAATGGTTCATGCAGGCGGCGCAGCGGATGCAGCGCAGCATCTCCTGGAACTCGGTCCCGATCATCGCCGAGCGGCCATTATCGACCAGCACGACGTGGTATTCCTCCGGCCCGTCGAGGTCGCCGGGCCGCCGCCCGCCGGTGCTGAAGGTGGTGTAGACAGAAAAATCCTGGCCCGTGGCGGAGCGGGCGAGCAGCCGCAGCAGGCTGGTCGCATCCTCAAGGGTCGGAACCACCTTCTCGATGCTGGCGAGCGCGATATGCACGCGCGGCAGGGTCTGCGTGAGGTCGCCGTTGCCCTCATTGGTGACGATCACGCTGCTGCCGGTCTCGGCGATGAGGAAATTGGCGCCGGTGATGCCGACATCGGCGGCTAGGAAGCGCGCCCGGAGCCTGGCTCGTGCTTCGGTCAGGATGTCCCGCCGCTCGTGGAACACCCGCTCGGCCGGCAACTCGGTGTGCGACTTGCGGAAGCTTGCCTCCCAGTCCTCGCGGTTGAGGTGGAAGGCGGGGGCAATGATGTGGCTCGGCGCCTCGTGTCGGAGCTGGAGGATATATTCGCCGAGATCGGTTTCAAATGGCTCGATACCGTTCCGTTCCAGGTACTCGTTGATACCGAGCTCCTCGCTGATCATCGACTTGCCCTTGGTGACGGTGCGCGCCCCTGCCTCCTGGCAGATGCGCAGCACAGTCGCGCGCGCCTCCTCGGCATCGGCGCACCAGTGCACCTTGCCGCCGGCCGCCAGCACGCGGGCCTCATAGGCTTCGAGGTAGAAGTCGAGATTGGCGAGCGTGTGGTTCTTGATCTCGCGGCCGATCTCGCGAAGCTGCTCGAACTCGGGCAGCGCGGCCACGGCGGCGGTGCGTCGGGCGACGAAGCTCGGTCCGCTCCGGGCGAGCGCCTTCTGCAGCCCGGTATCCGCAAGCGCGCGGCGGGCGTTCTCCTTGAAGGCGGGGCTGGTGGCGAGCATTTGGCGGCTCCTTTCCAGCCAATCTAGCCGGCCGCTACACTGCTCCGCCAGACGGGCGGGAGGGACGCAGAGTGGAGATCTGGACAACGGGCGTGGCCTCACCGCGCCGAGCCGCCCGCGCAGCTGCCGAATTGGAGGCGGCGGGCTGGGACGGCTTCCTCGTTGTGGATTCACAGAACCTCTCCGGCGACCCCTACGTGGCGCTGGCGATGGCGGCGAGCGCGACCAGCCGCATCGGCCTCGGCACCGGCGTCACGAACAGCGTCACGCGCCACGCGGCCGTTACCGCCGGGTCGATCGCCAGCATCCAGCTGCTCTCGGGCGGCCGCGCCGTGCTCGGCATCGGACGCGGCGATTCCGCTCTCGCCCATCTCGGCCGCGCGCCGGCGCGGCTCGCCTCGTTCGAGCGCTATCTCCGGCAGTTGCAGACCTATCTGCGGGGCGAGGCGGTGCCGTTCGAGGACATCGACATCCCGGTCGAGACCGCGCCGCCGATGTCGGAACTCGAATTGGCCGACGCTCCGGAGGCGAGCCGCATCGCCTGGATCGCCGAGCGGGCTGCCCGCGTGCCGGTCGAGGTGGCGGCGAGCGGCCCCAAGGTCGTCGCCATCGCCGCCCTGCACGCCGACCGCGTGATGTTCGCCCTCGGCGCCGACGAGGAGCGGATCGCCTGGGGCATCGGCCACGCCCGCGAGGCCCGGCGTCGCGCTGGGCTCGACCCAGACGGGATCGCCTTCGGCGCCTATCTCAATTGCGGCTGCCATCCCGACGTGGGTGCCGCCCGCAACCTGGTGAAGGGCGGCCTGACCACCTGGGAGAACTGACCGTGCACATCGAATTGACCTGGGCCGAGTACGTGCGCCTGCAGCGCGCCGCCGGCTACCGCCTTACCGGCCGCTGGCTTGCCACCGGCCCGGCGTTTGTCCGCATCCACTGAGAGAACCGCCATGCAAAGCATCTACACCGTTCGCGCTCCGAGCTGGGGCGCACTTTTCGACTGTTCGTACCGCTGGGAAGGCATCCACCTGCTCAAGCTGCGCAACGTAGTCGGCCTGCGCGCCGCGCTCGGCACCGCGATTCACGCCGGCACTGCCGTGTTCGATCAGAGCCGCCTCGATGGCACGGGCCTCAC
>JAFKFI010000134.1 GCA_017307285.1 Alphaproteobacteria bacterium | reverse complement strand
GAAGGCGCTGCTACGCAAGGCCGCAGCCCGCACCCGCGAAGCGCTCTGGAACGCAATCGGGCACCTCCTCAAAGCTTTCAGTCCAGACGAGTGCCGATCATATCTCCACCACGCCGGCTATGCCTCCGAGTAAACCGAAAATGCTCTAGTGAACAGCCTTCAAGGTGATAGCTCAAAGCCGATTCGCGTTGTGGTTACCGGGCGTATGCCGTCGTTTCAAGCTGCACGCAAGGAACTGAGTGCAACCGGAACCGCGAGTTGCGAAGTGACGGGCTTTTGCCCATCGCCATATTTGACGGCTTTGATCACGGACCCTCTAGGGAAAGTGGATCAGCGTCGCGAATGGTGGGAGAAATATGCCCCCCTTGCCGGGTTACCTCTGGACGTCCCGGCCGCAATTACCGACCAGCGACTTCAGTCGCTCACCCATGAGCCTCTCTTATGTTATTTGTTGGCATTGTCTGGCTATGCCGTCGAGAACTGGGAAGCGGCCGCCGAAAACAGGAACCGTATCTACGGACGACTCATCGATGAGGTATGGAGGAGGGGGTGGGGTGAGGGTGACGCGCATGTTCGTCGCGAGGGTGCGGGGAAGTCGCTAGGTAAAGGGAATTTCAACCGGCTTATGGAGACAATCGCCCTTGCCGCCTGGCGCGGAGGGGACACTCGTGTTGCCAGTGAGGCTGGGTTTCATGAAGCAGTGGCTCTCTTAAGAACCCAGGATGCCTGGGAGGATTTCAAGCGCGACAGTGGGCAGGACATTGCGAATCTGGCTATGAATTTCTATCTCAAATCTGCTGAATCTGAATATAGGGGATTTGAATTCACCCACAAAAGCTTCGGGGATTATCTGGCTGCACGAGCTCTGCTATGCGTTGCGCGTGACGTCGCATTGCTAGGAGAACGAGGGATTGATCATGCAATGCGCGAATGGCTCAAAGTAACTTCACGGGGGGAGTTGACCAACGAGCTTATGAGCTATTTACGAGACGAAATTAGATTACTTATCGGCGAGCAGGACGGTTTGAAAATAACAACTGAAATGAAAAGAGCTTTTGAGAAGTTAGCATCCTCTGCTATACGCGATGGATTTCCTAGCCACCAGTCCTCTGCTCAGTCTTGGCGCGTCGCCGAAAACTGGCAACGGAACGCCGAAACAATGGTTTGGGCTATCTTGAATGCTTGTACGGTTGGTCTAAATTTAAATGAGAGGGGAGAACATCTTATTAATGTCGTATGGGTAGGACCTCAAGATTTTGCATGGCTTATCATGAGGCTATCCAAAATGCCAGGAAATGCGCTTCAATACGGATTCGTCCATAAGTATCTTGATGAACTTAAGGCGATGCTCGCTACAAGAGATCTTGTATCGGAGCCGGTGTTCGACTGTTTTTCCTATGTTAACTCTCCAAACATGGACTTTTCTAACTTGAATCTTACGGGTATTAATTTTAGGTATGCAAACCTTTCCGGATCAAAGTTCCGCTGCGCATGTCTTAGTCTAGCAAATTTCTCGAGGGCCGACTTGACCAAGGCAACGTTTGAGGATGCGCGGGTTGACCTCGCTGACTTTGCTGGAGCCAAACTTGCTGGCGCGGAACTTTCGGATGCAAGGGTCGCCGGGGCGAGCTTTACAGGCGCCGACCTCACAGATGTCAAGCTGTCAAAGCGAATGCTTTCTCTCCAGAGCAAGGAAGAGATGGATCCAAAGCTTGCGTCCCTCTTCGGAAAAGCCAAAATTGAACCAGTTGAGACTGTCGAGCGGGATTCGGAATGAGTGGCGTTCGATCTGCCACTCGCGACCCAAATGCCTGCGTCCCGGTAATTTCGCTCCGCCCGTTGCTGCCCCCGCTGCATCCCGTCCTTTGGCAAGAAATTGGCGGCCACCGCCGCCGAGCTGCTGCGAGGGGGCGACGGGGATGGATGCACATCCGTGACCGGCATGGCGGCCGTAAGCCTCGCAAACCGCGATAGCAGCCGCGGTGGTATCGGCCACATCCGTCAAGTCGACGAGCTTGTCGATGAACAGATGCGCCGTGGCGTACGGTCCAGATGAAGTCGGGCCGGAGCAGAGCTGGGCGGCGAGGCTCCGCCCCGGCGCGGAGGGCCCCCATGCCGACGCCTGGAGGCGCGGCCCTGCGCGAGCCAGCGGGGAGGTGGCCGGTGCCGGTCGCCGCTGGATAGACCTCATCGTCCGCTCCCCGTCCTGCGGCCATGCCCGGATCCCGGCAATAGGAGCGCTCGCATGAGCCCGGATCCGGGCAATATCCGCAGGACGGGGAGCCCGGATCCGGGTAAAACCGCAGTGCGGCAGAGCCCGGATCAGGGCAATCCGGCGCCCGTCCCGAACCGGCGGGGGCCGTCCGGTACGCCGTAAACGATACCCTGGCCACGTGCCCGCTTCAGCAGGACTCTCGCGACGCCCCGGCCAAATCCCGCCCGCCGCGTGTCAGACCTGCCCGGTTTCCGCTCGCACAACGGGCCCCGAGCCACTATCTGTGCGCCGCAACAAGCTCCCATCCTGGCTTCGTCACGCGACGCTCGCTCCGGCCGCCGCTCCGCGAGGGTATTCCGAAGGTTCTCATGGACATCCGCAACATCGCCATCATCGCCCATGTCGACCACGGGAAGACCACCCTGGTGGACAAGCTGCTGAGCCAGTCCGGCTCTTTCCGCGACCACCAGCACGTCGCCGAGCGGGCGCTCGATCGCAATGATCTCGAGCGCGAGCGCGGCATCACCATTCTTGCCAAGTGCACCTCGGTGGTGTGGAAAGGCACGCGAATCAACATCGTGGACACCCCGGGCCACGCCGATTTCGGCGGCGAGGTGGAGCGCATCCTCAACATGGTGGACGGCGCGCTGGTGCTGGTGGACAGCGCCGAGGGCGTGCTGCCGCAGACCAAGTTCGTCGTCGGCAAGGCCCTGGCGCGCGGCCTCAAGCCCGTCGTGGTGGTCAACAAGATCGACCGGGGCGACGCGCGGCCCGACGAGGTGCATACGGAAGTCTTTGATTTATTTGCCGCATTGGGGGCGAGCGACGAGCAGCTCGATTTCCCGATGCTCTACGCCTCGGGCCGGCAGGGCTGGGCTGACGCGACCTTGGACGGACCGCGCCAGGACCTATCCGCGTTGTTCGATCTGGTGTTGGATCACGTCCCGGCGCCGGTGGTGGACGCCGAGGCACCGTTCGCGATGGTCGCCACCATCCTCGACTACGACAATTTCCTTGGCCGGGTGCTCACGGGCCGGGTCGAGCAGGGAACCGCGCGGCTCAACATGCCGGTGAAGGTGCTGCGTGCCGACGGCAGCGTGGTCGAGACCGGGCGATTGACAAAGCTGCTGTCGTTCCGGGGGCTCGACCGGGTGCCGGTGGAGGAGGCCGAGGCGGGCGACATCATCGCGGTGGCGGGGCTCACTGATGCGACGGTGCCCGACACGGTGGGCGCGCCAGAGCTCGCCGCGCCGATGCAGGCGAGCCCGGTCGATCCGCCGACCTTGGCGATGACCTTCCGCATCAATGACGGGCCGCTTGCCGGGCGCGAGGGCAAGAAGGTCACGTCGCGCCAGATCCGCGACCGGCTGTATCGCGAGAGCGAGGGCAACGTCGCCATCCGCGTCTCGGACAGCGCCGAGAGCGAGGCCTTCGAGGTCGCCGGGCGGGGCGAGCTGCAGCTCGGCGTGCTGATCGAGCAGATGCGCCGCGAGGGCTTCGAGCTCGCCATCGGCCGACCGCGCGTGCTGACCCGCGCCAACCCCGAGACGGGTGAGCGCGAGGAGCCGATGGAAGAGGTGCTGGTCGACGTGGACGAGCCCTATTCCGGCGTCGTGGTGGACAAGATCAGCCGCCGCAAGGGCGAGCTCCGCGACATGCGCCCGTCGGGCGGCGGCAAGGTGCGGCTGACGTTCCACGTGCCGAGCCGGGGGCTGATCGGCTATCACAGCGAGTTCCTGACCGACACGCGGGGGACGGGCGTGATGAACCGGCTGTTCGCCGGGTATGGGCCGTGGAAGGGGCCGATCGAGGGCCGCCGCAACGGCTCGCTGATCTCCAACTCCGATGGGGTCGCGGTGCATTACGCGCTGTTCTACCTGCAGGAACGCGGCACGCTGTTCGTCGATCCGGGCGAGAAGGTCTACGAGGGCATGATCTTGGGCGAGCACAGCCGGGGCTCCGACCTCGACGTCAACCCGATCAAGGAAAAGAAGCTCACCAACATCCGCGCCGCCGGCAAGGATGACGCGATGCTGCTGACGCCGCCGCGCCGGATGAGCCTCGAGCAGGCGATCGCCTATATCGAGGACGACGAGCTGGTGGAGGTGACGCCGACCGCGATCCGGCTCCGCAAGCGCCATCTCGACCCACACGCCCGCAAGCGGGCCGAGCGGACGGAGGCGGCGTAGATGCGTCCCTCTGGCCGGGCGGCCGACGCGCTGCGCCCTGTCTCCTTCACTCCCGGTTTTGCCCGTCATGCCGAGGGTTCCTGCCTCATTCGCATGGGGCAGACCGAGGTGCTGTGCGCCGCCAGCGTGGAGGGGCGAGTCCCGGGCTTTCTGCGCGGCGCGGGGCTCGGCTGGGTGACGGCCGAGTACGGTATGCTGCCGCGGGCCACGCACACGCGGGGTGATCGCGAGGCGGCGCGGGGGAAACAGTCCGGGCGGACGCAGGAGATCCAGCGGCTGATCGGGCGCAGCCTGCGCGCCGTGGTGGATCGCGCGGCGATGGGCGAGATGACCGTGACGCTCGACTGCGACGTGCTGAACGCCGACGGCGGCACACGCTGTGCCGCGATCACCGGCGCCTGGGTGGCGCTGCACATGGCGTTCCGCCACCTCATGCGGATGAACGTGCTGGCAAAGATGCCGCTGACCGGGCAGGTGGCGGCGGTGTCCTGCGGGCTGACCGGCGAAGGCGCGGTGCTCGACCTCGATTATGACGAGGATTCCAACGCCGAGGCCGACGCCAATTTCGTGCTGACGGACGGCGGCGGCATCGTCGAGATTCAGGGCACCGCCGAGCGCGCGCCGTTCTCCGAGGCGCAATTTCTGTCGCTGCTCGGCCTCGCTCGACGGGGCACCGACGCACTGTTCGCCATGCAGCGCCAGGCCGTTGCGGACTGATGGCGCGGCGTCTCTCCGCCGGCGCCCGGTTGGTGCTTGCCAGCCATAATCCGGGCAAGCTCAGGGAAATCGAGGCGCTGGTCGCACCACATTCGGTCAGCGTGGTCTCGGCGGGCGAGCTTGGATTGCCCGAGCCGGTCGAGGACGCGCCCGATTTCGTCGGCAACGCGCGGATCAAGGCGCTGGCGGCGGCGCACGCGAGCGGATTGCCGGCGCTGTCCGACGATTCCGGCTTCTGCGTCGCGGCACTCGGTGGCGCGCCGGGCGTGCTTTCGGCCCGCTGGGCCGGTCTGGCCAAGGATTTTACGAGCGCAATGGCGCGGGTGAACGCCGAGCTCGGCGCGGCGGCCGAGCGGCGGGCCTGGTTCGTAGCCGTCCTCTGTCTCGGCTGGCCCGACGGGCACACGGATAGCTTCCTCGGCCGGGTGGACGGCAGCGCGATCTGGCCGCCACGAGGCGACCGAGGATTCGGCTACGATCCGATGTTCCTGCCGGGCGGTGCCGCGCAGACCTTCGGCGAGATGGAACCCGAGGCCAAGCACGCACTCAGCCACCGCGCACGGGCGTTTGCCCAGCTCATGGCGGCCTGTCTGGGTTGAGGGCGATGATACGGGCGCGGCCCCGCGCGGGCGGGCGGTTACAGTCGTTCTCCTTCGCGATTGAGAAAGCGCTTCGCGAGGCGGGCCAGCAAGGGCAGTCCCGCCAGACGCAGACCGAAGTCCCGCGCGACGAGTTGCAGGCGATTTGACGGTGCGAACAGGCCGACATTCCGCCGCGCCATTGCCTGAGCGGGTTCCGTCATCGGCCGAAGTTTTGCTTCAAACCGGGCGAGCGCCGCCGGCATGTCGGCCGGTTGATCGGCTAGGGCATCGGCGAGCACGAGGCCGCCGGCCATCGCCAGCGTCGCGCCCTTGCCGGCAATGAGCGAGACCGCGGCGGCCGCGTCGCCGAGCAGCACGGCGCGGCCGTAGGACCAACGCGGCACGACCGCCTGCGCGACCTCATCGAAATAGACGCTGTCCGCCACGCGCACGTGATCGAGAAGTGTCGGGACATGCCAGCCCGCGCCGGCGAAGGCATGCTTCAACTCCGCCTCCACCGTCTCGAAGCGGCGCTCCCGTCCGGTCCGGTAGATGAAGAAGGCGACCAGCCGGCCGCCCCGGATCGCCGCCAGGCCGATCGCGCGCCCCACCTCCGTCAGAGACGCCGTTTCATCCTCGCCGATCGCGGGAACCGCGGAGCGGTCGAGGATGAAGGCGGCCACCCGGGCGCCGAGAAAACGGATGAACCGCTCCTCCGGCCCGAAGGCGAGGGCGCGCAGGTTGGAATGCAGGCCGTCCGCGCCCACCGCCAGATCGGCTTCAATCACCGTCGCATCGTCAAGCCGGACACGAACGCCGTCCGCCGCTTGGTCGAGCGTTGCTACCGACGCGCCGAAGTGAAACTCGGCATCGTCGCGAAGCCGTTCGTAGAGGATGCGCTCGATATCTCCGCGCATCAGGTTGAGTTGTCGCTCACCGGCGAGGATATCGAGCGAGCGGCCTTGCAGCGCGAACTTCGTGCGCCCGTCGGCGCCGATATGCGCAATCCGTCTCGGCATGTATTGCGCCGCGCCGAGTGCCTCCGCGACTCCCATACGCTCCGCGGCGTCATAACCCGGATCGGACAATCCCAGCATGTATCCACCGTCGCGCAGCGTCGGCGAGTGCTCGATGATCACGGGTTTCAGTCCGCGCTGGCACAGGCGCAAGGCGAGCGACAAGCCCGCGATTCCCGCCCCGGAAATGAGGATTTTCAGGTGCCGGGCCTCCTGCCTTCCGGGCCGGAATCGGCGAGTGGCCGCCGATAGAAGCGCGGCCCCGCGACCAGCCCTGCCTCTAGGTGGATCGCGCGGCGCCGGCCTGCCGCACGCGAGCCGGCCGGGCACCGCTGAGCCGCAGCAGGTCGGCGGCGGTGGTGCGGAACACCAGGCTCGGCGAGCCGGCGGCGGCCCAGATGGGCTCGAGTTGCAGCAAGTCCTCGTCCAGCAGGGTCAAGGGCTGGGTGAGGTGCCCCACCGGGGCGACGCCGCCGATGGCGAAGCCAGTCGCCTCGCGGACGAAGGCGGCGTCGGCGGGGCGGAGCTTCACGCCGAGGGCGGCCTCGACCAGCTTGGGGTCGACGCGGTTGGCGCCGGAGGTGATGACCAGGACGGGGCGCGGGGGCGCCTCGCCGGCGGTGCGGAAGATGATGGACTTGGCGATCTGCGCCACCGAGCAGCCCACCGCCTCGGCCGCGCCCTCGGCGGTACGTGCGGTCTCCGGCACGCCAATGATGGAGTCCGGGTGGCCGTGCTCGGCAAGAGCGGCGCGGACGCGATCGACCGAGGCGCCGGTATCGGATGGCATTGCCTATATCTCTCCTGATGGAACCGCTGGCCCTCTATACCCACTGGCCTTTCTGCTTGGCCAAGTGCCCGTATTGCGACTTCAACTCGCATGTCCGGGAGCGCATCGACCAGGCGCGCTTCGCCCGCACGCTCCGGGCGGAGCTGGCCTGGGAGGCCGCGCGGCTCGGGCGGCGGCGGCTCAATTCCATCTTTTTCGGCGGCGGCACGCCGAGCCTGATGGAGCCAGGCACGGTAGCCGCACTGATTGAGGACGCGCGACGGCTGTTCGATCCCGTGCCCGATATCGAG
Source organism: Alphaproteobacteria bacterium (assembly GCA_017307285.1). Taxonomy (GTDB): domain Bacteria; phylum Pseudomonadota; class Alphaproteobacteria; order Acetobacterales; family Acetobacteraceae; genus JAFKFI01. Next base: position 10,059 of record JAFKFI010000134.1, on the reverse strand, counting down.
ATCACGCTGGAGGCCAATCCAACCAGTGTCGAGGTCTCGCGGCTCGCGGCACTGCGTCATGCCGGGGTGAACCGGGTGTCGCTCGGGGTGCAGAGCCTCGACCCGGCGGCGCTCGCGATGCTCGGGCGGCAGCACTCGGCGGCGCAGGCCCTGGCGGCGCTGGAGGCGGCGCGCGCGCTGTTTCCGCGCATCTCGTTCGATCTGATCTACGCCCGGCCGGGACAGGCGGCGGCGGCGTGGCGGGCGGAATTGCGTCAGGCGCTCGGGCTGGTCGCCGATCATCTCTCGCTCTACCAGCTCACCATCGAGCCCGGCACGGTGTTCGAGGGCTTGCATCGGCGGGGCGAGATCGCGCTACCCGACCCGGATCTGGCCGCCGCGCTGTACGAGGCGACCGGCGAGGAGGCGGTGCGCTTCGGCTTGCTTGGCTATGAGGTGTCGAACTATGCCCGGCCGGGGGCCGAAAGCCGGCACAATCTCGCCTATTGGCGGTATGGGGATTACGCGGGGATCGGGCCGGGGGCGCATGGGCGGATCACCGTCAACAGTGCGTTGCTCGCCACGCGCCGCCATCGCGCGCCGGAACCCTGGGCAGAGCGGGTCGAGCGCGTCGGGCACGGCAGCACGCACGAGGCACCGGTTCCGCCGGCCGACCGGGCGCGGGAGATGCTGCTGATGGGAATGCGGCTCAGCGAGGGGATCGACGAGGCGCGCTTCGCCGCCCGCACCGGGGTCGTCCTTGACGAGGCGCTGGACCCGGATGTGCTGCGCCAAGCGATCGGCGAGGGCTACGTGACGCGCGGAGACGGCCGGCTGACCGTCACTCAGGCCGGCCGATTGCGGCTCGATCCGCTGATCGCCGCGTTGGTTGTGTGACTCACCGTTGCCGGCTCACTGCTTGCCGTGTGATCGCGTCAGCCACAGCGCCAGCCAGCCAAAGCCCGACAAGGCGATACCGACCAGCGGCACGATCAGCCAATAGGTTTCCAGGCTCATTGCAGCCTCCCAAGCCAGGCATATGCCAGCGCGATCAAATCAACGCCCAGCACAAGCCAAGCCGCGACGTTCGCGGCACTGCCGAACGAACCGCCGACTGTCGGCACGACGACTCCAGCAAGAGTGGCGCCGACACCGAGATTGCTCAAGGCGGCCGCCAGCGCTTTCACGCGCTCATTGCGAACACTCTGCATGTCGCGATATATACACCATAGGTTGAATAATCTCGGGCTGACGAAGATAATAGCGTGCGTCATACAGGCCGCCGCACTTTGCCATGCCGGAATCCGGACCATCACACACCGTCTCGCCGCATATTGACGGCCTCGATTCCCTGCGGGGCATCGCGGCGTTGCTGGTGGTGTTGCATCACCTCTGGCTGCTTGGCGCGGTGCGGCCAAGCGTATGGGAATGGCGGCTGCTGCATTATTCGCCGCTCCGGATGATCGTCGAGGGCCGTCCCCCAGTTATCCTGTTCTTCGTGCTGTCGGGTTTCGTGCTGGCCCATGCGCTGCTGCGGCGGCCGACCCCCTATGGGAGCTTCGCGACGAGACGGCTCACCCGCATCTATCCGCCATTCGCGGTGGCAATCCTGGTCTCGGCCGTTGGCTACGCGCTGCTCGATCCGGGGGCGGTGCGGCCGTTCAGCGCCTGGTTCGGCTCGCTCTGGCAGGATGGCTTCCAGCCGCAGACCGTGCTCGGCCGTCTTCTTATGCCCGGCAGCGGGCGCGACGACCTCGATCCGGTGGTGTGGAGCCTGGTCCATGAGTTGCGCATCTCGCTGATCCTGCCGGTGCTGTTGTGGATGTCCCGGCGCAGTTGGACGGCGCTGCTCGTCGGCAGCCTGGTCGTGCAATGGCTCGTGGTGCCGTTCGGGATGGACGCGGCGACGGGCGCCGCGTGCCGAAGCTGGCTGTCCTGCCGTCCATACTGGGGGGCGAGCTTCGGCGGCTCGTTGCTGGTCAGCGCGTATTTCGTCGTGTTCTTCGTGCTCGGCATCGGCATCGCGGTGCATCGCGACCGATTGCGCGGTTGGTTGGCCGGACCGCCTGGCTGGACCGCACCGGCGTTGCTGGTTGCATCCTTGTGTCTGTTGAGCGGCTGGCCGGCCGACGGCGATCTGGCCTTCGGCGCGGGGGCGGCGCTGCTGATCGTGCTGGTGCTCGATACGCGCGGCTTCGCCTGGGTGCTGGGTGCCGCGCCGCTACGCTGGCTGGGACGCATCTCCTACAGCCTCTATCTCATTCATCTGCCGGTGTTCCTGGCCGTTATCTACGGCCTGACGGCCGTGCCGGCGGGTCTGCGAGTGGCAATGCTGGTGCCGGTCTCGCTGCTGATCGCATGGCTGTTCCACCGGGCGGTGGAGGCGCCGGCGCAGACCTTGGGACGGATTTTGACCGCCTCGCGCGGCCGTTCGTCTCAGCCTTCCGACGCGCGGCCGAGAGCCAGCGCGCGGGCGTAGACCAGCTTGCGCGGCAGCCCGGTGGCGCCGGCGACCAGGGCCGCGGCGTCCTTCACGCTGTGGCTGGCCAGCGCCTGGCGGAGCCGCTGGTCGAGATTTTCGGCATCCGCGCCGGCGTCGCCGGGTGGGCCGAGGACGACGGTGATCTCGCCGCGCGCCGGGTGCTCGGCGTAGTGCGCGGCGAGTGTGGCCAATTCGCCGCGCCGCACCTCCTCGAACCGCTTGGTCAGCTCGCGGGCGACGGCGGCGGGGCGGGCGGGGAAGGCATCGGCCATATCTGCGAGACTTTCCGCGAGCCGGTGCGGCGCCTCGTGCCAGATCAAGGTCGCCGATAGCCCTGCCTGCTCGGCGGCCCGTAACCGGCCGAAGCCCGCTCGGCGCGCCGCCTGGCGCGGTGGCGGAAAGCCGAGGAACAGGAAGGGCTGAGGCGGCAGCCCGGACAGCACGAGCGCCATCACCGCGGCGTTGGCACCCGGCACGGCGCTCACCGGCAGTCCCTCCGCGATCGCGGCGCGGACCAGGCGGAAGCCGGGATCGGAAACCAGCGGGGTGCCGGCGTCGGAGACCAGCGCCACGCGCTGCCCCTCGCGCAACCGGGCGAGCACGCTCGCGGTGCGCGCGTCCTCGTTATGCTCGTTGAGCGTCTCCAGGCGTGCCGCGACACCGAGAGCCGTAAGCAGCCGGGCGGTATGGCGGGTGTCCTCGCAGAGCACGAGATCGGCCGCCCGCAATGCCTCGCGGGCGCGCTGCGTCATGTCCCCGAGGTTGCCGATCGGCGTCGAAACCAGCACAAATCCCACGGCGGGAGCGATACGCTCATCGCGCGGTTCGTCAGAAGGATGGTCGGATGCGTCGTCGGACATTGGGACTCCTGCTGACCATGCTGGCACTCGCCGGTTGTGTCGCCCAGATGGGCGCGGCGCCGGGCGTCCCGGTGCGGCTCGGACAGGCGCCGGCGGGAGGGCCGCCCTCGGGTCATGTGGCGATCCTGTTGCCGTTGTCCGGGTCACGACCGGAGATCGCGCAGGCGCTGCTCAAGGGCGCCCAACTCGCCCTTGCCGGCCCTGGCGCGCCGGCGCTCGACGTGCGCGATACCGGCGGCACGCCGCAAGGGGCCGCGACGGCCGCGCAGGCGGCGATCGCCGGTGGCGCGGGGCTGATCCTCGGGCCACTGACCTCGGCCGAGACCGCCGCCGTCGCTCCGGTCGCCGGGAAGGCCGGCATCGCCGTGCTGGCCTTTACCAACGATCCAGCCCAGGGCCGGCCCGGCGTCTGGCCGCTCGGCATCACGCCGCGCCAGCAAGTCACGCGGCTGGTGGAGGCGGCACGCTCGCAGGGCAAGTCGCAGTTCGCCGCCCTGCTGCCGGAGACCGATTTCGGCAGCGCGATGTCGGTTGCGCTGCAAGAGGCGACCGCCACCGCCGGGCTGCCGCCGCCGCGCATCCGCCAGCACGGTTCCGGCATGGCCGCGATCAACAGCGCGACCCGCGACCTCAGCGACTATGCGAGCCGAGGCGGCGCCGTCGATGCCCGCATCCGCGCGGCCCGCGCCTCGCGCGATGCCGAGGGGCGGCGCCAGGCGGCCGAACTCGCCCAGCAGCGCGGCGCCGTGGCACCGCCACCGTTCGACGCCCTGCTGCTCGCCGATGTCGGCGAGCCGCTGGCGGAAATTGCCTCGCTGCTACCTTATTACGATATTCGCTCCTCCGCCGTGCGCATTCTCGGCCCGGCGCTGTGGGCTACCCCGTCGAGCGGGTCGGGCGCGTTTCCCGGCGCGTGGTATGCCGCGCCCGACCCGGCGGCGCGGGCCGGCTTCAACGACGCCTTCACCGCCAAGTTCGGCACGCCGGCGCCGGCGATCGCCGATCTCGCCTTCGATGCCGCCTCGATCGCCCGCGTGCTGGCGCAGAATGGCGGGTTCTCGACGGCGGCACTCACCCAGCCGGGCGGCTTCGCCGGCACGGACGGGCTGATGGCGCTGCAGCCGGACGGGCGGGTGCGGCGCGGGCTCGCGGTGTTCGAGATCCAGCGCGGCGGCCCGCAACTGATCGAACCGGCGCCGCAATCCTTCTCCGCCCCTGGGGTCTGATCCGCCAGGCGGCCGTGCAGCCGCGCCTGGTGCTGCTCGCGACGACGGCCATCGCCGCAGTGCCCGTCGTCGGACTGCTGGTGATGGCGGCTGCCGGCCTCGCTTCGCCGCTCGCGTCGCTCAGCGTCGCCGGGGCGGTGCTGCTCGCCGCGGTGATCGTCGCGACGGTGTGGGCGCGCGACCTTACGCTGCTGGCCGAGGCCGCGCGGCGGGCGGGCGAGCAGGCGCCCCTCGCGCAGGCTCGCTCACCTATGCTCGGATCGGTCGAGCGGGTCGCCCGCGACATCGAGCGGCTATCGCGAGCGATGGCGAACCACACCGCGCTGGTCGGCCGCCTGCGCCGGGCCGACGAGGCGGTGGTGGAGCGTCTGCCCGACCCGCTGATCGTGCTCGCGGCCGACCGCAGCGTGCGGCGGGCCAATGCGGCGGCGCGTGCCGCGTTCGGCGTGGAGATGCTGGCGGTGCTGCGCCATCCGGTGCTGCGCGGCGCGGTGGATCGCGCCTTCGCCCAGGGCACCCCACAGCAAGCGGCGCTGACCATCCCCGTGCCGGTGCCCCGCGAGCTGCAAGCGACTGTGGTGGTGATGGACCCGCCGCTCGCGGATGGCGGCCGAGCGATGATCGTGCTGTCCGACCGCACGCGGGAGCGGGCGGCTGAGCGCACGCGCGCCGATTTCGTCGCCAATGCCAGCCATGAGCTACGGACGCCGCTGGCCAGTCTGATCGGGTTCGTCGAGACGCTGCGCGGCCCGGCGGCCGACGATCGGGATGCTCAGCAACGCTTCCTCGCGATCATGGCCGACCAGGCGGAGCGCATGAACCGCATCATCGACGATTTGCTCGGACTGTCGCGCATCGAGCTTACCGAACACCGGCCACCGTCGGAGAGCGTCGATCTCGCGATACTGGTGCCGCGCATCGCCGCCGGCTTCGAGCCGCGCGTCGCCGCCCGTTGCATCACCCTTGCCCTGGAGATCGCCGACGATCTGCCGCCGGTGGTGGCCGACGCCGATCAGCTGGCGCAGGTGCTGCACAACCTGCTCGACAACGCGGTGAAATATGGCCGGGAGGCGGGGACGATCCGGCTTTCCGTGCGGGCGGCTGAGTCTGACCCACGCTTTCCGGCGCGTGCCGGCGTGGTGGTCGCAGTGGCGGATGATGGGGTCGGCATCCCGCGCGAGCACCTGCCGCGGCTCACCGAGCGGTTCTATCGGGTGGATGCCGGGCGCTCGCGCGCGGCCGGCGGCACCGGGCTCGGGCTCGCCATCGTCAAGCACATCGTCAACCGCCATCGCGGCCAGCTGGTGATCGAGAGCGAGCTTGGGGTCGGCACCACGGTCTCGGTTTGGCTGCCCGAGGCGAGGCGTGACGGCGCCGCTTAGGCCTGAACGCCCACCGAGCGCTCCGCCGGCGGGAAGCGGCGCAGGATGCGCAGCATGACCAACATGGCGGGAACGGCGGCGAACAGGCAGACGGCGTAGAACATCGTCCAGCCGAGGGCGGCGGCGAGGAAGCCGGACAGCCCGCCGACCGTGCGCAGCGCGATCGCCGCCAGGGAGGACAGCAGCGCGTATTGCGTGGCGGTGAAGGCGACGCTGCAGAGGCCCGACAGGTAGGTGATGAACGCCGCGTCCGCCATGCCTTCGGCGAAGGCCTCGGTGGCAACCGTCGCGTAGAGCACGTGATGCTCGCCGGCCGAGACGGCGAGCCAGAGATACATGCCCATCGCGACGGTCTGCACCCAGCCGGTGAGCAACAGCGCCCGCCCGACGCCGAGCCGGGCCACCAGCCAGCCACCGAGTGCCGTGCCGGCGAAAGTGGCGGGCAACGAGAACCAGGAACTCGAGATGGCAATGGCCGTCCGGTCGAAGCCGAGCGCGTGATAGAACGGCGCGTTCATCACCCCGGCCATCGCCTCGCCCAGCTTGAACAGGGCGATGAAGGCGAGGATCGTCAGCGCCCCCGGCCGCGTCAGGAACTCGCGCAACGGTTCGATCACCGCCAGGCGAAGCCGCGCCGCGAAACCGCCCGGCGGGCGCACCGGTGCATTCGTGCGGGGCTCGGGGGCGAGCAGCGTGATCACCGGACCGACCGCGACCAGCGCCGCGACGACCAGCAACGCGCCGTGCCAGCCGAGGATGTCGGCGCCCTTGATGGCGCCGGCGCCGGAGACCAGCAGGGCGGTGCGATAGCCCCAGATGTACGCCGCCATCGCCCCGCCTTGCAGCCGCGCGGGGTAGCTCTCGATGCGCCAGGCATCCACCAGGATGTCTTGGCTGGCCGAGAGAAAGGCGACCAGCGCAGCCGTGGCGACCGCGACAAGGGGGGCGGCGGCCGGGTTGGACAGCGCCAGCAGCACGCAGGCCCCGACCAGGGCCGGCTGCACAGCCATGAGCCAGCCGCGCCGCCGTCCCAGGCGGGCGAGCCAGCGCGGCGGCCGCGTCTGGTCGAGCACCGGGGCCCAGAGGAATTTCAGGGTATAGGCGAGGCCGATATTGGCGGTGAGCCCGATCGCGGCGAGCGACACCCCGCCCTCCGACAACCAGAGCCGGAAGGTGAAGCCCGACAGCGGCAACGGCAGCCCTGCCGCGAAGCCGTAGGCGGCCATCACCCAGAGGCGCGGATGCTGCATCCCGCCTAGGTCGCGCGACGGCGGGCGATTCGGCAAATGCCTAAGCGATGATCCCGCGCCGCCGGAGATCGGCTATCACCTGCTCGGCCAGCGCCTCGGGGCCGGCGTCGAGCGTCGCGAGATGGATTTCGGGGTCGGTCGGCGCCTCGTACGGCGCGTCGATACCGGTGAAATTGCGGATCGCGCCGGCATCGGCCTTGGCGTAGAGCCCCTTCGGGTCGCGCCGGCGGCACTCGTCGATCGGCGTATCGACGAAGATTTCGAGAAACTCGCCCTCCTCGACCCGCTCGCGCGCCAGCATCCGCTCGGCGCGGTAGGGCGAGATGAACGAGACCAGCACGATCAGCCCGGCCTCGACGAACAGCCGCGACACCTCGGCGATGCGGCGGATGTTCTCGACGCGATCGGCCTCGGAGAAGCCGAGGTCGCGATTGAGCCCGTGGCGTACATTGTCGCCGTCCAGGATCATCGTGTGCCGGCCCTCGGCGTGCAGCCGGCGCTCGACGATGTTCGCGACGGTGGACTTGCCGGCGCCGGATAGGCCGGTGAACCACAGCACCGCCGGCCGCTGGCCCTTCATCGCCGCGCGCGCGGGCTTGTCGACCGTGATGGATTGCAGGTGAATGTCGCTCGCGTCGCGCGCTGCCCGCTCCACCATGCCGGCGCCGACCGTGTTGCGGGTCAGCCGGTCGATGAGGATGAAGCCGCCCATCTCGCGGTTGGAGCGGTAAGGCTCGAAGGCGACCGGCTGCGACAGGCTGAGCGTGACCCGGCCGATCTCGTTGAGATGCAGCTCGCGCGCCGGGGTCTCGGTCAGCGTGTCGACGTCGAGCCGGTGGGCGATGTCGGTGACGGTGGCGGTTACGGTGCGGGCGCCGAGCCGCAGCAGGTACGAGCGGCCGCGGAACAGCGGCGTCTCGTCGAGCCAGGCGACGCGGGCGATCAGCTGGTCCGCGACCTCCAGCATCGGCGTCTCGGAGAGCACGTCGCCGCGCGAGACATCGATCTCGCTGTCTAGCACCAAGGTGATGGGCGTGCCTTGGCTGGCCTCGTCGAGATCGCCATCCATCGTGACGATCCGCCGCACGGCGGCGCTGACCCGCGAGAGGGCGTTGGTGATGCGGTCGCCGGGCCGGACGGTGCCGCTCGCGACGGTGCCGGCATAGCCGCGGAACTCGGCGCTCGAGCGGTTCACCCATTGCACGTTCATGCGGAACGGCCGCCGGCTCCCCTCCATTGGCACTTCGGCCTGTTCGAGGGCGGCGAGCAGGGTGGGGCCGCGATACCAGTCGATACGGTCGCTGGGTGCGATTACGTTGTCGCCGTCGCGGGCGCAGACGGGGATGGCCGTCACTTCCAAGGCGCCGAGCTTGTCGGCGAACTCCCGGAACGCATCGACGATGCCGTCGAACACCGCGCGGTCGAAGCCCACGAGGTCCATCTTGTTCACCGCCAGCACGATCTGGCCGATGCCGAGCAGGCTGGCGATGGTGGCGTGCCGGCGCGTCTGCACCAGCAATCCCTTGCGCGCATCCACCAGCAGGACGGCGACATCGGCGGTCGAGGCGCCCGTGACCATGTTGCGGGTGTATTGCTCGTGGCCGGGTGCGTCGGCCAGGATAAAGCGCCGGCGCGGCGTCTCGAAATATCGATAGGCAAGGTCGATCGTGATGCCCTGCTCGCGCTCGGCGGCGAGGCCGTCGACCAGCAGCGCGTAGTCGATCTCGCCGCCGGTGGTGCCGTATTTGCGGCTGTCGCGCTCGAGGGCGGCGAACACATCGTCGGGGATATGGCCGCACTCGAACAGCAACCGGCCGATCAGGGTCGACTTGCCATCGTCCACGCTGCCGCAGGTGAGTACGCGAAGGACCGATTCGGGCATCAGAAATAGCCCTCGCGCTTCTTCTTCTCCATCGAGGCTTCCTGGTCGAAATCGATCAGCCTCCCGGCGCGCTCGGAGTCCTTCGAGGTGCGCATCTCGGCGAGGATATCGTCGAGCGTGGCCGCCTCCGACGCCACCGCGGCGCTGAGCGGATAGCAGCCGAGCGAGCGGAAGCGCACCATGCGCTCCACGGGGCGCTCGCCGGGCAGGAAGCGCATCCGCTCGTCGTCCACGACGATCAGCGCGCCCTGGCGGATGACGGTCGGCCGCATCGCCGCGAAATACAGCGGCACCACCGGGATGCGCTCGAGCTGCACATAGGACCACACGTCGTACTCGGTCCAGTTCGAGAGCGGGAACACGCGCACCGTCTCGCCCGGCGCCAGCTGGCCGTTGTAGAGGTTCCACAGCTCCGGCCGCTGCAGCTTCGGCTCCCAAATCTGTCCGGGGGCGCGGATCGAGAATACCCGCTCCTTGGCGCGCGAGCGTTCCTCGTCGCGCCGCGCCCCGCCGATGGCGAAATCGTAGTCGCCCTCCGTCAGCGCCTGCTTCAGCGCATCGGTCTTCATCACCTGGTTGTAGGTGATACTGTCATAATCGAAAGGATTGACGTTGCGGCGGCGCCCCTCGGGGTTGGTGAAGACCCGGAGATCGAGCTCGAGGCGCCGCGCCGTCTCGTCGCGAAACGCGATCATGTCGCGGAATTTCCACGTCGTGTCGATGTGCAGCAGGGGGAACGGCAGACGGCCCGGGAAGAACGCCTTGCGTGCGAGGTGCAGCATCGCCGAGGAGTCCTTGCCGATCGAGTACATCATCACCGGCGCGCGCGCCTGGCCGACGACCTCGCGCAGGATGTGGATGCTTTCGGCCTCGAGGTTTCTCAGATGCGCGGTCGAGGGTGCCAGATCGGCCGCGACGGCGTGCTGCCCGAGAAGATCCAGCGCGCTCATCGAACGGGCTCGCGAAATTCGTGCATCAGGCTGATGGCCTCGTCGATT
>JAFKFI010000133.1 GCA_017307285.1 Alphaproteobacteria bacterium | reverse complement strand
GCCGCTCGTTGCCGGCGCGGCTGATGCCGCCGAGGCGCTGCTTGCCGCCGGTTGAGCGCTCGCGCGGCACCAACCCGAGCCAGGCGGCGAAGTGCCGGCCCGACTTGAACTGCCGGGGATCGACCCGCAGGGCATAATTCAGCGCGATGGTCGGCCCGACACCGGGGATGCCGGCCAGCCGCCGACTGGTCGGCGTCGCCTTGTGCTGCTGCATCAGCGTGGCGTCGACCTCGGCGAGCCGCGCCTCGAGGCGGTCGATCTCCCGCCCGAGCCGGTCCAGTGCCGCAACCGCCGCACCCGGCAGCGAGCCATTGGCGATCTCGGCACGCAGCTGCGCCAGCCCCTTGCGACCGAGCGGTGCCACCAGGCCGAACTCGGCGGCGTGGCCGCGCAGCCCGAGCGGTGCCACCAGGCCGAACTCGGCGGCGTGGCCGCGCAGCGCGTTGACCAACTGCGTGCGCTGGCGGGTCAGCAACTCCTGCACCGAGGACAGCATCGCCTCCGCCTGCCGCGCCGCCGACTTCACCGGCACCTCGCGCATTCCCGGCCGCGATGCCGCCTCGCTGATCGCCTCGGCATCGTTCCGATCGTTCTTGCTCCGCTTGACGAACGGCTTGACGTATTGCGGCGGGATCAGCCGCACCCGGTGACCGAGCGCCCGCAGCGTCCGCCCCCAATGATGCGACCCGCCGCACGCCTCCAGCACCACCTCCGTCGGTGGCAGCCTCGCGAACAACCCCAGCAACTCCTGCCGGCGCAGATTGAAGGTGAACACCGACTTGGACGTGTCGATGGCAATGCGCTTAATCTCGTTCACGGACGGCTCCTTGGTTCGAGGTTACGGCCCCCGAACCTTGGCACCAGATGCCGCGGGGCCGTCCACCCCAACGGAAAAGCGCCGCGCATTCCGCCAACCGGGCGGCGCCGTGGCGGAATACGCTGCGCTCCTTCCGCCCTACAACAGTGACTCTGCCGGGCTGTGTGTGAGCCCGAGGTCGCGCGCCACGGCAGCATGGGCAATGCGCCCGCCCTGGACGTTGAGCCCGTCGCGCAGGTGCGGATCGTCCCGCAGCGCCTGTCGCCAGCCCTTGTCGGCCAGCGCCAGCACGAACGGCAGCGTCGCGTTGTTGAGCGCGAAGGTGGAGGTGCGCGCCACCGCGCCTGGCATGTTGGTGACGCAATAATGCACGACGCCCTCCTCGACGTAGGTCGGGGCGGAATGCGTCGTCGGCCGGCTGGTCTCGAAGCAGCCACCCTGGTCGATCGCAATGTCCACCAGCACGGAGCCGTCGCGCGTGACCAGCTTCGGCGCCGCCCCACCGGGAACCAGCACGGCGCCGATCACCAGGTCGGCGTTCACCACGGAGTGCTCGATCGACTCCGACGTGGCGAACAGCGTTTGCGCCTGCGCGCCGAACTGCAGGTCGAGCTCCTTGAGCCGCGCCAGGGACTTATCGATCACCGTCACACTCGCCTCGAAGCCGATCGCGACGCGCGCCGCGTTGGTGCCCGACACGCCGCCGCCCAACACCACGACCTTGGCCGCCGTCACCCCCGGCACGCCGCCCAGCAGGATGCCGGCGCCGCCCTGTTCCTTCTCCAGGCAATGCGCCCCGACATGCACCGACATGCGCCCCGCCACCTCGCTCATCGGCGAGAGCAGCGGCAGCCCGCCATGCGCGTCCGTCACCGTCTCGTAGGCGATGCAGGTCGCACCCGAGCGTATTAGCCCCTGGGTCTGCGTCGGGTCGGCGGCGAGGTGCAGGTAAGTGAACAGCACCTGGTCGGCACGCAGCCGGGCGATTTCCGCCGGCAGCGGTTCCTTCACCTTCACGATCAGCTCGGCGCCGGCGAACACCTCCTCGCCGGTCGCCAGCACCGTGGCCCCTGCCGCGCGATAAGCGTCGTCCGCGAAACCGATCCCCGCCGCCGCATCACGCTCGACCAGCACCTCGTGACCATGCGCCACCAGTTCGCGCACGCAGGCGGGGACGAGGCCGACCCGGAATTCTTGCGTCTTGATCTCCCGCGGCACACCGATCTTCATGCGCCGCCCCCGTCAGGCCGGCAGCGGGAACTGGTCGAGATAGGTCTGGTAGCCAGGCTCGACGTCGATCTGCAATGTCGCGAGCACGCGCACCACGGCGTTGTAGAAGCCTATCGTGACGGTGAGGTCGATCATGCACTCGTTGCCGAGGCGGCCCTGCAAGGCGCCGAACGTCTCGGCCGTCATCGCCCCATCGCGGGTCATCTCGCGCGCCCCGCGCAACACCAGCCGGGTCAGCTCGTCGAGCCCGGTCGGCTTGCCATCGGTATCGTCGATCAGGGCGCGAATGTCGTCCTTGGACACACCGAAATCGAAGCCGATCTTGACGTGGTGGGACCATTCGTAGGGCGAGCGGGCGAGCCAGCCGACCTGTAGGATGGCGAGCTCGCGCAGGCGCGGGTCGAGCCGGCTCTTGTGGCGGATGAAGCCGCCGAGGGTCGAGAAGGCGCGCGCCGCGTTGGGCGAGTTCACCAGGGCGCGGAACAGGTTGATGTTGCGCGCCAGCAGGTCCTGGTCGGCCTCCGCCAGGTCGGATCGCTCCAGATACGGCACACGCGCCATCGCTCGCCTTCTCCCCGCCGAAAGTGCTATGCTAGGCGCTCGCTCCCCGCCAGCATAGCCGGCGCCGACCCGCCCGGATCCGGGCTCCCGACCCCATCGTTATTGCCCGGATCCGGGCTCTCGCGCGGCACCGTATTACCCGGATCCGGGCTCTCTCACGCCGGCTCGAACACCCGGCGCATCGCCTCGGCGGGCTGACGGGCGAGGCGGAGAATGTCCGGGCTCAGCTCGTCGACATGGTTGCAGCCGACATAGGCCATCACCGTGTCCATCTCCTTGCGGAGCAGATTGATCGCGTGCGTCGCCCCCGCCTCGCCGGCCGCCGCCGTGCCGTAGAGCGTCGCCCGCCCGGTCAGCACCGCCTTGGCGCCAAGAGCCACGGCCTTCACGATGTCGGCGCCGCGACGGATGCCGCTGTCGAGGATCAGCGGGATGCGGTCGCCCACGGCGGCGGCGATCTCGGGCAGGATTTCCAAGGTTGGCGGCGCGCTGTCGAGATTGCGTCCGCCGTGGTTGGAGACGATCACCGCGTCGGCCCCCATCTCGGCGCAGCGCACCGCGTCGTCGGCTCGCATCACGCCCTTGATCATCAAGGTGCCAGGCCAGATGTCGCGCAGCCGGTGGATGTCCTCCCAGCACAGGCTGTCGTTGCGCATCGCGGTCTTGTTGCCGGGGTCGGCGGTGATCGAGCGCTGGAATTCCTTCGGATAGTTCTCGTGCCGCGGCATGCCCCGGTCGCGCCAATAGGCACCCATCACGCCCATCGTCCAGCCTGGATGCAGCACCATGTCCCACACCGCACGGGCGTTCATCTGGAACGGCAGGCTAAAGCCGTTGCGCGAGTTATATTCGCGGTTCGGCCCGACGGCGGTGTCCACCGTCAGCAACAGCGCCTCCCAGCCGGCCCGATGCGCGCGCTTGACCAGCTCGTAGGATAGATTACGGTCGCGCCACATATAGAGCTGCATCCAGAGCTGCCCGCCGGCCGCCGGCCCGGCCTCCTGGGCGATCTTTTCCATCGAGGTGATCGAGCCCGTTGCCATCGCGAACGGCACCCCGGCCTTGGCCGCCGCCTTGGCCAGCGCCAACTCGCCCTCGAACCAGCACAGCCCCGCCGCCCCGGTCGGCGCCACCGCCATCGGGAGCGATAGTTTCTTGCCGAACAATGTGGTCTCGGTGCTGCGCTGCGAGACATCGACCAGCACATGCGGGCTGAACTTCAGCGCCTGGAATGCCGCGCGATTGTCGCGCAGCGCGATCTCGTCCTCCGCGCCCCGGTCGATGAACTCGAAGATGCCCCGCGGCATCCTGAGCCGCGCCGCCTCGCGCAAATCGGCGATGTTGAAGCACCGGGACAGATTGGTCATGGCAGCTTGCTCCCCGCGTCAGGCAATGGTGACGCCGCTATCGACCAGCAGGATCGAGCCCGTGGTGCGTTTCGATTCATCCGAGGCGAGATAGAGCGCCGCATAGGCGACGTCCTCCGGCTCGCCGAGCCCGAGCAGATGCGCGTCGGCGATCTTCGCGACCGCTTCGTTGCCCGCCATCAGCTTCACCACGCGATCGGTGCGCGTCACCGACGGCGCGATGGCGTTCACGCGAACCTTCTGCGGCGCGTAGGCCACCGCGAGCGATCGCGTGATGGCGGCGATCCCGCCCTTCGCGGCGGTGTAGCAATCGCGTCCCGGAAACCCCATCAGCGCCACGTTGGACGCCATGTTAACCACCGATCCGCCACCCGCCTTGATCAGTTCGGGAATGCCGAAGCGGCAGCCGAGAAACGTGCCGAACAGGTCAAGCTTGATCGCCCGCCAGAATTCCTCCAGCGGCGCATCGACCACGCTCGCATCCTGCGCCGTCGATCCGCCGGCGTTGTTGTAGAGCACGCTGAGCGGCCCGAACTGGTCCACGCACTGGCGGATCGCGCCTTGCAGGCTGTCCGGCTCGGTGACGTCGGTGCGAATGGCGATAACCCGCCCGCCGGCCGCCTCGATCGCGTGGGCGGTTTCCTCGCCCGCCGCCGCGTTGATCTCGGCGACGCAGACCTTCGCCCCTTCCCGCGCGAAAAGCAGCGCGGCGGCCCGGCCGATTCCCGTCCCGGCCCCGGTGATGAAGGCCACCTTGCCGTCCAATCGCGCCATGTCCGCACCCTGCATGTCCCTGCCGCGAAGGATGCCTCCCCTCACCCCCTTGTCAAGAAACCAGGTGCAGTCCTCACAAAACTGGCTTGATGGCCTGCAGCTCTTTCGGCCAGACCGTGTGCGCGTTGCCGTCGCTCCACTCGGCGAGGATCAGCGCCGCGTTCTTGTTCAGCCCGGTCTGGTCGAACACCACATTCCGCGCCGGCAGCGGCAATCCAGCGAACTCGGTGCTGGCGATCACGTCGCGCAGCTTGGTGCCGTCCCGGCTCGCCGCCTTCTCCAGCGCCTGTGCCGCGATCAGTCCGCCCGCATAGCCAAGCCCAAGCTGCTCGTTATTCGGCGGGAAAGGCGCATCGGGATGGGCCTTCTTATAGGCCTCCACCAACTCGCTCTCGCCCGGCACCTTGAGGTCCCAGTTCCAACTCCAAGGCATGAACACGCGGTCGGCGGCGGGACCGAGCGCCTTGCCCGCCGAATCCGCCGAGATGCCGCCCGCCGCCGCCACCGGCGTCTTGATGCCGAGCCCGCGCATCGTCTTCAGGATCAGGATGGCGTCGGTCAGGAACGAGCTCAGGAAGATGATCTCCGGCTTCTTCTGCAGGATCGGCGTGATCACCACCGAGGGATCGGTCAAATTGCCTTGGAAGTTGACCTGTGCAACCACCGGCAGCCCAATCTTCTGTGCTTCCACCGGCAGCGTCTTCGCCACCGACATGCTCACCGCGTCGGAACCCATGAAGATGCCGCATGATTTCGGCGGCGAGCCGCGCTCCGCCTTGATCATGTCGTAGAGGCCGTCCATCGCGAAGTTCCAGATCTTGCTGCCCGGAGCGGTCAGCTTGAAGGTGTACTTCATGCCACGCTCGACCAGCGCATCGACATAGGAGCTGGTGATGATCGGCACGCGCGACTTCTCCGCCTCCACCTGCGCCGACAGCGTCATGGCGCTGGCGGTCGCCCCGTAGAGAATCGCCGCGCCATCCTGGTCGAGCATCCGCCGCGTCACGCTGGCGGCCTGCGTCGGGTTGTCCGTCGTCGTGTCGGCCACCACCACGCGCAGCTTGGCACCGCCCAGCGCCTTGATGCCTCCCTGCTGGTTGATCCGGTCAGCGGCAATGAGAAACCCCCAGACCCCCCGCTGCCCACCCTCGCCGAACCCCCCGGTGAGCGCGTTCGGCGCCCCCAGCACGATCTCCTTCTCCTCCGCCCGCCCGCTGCGGGGCGCACCCACCATCGCCGCCGCCGCCATCAGCGCGGCAATGCTCTCCCTGCGTGATAGAGACATGATCGTTCCCTCCCGTCTTTGTTATTCTTCAGCAACCCTTCCCCGTCATGCCCGGCGAAGGCCGGGCATCCACGACTTCGCCGCCCGCCCGCAAAGTCGTGGATGGTCGGCCTTCGCCGACCATGACGGTATAGAAACACACGAAACCGTCCTAGACACCCAAATACGCCCGCCGCACGAACTCTGAATCCTGCAGCGCCTCGCGCTCGCCCGACAACAGAACCCGCCCGTTCTGCAAGATCACCCCCCGCGTCGCGAGCTCCAGACAAGTCGCGTTCTGTTCGACCAACAGGATCGTCGTATTCTGCGCCCGGATCGCCGCCAGCCGCTCGAACACCAGCTCCGACATCACCGGCGACAGCCCGAGCGAGGGCTCGTCCAGCATCAGCAATTTCGGCACGTTCATAATCGCGCGCCCGCTCGCCCGCATCTGCTGCTCGCCCCCCGACAAGGTGCCGCCGAATTGCCGCCGCCGTTCCGCGAGGCGCGGAAAGAACTCGTACACCGCCGCGAGCGCGCCCGCCGCGTTGTCGTGCGCGCGAGCGCCGATGAAGCTCACCGCGAGGTTTTCCTCGACCGTGAGATTGGGAAAAATGCGCCGCCCCTCCGGCACGTGCGAAATCCCCGCCCGCGCCACCTGGTGCGGCCGCAGCCCGTTGAGCCTCCGCCCGCCCGAGGTCACGGCCCCACCGCGCGCCGGCACCATGCCCGAGATGCAACGGAGAATACTGGTCTTGCCGGCGCCGTTGGCCCCCAGCAGCACGAACACCTCGCCCTCCTCGAACGCGAAGGACACGTCTCGCACCGCCAGCACGTCGCCATACGCGACGCTCAGCCCCTCGACGGCAAGCAGACTCACGCGAACCCCGTCCGCTTGGTGCCGAGATAGGCCTCGATCACCGCGGAATCGTGCGCGACCTCCACCGGCGCGCCGTCGGCAATCACCGTCGCGTTGTGCAGCACCACCAGCCGCTTCACCATCGCCGCGAGCACCGACAGCACGTGTTCGACCACGATCACGGTGATGCCGCTCGCGCGGTTGAGTGCGAGGATTTCCTCGATCAGCTCCTCGGCCTCCTCGTGCGTCAAGCCGGACAGGCTCTCGTCGAGCATCAGCACCCGGCAATGCCCAGCGATCGCGCGCCCGATTTCCACCTTTTTGCGATCCGCCAAGGTGATCTCGGGCGGCAACCGATCGGCCTGTGCTGTAAGACGCAAGCGGTCCAGCACCAGCCGCACCTCCTCCTGCCACGCGCGACCGGGCGGCAGCGACTGACGGGCGGCGACGGCGATGTTTTCGCGCACCGTCATGCTCTCGAACAGCCGCACCTTCTGGAACGTCCGGCACAACCCGGCCCGCCGCCGTTGATGCACCGAATGGCGCGTGCATTCCTCGCCGAAATAGAACACCGCGCCATTGCTCGGCGCCAGATTGCCGCTGACGATCTCGAACAAGGTGGACTTGCCGGCACCGTTCGGGCCGATGAGGCCGATCACCTCGCCCTCCATCACCTTGAACGACACGTCGCGCAACGCGACCAGACCGCCGAAGCGGCGGCCGATATCCCTCACCTCCAGCGCCGGCACCGCACCGCTCATCGCCGCCGCCTCAGCGCGCCGACAATCCCCTTCGGCGCCCACAGCACGACCAGCAGCAAGACGAGGCCATAGACCAAAAGATCGACACCGACGAAGCCGAGCTTGGCCGCACCCCAATTGGTGATCTCGGACAGCACGATCATCAGCGCGCCGCCGAGGATCGGTCCGGCCGCCGTCCCGAGGCCGCCGATCAGCGCCGGCAGCTGCAGCTGGATCGCCTGCCCTAACCCGAAGGCAGATTCCGGGTCGATGGCCTGGTAGAACTGCATGTAGAGCCCGCCTGCCAGTGCCGTCATCGCCGCGCTGACCAGGAAGCCGAGCATCTTGGTGCGGAACACCGCGACACCCGATGCAGCGGCGGCGGTCTCGTCATCGCGCACCGCGCGCATCTCGAGCCCGAGCTGGCTCGCCAAAATCCAGCGCGTGATCCCGTAGTACACGACGACGAACACCAGCCCGGCATAAACGAACGGTGCTGGCGAGCGCGACTGCATCGCCCACAGCGAATCGCCCATGAACTTGAGCGCCAGTCCATTGTCGCCGCCGGTGAGATCGACGTAATGGCGCGCGAGCTGATCGAAGGCGAGCGAGACCGCGACTGTCGCGAGCGCGAAGAAGATGCCGCGCATCCGCAACGTCATGCCGCCCATCACCAGCGCCACCGCAAGTGACACCAGCACGCCAACCCACACCCCGAGCCACGGCGGCCAGCCAAGCAGATTGAACAGCAGCCCGGTGACGTAGCCGCCAAGGCCAAGGAACACGCCATGCCCAAGCGACAGCAAGCCGCCGATCCCGGCGACGATGTTCCAAGCCTGCCCCAGTGATATGAAGATCAGCGCCCGCACGATCGCCGCGAGGATGTAGTTGTTGACGAAGGGCAGCGCTGGCAGGATCGCGACGACGGCGAGCACCAGGAGCGGCAACGCGACACGGCCAAATTGTCGCGCCCGCCGGTCCATCGCTACTCGGTCCTGAACCCGAACATGCCGGTCGGCTTGTAGGCGATGAACACCAGCAACAGGACATAGAGCGGCACGTCCTGCAGCGCCGAGTTCCACAGCATCGCGGTGAGCTGCTGCACCACACCGCAGAACAGCCCGCCGAAGAACGAGCCGCGAATGCTGCCCAACCCGCCGATGGTCGTCGCGATGATCGCAATGGGCATCAGCGACAGCCCCTTCGACGGATCGACCGGGTAATACGTCACCATGATGGTCCCGGCGATCCCGGCGAGCCCGCAGGCCAGCGCGAAGGCGGTGATATTGATAGTCTGCGCGCTGAGCCCGACCAGCTCCGCCGCCTCGATATCGTCCGCCACCGCGCGCACCGACTTGCCCCAGCGCGTGCCGAGCAGCAGGGCTTCCACGGCAATGGTGCAGAGCACCGCGACGATGAACGCGACGATCTGCGCGGCGGAAGCAAACAGCGGCCCGAGCAGCACGAATTGGCCGCCGAACATCGAGGGCGCCGAGCGCGCATCGGCGCCGAACACCACCTGCGCGATCATCTGCAACACCAGCCCGAGCCCGATCGCCGCCAGCAGCTGCTGCAACGTCGCGGCACCCACAAAGCGCTTGAACACCAGCTGATATTGCGCCGCGCCGAGCAGCGCCATCAGCAGGAAACTCAGCGGAATGGCATAGAGCGGATCGACGCCGAACGCCGTCGAGGCGATCACGCCAACATACATGCCGTACATCACCAAATCGCCATGCGCGAAATTGACGATGCGCATGACGCCGAAAGCGAGGCTGAAGCCAATCGACATCAGCCCGTAGACGCCACCGACCAGCACGCCGCTCAGCAGCGCCTGGCCGACCGGGATCAGCGCCGCGTCAAGATATGCGCCCACTCTCCACCATCATGGCTTCGCTGCCGTGGGCGGTGTCACCGGCCGTCTGGCGGCCATCGGCGCGTTGCGGATGGCGGAGAGGTCGACCTCCGGCATCTCCATGTCGAGCTGACGCAGCACCGCGTTGGCGAGTTCATTGTAACGATTGTAGCTTCGCCGCAGCCGGTTGCGCCACGCCATCGCCCCGCCATTGGCGTGCAGCTCGTAGACCGACTCGCGATGATCGAGCGCCGAGCCAACATGGTCCCACGCCATGTTGAGCAACGCCGCCCGCTGCCGCGCCGTGTAGCCGCCGCCGCCGAACGATGCCTCGAACCCCTCCGCAAAAGCGGGGTCGCCGAGCTCGCGCTCGGATGGGGCCACCACCAGCGAGGAGCCGGGCAAGATGCGGAGTATTTCGTCCATGCGCGGCCGCGCGCGCAGCATCGCGAGACTGCCGGCCGAGAGATGCGCGTGATTGGGTGCCGCGTATCCCTCCGGCGTGAACTCGGGGTCGCATTCGGTGGCAAGCTGGCAGCTGCGCACCGTCTGCACGTCAGTGATGAGGTCGACCAGGTATTCGATGGTGGGATCGTGCGACATGAGCCCCATCGCCTGCGTGCAGGCGAACGCCAACCCGAGCGTGAACTCCGCCTTCGACAGCCAGCAATAGAGCTGGTGCCAGAACAGCCAGCGCGCCACCGGCTCGGCCGATGGCTCGGTGAGGCGCACGCGCTCCCACGGGATGAACACATCGTCGAGCCACATCTGGCCGTCGAGCTCGTCGTAGCGGTTGCTCAACGGTGCGGCGAACGGGCTGGGGTCGCGCGCCGCCATCCTGCGACAGATCACCGTCACACCCGGCGAGTTCACCGCGACCACGAAGGTCGCGCGGTGGCCGTCGATATCGGTGCCACAATTCGCGCCGATATACACGTCCTCGGCGAAGGCCGGGCTGGTGTGCATTCCGATCTTCCCGCGCACCACCACGCCGGCATCGGTCTCCTTGACGATGCGCAGCGCCGCGCGCTCGGCGGGGTCCGGGCGCATCCGATAGCCGATGGTGGCGGCGCCGGCGGCAAAAGTCAGAAACCGCCCGGTGCGCGCGATCTCCGCGCGATACGCCTCGGCGTTGGCAACCTGTTGCGGCGAGGCATTGCGCAGCCCGACCGCGTGCAGCACGCCGAGCGCGATCATGTGGCCATAAGCCGGCGTATGCGTGATGTTGCCGGCGCTGAGGAACGTGGTCGCGGAGAAGCACTTGCCCATGAGCCGCAGATCGTCCGCACTCCGCGGCACGATGAAGCCGACCGGCGAGCGTTCGCCCTTCGCGTCCGGCGGCGTAAGCACAACGTCCTGCCATTCGGGGTCGAAATGTCGATCGTACCAGGCGACATATTCCTCGAACATTGCCCGTGTCGCGGGATGCGTCGGCACATCCTCGACCCAGCCCTCGCCGATGATCCAGATGCGCCGCCCGTCACGCAGCGCTTCCTTGTATTCCGCGCCTGTTCTCATCGCCGTGCATCCTGGATCGCACGCCACACACGCTCGCTGGTCGCCGGCATGTCGAGCTCGCGCACCCCGAGCGGTTCGAGCGCATTCATAATCGCGATCATCACCGCCGGCAGCGCGCCGACGCAGCCCGCCTCGCCCGCGCCCTTCGCCCCCAGCAGATTGTTCTCCGTCGGGATCGGGTTGCTGACGATCTTCATCTGGCACATCGTGTCGGCGCGCGGCATCGCGTAGTCCATGAAGCTCGCCGTCAGCAGCTGTCCCGATTGCGGGTCGTAGACCACCTGCTCCATGAGGATCTGCCCGACGCCCTGCGCGACACCGCCGTGGATTTGTCCCGCCAAGGTCAGCGGATTGATGACCGTTCCCACGTCGTCGACCACGAGATAGGCGACGAGCTGCACCGCGCCCGTGTCGGGGTCGATCTCCACCTCGGCGACGTGGCAGCCGTTCGGAAACGTCTCGCGCTTCGGCACGTAGGTGGCGTGCTCGTAGAATCCCGGCTCCATCCCCGGCGGCAATCGCGCCGGCAGGAACGCCGCCGCCGCGACCTGCTTCAGCGTCACCTTGCGATCGGTACCGAGCACGCTGAACTCCGCATTCTCGAACCCGATATCCTCGACCGCAGCTTCCAGGAGATGCGCCGCGATCTGCTTGCCGCGCTCGATCACCCGGTCCGCCGCCATCGACAGCGCCGATCCGCCGACCACCATCGAGCGCGAACCGTTGGAGCCCATACCGAACGCCACGCGGTCGGTGTCGCCGTCGATGAACATCACCTCGTTCGGATCGATGCCCAGCTTCTCGTGCAGAATTTGCTTATACGACGTCTCGTGCCCCTGGCCGTGCGTCTTGGTGCCCATCAGCAGGATGACACTGCCGCTCGGGTTGAACCGGATCTCGGCGTAGTCGGGCACCATGCCCGCCGCCTGCTCGATCGCATTGGCGAGCCCGATACCACGCAGCTTGCCGCGCCCCCGCGCCTCCTCGCGCCGCGTCGGGAAGCCGGCGTAGTCTGACGCCTTCAGCGCCAAATCCATGTTCTTGGCGAACTCGCCGCAATCGTAGAACGGCCCAAGCGGACTCCTGAACGGCATCGCCGAAGGCTGAATGATATTGCGCCGCCGCAACTCGATCGCATCGATCCCGAGCTCGCGCGCCGCATCCTCCATCGCCCGCTCGATAAGGTAGATCGCCTCCGGCCGCCCCGCGCCGCGATACGGGGCCGTCGGATTCATGTTCGACAGCACCGCGTCGATGCTCACAAAGGCCGCCGGAATGTCATACACGCCGATCACCGTGCCGATCATGCCGAACGGCGTGAGCAACTGCCGGTCGGAGGCGATGTAAGCGCCGATGCTCGCCTGCATGTGCAAGCGCAACCCGATGATCTTGGCGTTCTCATCGAAGGCGAGCTCGATGGTGCCGATATTGTCGCGCCCGTGCTCGTCCGCGAGAATCACTTCGGATCGCTCGCAGGTCCATTTCACCGGCCGACCGAGCTTGCGCGCCGCCCACAAGGTCAGCCGGTGCTCGACATATTGCCAACCCTTGGCGCCGAACCCGCCTCCCACGTCGCGGCACACCACGCGCACCTGGCTCTCGGGCACCTTGAACACCTGGTTGGCCAGCATGTTGCGCACGCGATGCGGATAGTTCACGTCGGCGTAGAGCGTGTAGCGGTCCTCCGCCTCCTCGTAGGTGCCGAGCGCACCGCGCGGTTCCATGTATTGCGCGTGGACCCGACTGATGACGTAGCGCCGCTTCACTACCCGCGCGGCCCGCGCAAACGCCGCATCGGTGGCCGCCTTGTCGCCGCGCGGATGCGTATGGGAGATGTTGTCCGGGTTCTCATCCCACACGCGCGGCGCGTCCGGCTCCGCCGCCGCCGCGGTCGACGTCACCGATGGCAGCGGCTCGTAATCCACCGCAATCAGCTCGGTAGCATCCTTGGCCTGCGCCAGCGTCTCCGCAATCACCATCGCCACCGGGTCGCCGACATACCGCACGCGGTCGATCACCAGCGCCGGCCGCTGCGGCGCGAACATCGGCGAGCCGTCGGCCTTCTTGCGCGGCATGTTGGCCTTCGGCATCCCGAGCCCGTCGGCGGCATAATCCGCGCCGGTATAAACGGCGAGCACGCCCGGCGACTGCTTCGCCGCCTCGGTGTCGATCGCGCGTATTCGCGCGTGCGCGTGCGGCGAGCGCAGGAACACGGCGTAGCTCTGTCGCGGGATCGCCACGTCGTCCTGATAGCGCCCTCGCCCCGTGAGCAGCCTGACATCCTCGAAACGCCGCAGTGGCTGACCGACACCGAATTTCATGCTCGCGAGAACTCCAGTCTATTGCGGGTTGGGCGTCCCCTGCATCGGCTCGCCGAACAGCACGAAGGATTTGCCGTCGAACCGCTCGAGCTGCAGCGATTTCATCGGGTAAAAATCCGTCGGGCTGGTCTGCAGCTTGATGCCCGGCAGCAGCATCGGCACCCGCACGTCGAGATGCGCGACCTGGCGCATGACGTTCTCGCGCGTCAGGTCGTTGCCGCATTGCTCCAGCAGCTTCACCACACTCGCCGCCATCATGTAGCCGACCGTGTAGAAGATGTCGGACTTATCCGCGCCCGGCAGGTATTTCTCCATGAACGCGGTGTATTCGCGAAAGTCCGGATCGTTGGCCCAGCGCGGGTCGGTCGGGTCCTTGAAATACGTGCTGGAGATGATGCCGACCGCCTTGTCGACTCCCGCTGGCTTCATCACCGCATTCACCGCCGCCGATGCGTAGGACAGCACATGCAGCGGATGCCAGCCGATGTCGTAGGCTTTGCGGATCGCTTGCGCGGCGAATTTCGGCGTCGAGACATCGACGAACGTATCGGCGCCGGTCGCCTGCAATGCGACGATCTGCGAATCCACCGTCGGGTCCGTCACCTCGTAGCTCTGCATCCCGACGATCATCGACTTCGCGCGGTCGCCAAGCTCGCGCTGGATGCCGCGCACGTAGTCCTTACCCAGATCGTCGTTCTGATAGAGAATGGCGATCTTCGCGTTCGGCCGTTCCTTCAGGACGTATTTGGTGAAAATCTGGCCTTCGATCTCGTAGGTCGGCTGCCAGCCGATCGTCCACGGGAAATGCTTGTAGTCGCCGAAGGTCGCGATGCCGCTTGTCGCGAAAATCTGCGGCACGCGATGGTCGTTGAGGTATTTGCGGATGACGACATTCGGCGCGGTGCCGAGCGGGGCAAAGATGAAAAACACCTTGTCCTGCTCGACGAGCTTGCGCGTCTGCTCCAGGCTGCGCGGCGGCAGATAGCCGTCGTCGACCGAGATGAGATTGATCTTCCGCCCGTTGACGCCGCCGCGGTCGTTGACCATCCGCATATAGGCAACCTCGGCCTTGCCGAAATTCCCGTACGCGGAGGCCGGGCCGCTATAGGCGATCGTCTGGCCGAGCTTGATCTCCGTGTCGGTCACGCCTGTCTCGGCGGCGGCCGGGAAGGGCCGCGCCACCAGCGCCAGCATGGCGAGGGCGGCCAGCATCGTTCGATTACGCACGCTTCCTCCCAATCTTCTTGCTTTGGTGGACGGCGAAACCGTCAGTCAGACGAAACGGCAGGTGATCGAGCCGAGCGGTCCGTAATCGACGTGGAACACATCGCCCGCGTGCGCTTCCACCGTGCTGGTGAACGAGCCGCCGAGCACGAACTGGCCCGGTTCAAGCGCAATGTCGAACGGTGCCAACTTGTTGGCGAGCCACGCGACACCGTTCGCCGGATGGTTCAGCACCGCCGCGGCGACGCCCGACTCCTCGATGACATTGTTGCGGTAGCATAAGACAGCAACCCAGCGCAGATCGACATCCAGCGGCCGGAACGGTCGGCCGCCGACGATCAGCGCCGCGTTGCCGGCGTTGTCGGCGATGCTGTCGAGCACGCATCGCGGCTTGTCGGTCTCGGGGTCGATGCGGTGCGTCCGCCCATCGACGATCTCGGCCGCCGGCACCATGTAGTCGGTGGCGCTGAGCACGTCGAAGATGGTGCAGTTCGGCCCCTTCAACCGCTTGCCGATGACGAAGCCCAGCTCGCATTCGAGGCGCGGCTGGATGAAGCGGTTGATCGGGATCTCGGCGCCGCTCTCATAAAACATGTCCGCCATCAGCGCGCCGTAATCGGGCTCGGTGATGTTGGCCTGGCGCTGCATCGCCCGGGAGGTCAGGCCGATTTTGTGGCCCTTGATGACGTTGCCCTCGGCCACCTTGATCTCGATCCAGCGGCGCTGGATCGCGTAGGCGTCCTCGGTGGTGAGGCCGGGATACTGCACGGAAGGCGGCCTGATCCGCGTCCGCTGCTTCTCGGCAGCATGATAGGCCCGGGCGATGGTATCGACCGTGGTGCTGTCCAGCATGTCTGTCGCTCGCCTCTAGGTGATGACGGCGGTGAAGTCGGCCTGCACCTGCGCGCGGCTGTCGGGCGGCAACGTCAGCGTGTGACGCGCCGGTCTCGCATCCGCATCGGGAAACATCTTCACCCATTCGGCATTGAGCGCCGCGCGTTGCGTCGAAGGGTCCTTCACCCAGAACGTCACCTTGACGATGTCGTCGACGCTTCCACCAGCCGCTTCGATGTCATGGCGGATGTGGTGGAACACGTTGGCGATCTGCTGATCGAGGCTCGCCGGCAGCTCGCGCGAGCCGGGATTGGCACCGCCGATCACGCTGGACATGACGACGTTGCCGACCCGGCTGGCATTCGGGATCGGGTTCTCGTGCCGCGCACGCGAGCCGTTGACGCTCTGACGCTTTGCCATCGCGCGCGACTCAGGCCGGTTGCGGTTGCGCGGGGCGGAACACCGGCACGTCCTCGGTGCGGTCCGCCAGCGCCTCGACGCCCTCGGTCGGCAGCGACACGGCAAAGTTGAGCGCGGCGTCGATGTCGCCCTCCCACACCTCGCGCGGCAACTCGTACAGCAGCTCCACGCCATAACCGTTCGGGTCGTTGATGTAGAGGCTGTGCGTCATGCCGTGCTCGACGCGGCGATTGAATTTCACGCCGCGGCTCTGCAGGTATGCGAGCTGCCGCAGCCACGCCTCGCGGTTCGGCAGGGTGATGGCGATGTGGTTGATCGCACACGGCATCCCGAACATGCCCCATTCGGCGGGCGGCGGGGGCAGCGCGGTGTTCTCGACCAGCGCCACGTCGTGGTGGTTCATCTGGCCGGAGTGGTCGCCGCTGTAGAAACGCATCTTCGGCGGGTTCGGCCGCTGCGGCGAGGCCTTGATCTCGCCCACCTGCTTGAAGCCGAGAATCTCAGTCCAGAAGCGGTGACTCTCCTCCATATCGCGGACGTTCAGCACCAAATGATTGAGACCGGACGGCGTAACCGGACCCGGTGAGGGTGACTGGTCGTTGGGCATGCCTTCCTCCTGTCGCGTCATTCTTATGTCTCCGCCCGGTCTCGCCGGGGGGATGGCCGCAGCTAGACACTGCGCCGAACCAGGCCAGATTAAAAGCCGCGGTTGAAGAATAGAACTGGTCGACGGCTAATTTTACCTATAAGCAGTCCTTATGAGTCCGCCGCTCACCGAGGAGCCGCGCGCGGCCGGAAGACGCAGCCTGGGGCCACCGCTCAGGCACGCGAAGCTCGACCTTTTGCCCATTCTTCACGAACTCCTGCGCACCCGCAGCGTGACGCGCACAGCGCGCGCACTCGGCATCACGCAACCGGCGGTGAGCCAGGCGTTGCAACGGCTGCGCAAGACCTTCGGCGACGACCTTCTCGTCCCTCTCGGCCGCGACCTGCAACCGACCGCGCGCGCCGAGGCCCTGGCCGCGCCGCTCGGCGCGGTCCTAAGCGAGGTGCAATCGCTGCTCACGCCGGCAAGCGAGTTCGATGCTCAAACCGAGCCGCTACAGGTCGTCATCGCCACCGCCGATTATGTCAGCGTGCTATTGGCGCCGATCCTCGCCCAGCTCTGCGCGATCGAGGCGCCGGGCGTGGTGTTCGACTTCACGGCCAGCGGTGTGCGCACCGCCGACGATCTCGCGCGGGTCGACTTCCTGCTTGCACCCCGCGCGTTCGGCCAAACGCTCGGCAAGCGCATCGGCGCGCTGCCGCTGTGGCAGGACGACGTGGTGTGCATCGCCGCAGCGCAAAACCCGGCGGTGCCAGCCCGCGTCACCGCCGAAGAGTTTCGCCGCCTGCGCCAGGTCGGCTACCAGACCAACACCACGATGCCGGAGAAGATCAGGACGTTGCTGCACCCGACCGCCGTACTCGAAACGGCGCGGGTCTGCTCGGTGCCGGATTACCTGGTGCTCGGCGCCATCGTCGAAAAGACCGACTGCGTCGCACTGGTGCCGCGCAAGCTGGCAACCGAGCTCGTACGTTCGCGCGCGCTGCGCATGGTCGAGCTCGACTATGCCCGCAAGCATCTGGCGATAGACGCCTATTGGTCGCTCGCCGCGAGTAGCCGGCGCGGCCATTCCTGGTGCCGCAATCTCCTCGCTCGCGCCGCGAGCCGAATCGCGTAGCGCCGCAACTCCATTGCGGAAACGGCAAGCGGAGGCTAAGAGCGCGAGAGGGACATTAAATGGGGAGGCGTGAATGACGGAGCTGCTGCCCAAGACGCGCGAGGCCCTGTTGCAGGTGGCGACGTCGACCCTGTCGGGCGCGCTGTTCCGGCGCGGATTGCGCAACATGGTGATGCAGGATGTGCGGCCGATGCGCCCCGATGGCGCGCGCCTCGTCGGCATCGCCTACACCATGCGCTTCATCCCCTCGCGCGACGACAAGGACGCGCCCGGCGCCCCCGGCCGCCAGCCGATCCAGCGGCAGGCGATGGAGGAATGCCCGCCCGGCCACGTGCTCGTCGTCGACGCGCGCGGCGACGCCCGCGCCGCCTCGGCGGGCGATCTGTTCGTAGGCCGCCTCAAGGCGCGCGGTTGCGCCGGCATCGTCACCGATGGCGGGCTGCGCGACACCGACGGCGTCCACAAGGTCGGCCTGCCCGCCTATTGCAAGCAGCCCTCCTCGCCGCCCAGCCCCGTCGCGCATCATCCGTGCGACATCGGCCTGCCGATCGCCTGCGGTGGTGTCGCGGTCTATCCCGGCGACATCATTGTCGGCGACCGCGACGCGGTGATCGTCATTCCGCCCGGCATCGTCGACGAGGTCGCCGAGGAAGCGCTCGCGACCACGCTGTACGACGAGTTCGCCGAGGAAGAGGTCGCCCGCGGCCGCACGCTGGTCGGACTATTCCCGAACCCCGGCGACGAAGCGAAGCGCGACTTCGAGGCGTGGAAGAAGAAGCGCGGCATCGCCTGACATCGGCGGATTGACATCCGCCCCACGCCTTCCGCTAATCGAATCTCGGCCTAGGGGAGACGGATTTGATGCGCACCGCCACGATCGCCTGCCTCGCCCTCTTGCTCGCCAGCCCGGGCCTTGCCTGGTCCCAGACGCCCAGCACTGCGCCGCCAAGCACCACCACGACCAAGCCGATGACCGCGCCCCCCGCCACCGCGCGCACCACGCACGCTGGTCGCACGGCGGCAACGGCCTCCACGGCGCTGCCGGCGGGCGCCTATACGGTCGAGTCCGAAGCCAAGGCGCATTGCCCGACCGACACCGTGGTCTGGGCCAACACATCCTCCAAGGCGTACCACTCGAGCGGAACGAAATATTACGGCAAGACCAAGCACGGCGCCTACATGTGCCTGAAAGATGCCCAGGCCGCAGGCTATCACGGCTCAAAGTCCGGCGCCGTCGCCTCCAAGAAGAAGACGCCCTAACAAGTACTCGTCATGGTCGGCGAAGGCCGGTCATCCACGACTTGCGGGCCAGCGGCAAAGTTGTGGATGACCGGCCTTCGCCACTGTTGTCCGGCACGGAAACTGCTTGGAGGGGCGCACGGCGTTGATTCATAAGCGGAAGAGACGTTCGCCAACGTTTTCCACCGCTGCGGGGACCAACGCCGTGCGCCATCACCCTACACTGCTTGAGCAAGCGCTCGAAGCGCTGCCTTGGGGCAGGTTCGACCGCCTGGTGGCGCAACATCGTGCCGATGAGCGGTGCCGCGGCTGCAGCAGCCGCGACCATCTGGTGTCGCTCCTGTGCGCGGCGTTGGGCGGCCATGCGAGCCTGCGCCAGACGGTCGCGGCGATGGCGCCGAACGCCGGCGCGCTGCGTCTGATCGCCTGTCAGGCACCGGCGCGCTCGACCCTGTCCGACG
>JAFKFI010000005.1 GCA_017307285.1 Alphaproteobacteria bacterium | reverse complement strand
AAGGGCGCGCGCAATCACACGCAATGCGACAGCCTGCTGATCGGCGACCGGTGCGGCGCGCACACCGTGCCCTATATCGAGAGCCGCAACCCGAGTGCCAAGGTGGAGCACGAGGCGACCACGTCGAAGATCTCCGAGGATCAGCTGTTCTATTGCCGGCAGCGTGGCTTGTCGGAGGAGGATTCGGTGA
Organism: Alphaproteobacteria bacterium; assembly: GCA_017307285.1. GTDB lineage: Bacteria > Pseudomonadota > Alphaproteobacteria > Acetobacterales > Acetobacteraceae > JAFKFI01. Next base: position 4,334 of record JAFKFI010000005.1, on the reverse strand, counting down.
GCCTGATCGTCAATGGGTTCTGCAAGGAAGTGCTGAAGGAATTGCCGATGGAGTTTGCGGTCGAAGCGCAGAAGCTGCTTGCCGTGAGCCTCGAAGGCTCGGTCGGCTGAGGGACGCGACGATGCTGGAAATCCGCGGACTGACCGCGACCGTCGACGGCAAGGAAATCCTGCGCGGCATCGATCTTACGGTGCCGACCGGCGAAGTGCACGCCATCATGGGGCCGAACGGCTCCGGCAAGTCCACGCTCTCCTACGTGCTGGCGGGGCGCGAGGGCTATGAGGTGACGGGCGGCAGCGCGACATTCGATGGGCGTGATTTGCTGAGCCTGGAACCGGAGGAGCGGGCGGCGCTGGGGCTATTTCTTGCGTTCCAATACCCGGTCGAGTTGCCCGGTGTCGGCAATGCCAATTTCCTGCGCACCGCGCTGAATGCGACGCGCCGTGCACGCGGGGAGAGCGAGCTCGACGCGGTGCAGTTCCTCAAGCTGGCTCGGGCCGAGACCAAGCGGCTTTCGATGCCGGACGACATGCTGAAGCGCAACGTCAATGTCGGATTTTCGGGCGGCGAGAAGAAGCGCAACGAGGTGCTGCAGATGGCGCTGCTGCGCCCTCGGCTGGCGATCCTCGACGAGACCGATAGTGGCCTCGACATCGACGCGCTGAAGATCGTCGCCGACGGCGTGAACGCGCAGCGCGGGCCGGATTTCTCCGCTCTCGTCATCACGCATTACCAGCGCCTGCTGGAGCATATCGTGCCGGATCGCGTGCATGTGCTGGCCAATGGCCGCATCATCCGCTCCGGCGGCCCGGAGCTGGCGCATGAGCTCGAAGCCAAGGGTTATGCCGGCATGGTGGCCGAGGCGGCATGAACGTTGCGCTGAAAAGGGAAGAACTTCCCAAGGGCGAGCAGGGCTTCCTGGCGCGCTTCGAGGGGCTACGGGGGCGCTTGCCGGGCGACCGCGCGGTGCGCGACGCGGCGGCTGCGGCGTTTCGCGAGGCCGGGTTGCCGACCCTGCGTGACGAGGCGTGGAAATACACCAATCTTCGCCAGGTTGCGGAAACATCGTTTAGCGAACCGCTGACCGAGTTCGCCGATTGCGCGCCGTTGCTGGCCCGTCTGCCGGCGCTCGACGGCTCGCGGCTGGTGTTCATGGATGGCCGATTCCGTCCGGATCTCTCCACCGTTCCGGCGCACGCGCGGGTCGCGACCTTCGCCGAGCAGCCCGATTTCGGCGCGCTTGCCCGTCCGGACCGCCATCCGCTCGTCGCGCTCAATACGATGCTCGCCGAGGATGGCGTGATCGTCGAAGTTCCCGCCGGAGTCGACGCCGGATTGCTGCAACTGATCAGCCTGGCCGCCGACGCGCATGGCCGGCCGGTGGCGTTTCACCCCCGCCATGCGATCCGCCTGGCACCCGACGCGCGGCTCGTGCTGCTCGAGATGTCGGTGGGGGAGGGCGGATATCTGCACAACCCCGTCACCGAAATCGAGGTGGGCGAGGGCGCGACATTGCTGCATGTGCGGCTGCAGGACGAGGGTCGCGTCTGTCGCACGGAGATCCACGCGCGCCTGACCGGGCCGCACGGCATCGTACATCTGAATGGCGCGCAGCTGCTTGGCGGTCGGCAGCATTCGGATTTCACCACGGTCGTCGCGCACGATGCGCCGCACTGCGCGTCGCGCCAGACGGTGAAGAACGTGCTTGCCGGGCGCTCGCGCGGCGTATTCCAGGGCCGGATCGAGGTGGCGCGCGTGGCGCAGAAGACCGACGGCTATCAGATGAACCAGGCGCTGCTGCTGTCGCCGGAAGCCGAAGTGGACAGCAAGCCGGAGCTGGAAATCTTCGCCGACGACGTGAAGTGCAGCCACGGCGCCACTGTGGGCGAGCTCGACCCCGAGCAGCTGTTCTATCTGCGCACACGCGGCATTCCGGAGCCGGAGGCGCGCTCCATCCTGGTGCGCGCGTTCCTCGCCGAGGCGCTCGACCTGATCGATAACGAACCGGTGCGCGACGTACTCGATCGGCTGGTGGAAAGCTGGTGGGAGAAGCAGGCGGCATGAACGTGACCACGCCCATCTTGGCTCCCGGCCGGCTCGACGTCGCGCGTGTCCGCGAGGATTTCCCGATCCTGGGCGAAACGGTGCGGGGGAAGCCGCTGGTGTTCCTCGACAGTGCCGCGTCGGCGCAGAAGCCGCGCGTGGTGATCGATGCCATGCGCGAGACGATGGAGACGCAGTACGCCAACGTGCATCGCGGCCTGCACTGGATGAGCGAGCGCACAACCGACGCCTACGAGGGCACGCGCGATGCGATGGCGGCGCTCATCAATGCGCCCGACCGGCACGAGATCGTCTTCGTGCGCAACAGCACCGAGGCGATCAATCTCGTGGCACACAGCTTCGGGCGCGGCATCCTCAAGCCGGGGCTGGCGGTGCTGATTTCCGGCATGGAACACCACTCCAACATCATTCCCTGGATGATGCTGCGCGAGGCATACGGCACCGAGCTGCGCGTCGCGCCGATCACCGATGCGGGCGAGCTCGACATGGCGGGGTTCGAGGCGTTGCTCGCCGACGGCAAGGTCGGGCTGGTGGCGATCACGCATATGTCGAACGTGCTCGGCACTTACACGCCGGCGGAGCGGATCGTGCAGATCGCGCACGCGCACGGGGCCAAGGTGCTGTTCGACGGCTCGCAGGCGGTGGTGCATCGCCGCGTGGACGTGCAGGCGCTCGATTGCGATTTCTACGCCATCACCGGGCATAAGCTGTACGGTCCGACCGGCATCGGCGTGCTGTGGGCGCGGCGCGAGCTGCTGGAGCGGATGCCGCCTTTCATGGGCGGCGGCGAGATGATTTCTTCCGTGAGCTATGAGCGCGCCACCTGGGCCGAGGTGCCGCACAAGTTCGAGGCGGGTACGCCGGCCATCATCGAGGCGATAGGGCTCAAGGCGGCCATCGGCTACGTGCAGTCGATCGGCTACGAGGCGATCGCGGCGCACGAGGCGTCGCTGACCGAGCACGCGATGGCGCGACTCTCCGCGATCGAGGGCGTGCATATCCTCGGGCGGGCGCAGGATCGCGGCGGCGTGGTTTCCTTCGTGCTCGACCGCGCGCACGCGCACGACGTCGCGACCTTGCTCGATCGCCAGGGTATCGCGGTGCGCGCCGGCCATCACTGCGCCGAGCCGCTGATGCGTCGCTTCGGGGTGGAGAGCACCGCGCGGGCGAGCTTCGGCGTCTACACGACGCGGGAAGAGATCGACGCGCTGGGCGACACGCTCGAGCGCGTGCGGGAGTTCTTCGCCTGATGTTCGACGATTTGCGCGATCTGTACCAGGAAGTGATTCTCGACCACGGTCGCCGGCCGCGGCACGCGCATCGGCCGGAGCAGGTCGACGCGACCGCCAAGGGCGACAATCCGATGTGCGGCGACCGGGTGCAGGTTTTTGTCCGCTATGCGCCGGATGGCTCGATCGCGGAAACCGGATTCGACGCGCGCGGCTGCGCCATCAGCATCGCCTCGGCTGACCTCATGGCAGAGACCGTCCAAGGGCGCACGCCGGACGACGCGCGGGCGCTGTTCGCGGCATTTCGCGAGATGGCGCGGACCGGGGTGTGCCCCGAGTGCGGCGGAGAAAAATTCGACGAGGCGCTGGAGCGGTTGCAGCCGCTGTCCGGCGTGCATGAGTATCCTTCGCGGGTGAAATGCGCCACGCTGCCCTGGCACGCGCTGGTGGCGGCACTCGCCGGCGAGAAGGAGTCGACCAGTGAATGAGCTTTCTCCCGGGTCCACGACACACGGCGTCTGGACGCCGGAGGGCGAGACCGAGCCGAGGCTCAACGAGGAGGCGGTGATCGAGGCCATCGCCACGGTCTACGACCCGGAAATCCCGGTGAACATCTACGAGCTCGGCCTGGTCTATGCCGTCGAGGTGGACGATGACGGCCGGGTGAAGGTGGAAATGACCCTGACGGCGCCGGCCTGCCCCAGCGCGCAGGAGCTGCCGGAGCAGGTGCGCGAGGCGGTGCTCGCGGTGCCGGGCGTTACCGGCTGCGAGGTCGAGACCGTGTGGGACCCGCCCTGGGACCCCAGCCGGATGAGCGACGAGGCCCGCTTGCAGTTGAATATGTTCTGACCAAACCCGATCTCGGAAGCACCATGAGCACCACGATCGAGACCCGAAAGCCCCGCCGTCCGCTACCGCCGCTGATGACCTTGACCGACGCGGCGGCCGATCGGCTGCGCCGGATGTACGCCAGCGGGCACGAAGGAATGCTGCTGCGCATCGGCGTGAAGTCGAAAGGCTGCTCCGGCATGTCCTACGACA
>JAFKFI010000004.1 GCA_017307285.1 Alphaproteobacteria bacterium | reverse complement strand
GTGCGGCCGGTCGAGCAGGGTGATCCTGACCGCAAACGTCCGGCTGGCCGGATCGGCCAGAGCGCCGATCTCGCGCAGACGCCCGCGGAGTTTCTCGCCGGGGCTCGACCACAGGGTGACGGATATGTCGGTGGCGGATCGCACCTCGCTGAGCCGGTTCTCGGGAACGTCCACCAGCACCTCGGTCTCGGCGGCGTAGGCGATGCTGGCGACGGTCTGGCCCGCGGTCATCACCTGCCCGACTTGCGCGGGCAGCGCGGTGATCAACCCGTCCGCGTCGGCACGCAACGTGGTGTAGGAGAGTTGGTCACGGGCGAGCGCCAGCTGACGCTCGGCCTGGGCCAATTTGGCCTCGGCACTCAGCATCGCGGCCTGGCGCTTGTCGAACTCGGAGGGCAGGAAGGCGGCGGATTTTTGGCCGAGCTTACCGTACCGCTCGAACTCAGCCCGCGTGTTCACCGCCGCCGCCCGGGCCGCCGCGACGGCCTGCTCGTCGGCCTCGTGGGTCAGGCTGAGATCCGTGGGGTCGAGCTTGGCGATGACCTGCCCGGCCTTCACGAAGTCACCGATATTGACCGGCCGCTCGATCACCTTCCCGGCCACGCGGAATCCGAGATCGGCCAGCACCCGAGCCTGAACCGTGCCGGAGTAGGTCAGCGAGACCTCTGATGGCGTCAGCTCGACGGTTTGGACACGGACGGGCCTGGGTGGCTGCGCTGCGCCTGCTACGATGGGCGGGAGCAGAAGAGCCACGAGAATTGGCACAACGCGAATGGCACGCGCGGCAGAATAGGGTTCCAACAGGGGCACCTCTGTCGGGCCTGGATGTCAGGAATTGCTTAACGATTGGCTAAGCAGATAGGGAGCTTGGGTCCGCTACAGCTTGCGCGACCTTTTTGCCCCTCGGACGCCGCCCGTCAAGCAGAGTTTGCACTCAAGGCCGGGCCAAAGCTTGCTTCGTTTCGAGGCGCTCACAAACGAAAAACGGCGCCCGAAGGCGCCGTTTCCGTCAAGATAGATGAAGCTCAACCCTTGCGGCGACGACGGATCAGCCCGAGACCAAGCAGGCCGGCGCCGAGCAGCGCCATCGAGGCGGGTTCGGGAACGGGCGTCGAGAGGAACTGGCCGGAGCCGGAACCACCCTGACCAGCCGCGGTGCCAATCGTCACCACCTGGGTCACGCCCGGCGGCAAGCCTGTCGTGAACGAGGCGGTCACGAACGGGGTGTTGCTGAACTGGCTGACCAGATCCACCGAGAACGGTGCGGTGGGGGAGGTGAAGAAGCTGCCATTCGTCGCGTTGAACAGCAGGTCGACGAAGGCCGACGGCAGCGGATTGGAACTGCTGGCATTCAGAATGCTCACCGCGTTCGTGCCACCAGGGAACAGTGTGCCGCTGGCCAGCAGCACGTCGTCGCCGCAGCCGTTGCAGAACACCTGATGCGTGGCATCGAAGTTGTTGAACGTGTTGTTATTGCCGGGATCACCGTTGAACGTGAAGTTGACGTTCGAGAAGCTGCCCTGGAGCGAGGAGCCAACTGTCGACAGGGTCCCCGCGGCGGTGAACCCGATATACAAGCCGTATGGGCTCGCGCCGGCCGAGTGGTTCAGCCCCGGCGGCTGGAAGTTGCCCGGATCGAACGAGGCAATGGGGAGAAACCCGATTTCAGTGAAGGTATAGTTGCCGCCGCCCGTCGAGGTCAGGTTGATGCTGGAGAAATCCGACGTACGAATGCCGTTGAAGCTGAACGGACCCGCGTTCGACAGTCCGGCGCCAGACGGGTCCGCCGTGATGGTTACCGGCGCGATAGGTGCCGCGTTAGCACTCGCCACCATCGCGACGCCGAGCAAACCGGCGACTGCCGCGCCCTTCGCGAAGGTGGCCCACGAGTTGGTATGCTTCATAGTTGTTGGTCCTTTCGTCCGGCCTAAGCGTTTCCCGTCCTTACCATCGCTGATGGGCAAGTACGGACGGGCTACGAGCCAAGCAGATGCAAGCTCCGGGCCACTCGGGAAAACGGCGGAAATTCTGCGGTTTGAGCGGCCGGCATTGGTATCTTACCGGAATGGTGTAAGGATTTCCGACGGCTCCGGCTGACAACTCGCGAAACTGGCCGGAATTCTCTCGTTTTCGTGAAGATAGTCTCATATTTCCAGACGGAACCGGTTGGAACGTGATCTGCGCTATTTGAGATCTTTCTTTTTATTACGACGAACATGGTAGACCCCTGATTTGGCTGTGGATTTTCGCTGGACCTGCGACTTCATTCCTCCAGGTTGCGAATCATCATTCATTTTCCCGCGCCCAGCGTGTAAAGTTTTCCGACACCGCCAATTCGATCCGATGGTTTTGCCGTGCTCAATTCCACTCCCACGTTCTGGGCTCAACGACATCCCCGGAGTCATTTGGCTCACGACGAGGTGATTTTTGGGGCGGCCGGGCTGGGCGGATCAATCCGCGCTGTCCGTAAATGTCTGGGGGAATGATGGCGCGGTTCTCATACGACCTCGCGTTCGACCGCAATATCGGTTGGCTGACCGACTGGGAGCAGCAGGCACTACGCTTCAAACGCGTGGCTTCGATATCGTCAATTTCAACCGGCAGATCGGCGCCAACGTCGACACCATCGATCGGCCCAAGGCCGAGGTCCTGGAGGAGATGGCCCGGGCGATCAATCCGGAGGTGTCGATCCGCCGGTTCGACCAGGGCATCGACGATAGCAACATCGATGCATTTCTCGATGGTGTCGACGTGTTCGTGGACGGCTTCGACTATTTCGTCCTCGACATCCGCCGCAAGGTGTACGCGCGCTGCGCCGAGCTCGGCATTCCCGCATTATGCGCGGCACCGGTCGGCATGGGCGTCGGCTTCCTCGCCTTCCTGCCGGGAGGCATGAGCTTCGAGCGGTATTTCCGCTTCGAGGGCCGGCCCGAACTCGAGCAATATCTGCGCTTCCTCGTCGGGCTGGTGCCGCGGGCGCTACATCGCGCCTATCTGGTCGATCCATTCCGGCTCGACTTCGCGGCCAAGCGCGCGCCGTCCACCGGGGCCTCGTGCCAGCTGTGCTCGGGCGTCGCGGCAGTCAACGCGGTCAAGCTGATGCTTGGCCGCAGCGGCGTTGCCGCCGTTCCGTATCACCATCATTACGACCCGTATGTCGGCAAGCTGGCGGTCACCAAGCTCCGCTGGGGAAACGCGGGGCCGTTGCAAAGCCTCAAGATCGCGCTCGGCAAGCGCGGGATGGCGGCGCTGGCACGGCAGAAGCCGCCGCCGTCCGAACCGCCGCCCGGTTCGCCGATCGAGGAAATCCTGCGCGCCGCCCGATGGGCGCCGAGCGGCGACAATGTTCAGCCGTGGCGCTTCGAGATCCTCGACGAGAACAGCCTGCGCGTGCGGCTCGATGCCGATCACGGCGAGAATGTATACGAGTACCGTGGGGGCGAGCCGACCCTGATCGCCGGAGGCGTGCTGCTAGAGAGCCTGCGCGTTGCGGCCACCGGCTGGGGCCGTACCATGACGTGGTCCTACGAGGGTCTCCAAGGCTCGCCGGGGCGCCACGTCTTGCACGTGGAGTTCCATCCTGATCAATCGGTCTCGCCCGATCGTTGGCTGCCGCACCTCATGCAGCGCTCGGTAGACCGGCGGCGATATCGCGCCCGTCCGCTGACGCCGCGCGAGAAGCAATCCCTCAGTGACGCAGCCGGAGCCGATATCCGCCTCGAATGGCATCAATCACGCGGCTCACGGCTGCGCCTCGCGCTGCTCGGGGCGCGCGCCACGGACATCCGGCTGCGCACCCCGGAAGCCTACGAGGTGCATCGCCGGATGCTGGATTTCGGGCGCAAGCACAGCCCTGATGGCATCCCCGGCGGCGCCGTCGGGCTCGATCGCACGACACTCGCGATCATGCGCTGGGGCATGGCCCGTTGGTCGCGGCTGCGCCTGCTTAATCGCCTCGGCGGCACCTGGAGCACCGCCGCCCAGCTCGACCTGTTGCCTGGGCTGGCGAGCGGCGCCTTCTTCACGATGCGCCTCCCCCATCCGGCCGGCGAAGCGAACACGGCGCCGGACCGGCGCGTAACGGCGATGTTGCGCGTCGGCGAGGCGGTGCAGCGTTTCTGGCTGGAGGCAAGCCGGCTCGGTCTCGCGGTGCAGCCGGCGCTCGCCATCCTGGCGTTCGCTCATTACGGCGAGACCAACGCCGTGTTCTCCAACGACCCGACGGTCATTCGCAAAGCGCGCTCGCTGGCGTCGCGCTTTCGCCAAGTGCTCGGCGAGAGCGCGGACGAATTCGTGTTCATTGGACGGATCGGAGAGCCGCTGCCGCGGCTTCCGGTGACGCGCTCGAC
>JAFKFI010000132.1 GCA_017307285.1 Alphaproteobacteria bacterium | reverse complement strand
GCCAGGATCAGCCCGGCCCAGAAGCTCACATGCGTGCTGATGGTGTAGGCGAAGTAAGCGCCGAGCATGTAGATGCTGGCATGAGCGAAATTCAGCACGCCCATCATGGAGAAGATGAGCGTGAGCCCGCTCGCCAGCATGAACAGCAGCATTCCGTAGACGACGCCGCTGAGCAGCGTATTTACGAGAAGGTGCATGGCGCTGCTCGCCTCGCCTACGAACGCCGGATCACGAAGTTGGCCGCTTCATCTTGCAGGTGGTCGGCATTTCCTCCTGTTCGGCGGGGATGGTGGCGATGGTTTTCCATCCCAGTCCGGTCCCCTCGGTGTCGAATTTCACGTCCTTGGTCAGCAATCCCTCGTAGTAGGGGAGGATGAGCTGATGGTCTGCCTTGCGCATCGTCTCGGTCTTGCCGAGCAGGTCCTTCTGCTGCATCCCTTCCAAGTTCTGCGCGATCTTGAGCACATCGACGGAGCCGGCCTCGGTGATGGCGCGCGACAGCATCTCGAACATCACGACCCAGGGCTGACCTGGGAAATCGAATTTGTGGCCCTTGCGGAAGGCGGCATAGAATTTCTCCGCCGCCGGGATGTTCAGCTCATACGGCAGGTTCTCGTTCTGCTCCATGATGGACGTCGTGCGGTCGGCGCCGGAGGGGCCGAGCGCGGTCACCGCTCCGGTCAGATGCGCGAGATAAGTATCGAACCGCACGTTCAGCCCGGCGTCGACCGCGGCCTTCAGGAGCAGATTGAGGTCGGGTCCGTAATTGGCGGTGACGACCGACTGCGCGCCTGAATTCTTGATCTTGGTGACGTAGGGGGCGAAGTCCTTTACCTTGCCGAGCGGAACGAACTCGTCGCCGACGACCTCGATGTCCGGCCGAAGCTCCTTGAGGAATCTCTTGGTGTCGTGCTCCATCGAGTGGCCGAACACGTAGTCCTGGTTGATCAGATAGACCTTCTTGACCTCGGCTGGCAGCGTCTTGACCCGCGCATAGGCTCGCTGCTCCACCGACCCGCTGAAACGGAACTGCCAGAAGTTGCAGAGCGGCGCGTTGGTGAGCTCGGTCGCGAGTGCGCCGCAGTTCAGGTAGATCAGCCGGCGGTCTGGGTTGCGTTCGTTATTCTTCTCGACCCCGCCGATCAGTGCCGTGGCGACGTTGGAGCCGACACACTGCATCACGAATGGCATGTTCTGGTCGGTGATTCGCTTCAGCGCGATCAGCGCCTCGGATGGCTGAAGCTTGTCGTCGAACGTGACGAGCTCGAATTTCTTATTGAGCGGCGGCATTCGCGCGTTCACGTCGTCGATGATGAACTGCATCACCTGGAGGAACTGATCGCCGCTCTGGGCGAATGGGCCTGAGAACGGGTCGATGTAGCCGATCTTGATGGTGTCCTCAGCCGCCGTTGCCGTCGGGACGGCGGCCAAGATACTCAGCAACCCGCCACACAGGGCCGCGAGAATTCCTCGGAAGCGCATGTTTCCCCCTTCTTCCCGCTCTCGGTGGCGGGTGTGCTTGCAGCCGAAAATGGGCGCAGACGCCCGATCAGGTGTCGTCGCGGATTGTATGGAGATTCGGTTCGGCATCATCTCCGATCAGGCGAGGATACTGGGTCAAGCTGCGAGGTCAATGTGTCGAGGATCGGTCGCCGGTGCACCGGTCATCGGCTCCCGAACAGGCGCAGCTCCGCCGAAGCCGGAATAGATGCATAAGCGTCGCTTTGACCGGGCCTAGAGTTTTGCCGGGGGTATAGCCTTCGTGAGCTCGAACGCCGTCGGTCTGGGCAATCCGTCGCCGAGAGGCGGAGTGTTTGCCACCGGGGGGGTGGCCTGCCTGGCCGCTGACGCTCGGGAATAGGGGGATCGGCCCCGTCCCGCTATCATCGCCGAATGAATGCCACCTGGACCTTGGTCGACCTTGCGGGCGCTGTCGCGCTGCTGCTGTGGGGCGTGCACATGGTGCAGACCGGCATCCAGCGCGCCTTCGGCCCGGATCTGCGGCGGCTGCTCTCCACTGCTCTGCACAATCGGCTCGCCGCGTTCGGTGCCGGCCTCGGGGTCACGGCAGTGCTGCAGAGCAGCACGGCGACCGGCCTGATGGTCTCGGGTTTCGCTGCCGGCGGCTTCGTCGAGCTGGTTCCCGCGCTTGCGGTGATGCTGGGCGCCAATGTCGGAACCACCCTGATCGTGCAGGTGCTGTCCTTCGACGTTGCCAGTATCAGCCCCGCCCTCGTGCTGGTCGGCGTCATCGTGTTCCGTCGCGCGCATGTCGCCCGCACGCGTGATCTCGGACGGGTGGCGATCGGGCTCGGGTTGATGCTGCTCGCCCTGCGCGGTCTGCTCGATTTGGTGACGCCGTACGAGGACGCGCCGAGCCTGCGGCTGATCCTTGGCTCGATCGCCACCGAGCCGGTGGTGGACGTCCTGATCGCGGCGGCGCTCACCTGGGCGGCACATTCCAGCGTCGCCGTGGTGCTGCTGGTGATGTCGCTCGCCGCGAAAGGAGCGGTGCCGCCGCACGCCGCCTACGCGCTGGTCCTCGGTGCCAATCTCGGCTCGGCAATCAATCCGGTGGTGGAGGGCGTCTCCGGGGACGATCCGGTGGCGCGCCGGCTGCCTATCGGCAACCTGCTCAATCGCCTGATCGGCTGTGCACTAGGGCTCGCGCTGCTCGACTGGCTGGGCCCCGTCCTCGCGGAGTGGGAGCCCGGGCCCGCCCGCGCGGTTGCCGATTTCCACACTGGCTTCAATCTCGTCCTCGCGCTGCTGTTCATGCCTCTGCTCGATCCGTTCGCCTCGCTCCTCCGGCGGATGCTGCCGGCGCGGGCCGACACCGACGACCCGTCGCGGCCTCGCCACCTCGACGAAGGAGGGCTGGAGATGCCGGCGGTGGCGCTCGCCTCCGCCTCGCGCGAGGCGCTGCGGATGGCGGACGTGCTGGAGACCATGCTCGCAGGCGCCTCTGAGGCGCTGGCCGGCGCCGACCGGCAGCGGATTTCCGGCACTCGCCGCCTCGACGATGTGGTGGACAAGCTGAACGCGGCGATCCGCGACTATCTCGCGCGGCTCGACGTGGAAGCGCTGACCGAAGCCGATCATCGCCGTCTCACGGAGACCCTGGTGTTTTGCACCAATCTCGAAGCAGCGGCGGACGTGGTCGACCGCAACATCATGGGTTACGCGGCCCGCCGCCAGAAGCGAGGGCTGCCGCCACCTGAAGCCGAGCGGGAGCAGGCGCGCCAGTTGCTGGAACGCCTTTCCCGCAATCTGCGCGCCGCCTCGGCGGTGTTCATGACGCAGGACACGCGGGCGGCGCGCCAACTCGTCGCCGAGAAGGATCTGTTCCGCGACATGGAGGCGGCCGCGACCACCGCGCATTTCGCCCGCGTCCGTTCGGGCGAGGAGAGCTCCGAGGCAGGCACCCTCTCGCTCGACCTGCTCCGCGATCTCGGGCGGGTGAATGCGCTTTTTGTCGCGGCAGGAGCATATCCGGTGCTGGAGAGCCAAGGCGAACTCCTGCCGAGCCGCCTTCGCCTCGATCCGTAAGACGCCCGATACGGGCCGGTGTCGGCCCCTACTTTCGCGTAGTGCGTCCGCGCGATAGGTTGCCGCAAGAAGCCAGCGCCGGAGCGAGCGCGTGGCAGCAAGAGGGACGTGGACCATGACCATCCGCTACGACAATCGAGTCGCCATCGTTACGGGGGCCGGCGCCGGTCTCGGCCGGGAGCACGCGAAGCTGCTGGCAAGCCGAGGCGCCAAGGTGGTCGTGAACGATCCCGGCGGGGCGGTGGACGGGCGTGGCTCGGCGAACGCGGTGGCCGACAAGGTGGTCGAGGAGATCAAGGCCGCCGGCGGCGAGGCGGTTGCAAACTATGACTCCGTGGCCGACGAGAAGAGCGCCGCGAACATCGTCAAGACCGCGATGGACACATGGGGCCGCCTCGACATCCTCGTCGCCAACGCCGGCGTGCTGCGCGACAAGGCCTTCGTGAACATGAGCATGGAGGATTTCGAGTTCGTGATGAAGGTGCACCTGATGGGCACCGTCTACTGCACCAAGGCGGCGTGGCCGATCTTCCGCGAGCGCCAGTATGGCCGCGTCATCGTCACCACCTCGGGTTCGGGCACGGTGGGCAATTTCGGCCAGAGCAACTACGGCGCCGCCAAGATGGCGCTGAACGGCTTCATCAACTGCCTGCGCTTCGAGGGCGCGAAATACAACATCATGCTCAACGCCCTCTCGCCATCCGCGAAGACGCGCATGACCGAGAACCTGCTGCCGCCCGGCGTCGCCGAATACATGCGCCCCGAGCTGGTCTCGCCCGTCGTCGCCTACATGGCGAGCGAGGAGTGCAAGGTCTCCGGCTACATCCTGGCCGGCACGGCGGGCACCTTCGCGCGGGTGCAGTATTTCATGACCGAGGGTGTCGCCTTCGATCCTGACAAGCCGGTGACGATCGAAATGATCCAGGAGAATTTCGAGAAAATCACCGACCTCAAGACCGCCACCCCGTCGGTCGGGCTGATGGGCAACATCGAGCGCCAGCTCCGCGAGCTCGGCAAGATCAAGTAGTTTTCTTCCCTCCTCCCTCTCCTCCTCGGGGGAGAGGGCCGGGGTGAGGGGGCCGCCCCGGCGCGCAGCCTGATCCGACCCTAGAAGGCGCCTTCCTGCGCCAGCTTCGCGATCTGCTCCTGGTCCAATCCGAGTATCGTGCGGAGCACGTAGTCGTTGTCTTCGCCATAGCTTGGTCCGTGCCGGTCCAGGAAGCCGCCGATATAGGGCGGCGTCTCGCTGAACTTGACCGGAACTTCCTTGACCGGCCACGTTCCGATCTCGGATTGCTCAAGCTCCGTCAACCACCCGAGATGCTTCAACTGCGGGTCATGCTCATAACGGTCTTGCGCGGTCTGGCAGACGCCCGCGGGAACATCTGCGCGCTGCAGCGCGTGCATCAGTTCGAACGCATCCCACGCAACGGTCGCATCGTTCACCAGGTGGTCGAGATAGTCCTGGTTGGCGAGCCGCAGGCTCAGCGTCGCGAGCCTCGGATCGGTCGCCCATTGCGGCGTTCCGAGGACGCGCGTCACCGCCCACCAATGCTCGTCGGTAAACGCCGCAATAGCGATCCACCGGTCCTCGCCGCGTGCCCGGTAGGCGCCATGTGGCGCGGCGGGCTTGTACGGTGATCTGTTTCCGTAGCGCCCCCACGGCCGGCCGTTCGCTGAGTGGTCCAGGACGCTGGTGCCGGTGAGATAGATCCCCACCTCCGCCTGCGACGAATCGATCCAGCAGCCCTGACCCGTTTCTCTCTGGCGATACAGCCCGGCCATCATCGCCAACGCCATCTGATAGGCCCCGAACCAGTCCAGATAAGAATAGCCAATGCCGGCTGGCGGGTAGGGGTCGGGGAGGCCTGACATGTCGCTCAGCCCCGAGAACGCCTGCGCCGTAGGCCCGAAGCTGCGAAGGCGACCATACGTACCGATCTGCCCCATTCCCGATTGCTGGACGTAGACGATCCTCGGATTGATCTCGCGCAGGCGGTCATAGCCCAGCCCCATCCGGTCCATCGTTCCCGGCGAGAAGCCCTCGATCACCATGTCCGCGCCTTTGATCAGCTCGATCAGCAGCTCCTTCGCACCCGGATGCTTGAGGTTCAGACTGACGCCGCGCTTGCCGGAATTGATTTCCATGAACGAGCCGCTGCGGTTCACGTTCTTGGTCGCCGGGACGACGAGCGGCCCCGTCGCCGCGTCTCGTTCGGCGCGGCCGCCGATGGGGGCGTTTCCCATGCCCATCCGCATGCCGTCCAACCGCGAGACGTGCTCGACCTTGATGACCTCGGCGCCAAGTGCCGTGAAGAACCGCCCAGCGCCGGCGCTGGCGAGCATCCATGTCAGATCGACGATACGGACTCCGCTCAGCGCGAACGGTTTGCCGTGCTTGCTGAGGAGCGGCGCGTCCGACGCGCCTTTCTCCCCACGGCAGGCCGCAGGCGCTTTGCGGGGGCCGATCTCGGCAAGCACCTCGGCATTATGCTCTCCGAGGAGTGGCGCGCGCGGGCCGGTCCGCCACGGAAGCCCGGGCGCCACCCATTTCGCGCCTACCTGGGTGAAGGTCTTTCCGAGTTCTGGATATTCGACCTGAAAGAACGTCTCGCGCTGAGCCCAATGCTCTTCCCCCACGTTCTCCTCGGGCCGACGCACTGGCGACCACGGAAGACCTTCGTCCTGTCCGTCCTTCCAGAGGTCGCGCTCATAAAGGTAACGTCCGACAAGCCGCTCTACGTGCGTGGCGATATGGAAGTTGGTGCTCGGCTTGAGCACATAGGCTTCGTCCTTGTATTTCTCCTCGCCGAAATCGGCCTCGACGCCGAATTTCCGCAACACCCGCACGGTCGCGTCGAACGAGGCGACACCGCCGAGCAGATACGTGCGATAGGCAAGCACCCACCGTCCGTCCTTGGTTCGGGAAAGGCCGGGGCGCAAGGCGGACTCGGCCGCCACGCCCCGCATCGTCGGACTCGCGGACGGCAGCGAGTGCCTGCATGTCTGCCGATAGTGCGGCAAACGGCAATAAACCCAGTCCGGCATGTCGGTTTCGGTGTTCTTCGAGACGGCGTCGTGCACCGACGTCGCCAGCTGCTGGCCGCGCCCCGTCTTGAGCCGATAAACGAGAGCCGCGATGATCTGTACCGCCGTGACTTCGCCGGCGATGTGGTAGGCCTGCCAGACCTGCGGCGCGATCGGCGGCGTCTCATAGAAACCTGACGGGTCCGGATCGTAGCCGCAATTCATCATCACGCCGCCCAGCGCGAGATGCACGAGATCGCTCGCCTGATAGTTCGCCCAGGGGCCATCGTCGCCAAAGGCGCTGATGCGCGCGTAGATCAGCGACGGATTGCGCTCGCGGATGGCATCGTAGCCAATGCCCCGTTCGTTCAGGTAGTCGCGCGGCCGCGAGTCGATGACGATATCGGCGCTCTCGGCGAGGCGCATGAATTGCTTCCTGTCTGCGTCGGAAGCGAGATCGAGCACGATGCCGCGTTTGCCAAAATTGTAGTGCCAGAAATGCAGGCTGCGATTGGGGTGCGGATCGTCGTTGTAGAACGGTCCGTATCCGCGGGTCTTCTCGCCGCCGGGAGGCTCGATCTTGATGACGTCGGCGCCGAGGCCGGCGAGGACTTTTCCGCAATACTCGCCGAGTTCGTCCGCCAGCTCGATGACGCGCAGGCCGCTGAGGAAACTTCCACTACTCCGCACCGCATCCTCGGACAACGCCTTCACCCCCATTGCTTCACTCTGCCGGAGGCGCTGGACCTCCGCGTGTGCTCGGACAGACTGTTTATCGTATTATGATCCGAGCAAGTCTCTGGCAGCGACAAGGGGCGGTCAAGCACAGAGCTGAACGCTGATCTCAGACGAGATCCCGTGGGATCGTGCAGTTCCAGTCCCGGTCGCATACCTGCTCGTCGCCATCCCATGCCTGTACTCCGCCGCGCACCACGAAGGCCCCGCGCGTGCATGACAGCCGGGTGCGGGTCTCGACGCGGGTGCGCCAGTCGCCGCGCGATACGGTGTGGGTTTGATGCATCTCCGCGACTGCGCTCAGCGGATCATCGCCCTCGATGCGGAAATCGAAACTGCCCTGCGTGCCGAGTTCGATCCCGATTCGGTCGATCCGCACCACGCCAGGGCGCAGAAGAGTACGCGGCTCTGGCGCAGCAGTTTCGGCCGGCGGAAGAGGCGCGAGCAACGTGTCTGCGCGCTGCGGGGCGCGGACCGGCAATTCGAGACTTCCAGAGAACACCGTGACGGTCGCGGCCTCGGGGCTCGGCCAGATCATCGGCCAGTAGGCGGTCGAGATAGCGACCCTGATTCGGTGCCCCGGCGGGAACGCGAAGCCCGCATCGTTGAGTTTGATCGTCACGCGATACCGTTCACCAGGCCGCAGCGGCGTCGGCGCCTCGTGCCCGTCGCGATGCGTGAGATTGAGAATGCCGAAGCTGACGCGCAGCGATGAGCCGTCGGGATGCACGTCGCACAGGCGGACCGCGAGATTGGCTTGCGTCGCGTCGCATACGACGTCCAATGTGACAACCGGCGCGCCGAGAATTTCGATCGCCTCATCGAGCGGCGCGGTGTCGAACGTCAGCGAGCGCGCGTCATCGTCGCGCTGGTCGCCGGCATCGTCCTGGCCGCGCCCGAATGGGCACCAGCTTCCGGCGGCGCGCCCGACATCCTGCGGCGAGCAAACCTGTCGCGGCGCCAAGCGCGACGCCTCATCGCGCAAGCCTTGCTCCGCGAGGAACCACCGACGTGACGCGATGCCGGGTGCCGGCCACAGTGCCTCGGCGATCCAGCGCCCCGGCCGCTCGTCGTGATGCGTCGCGGGTGCCACGCTTTGCATCATCCACGCCCGCAGCATCGGCTCGCGCATGATGCCGGTATCGATGCCCTTCAGCCAATGATCCCACCAGCGCAACGCCTCCTGCAGAAAGCCGATCTGCGGGCCGGGCATGGCGAAGTGCGGGTAGGCGTGCGCCCACGGCCCGATCAGCCCCTTGCGCGGTGCTGACAATCCCTCCAGCAAACGCGGAATCGCGTTGGTGTAGCCATCCGTCCAGCCGCCGACCGCGTAGACTGGGCACTCGATCGCCCCATAGTCCTCGCAAACCGAGCCGTGCTTCCAATAGGCGTCGCGCCGCTGATGGCGCAGCCAGCGTTCTAGGAACAGCGGCACGTTTGCCAGGCGCTCCAACCACATCGCGCGCCACTGTTCGCCCACCAGCGCGGGATCGGGCTGATGACACATCGCGCCGAAAAAGAACGACGCCCAGCCGAATTTGGCGGTGAGCATTGCCCCGCCCATGAAATGCACGTCGTCGCGATAGCGGTCGTCGGTGGAGCACAGCGTGATGATCGCCTTCAGCGCCGGCGGCCGCAGCGCAGCGACCTGCAAAGCGTTGAACCCACCCCAGGAAATGCCCATCATGCCGACCGCGCCGGTGCACCAGCTCTGCTGCGCTAGCCACGCGATTACCTCCAGCGCGTCGTCCTGCTCCTGCTGCGCGTACTCGTCGAACAGCAGTCCGTCCGATTCTCCGGCGCCGCGCAGATCGACGCGTACGGAAGCGTAGCCGTGTCCCGCGAAATAAGGATGTGTCAGCGCGTCGCGCTCCCACGTACCGTCGCGTTTGCGGTAGGGGAGATATTCGAGGATGGCGGGGACCGGATTAGCCTCGGCGTCCTCGGGCAGCCAGATGCGCGCCGCGAGCCGGGTGCCGTCCGCGAGCGGGATGAGCACGTGCTCGATTTCGCGTACCGGGCGCGGGAAACTGGTGACGATCAAGGCGGCGGTCCGTTTCTGGTCATCGTGGGAGCTGGTGGGTGGAGGATGGAATGGTGAGCGCACCAACGATCGTGGTCACGTTCGACCCCGGCAGCGCCGGTCGCGCGGTGATCGCGGAAGCCCTCGGCGGCGTCGCCGATGCCGTCTATCTGCCCGATCGCGCGGAGGCGGAGAGGGAGGCCGCCTTGCAGCGGGCAACCATCGTGCTGTCGCATAACACGGCCAAGGAGTTGCGTCCCGGCGAAGCCAGCCTGCTCGCCGGCGCCAAATTGGTACAGTTCATGACCGCTGGCGTCGATTTCATCCCGTTGGACGAGTTGCCGTCGGGCGTGCCGGTCGCAAGCAATGGCGGCGCGTACGCCGAACCTATGGCGGAGCACGCACTCGCCATGACGCTCGCCGCCATCAAGCGCCTGCTTATCGAGCATACCGCGTTGACGCGGGGCACATTCAATCAGTTTACCATGAACCGAATGCTGGCTGGCCGTACCTGCGGCATCCTTGGCTTCGGCGGCATCGGCGCCGCCACGGCGCGGCTTATGCGGGCGGTCGGGATGAAGGTTCACGCAATCAACCGCGGCGGCCGAACCGAGGAGAAACTCGACTGGCTCGGCACGCCGGACCGCCTCGACGAATTGCTCGCTGCCGCCGACGTGCTGGTCATCAGTCTGCCGCTGACGCGCAGCACGCAAGGCATGATCGGCGTGTCGCAGCTTGCCCGCATGAAGCGGGACGCCATCCTGGTGAACCTCGCGCGCGGCGAGATCGTCGATGAGGCGGCCCTCTACGCCCATCTGCGGGCCAATCCCGAGTTCACCGCCTGCATCGACGCCTGGTGGGTGGAACCGGTGCGGCACGGTGTGTTCCGCGTGGATTATCCGTTCTTGGAGTTGCCGAACGTGATCGGCTCGCCGCACAACTCGGGATCGGTACCGGAATCGCGCGGCACCGGATTGCGTCGTGCGCTTGCAAACTGCCGGCGTGTGCTGGAAGGCGAGGTGCCGTTGCATCTGGTTGGGGACGACGATCGGCTGTGATCGGCGGCGCTACAGCGCGCGCCCGCCATCCACGACGATCTTCGTCCCGGTGGCGGCGCCCAGATGCGTGACGCAGGCCATGATGGCGCTAGCGATCTCGTCGGGCTCGATGACCCGCCGCAGCGGCGCGGACGCCATGATCTTGGCGATCTGCTCGCGCCCGCGTCCCGCGACGAAATCGGTTGCGACGGGGCCGGGCGAGACGCAGAGGAAGCGCACCTCCGGGCCGAGCGCGCGCGCCAGCGACATCGTCATCGTGTCGAGCGCCGCCTTCGACGCACCGTAGGCGATGTTGCTGCCCTGGCCGTTGAACGCCGCGACTGAGGACACATTGACCACCACCGACGGCGCGGCGGCGCGTAGCAGCGGCAGCAGCGCGCGGATGACGGAGTAGGGGCCGCGCGCGTTGGCGATCAGCACCTGGTCGAAGAACGCTTCGTCAAGGGCTTCGAGGTCGGCGTGCGGGATCGGCCGTGTCATGCCGGCCGAATTGACCAGCACGTCCACCCGCCCGAATGCATCGCGCAACTCATCAGCCATTCGGCGCACGGAGGCGACATCGGTGAGCTCAAGCTGGAGGACGCGGTGCTTCCCCGCCGGGAGGTCCGCGAGCAACGCCCGCGCGCGTGCCTCGCCCTGATTGTAGCAGATCGCCACCGTCGCCCCGGCTTCCGCGAGTGCCCGCACCGTCGCCGCGCCGATGCCATTGCTGCCCCCGGTGACGACCGCGAACTTGCCGGCCAAATCCTGCACTGGCATGCCTGCTCCCCTATACCACCAACCGGAACGTCTCGCCGTCACGCACCAGGTGCCCGGCCGTCGCGCCGGCGAAATGCGTGCCGATCACCAGCACCGGGGCGCCGGCGAGCTGACGGAACATCGCCCAGCGCGTCGCCTCGCCCTGCGCCGGATCGCTGTCCGCCGTCGAGGCCCATTCGGGATGACCGATCTGCACGGGATGGTGCAGGAAGTCGCCGGTAATCAGCGCCTCCTCGCCGCGCGAGACGATCCGCACGCTGACATGCCCCGGCGTATGGCCGATCGTCGGTACCAGGCTGATCTCATCTGTGATGCGCGCGTCGGTCTCCACCAGATCGACCAGCCCCGCGTCATGCACCGGCTTGACCGAGTCGGCGATCACCGCCTGCATGTCCTCGCGCGTGTTCTGCGTCGTCCAGTGCTGGTACTCGATGCGGCCCATGAGGTAACGCGCGTTCGGGAAAGTCGGGACCCAGCGCCCGCCCGACAGCATCGTGTTCCAGCCGACATGATCGACATGGAGATGCGTGCAGAGCACGGTGTCGATCGACTCTCGTGGATAGCCGGCTGCGGCGATATCGGAAAGAAAACTGCCCTGGAGCTTGTTCCATGTCGGGATGCGCCGGCCCTCCTTGTCGTTCCCAAGGCAGGTGTCCACCACGATGCGCCGTGTCGGCGTCTCGACGATGAGCGCGTGAATGCTCATCCGGAGCCGGCCGTTCTCGTCGGCGAAATGCGGTTGCAGCCACTTCATCGGCAGCACCGCCTCAGGCGTTGCCTGCGGTAGGATGAAGCGGCTGCCGCCGGTCACTTCGAGCTCGACGATCTTCGTGACTGTCACGTCGCCGATCTTCCACTTGAGCATGTGATCCTCGTGCCTCGCGTCCTGTGGCCTCACTTCGGGACCCGGCCGATTTCCTGTCAAGCCGCCCCGTTGACGAGGCCGAGCCGGCGCACCTACCGTCGCCCGCCGGTTGGGGAAGCGAGGGCGATGGCGGAGAGCGCGGAAGAATACGACGTGATCGTGGTGGGTGCGGGGAACGCCGCGCTGTGCGCCGCCATCGCCGCGCGTGAGCAGGGCGCCTCGGTGGTCGTGCTGGAGAAGGCCTCGGTCGAGGAGCGCGGCGGCAATTCCACCTTCACCGCCGGCGGCTTCCGCTTCGTGCATGACGGGCTCGAGGATCTGCGCCAGGACGTGCTGGTCGATCTTTCCGAGGCGGAGGCCTCGCAGATCGTCCTGCCGCCGCTCAAGGAGGAGACCTATCTGCACGACCTGATGCACGTCACCGAGGGCGAAACCCAGGAGGAGCTGGCCAATATCCTGATCGGCCGATCACGCGAGACGATCCGCTGGATGCGCCAGAACGGTGTGCGTTTCATCCCGATGTTCGGCCGGCAGTCTTACGTGCTCAACGGCAAGCACCATTTCTACGGCGGCGTGAACATCGAAGCGGTCGGCGGCGGCTGGGGATTGGTCGATGCCGAGGTGAAGATCGCCGAGCGGCTCGGCATCGATATCCGCTACGGCGCGGGAATGCGCAAGCTGCTGCAGGACCGGCGCGGGGCCGTGACCGGCGTGCAGGTGTTCGGCCCTGACGGCTACGACGAAATCCACGGCAAATCCGTGGTGCTCGCCTGCGGCGGCTTCGAGGCGAACCCGGAGATGCGGACACGCTATCTCGGGCCGGGCTGGGAACTCTGCCGGGTGCGCGGCACACGACACAACACCGGTGAAGGGATCCGTGCCGCGCTCGACATCGGCGCGCAGGCATTCGGCGGCTGGTCCACTTGCCACGCGGTGCAGTGGGACATCAGCGCCCCGCCCTTCGGCGACCGCGTGGTGCTCGACAATTTCCAGAAGCACTCCTATCCCATCGGCATCGTCGTCAACCTCAACGGCGAGCGCTTCGTCGATGAGGGCGCCGACTACCGCAACCACACCTACGCCAAATACGGCCGCGAGGTGATGAAGCAGCCTCATCGGACTGCGGTGCAGATCTTCGACGCCAAGACCATCGGCATGGTGCGCGACGAGTACCGCATCCGCCAAGTGACGAAGGCGCAGGCCGACACCATCGAGGAGCTGGCTCGCGCGCTCGACATCAATCCCGAGGGCTTGGCACGCACGGTGCGGGAGTTCAACGCAGCCTGCCAGCCGGGCGACTACAACCCGGCGATCCTCGACGGCAAGGGCACGCGCGGCATCGCGCCGCCCAAATCGAATTGGGCGCTGCCGATCAGCGAGCCGCCCTATTCCGGCTTCGTCGTCACCTGCGGCATCACCTTCACCTTCGGCGGGCTACGCATCAATACGAATGGCGAGGTGCAAGACACGACGGATCGCTCGATCCCCGGCCTCTATGCGGCGGGTGAGTTGGTGGGAGGCATTTTCTATGGCAACTATCTTGGCGGCGCAGGGCTGATGTCGGGCGCGGTGTTCGGCCGCCTGTCCGGCACCAGCGCCGGCCGTTTCGCGAGGGGTTGAACAATGCCAGAAATTGCCGGCGCCCGGTTCCTGATTACCGGCGGGGTGAGCCTGATCGGCTCGCACATCACCGACGCGCTGCTCGCGGCGGGGGCCACCGAGGTGCGATTGTTCGACAATCTCGCCCTCGGCACGCCCGACATGATCCGCCATCTCGAGGGTGATCCGCGCGTGACCTTGGTGCGCGGCGACGTGCTGCGGCTGAACGAGCTGATCGATGCGACGCAGAACGTGACCGGCGTGTTTGCGCTCGCCGCATTTCTCACGCTGCCGCTGTCGCGCAACGTGCCGCTCGGCATCGCCGTGAACACGCAGGGCGTGGTCAATACGCTGGAAGCTGCCCGCATCGCGCACGCAAAGCGGGTCATTCTCTCGTCGTCCATTTCCACCTACGGCACGTCGACGGCGGACACCATCGTCGAGGAGACGCCCTTCACCAGCGCCGGTCAGCAACCGGCGACCAATCTGTACGGCGCCAGCAAGCTGATGGGGGAGGCGTTGTGCGCGCACTACGCGAAGGCGTATCGCGTCGAATACAACGCGCTCCGCTTCTCCTCGGTCTATGGCGAGCGGCAGCACGCGCGGGCGGTCAACGCGGTGTTCATCGCGGAAGCCTATGACGCGATCAGCCGCGGCGAGCGGCCCGTCATTCTCGGCGATGGCAGCGAGGTGCATGACTATGTCTACGTCACCGACGTCGCGGATGCCTGCGTCGCGGCGATGAGCAGTCGGTCGAGCGGCAACGTGCTCAATATTGCGACCGGTGTGGATACCGACCTCAATCGGGTTGTCGAGCTGCTGCTGGCGACATGTGGAACGCCCGATTTGACCCCGGAGCACCGCGAGGACACGCGCGCGGTGAAGTCGGCGAGCGTGGACCATCTGCGCTTCAGCCGCGCCAAGGCGGAAAAGACGATCGGCTGGGCGCCCAAGGTGCCGATCGAGGAAGGGGTCAAACGCTACGTCGCCTGGCGGCGCTCCAACGCGGGATAGAACACCTCGCCCTGGAACAGCCGTCGCGCCGTGCGGTAGACGGTCGCGTATGGCACTTCAATGCCGTTGGCCGTGACGCGGGCATTGGCAGCGACCAGCACTACACCCGAAGCGTGGCCGATCCTGAGATCGCCGTTTTGTCCCACACCGGCTAGCTGATGCGCGATGCTGCCCGGCACGCGGCAGGCAACTGCGAGGCATAGCGCACCGGTCAGCGGTACGGCGCGGTGCGGCTGGCCGACCGAGATCATCCGCACGAGAATGTCGATGTCGCCCGCCGTCAGCGTGCGTCCGGATAGGGTGCGAACTTCGGCGGGTGCGGCGAGCATCGCGACTTTGGGCACGCTCGGAATGGCCGCCGCTGTTTCGGTATCCGGCGCGATCCCCATTGCCATTGACGCGGCGCGACGGATCGCTTCGAGCTTGTCGAGCAACGCGGAGTCGCGCTCCAACGCGTCCGGCCGCTCGGTCCCGCTGCGGCCAAGATCGGCGGCGCGCACGAACACGCACGGATTCGCCGCGTCGATCATGCTGGCCTCGATCTGGCCGAGCCCGGGAACATCCAGCATATCTGTCGCGTGGCCGCTGGGCAGCAGCCTCCCCGTCCGCGCGCCGGCAGGATCGGTGAAGTCGAGCCGGATTGGCGCACCCGTTCCCGCGACGCCGTCGAGCGCCAGGTCGCCAATGACGGCCGCCTGCTCGCCGTCCATGCCGAACCGCGAGACGATGATCTTGCGCGTATTGGTGTTGTGGATGCGCACTGTCGCATCGCGGCCGTTGGGGCGGGGGACCATGCCCTCGTCCACGGCGAAGGGTCCGACGGCCGAGGACATGTTGCCGCAGTTGCCGGAATAATCGACGATCGCGCGATCCACTGCGACCTGCGCGAACGTGTAGTCCACATCGGCATCATCGCGGCTCGGCGGGCCGATGACGCAGACCTTTGACAGCGAGGATATGCCGCCACCCATGCCGTCGAGCTGGCGTCCATTGGGATCGGGCGAGCCCATGACGGCGAGAAAGAGTGGTGCCCAGGCGTCGCGGTCCGCCGGTAGATCGCCCTGGCGGAACATCACGGCTTTCGAGGTTCCGCCGCGCATGAAGACGGCGCGCAGTCGCTGCTGTGGCATGGGGCTGCTCCTTCCGGCGCAGCTTGCCGCGCACGGGTCGCTCTGGGAAGATCGCGCACTCTCGCCAAAGGAGAATGGCCATGCTCAGCTGGCAGAAGCGGCGGATCGGCCGGACCAACCTCCACGTCACGGCGCTCGGTCTCGGTACCGCCACGCTCGGCGCCAGCCGGATCGACGTCACGCGCGAGGAGAGCGAGGCGATTGTACGCGCGGCCTGGGCCGACGGCGTGCGCTACGTCGATACCGCGCCGTTCTACGGCGTCGGTGCGGCCGAGCATCGGGTCGGCGACGCGCTGCGCGACAAGCCGCGCGCGGATTGGGTGCTGTCAACCAAAGTCGGTCGCCTGTTGCGTCCGAACGAAGCGGCCGAGGGCCGCGACGGACGCAGGCCGCCGCTGCCCTTCGAGGTGGTCTACGACTATTCCTACGATGGCATCATGCGCTCAATGGAGGACAGCTTTCAGCGCCTCGGCTTCGCGCGGATCGATATTCTCTATGTCCACGACATCGGCGTCTACCAGCACGGCGGGGAGAAGAACGCCGAGCACATGGCCGTGCTGCGCGACAGCGGCTATCGCGCGCTCGACGAATTGCGGCGTTCGGGCGCGGTGCGGGCCATCGGCATCGGCGTCAACGAGCGCGAGGCCTGCATGGCGGTGATGGAGTTCGGCCAGTGGGACGCCTTCCTGCTCGCCGGCCGCTACACGCTGCTGGAGCAAGCGCCGCTCGACGACCTCATCCCGAAATGCCAGGCCGCCGGCACCACGTTGGTGATCGGCGGCCCGCTTAATTCCGGCATCCTCGCCGGTCGTGACACCTGGAACTACGCCGCGGCGCCTCCTGAGGTCGTCGCGCGCGTCGCGGCGATCCGGCGCGTCTGTGAGAGTCATGGCGCATCGCTACCCGCGGCTGCGCTGCAATTCCCGCTGGCGCATCCGGTTGTGTCGGCGATCATCCCCGGCCCGCGAAACGTCGACGAGTTCGAGACCAACCTGAAATTGCTACAACACAAAATCACGTCGGCCCTGTGGGCCGATCTGAAGCGGGAGGGCCTGGTCCACCCCGACGCGCCGGTGCCGGCCGACAACGATCAGTCATTTATCGAGAGCAGCTAGCCCTGCCTCGGCCGGTCCGGAATTCGGTTACCGCATCTAACGCACTATGCTAGAAGGGTTGCGACAATGCGAGGACAATATGGCTGACGGGGACAACCACGGACGCTACTCCACCGATACCCTAATCGTGCCGTTCATTTTTGTTCGACATGGCGATCCCGAACCAACCGAGTGGCTGGCGCGGCATTCGGACCCAATTCGGATACCCGCGATATCGTGCCGCATTCGGCATCGGACGACGCGGAACTGGAGCAGCACGGCCATTTCGATGCAGTCAAGGCTGGGAGTCAGGAGACGGGCAGCACCGGCTTCGGAGGCGATGAATGGTCGCCATTGCCGAGCCCAAATCAACTGGCAACTCCATTCGATATCGCGGGCCCAGGATATCCGCACACGGACCCTGTGAGTGCCTATCTCCGCGTAAACGAAGCTCTTGACCGGATCGGCCTCGGACACTCTCCTCGGTCGAACAGGTCATCGATCGATTGGCAAGCTCGCCAATTTTGATCGAGGAGGCCCCTGGGATGCTCAGCGGCTCGGAGGCCGGTTCCACAGCGAACACGTTGATTATGCGACCGTCGCGATTGGTCTCTATGCAGCGGCCGCTGGGATACCTCGATCGCAGATTCTGGAAATCCAAAATCTTCGAGCTATGACAAGCAACTATTCTCCCCGTACTGAATACGATAAAATATATACGAACCTGCCTGTCAGAAATGTTTACAACACTGATATTGGCTACGAGATGTTTGCCATTGAACTCCGTCGATGACTCTAATCCTGCTGCGCAAATTATCGCCCTCTTCGGGAGATGTTCCAGATGAGCCGGCGAAGCGCCTTATATTTGACTGGCGTGCTTGGTCTAGCGCTTTACCTGTGGGTCAGACACGTGACAGCGGACATCGTGTGGACCCGGCCAATTGCGGAGGAACGGTCCCCCGACGGGGCATGGCGCGCGATCGTGGACGAGACGGTTTATGAGGGCGTTGTCGTTACCACAATAGTTGCAAATGTCCACCTTACCTTCGCCCGTGATCCGAAGCGAACCGCTGATGTCCTAGGAGCCTGTCCCGGTAACGCTGTGCTGCGCGGCATTTGATTGGTTCGACGTATGCCGCGGCTGTGCATGTCTCCTCAGGTGGTGAGTTTCGCGAGGTTGTGGGCGGTGCAGATCATGGCCCATTCGGCTCTGACCTTATCGATG
>JAFKFI010000131.1 GCA_017307285.1 Alphaproteobacteria bacterium | reverse complement strand
CGCTGCGCGCCGAACTCCCACGCTCAACCGCACGGACAAGCCGCCGGCGCAGATCCTGAGACAAAGGTGCCGCCATCACAGCCTCGCTGCTCAACCGGCATTCTCGAATCAGAACCCGCCGACTCTACGCAAGCCTAAATTGCTCTAGCGACATCCCAGCCGGTCGCGTGATGCCCCTTGAGCGGAACACGCGCGGCGCGCTCGGCGGCGATCTCGGTGCGTGGCCGGCCGGTGAGCTGCGCCCGCCGGTCCACACCCATCGGCGTGTCCATCAATCCCGGCAGGATGGCGTTGGCGCGGATGCCGTATTCGGCGTTGTTGATCGCCTGCTGCTGCGTGAAGGCGATCAGCGCCGCCTTGGTCGCCTTGTAGGTAACGAAGGGATAGATTTCGAACGCTGAGATCGATGAGATCATCAGGATAACGCCGGAGCGTTGCGCGCGCATGATCGGCAGCGCGTATTTGCACGCCATTACCGCGCCGCGCAGATTGACGGCGCAGATGTGGTCGAACGCCTCCTCGGTAATCTCGGTGACGGGCGCGTCCTTGCCCTCGAGGCTGATTCCGACGTTGTAGTGCAGGATGTCGATGCGCCCGAAGCGCCGGTACGCCTCGTCCATGCCCGCCTTCAGTGTCGCCTCTCGCGTCACGTCCGCCTCGAACGCGACGCACTCCGCCCCTTCGGCACGCGCCAGCTCCGCGGTCTCCTCCGCGAGATCGGCGCGGCGGTCCACCGCGAGAATGCGGGCACCCTCCTGAGCGAAGCGCAGCGTGGTCGCGCGGCCATTGCCGATGGTCTCGCCGGGGTTCTGCCCGGCGCCTACGATGACCGCAACTTTATCCTTGAGACGCATTGCTCCTGCCTTTCAGATGGAACCATGAATCCGTGAAGATGGATTGCGTTGCGTGCCGTCACGCGGCAGCGGCGGCGGGCTGATGCGCCCGCAGGAAGGTGGGTACGTGGGTCACTGCCTGTTGCAGGTGCTCCTTGGAATCCTTCCACGGATAGATGCTCACCTCGGCATTCGGCGCGAGACGCGCGACCTCCATCGCCACCTCGTACGGGTGCGGCGGGGTGTCGTCCGGCAGTACCAGGATGGGCGTCTGGCAGCCGCGAACGAAGTCGCGTGTCACGGTGAAGACGAAATCGGGGTTGGAGCGATACATCTTGCTCAGAAAGGCATCGACCATCGCCATCGTAACATCGGGGCGCCTGGCACATAGCGGCGGGCCCCAGCCGGTGATGTTGTTCTGATAGAATAGGTCCGGCACCTGCGGACGGAAACCACTGGGCTGCGCCAGGACGGCGGCGACGACACGGTCGGACGCACGCCGCAGCATGTTCCAGATGAACGGGCCGCCGATGCAGAACCCCATCACTAGGAACCTGTCGATCCCCAGGTGATCCATCAGACCGAGATGGTCGTCGGTGTAGCCGTCCCACGGCCGGTCGATTTCAAGCGGGCCGGAGGATTGGCCGCCACTGGCGTTGCGCAAGTCGGCGACGATGCAGCGATACTCGCCTTTGAATTCCTCGACCGCGTTGAAGGGACCTTTCTCGGTCACGAAGGCGATCGTCGAGTTCAGGCCGCCGCCCGGAATGAGCAGCAAGGGAAAGCCGGAGCCGGCCTCCTGATAATGAATGCGGGTCTCGGCTCGTTCATAGAACGGCATGACATTTCTCCCTCCCGGTGCACCCGACTCGGGTCCCAAGGGTTATAATCCCAAGCGTAGAGGACTTCCTGCCCGGAGCAGGTCGAAGAGCGGATAGACTCCCGACACGTGATTCGCTGATTCGGCGAGATATCGATCCGTGTGCAATTTCCGCTTGCACACAAATGCGTGATCTGATCCACTCACAAAGCCGTGACTTAGGAGCTCTGAATGGCCGAAGCTCTCAATCAATCCGTCCTCGCCGCGGTGGTTAGCGCTATCCGCCGGGCCGTCTGCTTGCCCGATGTTCACATCACCCCTGAGACCCGGTTCTCCGAGGACTTGTCACTAGACAGCCTCGACCTGGTCGAGCTCACGATCGAGCTTGAAGAGACCTTCGAGATCGAACTGCCGAGCGATGCACACGGTCGCTTCCGCAGTGTCGCGGACGTAGCCGCGTATTACAGCCGCCGCTACCTCTCCGATTCTCTGAGGCCAGAATTGCTGCGGGCCGCCTGACCACAACTCGGTTCACCTACGCCACGCCAGCATCGCTCATCCTCCATCGCCGGGCTTGACCCGGCGTTCTTGTGATTGCGTCTGCTCTGCCTGACACGGTCCCTCCCGGCGCCACAAGAAGCGGGATCGTATCCAAGCGATTGCGATTGATCCACAATCCTCTGCGCCAACCGCTCCGCGCTTGCGATGAGAAGGGTCGGCAGGCTAAGAGCCTGCTGCTGGCTCGCACCGGTCATTCAGGATCGGCCACCTGAGGCGCACTTCATTGTTTTTTCACGGATTGCGGTCAAAAGCTCGCCGCTCGCGGTTGCGCACCCAGGACGGGGTCAAGATGCCTGAGCAATCCAAGCGAACGGTCGGCCGCAACGTCGTTTCGGCGTCACTGTTCATGATCGGGCTGCGCATGACCTTCCGGGTCATCGGGTTGTTCAACTCGCTGCTCTTGATCCATCTGCTGCTGCCGAACGATTTCGGGCTCGTCGGACTGGCGATGGCCATCGCCAGCAGCCTCGAAACCTTGACCGAGACATCATTCGGGCTGGCGCTCATTCGCCTGCCTGTCATGACCCGCCAGCACCTCGATACGGCATGGACGTTCCAGCTCATCCGCGGGCTGGTAATCGGTGGCCTTCTCGCGGGCTGCGCCGGGTTCGCGGCGGATTGGATGCGTGAGCCGCGGGTCGAACCGATCATGTGGGTGATCGCCGCCACTTCGTTCTTGCAGGGCTTCGAGAATGTCGGGCTGGTGGAATTCCGCCGGAACCTGCAGTTCGGGAAAATCTTCGAGATCCGGCTCTACAGCAAGCTGATCGGCCTGGCGGTGATGCTGCCGATCGCAGCGATCTTCCACACATATTGGGCGCTGGTTGCTGGCATCGTGACCGGGCGTCTGTCAAACATGCTGCTCAGCTATGTCTGGCATCCATACCGGCCGCGTCTATCCCTGGCTTGCTGGCGGGAGCTGTTCCATTTCTCGAAATGGCTGTTCTTCGGCAACGTCTTGTGGGTGATCGACTCAGTCACGCCGACCATGCTGTTTGGCCGGTTCGTCGGTCCCACGGGGGTCGGGCTCTATCAGGTGTCGTACCAGGTGGCGAGCTTGCCCGCGAGCGAGATCGCGGCACCAATCCGCGAGCCGATCTACTCAGGGTACGCGAAGCTGCTGAACCAAACGGCGAAGCTGCGCCAGGAATACGTCAACGGGTTCGGTGTCCTGCTCCTGGTGATCACTCCGATGTCGATCGGCATCGCTCTGACCGCCGAGCTGCTCACGCCGATCGGGCTCGGCTCGCAATGGAGCGCCGCGGCGCCGCTGATCGTGCCGTGCGCCTTGTTCGCGCTGCTCGACGCGATTTCCCATTTCCCCGGCAACCTGTTCATCGTGCTCAATCGCCAGAAGGGCTTCATCTTCACGCTGGCGGCGATGCTATGCATCCGGTTTCCGCTGTTCGTCTGGGTGGCCTCGGTCTGGGGAATGGTGCCGGCGATCTACGTCCTGGTGGCGACCTCCGGCCTGGCCACATTCGTGTGGACGCGCTCCGTCATGCGATTGATCAACATCGGATTCCGTGAGCTGATGGCGCCGATCTGGCGCACCCTGGTGTCCACCCTGGTCATGGCGACAGTGCTGTTGGCCTTCGCTAATCTCCAGGCGGGAAGCGACCCGTATGGCGTCTTGCTGCTCCGATTGCTTGTTGTTTCGGCATGCGGGGCAGCACTGCAGATCGGCACGCAGCTGGTGCTTTGGCTGGCAAGCGGCTCGCCGGAGGGACCGGAGACGAAACTGCTCAGATTGATTGGCTCGTTCGCGCGCAAGCTGTTCGCCATGCGGTCGCGCCGCCGGAGCGCCCCCGCGGCCTGAACGCCCGACGGGATCAGAAGCCGCGCTTGAACAGCGCGTGCGCCTCCCGCTCCAGCCGCTCGCGGTGATCGGGGTGGGCGATGGCGATGAGCCGGCGGGCACGCTCGCGGATCGGTTGGGCACGCAATTCCGCGGCGCCGAACTCGGTCACGATGAGATCGGCATCCGCCCGAGAAGTCGTGACGCTGCCCGAAAGCCGGCTGACGATGCGCCCGCCGCCGCCCTTCACGGTTGCCGGCAGTGCGAGGATCGCGCGCCCCGCCGGCGCGCGATGGCCCACACGCATGTAGTCGGCCTGCCCACCGATGCCGCCCAGATACGCGCCCGCTACGTCCTCCGCGCCCACCTGACCTGTGAGATCCACCTCGATCGCCGAGTTCACTGTCACGAGGTTCGGGATGCGTCCAAGCACCGCGTCACCATGTGTGTAGAGCGAGTTGCGGATGCCGACGGCGGGATTGCGATGCGCGAAATCGTAGAGCCGCTTGGTGCCGGCCAGTGCGCCGGTGATCGACACGCCCTGGTCGATCGGCTTTCTCGTATTCGTCATCGCCCCGGACTCGACGAGATCGACCAGCACGTCGCTGACGATCCCTGTATGCATGCCGAGATCACGCCGATCGCGCAGCGCCTGAAGCACCGCGTCGGGAATCGCGCCCACCCCCATCTGCAAGGTCGCGCCGTCACCGATGAACGCCGCGGCGTGCCCCGCGATCGCTCGCTCGACCGCGCCGATCCGCGACGGCACTTCCACCACTGGGCGCGACGTCGGTACAAGCACGTCGATCCGCTCCGGGTCGAGCATGGCGTCGCCGAAGGTGTATGGAACCTGGTCGTTGACCTCGGCGATCACGAAGCGTGCGCGCTCGGCCGCCATCGGGATGAAGTCGCCGGTCACACCGTAACTGTAACGCCCGTCCGGCCCCGGCGGACTGACTTGCACGAACGCCACGTCACAGCGCACCGCGCCGCTCTCGATATATCTGAGCACCTGGCCGACATGGCAAGGAACGATCTCGACCACCTCTGCCCGCGTCAGTCGCCGCATCGTGCCGATGCCGCCGATACCCACCATACGGATGTGGTCGGCATGCGCCGGCTGCAGCGTATCTGAGAAGCCCGCGGCGAAGAAGACCGACACTCCGCCCAACCCGGCACGCTGCGCGACCAGCGCCTCGGTCAGGGTCAGCGGCTCACCGGCCGCCTCGCCCCAGATGATCTGGTCCCCAGGGCGGACAAATTCGCGGAGGTCGAGTTCCTCGGGCCGGACGACACGGGCCATCAGTAGGATTTCGGCAGGCCCAGCACCCGCTCGGCAATGAAGCTGAGGATGAGCTCGGGGCTGATCGGCGCGATCCGCGGGATGAGGCTTTCTCGCAGGAACCGCTCGACATGGTATTCCTGCGCGTAGCCCATGCCGCCATGCGTCATCACGGCCCGCTCGCAGGCGCGGAACCCTGCCTCGGCGGCGAGATACTTGGCCGCATTGGCCTCCGCACCGCACTCGCGGCCGGTGTCGTAGAGCTGTGCCGCCTTCAGCATCATCAGGTTGGCGGCTTCTAGATTGGCCCAGCACGCGGCCAGCGGATGCTGGATCGCCTGGTTCTGCCCGATCGGCCGGCCGAACACCACGCGGTCCTTGGCATATTGCGACGCACGCGCCAGCGCCACGCGCCCGATGCCGACCGCCTCGGCGGCGATCAGGATCCGCTCAGGGTTCATGCCGTGCAGGATGGCGCGGAAACCCTGGCCTTCCTCGCCGATGCGGTCCTCGACGGGGATTTCCAGGTTGTCGATGAACAGCATGTTCGAATCGACCGCATGCCGGCCCATCTTCTCGATCAACCGCACCTCGACGCGCGAGCGGTCGAGATCGGTGTAGAACAGCGTGAGCCCGGCGGTTTTCTTGTTGACCTCATCGAGCGGTGTGGTGCGCGTCAGCAGCAGCACCTTATTCGCGACCTGCGCCGTCGACGTCCATATCTTCTGGCCATTGACCACGTAGCGGTCGCCTCGCCGCTCGGCGCGGGTTTTCAGCTGTGTGGTGTTGAGCCCGACATTCGGCTCGGTGACCGCGAAGCAGGCCTTGTCGCGGCCCTTGAGCAGCGGCGGCAGCATCCGACGCTTCTGCTCATCCGCGCCGAACACCACCACCGGGTTGAGGCCG
Organism: Alphaproteobacteria bacterium; assembly: GCA_017307285.1. Classification (GTDB taxonomy): domain Bacteria; phylum Pseudomonadota; class Alphaproteobacteria; order Acetobacterales; family Acetobacteraceae; genus JAFKFI01. The sequence goes on along the minus strand of JAFKFI010000131.1, from coordinate 11,912 downwards.
AAGATGTTCATGTGGATGGCCGAGGCGCCGCTCATGCCGGCGCCTGATTCCGCCACCGCCTGCATCATCACCGCGGCTTCCGTAATGCCGAGCCCGGCACCACCGTATTCTTCCGGCATGGCGATGCCGAGCCAGCCGGTCTCGACCATCGCCTGATAGAACTCGTGCGGGAACACCGCCTCGCGCTCCTTCGCGAGCCAGTACTCGTCGCCGAACCGGGCGCACTGGCGCAGGATCTCCTGGCGGATCTGCTCCTGCGCTTCTGTCAGCGCGAACTCCATCGTCTCTCTCCATCGGACCGCGCCAGCAGTCTGTGGCCTCGGGCGCCAGGCACGTCAACCCGTGCCCGGCGCCGCTCAGGTCACGAGGGGGCAGCCTCCGGCATTGAGCGGCCGCCAGGCATCGGCCACCGGAATTGTCGCCAGCACCTTGTAGTAATCCCACGGATGCTTGCTCTGCTCCGGGCTCTTCACCTCGCAGAGATAACCGGGGCTGACGGTGAGCCCGTCGGGCCGGATCGTCGCCTCACCGTAGGCGTCATCCTCGATCTTGTTGGCCTTCATCCATTTGATCGCGGCAAGCCCCGACTGCTTGGCCGCCGGCACGCCGATCGCCTTCACGGCCTTCAGGTAGTGCAGCACCGCGGTGTAGTTGGCTGCCTGCGACATGTTGGGCGGGGCGCCGATCGCCTCGCGTACACGTGCCGTGAACTTGCGCGTCCGATCATTGAGATCCCAATAGAATGTATTGGACAGCACCAGCCCCTGCACCGCGCTGAGCCCGATCGCGTGGACGTCGTTGATAAACAGCAGGAGAGCGGCGAGCTTCTGCCCGCGCTTGGTGATGCCGAATTCCGCCGCCTGCTTGAGACAGTTGACGAGATCGGTTCCGGCCTCCGCAAGCCCGATTATCTTGGCGCCGGAGGACTGCGCGGCGATCAACGCGCCCGAGAAATCGGTATTGGGGAAGGGCACTGCGATGCTGCCCACCACCTTGCCGCCGTTGCGCTCGATCACCCCCGTCGTGTCGCTTTGCAGCGACTTGCCGAAGGCGTAGTCGGCGCGGATGAAGAACCAGGTGTCGCCGCCCTGCTTGACCACCGCCGAGCCGGTCGCGCTGCCCACCATATAGGTGTCGTAGGCAAAATGGATGGTGTTCGGCGAGCATGCCTTGCCGGTGAGGTCCGAGGTGCCGACATTGCACGCCAGCATCACCTTGTCGGCGTTCTTCACGACACTCTGCAAACCGAGCGCGATCGCCGAGCCCTGAATGTCGGTGATGACATCCACCCCCTCGGCGAACCATTGACGGGCGATGCCGACGGCGACGTCTGGCTTGTTCTGCTGATCGGCGACGCGGACCTCGACGTTAACGCCGTTCTGGCTGGCATATTCGGCGACCGCCTGCTTCACGCAAGCGACCGAGCCTGGCCCACCGACATCCCGGTACACCCCGGATTCGTCGTTGAGCACCCCGATACGGATGGTGGTATCGCCCTGGGCACGAACGGGACGAATGCCGCCCGCCGCTGTAAGTGCCGCAGCACCAGCGAGCGCTGTCCGTCTGGTCAGCATCGCGAAGTTTCCTCCCATTCGGCCCGCGCCCCCGTGTGGCGAATTGCGCGAGCAGTCTTGTTTCTTGGACACTGGCCATCGTATCCGCCCGTAACGGGATCGCCAAGCCTCTGTCGACGGTCGATCAGGCGAGGCCGCTCGCCTCCTCGACTGCGCGGGCCGCGCGGGCATTGGCCGCATCCTGCGCCGCGTCGGCCGCTTCTTGCGCGCTGTCCAGCACCTCCACCCTGGCACGGGTGGCGCAGCGCTCGCGCAGCTCGTTAAGCTCCTCCTCGGTCAGACTTTCGATCCCGATGTAGCGGTTCTGCGCCGCCCCGGTGCGGATCAGCTCGTCGAGCTTGGCCTGGATCGCGGCTCCATCCCGGTTCTGCGTATTCTGGATCAGGAATACCATCAGAAACGTTACAATCGTCGTTCCGGTGTTGATAACCAACTGCCAGGTGTCGGAGAAGTGGAAATAGGGGCCGCTCGCCGCCCACACGACCACCAGCACGACGCAGATCGCGAAGCTTGAGGGGCGGCCAGTTGCGTGAGCGACACCGGTCGCAAACTCTGTGAATCTCTTGGCGAGCGACATGCCGCGTCCTCCGCTTGGTCGGCTTGACCGACCAGGGCGGTTCGGCCAGCCTCTTTACGCATATAGGTCGGCGTCGTTTCGCCCGCCGTCGACCGCCCCTCCACGAAGAGGATGCGATTCATGAAGGCTGTCCTCTGCCGCGCGTTCGGCGGCCCGGACGGGCTGACGTTCGAGGAGGTGGCGAGCCCGCCGATCGGCCCCGGCCAGGTCCGCATCCGTATTCGCGCCTGTGGGCTGAACTTCGCCGACACGCTGATGATCGCCGGCCAGTACCAGGTGAAGCCGCCCTTCCCCTTCACCCCCGGCATCGAGATCGCCGGCGAGATCGCCGAGGTCGGGCCGGGCGTCACCACTCTGCAGCCGGGGATGCGCGTGGTCTCCTACCTGCGCGCCGCCGGCGGGTTCGCGGAGGAACTGGTGGTCAGTGACGCGCTGGTCGTCCCGATCCCCGACGCAATGGATTTCGTCACCGCCGCCGCCTTCCCCGTCACCTACGGCACCTCGCATTTCGCCCTCACCCATCGCGGCCATCTGCGGGCCGGCGAGACCCTGCTCGTCCTCGGCGCGGCTGGCGGCGTGGGGCTGACGGCGGTGGAGATCGGCAAGCATCTCGGCGCGCGAGTCATCGCCGCGGCCGGCGGTGCCGAGAAGTGCGCCGTCACACGCGAGTATGGCGCGGATGAGGTGATCGACTATCGGAGCGAGAGCATCCGCGACCGGGTGCGTGCGCTGACTGGCGGCGCGGGTGCCGACGTGGTGTACGATGCGGTGGGCGGCGACGCCTTCGACCAGGCGCTGCGCGCGGTGAACTGGGAGGCGCGAATGCTGATCGTGGGCTTCGCCTCCGGCCGCGTCCCCGCGATCCCCGCCAATCTCGTGCTGGTCAAGAACGTCTCGATCATCGGCGTCGTGTGGGGGGCGCAATCGGAGCGCGACCCCGCCTTCTCGGCGGGCAAGCTGCGTGAGCTGCTGCGCTGGTGGGAACAGGGCAAGCTGCGCCCGCGCGTCGCGACCACCTTCCCGCTGCGCGATGTCGCTGAGGCGATGCGCGCACTGTTGTCTCGCGAGCACGCGGGCAAGATCGTGCTGACCGTCTAAGCTGGGAGAACCGGATTTGGACCTGCAACTGCACGGCAAGCGGGCACTCGTCACCGGCGCAAGCAAAGGGATCGGCCGCGCCGTCGCCGAGGTGCTCGCCAACGAGGGCTGCCATCTCGACCTTGTCAGCCGCACCCCCGGGCTACTGGACGATGTCGCAGCCGCGCTGCGTGCCGGCCACCAAGGTGCCAATATCCGCGCCATTGCCGCTGACCTCTCCGTCCCGGACGAGCGCGCGCGTGTGGCCGAGCTGTGCGCCAATGTCGACATCCTGGTGAACAACGCGGGTGCCAATCCCGGCGGCAACCTGCTGGATACGCCGGACGCCACTTGGCGGACAGGCTGGGAGCTCAAGGTGTTCGGATATATCGACCTGACCCGTGCCCTTTATCGCTCAATGAAGGCCAACGGCGGCGGCGTGATCGTCAACGTGATCGGAACGGCAGGCGAGCGACCGCGTGCCGACTACGTAATCGGCTCGACCGGCAACGCCGCACTGATGTCATTCACCCGCGCGGTCGGCGGCCGCTCGGCCGATGACGGCATCCGCGTCGTCGCTGTGAACCCGGCACTCACCGCGACCGACCGCGCCGAGACCATGTTGCGCAGCTGGGCGCTGCAACGCTGGGGCGACGAGGCGCGCTGGCGCGAGCTCGAAGCCGAGATGAACCTGCCCTTCGGCCGCATGGCAACGGCCGGCGAGGTGGCCGACTTGGTGGCGTTCCTTGCCTCGCCGCGCGCAGGTTACATCAGCGGCACGGTGGTCACGGTCGATGGCGGGGGCAGCAACCGGAATGACTGACCGCTGCCTATGAGTCTTGCGCTCCAGCTCCTCGTCAACGGGCTCGTCTCGGGTGGGCTGCTCGGCGTCGCCGCGCTCGGTGTGGCGTTGATCTTTGGCGTCATGCGGGTGGTGAATTTCGCGCATGGCGAGTTCATCACGCTCGGCGCTTACGCCACCTGGCTGCTGGTCTCACAGCTGCATCTCTCGCCGCTGGTCGGGCTGCCGGTCGCCTTCGTGCTTGGCGCGCTCGTCGGTGTGGTCGTGCAGGCGGTGGTGCTCGCGCGCGTCACCGGCCGGCCGGAGCTCGACGTGTTAATGGTGACGTATGCGCTCTCGGTGCTCGGGCTCGGCCTGTTCGCGCAAGGCTTCGGGGGGGATTTCCGCAGCTATTCCCAGGGACCGCACGGCAACCTGGATGTCGCCGGCGCTATAATCGGCTGGCGCAGCCTGACCGTGCTGCTCGCCTGTGTCGCGATGAGCGGCGCCACCGTGCTGGTGATCCAGCGCACCCGGCTCGGCCTCGGACTCCGGGCGCTCGCGCAGAACCGCGACTCGGCCGCAACCTGCGGTATCAACGTGGTCGCCGCCGAGCGCATCGCCTTCGCGCTCGCCTCCGGCCTCGCCGCCGCGGCCGGCTGCCTGGTCAGCATGATCGGCACGACCACGCCCAATGTCGGGCACGACCTGGTGCTCGATGCCTTCGTCGTGGTGATCCTGGGCGGCATGGGCAGCATCAGCGGCGCGCTGGTCGGCGCCCTGGCGCTCGGCCTGGTGCAGAGCGTGGTGAGCTACGCACTCGATGATTCTTGGTCGCGCATGGTGGCCTACCTGCTGCTCTATTGCATCATCCTATTGCGCCCCCAGGGCTTGTTCGGCCGGGCGGCGGCATGAGCGAAGCGACAATCGAGCGCGCGCCACCCCGCCCCCATCTCCGCTCCGACACGCTCGGGCTAGTAATCGCGACGATCGCGCTGGCCGCGCTCGGCATCGCCCTGCCCGCGCTCGGCGCATCCGGCTACATCCGCACACTAGTCTATTACTCCGCGTTCTATCTCGCGCTTGGCCAGGCGTGGAACATCATGTCGGGGCTGACCGGCTATCTGTCCTTCGCGCATGGCGCGCTGTCAGGCATCGGCGCCTATGGCGTGGTCATCGCGATGAACGCCGACTGGCCGATGGGCGCCTCGCTCGCCGTCGCCGGGGGCGCCGCGGTGCTCGCCTCGCTGGTGATCGGCGCTACCAGCCTGCGATTGCGCGGGGCGGCGTTCACCTTCGCCACGCTGTTCTTCCAAGAATTGATGCTGCTCGCGGTTCGCAAGCTGCCCTTCGCCGGCGGCCCGGGCGGGCTCGTGCTCGAACAGATCCTGCCCGAGTGGATCGCCTATGTCGGCATGATCCTGCTCGCTGGCGTGGCCACGATCGGCTTCGCGCTAATCCGCCGCAGCCGCCTCGGCATTCGTGTGCTGGCGATCAAGGGCGACGAGGACGCGGCGGCGTCCATCGGCATCGCCGCGACACGGCTCAAGCTGATCCTGTTTTGCGTGAGCGCATTGCTCGCCGGCTTGGCCGGCGCGGTGCACGCGCTGTTCACTGCCTCGCTCTACCCCGACGTGGCGTTCTCCGTGGACCTCTCGCTGATCGCGCTCGCCGTGCCGCTGATCGGCGGGGTGGCGACCGCGAGCGGCCCCGCACTCGGCGCCCTGCTCTATGTCGGCCTGCGCGAGGCGTTGCAACTGATCGCGCCGTCCGCGCACCTCACTATCCTCGGCCTGCTGCTGCTCGTGGTGGTGCTGTACATGCGCGACGGGATCGGCCCGACCTTGGCGCGGCTCATTCGGCGGTCGCGATGACGGCGATCCTCGAAGCGCGCCGCGTGGCCAAGCGGTTCGGCGGCGTCGTTGCCGTGCGCGGGGTCGATCTCACGGTACGGCAGGGCGAGCTACTCGGCCTGTTCGGCCCCAACGGCGCCGGCAAGACGACGATGTTCAATCTGATCGCCGGCGCGTTCCTGCCCGATGCCGGACAGGTGCTGCTGCACGGCCGCGACATCACGCGCGAGCCGGCGTGGCGGCGTGCGCGTCTCGGCATCGCGCGCAGCTTCCAGATCGTCCGGCCGTTCCGCGCTCTCACCGTGTTGGAGAACCTGCTCGCGGCGATTCCCGCCCACGGCGGGGCGAACGATGCCGCGAGCGCGCTTGCGCTGCTGCGCCGCGTGGGACTCGAGGCGCGCGCCCGCGACGCGGCGGGGGACCTCACGCTTGGAATGCTCAAGCGCCTCGAGGTCGCCCGTGCCCTCGCCGTCGGGCCGCGCCTGCTGCTGCTCGACGAGCCGCTCGCCGGTCTCGCCGGGCAGGAAGCGGCCGATCTTTTGCGCACCGTGCAGGCGCTGAAGAGGCGCATGGCGATCGTGATGGTCGAGCACAACGTGCGGCTCGCGCTGCCGGTGTGCGACCGCGCCGTGGTGATGGACGCGGGCGCTGTGTTGGCCGAGGGCACGCCCGAGCAGATCAGGCGCGACCCGGCGGTGATCCGCGCCTATCTCGGCTCCGAGGCGGCGTGATGCTGGAGTTGCAGGGCGTCGAGGTGCGCTACGGGCAGGCGATCGCCGTTGCCGGGATCGGGCTGCACGTGTCGCCTGGCGCTTGGGTCGCCCTGATCGGACCGAATGGCGCTGGCAAGACCTCGCTGCTGCGCGCCGCCGTGGGGCTGGTGCACCACCGCGGGCAAGTCCGTCTGGACGGCGAGGACCTTTCATCCTTGCCACCCTGGGAACGCCAGCGGCGCGGCATCGGCTACGTGCCGGAGGGGCGCCAGGTCTTCCCGCAAATGACGGTCGAAGAGAATCTGCGCGTCGGCGCCTACACAAGACGCCTGGCCGAAGTCGCGGATGCGCTCGACATGGTGTTCGTGCTGTTCCCGCGACTCAAGGAGCGCCGCACGCAAGCCGCTTCCACCCTGTCGGGCGGCGAGCAGCAGATGCTCGCCCTCGGCCGCGCGCTGATGACCCGGCCGCGCCTCTTGCTGGTGGACGAAATCTCCTGGGGCCTCATGCCGATCCTGGTTGAGCAGGTGTTCGCCCGACTGGCGGAACTGCATCGCGACGGCCTGGCGATCCTGCAGATCGAGCAGAACGCCCGCGAGGTGCTGCGCCACGCCGACCACGCCTACGTCATGTCGGCCGGCGAACTGGTGCTCGACGGACCCGCGCGCGAGCTTGCGGCGGACCCGCGGGTGATCGAGAGCTACATGGGCTGAGATTGGCGGGCTATGCTCGCCGGAACGGCACCGGAAAGGGGGAAGCGATGCGGCTCGCGGGCAAGATCGGGATTGTTACGGCAGCGGCGTCCGGCATGGGGCGGGCAGGCGCGGTGCGGTTCGCCAAGGAGGGTGCCTCGGTCGCGGTGGTCGATCTCGACGCCGCGCAGGCCGAGGCGGTTGCCGGCGAGATACGCTCGGCCGGCGGCAAGGCGGTGGCGATTGCCGGCGATCTCACGCAGGACACCTTCGCCCGCGACATTGTCGGCCGCACCCTGGCCGAGTTCGGCAATCTCGATTTCGTCTGGAATCATGTCGGCCATCCCGGCCCCGCCTCGTTGGAGGGGATCGACATGGCGGATTACGCCCTGGCGATGGACCTCAACTGCCGCAGCGTGCTCGTAACCACGGAGGCGGCGATCCCCATTCTGCGGGCGCGGCGCGGCGGCAGCCTGCTGTTTACCGCCTCCATCTCAGGCCTCACCGGCTCGCCCAATAGCCCGGTCTATTCGATGGCGAAGTTCGGCGTCGTCGGCTTCGTGCGCTCGCTGGCCAAGCGGCTCGCGCCCGACCACATCCGGGTCAACGCCATCTGCCCCGGCCCGATCGACACGCCGATGCTGCGGACCTTCGTGCTCCGCCCCGACCAGCAAGCGCCAGCCGGCAAGGACGTCGAGACATTGCTGGTGGAGCGCGCGGGGCGGGTGCCGTTCGGCCGCGCCGGCAAGCCCGAAGAAATCGCCAATGCCGCGCTATTCCTGATCTCGGACGAGGCCTCCTATGTATCCGGCGTGGCCATGCCGGTGGACGGCGCCGCGACCGCCTGACCGCCGTTCAACGGAACCCCACGCCACCCGACACGCTGATCTGGCCGTTCAATCTCACAGTAAGGGAGCCAGGCGGCGCGCTCGGCGGCACCGGATGCGCAACCGGCGCGGGCGTCGACTCCGCCGGTTGAGGTGGCTGGGGATCGGCCTTGCGCGGCTGGTCGGCCGCCCATACGGGACCGCCGAGGCAAAGCAAGAGCGCGAGGCTCACAGCGGTTTGGCGCATCGGGGAACTCCTATCTCGCGCGCAGATCTGGCGTGATCCGGCCAGTTCGGCAAGCACCTGGCAACCGTCAAGCCTGCCGTGCCGTTACGGGCTGCGATGGCGCAGCACCGCTTTCCCCGATGGCTGATTGCGATAGGCGTGTTCGTCGCGGCCATCGTGCTGGTGGTCGTGTTCTGGAACTGGGATTGGTTCATCCCCTTCGTGCAGGCTCGTGCCTCTGCGACACTTGGTCGACCGGTGACGATCGCGCATCTGCATGTCCACCCCGGCGGCATCACGCGCATCGTCGCCGACGACGTGGAGATCGCCAACCCGGATGGCTTCCCCCCGGACAGCCGCATGGGCCGCATCGACCACCTCGCCGTCGACGTGGACATAGGCTCGCTGCTGCACGACCGCTCCGTCATCGTGGTGCCCCGCGTCGCGGTAGAGCATCCGGTGTTCGACATTGGCACATCGCCCTCCGGGGAGCCGAACTGGAAGCTCGCAATGTCCTCGTCGTCGGGCAGCGGCCCATCTGTGAAGATTGGCGACCTCGTGATCGACGATGGGCACGCCAAGGTGGTGGACCCGAAGTTGAAAGCCAATTTCGCTCTCGACGTCGCCACGCGCGAAGCCAAGGACGCCACCGACGGGGAACGCGCACAGCTATTGGTTGACGCCAAGGGCACCTACGCCGGCCAGCCGATCACCGGGCGTTTCGTGGGCGGCGCGGTGCTCTCGCTGCGCGACAAATCGCATCCCTACCCGATCGACCTGCATGTCGAGAACGGCCCCACCCATGTCGCCGTCACCGGGACCGTGCAGGACCCGCTTGCCTTCAAGGGCGCCGATATCAAGCTCGATCTCGCTGGGCCAGACATGGCCCAACTCTATCACCTCACAGGCATTCCGATCCCTGAAACGCCGCCCTATCGCATCACCGGCGATCTCGACTACGCGGACCGCAAGATCCGCTTCGACCACATGGTCGGCCGCGTCGGGCACAGCGACCTCGAAGGCTCGATCGCCGTCGATCCCGGGACCGAGCGGCCGCACATGACCGCCAATCTCTCCTCGAAGCTGGTGAATCTCACCGATCTCGGCGGCTTTATCGGCGCGACGCCCGGGCCGGCTGGCAAGGGGGCGACCCCCGAGCAGCAGCGGGAAAAGACGGCGGCGAAGCGCAGCCCGAACCTGCTGCCCGATCAGCCGATCAAAGTCCCCAAGCTAAAGGCGGCCGACGTCGACCTGCGTTACCGGGGCCACCGGATCGAGGGGCGATCGATCCCGCTCGACGACCTCGCAGTCGATCTCACGGTCCGAGACGGCGACATTCGCGTGCATCCACTCAGCTTCGGGGTCGGTCGCGGCCGCATTTCGGGCAACATCGATCTCACGCCCAGGGGCGATGAGTTGGCCCTCAAGGCGGACGTGGAATTTCAGCAGGTCGATGTGTCGCGAATCATGGCCGCGACGCACACCTTCGGCGGCGCCGGCACGATCGGCGGACGTGCGGTGCTCGACGGATCGGGCAACTCGCTCGCGCGGATCATGGGCGATGGCAATGGCGACCTGAAGCTGTTCATGACCGGCGGCGACCTCAGCGGCCTGCTGGTCGCTCTTTCCGGCCTCGAATTCGGCAATGCGCTGCTCTCCGCTCTCGGCCTGCCGGAACGCACGCAAGTACGCTGCATGATCGTCGACCTGCCGCTGCAACGAGGCGTCCTGGACACGAAGGTTTTGCTGCTGGACACCACCGAGGCCAACATCATCGGCTCGGGCACGATCAACCTGCGCAACGAGACCATCGACTATCAGCTCAAGACCGAGCCCAAGCATTTCACCATCGGCTCCCTGCCCGCGCCGATCGACATTCGCGGCCAGCTCAAGAGTCCGAGCATCCTGCCCGATCCGGCGGCGCTTGCCGCGCGCGGGGGAATCGCGGCGGCGCTCGGGGTGCTTCTTACACCGCTCGCCGCCCTGTTGCCGACCATTCAGCTCGGGCTTGGAAAGGATACCGACTGCAGCCGGACCGTGGCGGAGATAGGCGAGCAGGGAAAGAACCGCATGAGCCCGGCCGAGATTCGCCGGCATACCGGCCACGGCGCGGCCTCCGGAGGCCGGTCTCGCAAGTAACACGGACATCAGGCCCGTCGCCCGCTCGGCTGGGTTGCTTGTTGGTCCCAGGGGTGGCGGGTATCGTCGAGCTGAACGCGATGAGGTTCTTCTGAGCGAATCCCCTACCGATCGAGCCGATGAGCAGATCGCCGCACTGCTGCGACGCAGCGCCGAGGGCGACCGCGCGGCGTTCAGGCGCCTGTATGACCTGCAAGCGAGCCGCCTCTACGCCATCGCGCTGCGGATCACGCGCCAGTCCGCTTTGGCGGCCGATGCGATGCACGAGGCCTTCGTCAGCATCTGGCAATACGCCGACCGATTCGATCCCTCGCGCGGGACGGGCGAGGCGTGGCTCACGAGCATTGTGCGATATCGAGCGCTCGACCTGGTGCGCCGGGGCGTACGCGAAGTGACCGGGGTCGATATCCCTGAGCAGGAGGACGAGGAGCCCGATCCTCTCGCCCGGCTGCTCGACAGCGCGGAGGGCGCGGCGCTGCACCGCTGCCTCGAGGAGCTCGATGCCGAGCGGCGCGTGTTGATCCTGCACGCCTTCATGGACGGGCTCACTCATACCGAACTCGCCGACCGCTTCGCCATGCCGCTCGGCACGGTGAAGTCCTCGATCCGCCGCGGACTTGCCGGGCTACGGCACTGCCTGGAGCCCGAGGGCGTGACATGAGCGGCGAAGGAGAGGACTTCGATCTTCTGGCCGGCATCTACGTGCTCGGCGCTCTTGAGGCGGACGAGGCGCGTGCGGTGGAGGAGCTGGCGGCGCGCGACGATGCCGTCGCCCATGCGATCGAGGCCTGGCAGAACCGGCTTGCCCCGCTTGCCGCCGCCATCCCGCCGCAGCCCGCGCCTGCGGAGCTGTGGAACCGGATCGCCGCCAGCATCGGCGACGAACAGATCGGGACCACGTCCGAGCCGTCGCCGACTCTGCCGGCGCAGATGACGCCGCTCGGCCGGGCGTGGCGGAGCGTCGCGGTCTGGCGCGGCGTGTCGGCGGCACTCGCCCTGGCCGCCGCGTTCGCCGGTATCGTTATCCTCTCCCGCCCAGAGCCCGCGACCTATGCCGCCGCGCTCGCCCCCGCCGGCGCCCCGGCGCCTGCATTCATCGCGCAGCTATCGCCCGACGGCTCGCTCATGGTCCGCCCGCTGGCCTCCGTGCAGGTGGATCCGGGCAAGGACATGCAGCTCTGGGCGCTGACCGAGGGTACGAAAACGCCGGTTTCCCTTGGCGTCCTGCCCGGCATCGGCCGGAGCGTGTCGCTGCGCGATCTCCCGGCCGGCTCGACGCAGCTGATGGTCAGCCTGGAACCCGCTGGAGGCTCGCCGACCGGCCAGCCGACCGGGCCGGTGATCTATTCCGGGACGCTGAAGCGACTTTGACTTCACGAGCAAGCGGCGGAATGAATTCCGCCCTACACCGCCCGCGGTAGGGCGGAATTCATTCCGCCGTCCGTTCCCGGTT
>JAFKFI010000130.1 GCA_017307285.1 Alphaproteobacteria bacterium | reverse complement strand
CGCTGCGCGCCGAACTCCCACGCTCAACCGCACGGACAAGCCGCCGGCGCAGATCCTGAGACAAAGGTGCCGCCATCACAGCCTCGCTGCTCAACCGGCATTCTCGAATCAGAACCCGCCGACTCTACGCAAGCCTAAATTGCTCTAGAACCAGAGAAACTGGCCGGTGCCAGCGACCTGCTGGATGAGGTCGAAATCCCGCCGGTTTCCCGTCAGCACGGGAACACCGGCCTTCGCGGCGGTGAGATAGATCAGCGCGTCGTTGAGCAGATCGGCGTGCTGTGCCCTTGTACGTCCTTCCACACGGGCCAACACACCTGCGACGGTCGCCGCAGTCAACCAGATGCTCTCGTCCGGCGTCAGCAGCCGTCCGGGAGGAACATTGTCGAACAATTCCCTGTAGTGGTCGCGCTGTGCTGCCCAGCCTGACGCCAAAGGATTGTATGCAGCCAGACCAAGTGCGAGCTCCGCGAAGCACACGGAACAGTGGAACAAGAGCCCCCGATCCAGCACGTCTTGCACACCTGTCGGCAGGCCACCAGCAGCATCGACAATATAGACGTTGGTATCCGGGAGGAGGCGAACCTGCGAGCCCGCCAAGGTCTCGGCCCGAATCAATGCCTCGTCCGGCCGGTGTGTCAGGGGCGACGTTCTCTTGTCGGGCCTTATCCGGCGCAGGATCGCGTCGAAATCAAGGCTCAATCTTCGGCAACCCGGCAAGCCGCCCGCGCGTCCGCTTCATGAAGGCCGCCACGGGATCGGGGCGAGCGAGAGAGGCAAGCGCCGCGATCCCAAGCTCGGTCGTACTCTGAATGCCCGTCTCCCGGCGTGCCGCCTCGACCAGCGCTCGGGGGGCACGGAAACTCACATGCTCTGTCCGCTCACCCTCGAGCAACCCCGCACGTTGTGCTTCCTCAACCGCAGCCGCTGCCACCGTGGCCAGCGCTCCAGACGCTTCGGTGTTCTGCCTGGCCCTCTCTGGAGTCTTCACCTGACGGGCGGCTGCCATATGCGACCTTGCCATGTGTGCAAGATAAGCATCTCTGTCACACAAGGCAAGTTTATTGCACATACGAATGATTGGAGCGGGTGAAGGGAATCGAACCCTCGTATGCAGCTTGGGAAGCTGCCGTTCTACCATTGAACTACACCCGCCTTGGTCGCGAGATTACCTCCGGGCGGGCGGTTTACAAGGGCTTTGATCGTTCCGCTTGGTGCGCCTGCGTTGAGCGGTGGTGGACGTCCTCAGGCGGCTCGCGGCCGCACCTGCTGCTCGATCTCACTCCCGACCTCCGCCTTGGCGCGCGAGAGATCATGCGCGGCCTGCAGGTTCAGCCAGAACTCGGCCGAGGTGCCGAAGTAGCGTGCCAGACGAAGCGCCGTGTCGGGCGTGACCGCGCGCGGATCATGCTCCGCGATGATCGCGGTGATGCGGTTCGGCGGGACATAGAGCGCGCGCGCCAGGGCATTCGCACTCAGGCCGAGCGGCACCATGAATTCCTCCCGCAGCACCTCGCCGGGATGTGTCGCGATCCGGGTCATCGTCGGCCTCCGTTCGGGTCAGTGATAGTCAACAATCGCAACCTCGGCCGGACCGCCGCTCGTCCATATGAAGACGATCCGCCATTGGTCGTTGACGCGGATCGAATGCTGACCGGCACGGTCGCCGCGCAGTGCCTCCAGCCGGTTGCCCGGTGGAACGCGCAAGTCTCCCAGCGTCACAGCGGCCTCCAGCATGTCGAGCTTCCTCAGGGCCACTTTACCAATCGCCCCAAACCGCCGACTCTTGCCGGTCCGGAAAAGCTGCTCGGTGTCGGCATCGGCGAAGGACCGGATCGGCATTACGCTATGCGTAATACTCTACGCGTGATATGTCAAGCGGATGGAGCGAACACGTCAACGCCGCCCCGCCTTGACGGCGCAATCCGCCCGCGCCTAGGTTGCGCTCGGCCCCAGGCCCCTCGTGATTTGTCCGGCCGGATTGCGGCGAGGTGAAACAAGCGCGCTAAAGAGGCCAGCGGCTCGCGACCGATCCTTCCCGCGATCCCGCTGCTCCGAGGTCGGGCCAACCGCGAGAGGCCCAGACACGCATGTCCGACACTCCCCCGAACTTCCGTCCCGGCACCGCGCTGATCCACGGCGGCATCCAGCGCAGCCATTTCGGCGAGACCGCCGAGGCGCTCTATCTCACCTCCGGCTTCGTCTACGATAGCGCCGAGCAGGCCGAGGCGACCTTCCTCAACGAGGTCGACCGCTACCAATACTCCCGCTTCGATAACCCGACCGTCGCGATGCTGGAAGCGCGCCTCGCGCAGATCGAGGGCGCCGAGGCGTGCCGCGTCATGGCCTCCGGCATGGCCGCGGTGCATGGCGCACTGTTTTCCCACCTCAAGACCGGCGACCGCGTGGTGGCGTCGCGCGCGCTGTTCGGCGGCTGTTTCTGGATCGTCTCCACCCTGCTGCTACGCTTCGGCATCGAGGCCGAGTTCGTCGACGGGCCGGACCTCGACCAGTGGCGCGCGGCACTCGCCAAGCCGACGCAGCTCGTGCTGCTGGAAACCCCGTCCAACCCGATGCTCGAAATCGTCGACATCGCGGCGATCAGCAAGCTTGCCCACGCGGCGGGCGCGATCGTCGTGGTGGACAACGTGTTCGCCACCCCCCTCCTGCAGAAGCCGCTCGATTTCGGTGCCGATGTCGTCGTGTACTCCTGCACCAAGCACATCGACGGCCAAGGCCGCGTGCTGGGTGGCGCCGTACTCGGCCAGCGCAAATGGATCGAGGAAACGCTGCAGCCGTTCGTGCGCAACACCGGCCCGACCCTCTCCGCCTTCAATGCCTGGCTCCTGCTCAAAGGTCTGGAGACTCTCAAGCTGCGGGTCGACGCAGCGACGCGCAACGCCGAGGTGATCGCCGACTTCCTCGCGACACGCCCGGAGGTCAGCCGGGTGTGGTATCCGACGCGCAAGGACCATCCGCAGCACGCGCTGGCCGCGCGGCAGATGAGCGCGGGCGGCACGATGGTCACGTTCGAGGTGCGCGGCGGCAAAGGCGGCGCGTTCCGCGCGATGAACGGCTTCCGGCTGATTGCGCTCTCCAACAATCTCGGCGATTCGAAGTCGCTCGCCACACATCCGGCGACCACGACGCATATGAAGATCGGCCCCGAGGAGCGGGCGCGGCAGGGCATCACCGACGGCGCCATCCGCCTTTCGGTGGGGCTCGAGGATGTGGCGGACCTGACGGAGGATCTGGCACGCGGGCTGGGCGAATTGGCCCCGATCGCCCACGCCGCCGAGTGAGCCGCGCTGGACAATCCGACCGGCCACGCTTTGAATCCATCGGGGCAGTCGCAGCGAGAGAGCTTGCGTGTCATGGCTGAGGACTACGCGAAGACCACGCGCCACATCCGCGTCACCGTGCGGTCGTTCTATCTCGAGGATCAATCCAAGCCCGAGGAGAGCCACTACGTCTGGGCCTATCGCGTGCGGATCGAAAATCGCGGGCGCGAGCCAGTGCAGTTGCTGCGGCGCACCTGGCACATCACCGACGGCCACGGCCGCTCGCAGCACGTCCACGGCGCCGGCGTGGTCGGCGAGCAGCCGTTGCTCGAGCCGGGGGAGAGCTTCGAGTATACCTCCGGCACGCCGCTCGACACGCCGTCGGGCTTCATGGTCGGCGCCTATCACATGCTCGTGCCGTCCTCGGGCGAGAATTTCGACGTGCCGATCCCCGCTTTCAGCCTCGACAGCCCGCATGAACGCGGCCAGGTGCACTGATCCCCGCTGCCGGTCGGCCGAGGCAGCGGTTGCCGCCTCCGGCGGAGGCCCTATCTTCCATAGAGAAGCCTGCGAGGGAGTGTCCGTCCAGTGGCCCAACTGAAGCCCGTCACCCAGCCTGCGCCCGCTCGGCGGCCCACCGAGCAGGAGGCCGAGGAGGCGGTGCGCGTGCTGCTGCGCTGGGCCGGTGACGACCCCGACCGCGAGGGGCTGCTCGACACGCCCGGCCGCGTGGTCCGCTCCTTCACCGAGTTCTTCGCCGGCTACGACGAAGACCCGGTGGCGCTGCTCGAGCGCACCTTCGAGGAGACCGACGGCTACGACGAGATCGTCCTGCTGCGCGACATCCGGGTCGAGAGCCATTGCGAGCACCATCTCCGCCCGATCATCGGCCGCGCGCACGTCGCCTATCTGCCCGGCACCCGCGTCGTCGGCATCAGCAAGCTCGCCCGCGTGGTGGACGCCTATGCCAAGCGGTTGCAGATCCAGGAGAAGCTGACCGCGCAGATCGCCAACACCATTCAGGACGTGCTGCAACCGCGCGGCGTCGCCGTGGTGATCGAGGCGGCGCACCAATGCATGACCACGCGCGGCGTGCACAAGCCGGGGGTTACGATGGTGACGAGCCGGATGCTCGGCGCCTTCCGGGACGACCCAAGCACGCGCCGCGAGGTGCTGGCGATGATCGGCAGCCACGGCTCGGGCGCCCACGACGATTGAGCCCCAGCCGCATGTGAGACGCATGGTGGCCGGCGTGATCGGCCACGTCGATCACGGCAAGACCGCGCTGGTTCGCGCGCTCACCGGCATGGAGACCGACCGGCTCCCCGAGGAGCAGCGGCGCGGCATCTCCATCGCCCTCGGCTTCGCGCATTTCACCGCCGATAGCAGCGTGGTCGACCTGATCGACATGCCCGGCCACGAGCGCTTCGTCCGCACCATGATCTCGGGCGCCACCGGCATCGACGCGGTGCTGCTGATCGTTGCGGCCAACGAAGGCATCAAGCCGCAGACCATCGAACATGTCGACATCGCGGTTCTGCTCGGCGTGCGGCGCGCCGTCATCGCGGTGAGCAAGGCCGATCTGGTGGCCGACCATGAAGCCGAAGGGGTCGCGCGGCAGGCATCGGCGTTCGCGGCACGGGCCGGCCTCGCGGCGGCGACCCCGATCCTAACCTCGGCGACCACGGGACAGGGCGTGGCGGTGCTCAAGCAGGCGCTTGCGAGCGCGGTGCGGGACGGCGCCGCGCCCGCGGATGACGGGTTTCCCTACCTACCGGTGGACCGCGCCTTCAGCATCGCCGGCTACGGCACCGTGATTACGGGCACCCTGCGACGCGGCGGGCTCGCGGTTGGCGACGAGCTCGCCGTTATACCGGGCGGGCTCGCCGTGCGGGTACGATCGCTGCAGGTGCATGGCGCCGCCGTCCGAACGGCGAGCCCCGGCGAGCGCGTCGCCGTCAATCTGCGCGGGGTGGAACCGGCCCAGGTACCGCGTGGCACCGCGCTCACGGCGCGCGGGCTGCTTACTTCGTCCCCCTGGCTCAGCGTGACGCTGCGCGTGGTGGCCGGCAGCCCGAGCCTGCGCACCAACGTGCGGCTGATGCTGCTGGTCGGCACCAACGAGGTCGAGGCAAGGCTGCGCCTGCTCGATCGCGATGTGCTGGAACCCGGCGAAACGGCGCTGGCGCAACTGCAATGCGCTGAGCCGTTGGCGATCCCGGCGCGCGAGCGGTTCGTGCTGCGGACACTTTCCCCGCCTATGACGGTCGGCGGCGGCCAGGTCGTGGAGCCGATGACTGCTCGGCGGCGGCGGCACGCGTCGGATGTGCTCGCCCGCCTCACCGCGCTGGCCGAGGCCGGCCCGGCCCGAATCGTCGCGGATGAGGTAGCGCGCGCCGGGGCAGCCGGCGCCCGCCTCGATGTGTTGGCGCGTCTGGCGGGCGTGGCGCCGGCGCAGGCGGCCGCGATGCTGGGCGATGCGCCCATCGTAATCGGGCGCGGCGGCGTGGCGGTGATGCAATCCGCGATCGATGCCGTGCTTGGACGAATTACCGCCGTGCTCGCCGCCTCCGAGCCGACTCACCCCGACGGACTATCGCGCGATCAACTCGCTGCGCTGCTCCCCGAGGCAGGGCCGGCGGTGCTTGACGAGGCGATTGCCCGCCTGGTTGCCGGCGGGTCGCTGTTGCACGCAGGCGGGTCGCTGCGCATCCGGCGCGAGGCCCGCGAGCAAAACCGTGCGCGCGAGGAGGCGGCTCTCGCCGTCCGCCTCACCGAGACCCTGCGGCGCGGCGGCTTGAGCCCGCCCGACCCGGCCAAATTGGCCCCCGACCCACAAACCAGGCGGCTGCTCGACAGGCTGGTGCGCGAGGGCGTAGCGGTCCGCACCTTGGATCGCGTGCAGAAGCGGGAAATCCTGTTCCATCGCGAGGTAGTCGAGGCGGCGCGGCGACAGCTCGCGCCGCTGCTCGCCAACCCACCCGGCCTGTTGACTGGCGAGGCCGGCGCAGCACTCGGCATCTCGCGCAAATACAGCGTTCCCCTGCTGGAATATCTCGACGCCACCGGCTTCACCCGCCGCACCGGCGACCGCAGGACGCTCGCCCGACCGGCCGAGACCGGATAGAACGGGTATCAAGGAGGCGACAGGGGTCTGGTGGCCCCCCTGGTCTTCAAAACCAGTGACCCGCCAACAGCGGGCGGTGGGTTCGATTCCCATCCGCCTCCGCCACCTCATACCAGCGGCATCTGAGAGGCGCCTCTCGACCTTCCCATCGTCGTCCTCGGCGAAGGCCGAGGATCCACGACTTTTCCGACCGCCACAAAGGAAGTCGTGGATGGTCCGCCTTCGCGCCTTCGCGGACCATGACAGCGGGTGGGGACCAACTACGGTCGGTATCAGCTCCTGAGATCCCACGGGCAAGCCGTCGGGCGGTGCCGCGTGCGTCGCTCCGGCGGCACCTTGCAGTCATCCACCCGCTGTTCGTCGGAGGCCTTGTCGCTGAGCCGCTCCTTGCCAGTCAACGTGGCGGCATGGTCCCGATCGCCCGCGATCACGGACGCGGG
Organism: Alphaproteobacteria bacterium; assembly: GCA_017307285.1. Classification (GTDB taxonomy): domain Bacteria; phylum Pseudomonadota; class Alphaproteobacteria; order Acetobacterales; family Acetobacteraceae; genus JAFKFI01. The sequence continues at coordinate 11,281 of JAFKFI010000130.1, read as the reverse complement.
CGCCAGCAAGGGAAAGAGGAGAGCCAGGAAGCCGAAACGCCACATCGAAAAGCCCCGCCGGAACACGTCAGCTTGGCGCGATCCCATGCGGCGTGCACTCCGATTCTTGCGCTCGGCCTAATATCCCACCGGCGGGCCGATCCGCCTCGGGCTGGCCAGCGGCGGTGGAGCCGCACGCGAGACGAGCAGGATCGGTGCGGCCCGATAGGCGTCGAGCCCGCGCCCGACCGCGCCGGGACCCGCGGCTTGGCGGAACGTCTGCCCGCCCATGCTGCCGGACGGCATAGCCGGCACCGCCGACGCGACCGGAGCGAAGGACGCAACCTGCGTGAATTGGCTCGGCATCGCGCCGCCTCCACCACCGAGCGCCGCCTGGACCTGCTGGCGATAGGGCTCGGCCAATTCCGGCGTCTGCGAGTGATAGAAACCCACCGCCCGCATCCAATTCCCGCCCGCCGGCCCGTCGCGCAGCTCCCGCAGGAAGCGCGCGGCGTAGTCGGCGTTGGCGAACGGATCGAACGCCTGCTCCAGCGAGGGGAAGGCGTCGGGATGGTGCTTGAGGTTCACCTGCATGCAGCCGGTGTCGATCGAGCGCATCCCGCCCGCCTGCGCCGCGCGGACCCAGGCGATCGCCTGCGCCTTGCTGTCGAAGTAGTGGCCCGTGCCCTCCGCGTTGATGGTCCACGGCCACGGCTGGCGCACCCCGGTCTCATCGCGCCGGCCGCTCTCGACCGTGCCGATGGCGAGGAGCAATCCCGCCGGCACGCCGTAGCGGCGCTCGGCGGCAGTTATTGCCGCCCGGCACATCGCACCCGGCGACCCCGCCCCTCCCTGCAGGCTCGGCGCGGGCCGGGCGGGCGGCGGGACGAAGGGCGGCACCAGTGACGCGCTCGCCGGAATTGGAGCGGCGACGGGCGGAAGCGACCGGAACAGCGTGGCAAATCCCTGCGGCGCCGGCCGAGCCGGGGCCCTCACCAAGCCACTGCCGCTGGCGGGATCCGCCCATGCCAGAGAGGGAAGACCGGCAAGGGCCACGAGGAGGGGAAGGAGGGCGCGGTGTCGCATGCCCTCCGATCAGCAGGAATCAGGCCATCTGGACGCGCGACGCTACACCCTCGGCAGATTGTCCGGCTGGCTAAAGCGCAAGCTGATCTCCGGCCGCCGCGCGGAGTCGTCGCCCGCGCCCATGATCGACATGCGGAGCAGCGCGCTACCCGCGAGCGTCGCCAGCGACGCCGCCTGCGAAAGCCGACCGGCGCGGCGGCCGAGCGCCAACGAGGCAACCAGCAAGCCGAGCGGCAGCGCCGCACCCAGGCCGGTCGCGCCGATCTTTTCCACCTGCCCCCATGCGCCATCGAGCGCGCCGTCGACGCCGGCCCGCCGGTAGCTGCGATGCGACGCCTCGGTCGCGGCCAGCTCGGTTGCCAGCGCGGCAACCGTGATCGCGTCGAGCGCCCGCCGGGTCCGCGCCGAGCGTTCGGCCAGCGAGAGCGCGGCTCCGGCTGCCGCGACCGAGGATGCCCCGAACCGCACCGCCAGCGATTGCGGCGCGGCGGCCCAGAGCGGCGTGCTGGTGGCGGCGAACAGCCCGGCGGTGTAGGTCGCGAGCCCGGCGCCAGCGACGGCCGCCGGCACCTGCGTCGCCCGCGCCGCCCGCCGCGGCCATAGCCAGCCGAGCCGGTCGGAGGCAAACTGCGCCGCCGCGCCAAGCCCGGCGAAGGCGGAAAACGCCATCAGAATCCACGTCCCGATCGACATGGGCGAGGTGCCCTTGGCAACCCGCAGCATGTTGTAGAAGCGGCTCGGGGTACGGAGATCCTCGATCAAAAGCAGCGGCCCGACGAGCGGCGCCAGCATCGCCAGATACCGTCCCCGCCGCACCGCCCCCGCCGCCCCAATCGGTCGCACCGCGTCGGCGATGGCGGAGATCAACGCCGCCCCGCCCGACAGCCCGGCGAGGAACACGTAGCCGCCCACCACCCAGTTGTTGAAAGGCGAGGGCTTCAGTTGCGCGCGGCCGTAATAGGTCGGGCCTTGGTACATGGCAGCTCCTACGCAAAACCCCCTCCCCTTGTGGGAGGGGGCAGGGGGAGGGGTTCCGTGGCCGCGAGTTTTGACGGGCGGCAACCCCTCACCCCGACCCTCTCCCGCAAGGGGAGAGGGAGAAGATTCACCTCCGTGCGAACATTGCCGCCGCGGCCAAGGCGAGCCCCGCAACGGCGGCAAGGCCCGAGAACAGGCTCGGCACCACGCGATTCGACGCCCGGGTCGGCGCGGCGGGCAGATTGTATGTCTCCGGCCGATCGGTCAGCAGGAAGAAGGCATTGAGATGCCCAAGATCGCCGGTCGCCCCCGGAGCACCGGGCGTCCCGTAGAGATACGCCTCCTCCGCCCCCAACCTGTGCAGCTCCCCCACGCGCTCGCGCGCCCGCTGCTGCAACTCGCCGATCTCGCCGAACTGGATGCTGTCGGTCGGGCAGGATTTCGCGCAGGCCGGCTCCAGCCCGCCCTTCAGCCGGTCATAGCAGAGCGTGCATTTGTGCGCCTTGCCGTCGAGATCGCTGAGGTCGACCACGCCGAACGGGCAAGCCGGCACGCAGTAGCCGCAGCCGTTGCAGATATCCTGCTGCACCACCACGGTGTCGAACTCGGTCTTGAACAGCGCCCCAGTCGGGCAGGCTTCCAGGCATGGCGCGTTGTGACAGTGCTTGCACACGTCGCTCATCATCAGCCAGCCGCTCTGAAACGGCGCCAGGTCGTTCTCGCGCACTCCGGCTTTCTCGATGAAATTCACGTGCCGCCAGGTATTGGCCGACAGCGCACCGGTGTTGTCGTAGCTCTGACCGGTGAGGCCGAGATTGTCGGCCGGCAGGTTGTTCCATTCCTTGCACGCCACCTCGCACGCCTTGCAGCCGATGCACAGCGTGGTGTCGGTGAAGAATCCGTAGGACTTGCCTGGCTCGATCCGCACCCCGGCAGTCAGCTCGCTCTCGTTCGGGATCGGACCGCCGAACTGCGAATTTGACTGTTCGAGGGCGCGGGGATGCATGTCCATCGCGATCCTCCTACCCGGCAAGTGCCACGGAATGGATGAGGAACCCGATCAGGTTGCGCGGCCGCGTGTAGCGCACCCGCACCCGCGCCTGACGTCGCTGCAACGGTGCAAGCTGACCGGGCTCAGCGGCGGCATTGCGATCGAGGATGCAGAGATGCGAGACACCCACATCGTCGGTGAGCTGAAAGCGGCCCTCCTGCACGATCGTCACGATCCCCTCCATGCTCCGCATCGCGCGCCTGCCCACTGTCCGCGACGATAACCCATCCTGTGCATTGTAGTTTCGCGGGTGTGGGAACCGACCGCCTCGCCCGGCATTGTTCGTTCGTCCCCTGACCGCCGGAGCCCGCGATGGCCAAGAAGATCCGCCGCAGCCTGTCCGACCGCGCGAGCGGGTTCCTGCGCGACTGGTCGATCCCGCGCCAGCTCGCCGGCGAAAGCGTGATGGCCGAGGCGGCCAAGAGCACCACGTCGAAGACCTTGCGCCCCCGGCTAGAGCAAGCCGATGCGGTCGGCACCAGCATCTGCCCGTTCTGCGCCGTCGGCTGCGCACAGCTCGTCTACGCGAAGAACGGCAAGCCCATCCACATCGAGGGCGACCCGCGCAGCCCGATCAATCAAGGAACGCTCTGCCCCAAGGGCGCCGGCACGCTCGGCACGCTGCTCTCGCCGCACCGCATCAACAAGGTTCTGTATCGCGCGCCGCACGCCGAGGAGTGGGAGGAAAAGCCGCTCGACTGGGCGATGGAGCGGATCGCGCAACTGACCAAGCGCACCCGCGACGAGACCTTCGCCGAGACCCTGCCGGACGGGCGCATCATCAATCACACGATGGGCCTAGGCTCGCTCGGCGGCGCCACGCTGGACAACGAGGAAAACTACCTCATCAAGAAATTGTTCGGCGGCGGCCTCGGCATGGTCAACATCGAGAACCAGGCCAGGATCTGACACTCCTCCTCGGTGCCCAGTCTGGGCACCTCCTTCGGACGTGGCGCGGCGACGATGGCCCTATGGGATCTCGCCAACTCCGACTGCATCGTCGTGATGGGCTCCAACATGGCGGAGAACCATCCCATCGGCTTCCGCTTCGTTGTCGAGGCGAAGCAGCGCGGCGCAACAATCATCCATGTCGACCCGCGCTTCACTCGCACCTCGGCGCTGGCCGACATCCACGCGCCGATCCGCTCCGGCAGCGACATCGCCTTCCTCGGCGGCATCATCCGCCACATCCTGGAGAACGATCTGTGGTTCCGCGACTTCGCGATGAACTACAGCAACATCGCCCACATCATCGAGGATGGCTACGGCGATCCCGAGCAGAATGACGGCATCTTCTCGGGCTTCAACGCGAACACGGGTTCCTACAAGGAGGACACCTGGCAGTACAAGGGCAAGATCGTGCCCTCGTCGATCGCCGAACACCGCGTGCAGACCGAGGAGAAATCCGAAGGCGGCGATTTCGAGAGCATGACGCGCAGTCCGCCGCCGCGCGACGAGAGCTTGCAGCACCCCAACTGCGTCTACCAGATCATGCGCCGCCACTTCGCGCGCTACACGCCGGAGATGGTCGAGCGCGTCACCGGCTGCCCGCGCGAAGCCTTCCTCCGCGTCGCCGACGCGTTGGCGCGCAACTCCGGGCGCGAGCGCACCGGCGCGTTCTGCTACGCGGTCGGCTGGACGCATCACTCGGCCGGCGTGCAGATCATCCGCGCGGCGACGATCATTCAGGGATTGCTCGGCAATGTCGGCCGGCCCGGCGGCGGCATCATGGCGCTGCGCGGCCATACCAGCATCCAGGGCAGCACGGATATCCCGACCCTCTACAACATGCTGCCGACCTATCTGCCGCAGCCCAACGTGTTTCACGAGCACGGCACATTCGAGAAGTATTTGCACAACGAGACGCCGAGCACCGGCTGGTGGAACAACTTTCCGAAGTACATCGTCAGCCTGCTGAAGGCCTGGTACGGTGAGCAGTCGCACGCGGACAACGAGTGGGGTTATCAGTTCATCCCGAAACTCACCGGCGACGCCTCGCAACTGCCGATGACGCAGGCGATGGTCAACGGCGTGATCAAAGGCCAGTTCATCCTCGGCCAGAACCCCGTGGTCGGCGCGGTGAACTCCGACTTCGTGGAGCGCGGCCTCTCGCGCCTCGACTGGCTGGTTGTGCGCGACTTCGCGATGACGGAGACGGCGAATTTCTGGCAAAAGGGCCGGCTCGTGCAGCGCGGCGAGTTGTCGCCCGCGGATATCGGCACGGAAGTCTTTTTCCTGCCCACGGCCCTCGCCGGCGAGAAGGACGGCTCCGTTACCAACACCAGCCGCCTTGTACAGTGGCACGACGTGGTGCTCGAAGCGCCGGGCGACAGCCGTTCCGACCTGTGGTTCATCTATCATCTCGGCAAGCAGCTAAAGCAGCTTTACGCCGGCAGCGACGAAAAGCGAGACGCGGCGATCCAGGCTCTCACCTGGCAGTATCCGGTGCGCGGCGCGCGACAGGAGCCCGATGCAGAGTCGGTGCTACGCGAAGTCAACGGCTACACCGTTGCCGACCGCAAGCAGCTCGCGTCGTACCAGGAATTGAAGGACGACGGCTCGACCGCATGCGGCGGTTGGATGTACACCGGCGTCTATCCGAAGGACGGCCATAACGTCGCCCGCTCGCGCAAGCCGGATGGGCCCGGCGGGCCGGGCAGTCATCTCGGCTGGGCGTTCTCCTGGCCGTCGAACCGCCGCACACTGTACAACCGCGCCTCCGCCGACCCCGAGGGCAAGCCGTGGTCGGAGCGCAAGAAGATGGTGTGGTGGGACGCCGAGAAGCACGAATGGACCGGCACCGACATCCCCGACTTCATCAAGACGCGCCCACCGAGCTACCGCCCCGACTGGAGCAAGCACCCGCGCGGCATGGAGGCGCATTCCGGTACCGATCCGTTCATCATGGAGGCGGACGGGCACTGCCAACTCTTCGTCCCGAGCGGCCTCAAGGACGGGCCGTTACCAACCCACTACGAGCCGATCGAGAGCCCCGTCGCGAACCAGCTCTATGGCCAGCAATTCAACCCGGCGGCAAAACTTTGGACGCGCCCCGGCAACGAGCTGCACGCGCCGGAGGACGAGCGCTTTCCCTACGTGTTCACCACCTATCGGCTCACCGAGCTGCATTGTGGCGGCATCGTCAGCCGCGTGACTCCGCACACGGCGGAATTGCAGCCCGAGGCCTTCGTCGAGATCGCACCGGAGCTCGCGACGCAGCTCGGCATCAAGCATCTCGACTGGGTCGTGCTATCGACGGTGCGCGGCGAGATCGAGGCACGCGCACTCGTCACCGAGCGACTGCGCCCGTTCACCATCGGCGACCGCACCGTCCACCAGGTCGGGATGCCCTGGGTGTACGGCTGGCAAGGCTACGCGCATGGCGACATCGCCAACGTGCTGCTGGCGATCACCGGCGATCCCAATACCAGCATCCACAGCACGAAGGCGATCACCTGCGACCTCCGCCGCGGCCGCCTCGCGCACGCCGGGGGCACCGGGCATGGCCTATAGCGAGGACGCGGGCCAGGCGGCGCTCGCGGCGATCGACCGCGCGCTCGAGCATCGCCCGGAGAAGGACGGGCATGATTTCGCCGATGCCGCGCAACACCTCGCAATGCTGCGAGATGCGATGACCGCGCGCTACGGCGACGCGCCGCCCCCGCCGGTGTCGCGCGAGCGGCTGGCTCGGCTCAACGCCATCCTGAGCGTCGTGCTCGGCGGCCATTTCCCGCTGGGCTCCATCCCGTGGCATGAGATCGAGCTTGCGCGCGGGTGGCTAGCGGATCTGCTTGGAGAGAAGGCGGCGGACTGAGGGCGTCCGAGATCGAACCTGCCATCCGCGAAGGAGATCGCTACAGCGTCAACCCTGCCGCGCCGGTGCCGCGCCGCCGGCAACCGGTTCGGCGTAGTATTCGGTAAGGATGATGCGGATGCAGGCTGCTACCGGCACCGCGAGCAGCAGGCCGATGACGCCGAACAGGATGGCGCCGGCGACGAAGCAGAAGATCACCACGACCGGATGCACCTTCACGGCCTGGCCGAGCACCAGCGGGCCGACCAGATTGTCGATCGAGAGCCGCAACGCGATCGCATAGGCGACAAGCAGGATCGTGGTGGTCAGTTCGTGCTCCTGCAAAGCCGCGATCGCCACCAGCAGGCCGGAGGCGAGGGGGCCGATCGCGGGAATCATCTCGAGCAGGCCGACGACGATCGAGAGCAGGATGGCATGGGGCAGATGAAATATCGCCCCGTAGCCGATCCAAGCGGCGACGGCCGTATAGCAGACCACCGCAACGACGCCGATCAGGTAGCGGCGAAGCACGGGGACGATGCGCGGCAGCAGATGTTCGACGGAGGCGCGGCGTTCCGGCGGGATCAGCCAGACAGCGCCACGCGCGAGAGACGGACCCGAGACCATGAAATACGGGATCAGCACCAGGGTAAGGAACGCGCCGACCACGACCTCCACGACCAGCGTGCCGACCTGCGCCACGATGCCGAAGCCCAGCATGTTGCGCGCGCCATTCATGATCTCGCCGCTCAGCATGTCGGCGGTCAGCTTTTGGCCGAACAGCTCGATGCCTTGCTTGCCGAGCACCTCCTCCAGCAAGCGATGGATCATCTTCGGCCCGTTCGCCACGAGTTGCGAGGCGTCGCCCAGCGCGACCCGCCCAAGCCCGTACCCGGCGCCGGCAATCAGCGCGAGCAGCATAAGGTAGAGCACCGCCGCCACCGCCCCGCGCCGCCATCCAGTGCGCGCTTGCACCCGGCGGATCAGCGGGTCGGAGACGAAACCGACGATGACGCCCAGCACGAACGGCAGCAGGGCGAGGCGGATCATATAGAGCAGGATTGCGACGACCACGAGCACGGCGGCGATTGGCCAGCCTCCGGCCCGCTGGCGCCGCGCGATCACGAGCCGCCCGGTACCGGTCGACAGAGCTCACGGCCTTTCCACGTCGCCCCGCCCCGGCGGCGCAGCCTCACGCTGCGCCACGCCAGCACGGCGGCGAGGGTGAAGCCAGCCGGAAACAGTGCCACCTGCCACGGTGGCACGCGCAAATGCCGCGCCGTGCCGATCTCGACCCCAACCACCACACCTGAGCCCGCCAGCGCCAGGGCCAATGCCATCCCCAGCCAGACCGTCTCGTCGTGCAGCGCGACGAGTGCGAGCCCGAGCGGCAGCAGGAAGGTTGCCCAGCCCACGAGCAAGCCGGCGGCGGCAACCAACACGGTGCGCCGCGTGTCGCCCATGATGTCCACCGCGTTCTTCGAGAAGCCCTCCCAGAGCGAGGCGAAGTCGCGATACATGCGGGTCCGCGCCAAATGCTCAGCCGCGAGCACCCGCACCCGCATGCCGCACCGCTTGGCGAGGCGCGCCAGCGCCCGGTCCTCGCAGATCTCGGCCCGCACCGCGGCATGCCCACCCGTCGCTTCGTACGCCTCACGCCGCATCAACATGAACTGGCCGTTGGCATTGGCCTCCGGCGAGGCCGGATCATCGATGGCGCGCAGATCCTTCGCGCAAGCGACCATCAGCAATCCCGCCGGCACCACCAGCCGCTCTCCGAGGCTGCCAAGTTCCTGGAAAGGCTGCAGCGAGAGCAGGTCGATCTGCTGTGCCTCGGCGGCACGCACGGCGGAGGCGAGCAGCAATGGATCGGCGCGCACATCGGCATCGACGAAGCAGAACCAGTCGGCCGACGCCCCGTCCGCCCCCCGCCAGCAGGCATGCGGCTTGCCGGGCCAGCCCGGCGGCAGCGCTCCCGTCGCACGCAGAGCGATCCGTGGATCGGCGACGGCGGCCTCGCGAACCCGCCCGGCGGTGTCGTCGCGCGAGTCATCATCGACAACGACGAACGATAGGCGGTCGGAAGGGTAAGCCTGCGCGGAAAGCGCGGCGAGGCAGCCGCCGATCACCGCCGCCTCGTCGCGCGCCGGGACGATCACCTGGACCGACGGCATCCGCGCGCTCGGCGGGATGGCGGCGACGGCCTCCCCGGCATGGACCCGGAACTGCCGTAGCACCCGCGCGAGCAACCAGCCGACCAGAGCACACCAGAATGTCGCGACAGCCAGAGCCGCCATCACGAAGATCCGGCGGGGTCCAGGTGTCGCGCCCGCAACGTCTCGCGCGACATCCATAGCTCGGTGCGAGGCCGCCGGAAGGGTTGCCGCTGGAGCGCGGTCGGGTTGAACGCGCGCGCGAAGGCCCAGAGCAGGAAATTCTCCCCGAACGCGTGCAGGGCGGCGAAGCCGGCAAGGTCGGGCTCCGCGATCTCGAAACCGTAGTGGCTGGCGACGCGCCGCATCTGCGCCGGCCGCAGCCCGCCCGACAGCGCCACGCTGCCGTGCAGCGCCCGAACCTCGGTCCACGCCGGGTTCTTCTCGACATGGGCAGCCAAGAGGCGCATCGAGCGGCCGAACCGGTGCTCGATGCGCTTCGCCCAGCGGATATCGGGACCGCCAGGCGGAAACGGCGGCAGGTGCTCGTTCCAGAAATGCAGCACGCCAATCGGCGCGCCCGCGGCGATGATCTGGCCATCGGCCAGCCGAACCGTCGCGCGCGCGTGCCGCAGCCCGACGCGCAGCAGGCAGTCCGGATCGTCCGTGAACTCGTACACTGCCTGCCAGCGGCGCAGCATGGCGTCCACATTGCCCACCAGCGCGACCCAGGCGCGATCACGCCGATGCGTCGTAGAAGCCGGCAAGTCGCCAGCAACCGACGGCAGGCCGGAGCTGCCGAGCCATCTTGTCGCGAACGTGCGGACGCCGCCTTCGGCGCCTACGCGGTCGGTGAAGGACATGGCCGACGCCTCCTGCCCGTCAGAAAACAATGCAGCACGGCAGCGTAAGTTCCTCTCGTCACGCATGTCACGCGCCCGATTTGTGCGGCAACAGAGCCTGCGTCGGCCTGGATATCGCGCCGAGGTTGCGAGCCTTCGGACGCAGCCGCGGCCGTCCGCGACGCGGAAAGTTTGGATCGGCGACTCTCCCCCACAGTTCAGCTCTCGGTATCCGGTCGCCGGGTGCGCGGCGCAGTCAGATACGTCCGGTTACGCTCTGATACTTCTAGTTAAGAATGAAACCATTCGATCGCTGAGCCGCAACTAAATGGCGAAGGATCACAACCATCGGGGACTCGACTCGATTGCTTTCGAGGTACAGCCTCGATTCACGAAACTCGGACGCAACGGGATCTAGACCGGAGGCCGCTTCCTGCGGTTTCCATCCTGCCAATAATGATCCGCATCGTGATGACCGGAGCTCGGCCCGACCGAGCCAGGGGCCACAAGACTCTGAATGGCCGATCTTGCGCTCCGGGCAAGCCAGGAGACGACTCTACGAAATAGCCGAAGCAATTCAGGGGAAGCGAAATGGCCGTTCCTAACTACGATCACATTGTTGTGGTAATGATGGAGAATCATGACTATAACGAGATAATAGGCAACGCCCAGGCGCCCTACATCAACAACCTCGCGGCCGGTGGCGCCCTGCTCACGAACTACACGGCCATCACGCATCCGAGCGAACCGAACTACTTCGCGCTATACGCGGGTAGCACCTTCGGTATTTCCGACGACAATCACTACAGCGAACCGGACCCGACACTCGCGACGATACTGCAAGGGGCAGGCAAGACCTTCACTGGCTATGTCGAGGGTGGCGCCAGCTCATACGATCACAACCCTTGGGAGTCATTTCCGGAAGGCTTCTCGGTCGAGAAGGACTTCAGCACCTTTCCGTCCGCCGCCAATTTCGCATCTTTGCCCAATGTGTCGTTCGTCATTCCGAATGTGAATGACGACATGCACAATGGTACCATCCAGCAGGGAGATTCGTGGCTTCAGAGCAACCTCAACAGCTACGCGCAGTGGGCCCAGAACAACAACTCGCTACTCGTTGTTGTTTGGGACGAGGGCGATGTCAGTCCCAATGATCAGGTTGCCGCCATTCTCTACGGCGCCCACGTTGTCCCGGGCGACTACAACACCGCCTACAACCACTACGACATGCTCAGCACGCTGCTTGCCGCGAACAAACTCACCGGCCCCCGCAATGCCGCCACGGCCCCGCCGATCAACGTGTTCGGCACCGTCACTGGCACTCTGTCGGGCAAAGTGACGCTGAGCAGCGCCACCGAGGATACGGCTCTGCCGGCGGGCACCACCGTCGCCAGCTTCA
>JAFKFI010000129.1 GCA_017307285.1 Alphaproteobacteria bacterium | reverse complement strand
CGAGGCGGAGCGGCCGGCGCGAGCGAGCTGAGGCAACCGGGCGGCAAACCCCTCACCCAACCCTCTCCCACAAGGGGAGAGGGCTTTCTTCTCCCTCTCCCCTTGTGGGAGAGGGTCGGGGTGAGGGGGAACCCGCCCCCGTGGAAAAGATTCCCACCATGACCCAAGACCCCGCCGCCCTCCTCGCCGCGCACGTCCATCGGACCGGCTTCGCCGACCTGCCGGCGGCGACGGTTGCCGCGACCAAGCGCGACATCATCGACACGTTCGGCTGCATGTTGGGCGGCTCGGGGGCGCCCGGCATCCCCGCGCTGCTCAAGCTCGCGCGGCGCTGGGGCGGGCGCGAGGAAAGCGGCGTGTTGCTGCACGATCTGCGCCTGCCAGCGCCGGAGGCGGCGCTGCTCAATGCCGCGATGGGTCACGCGCTCGACTTCGACGACACGCTCGACCACGGCGGCTCCATCCATCCCGGCGTGTCGGTGCTCGCCGCCAGCCTCGCCACGGCGGAGATGCGGGGCGACGTCGCGGGCCGCGACCTGCTGCTCGCGGTCGCCTTGGGCCTCGACGTCTCCTGCCGCATCGCCATCGCCGCGACGGTGGATCGCGGCTGGCATCGCACCGCCGCCATCGGCGTGTTCGGGGCGACGATCGCGGCCGGCAAGCTGATCGGGCTCGACGCCGCGCAGCTGGAGCAGGCGCTCGGCATCGCGCTCAGTTTTTCATCCGGCAGCCGGCAGTGCATCGTGGATGGCGCGCTGACCAAGCGGCTGCAAGCCGGGCAGGCAGCACGCGACGGCATCATCTCTGCCTTGCTCGCGGCCGAGGATTTCACGGGCGCACGTGGCACGCTCGCCGGACGCTTCGGCTTCTTCGAGCTCTACCAGCCCTGCGGCTACGATCTCGCGCCGCTCACCGATGCGCTCGGCCGCGCGTTCCGGGGCGACGAGGTGAGTTTCAAGCCTTATCCCTGCGGCCGTCCACTGCACGCGGCGCTCGATGCCGCGCTGGCGATCCGTGACGAACTCGGCATCGCCACCGTGGAGGATATCGCCGAGATCAGCGTGACCCTGGATGCGGCGATCCATCGCGACCAGTTCGAGTCCGGCCCGCACCGCGCGCGACCGACGCAAATTGTCGAGGCGCAGTTCAGCCTGCCATTCCTTGCCAGCATCGCGTTGCTGCACGGCCGGGTCGGTATCGCGGACGTGGCGCGCGTCGATGAGCCGGACACGCTCGCCCTTGCCGCCCGTGTGCGCGGCGAGGCGGCGGCCGAGGCGCGGCCGCGCGACTGGGCGCGCCTCACCGTGCGTCGCACCGACGGGCGCACCGCCACGCGCGAGACCGCAACACCGCTGGGCGCCCCCGAGCACCCGCTGAGCGAAACGCAATCGGCAGCGAAATTCCGCATTCCTTGCCAGCATCGCGTTGCTGCACGGCCGGGTCGGTATCGCGGACGTGGCGCGCGTCGATGAGCCGGACACGCTCGCCCTTGCCGCCCGTGTGCGCGGCGAGGCGCTGCGGCTGGGCCGCCTGCTGGACGACCTCGACCTCCTCGCCGCCGCCGAGCGACCGGGGCTGCTGATCGAGAAGAAGGACAAGGTGATGACGATCACCTTGAATGCGCCGGAAAGCCTCAACTCGTTCACCGGTGCGATGCACAACGCCATGTCGCGCATCTGGGACGACGTGAACGACGACCCGGAGGTGCATGTCGTCGTGCTCACCGGGGCCGGCCGCGCCTTCTCGGCGGGTGGCAACGTCATCAACATGCAGAAGAAGATCGACGACCCCGCCTCGTGGGACGCCGGGATGCCAGAAGCCAAGCGCATCGTCTTCCGCATGTTGGAATGCGACAAGCCGATCATCGCCCGCGTCAACGGCCACGCGGTCGGGCTCGGCGCCACCGTGGCCCTGCTGTGCGACATCATCATCGCGGCCGATACCGCCAAGATCGGCGATCCGCACGTCAATGCCGGGCTGGTGGCGGGCGACGGCGGCGCGTTGATCTGGCCGCAGCTGGTCGGCTTCGCGCGCGCCAAGGAATACCTGCTCACCGGCGACCTGATGAGCGCCGCCGAGGCGGAGCGCATCGGCCTCATCAACCACGCCGTTCCCGCCGATCAGCTCGATGAAAAGGTCTACGGCCTGGCACGCCGGCTCGCCTCGGGGCCGATGAAGTCGATCCGCTGGACTAAGCAGACCATCAACGTGCCGCTCCGGCAGCTCGCCCACTCGATGATGGATTTGAGCCTGAGTCTGGAGACCCAGTCCAACCTGTCGAAGGACCACCAGGAAGCGGTGTGGGCGTTCGGCGAGAAACGGAAGCCCAACTTCACCGGCGGCTGAGCGCCGGAGCCGATGTCGCTGCCGGCGGCCATCCAGCACCCGCAGGTGCTGGAGCCGAGTGTGCTGCCGCGCTCGGAAAAGATCGGGCGGGTGCGCCCAGGCTCATGCGGTCCGCTCGACCGGCGGCGGCTTCCAGGTGCCGTCGAGGATCGATGGATTGTCCGGCTTCGGCCAGTACATCCGCAGCATCAGGATGAAGTTGCCCTTCGGCGCGGGGAGCCAGTTCGCCTCGCGGTCCTTGCCTGGCGACTCGTTCTGAAACAACAGCGTCATCGAGCCGTCCGGATTGGTTGCCGGCTTGTTGCGCAAGCTGACCGTGAACCGGTTGAGCGGGTTCGGCACGAACCACCAGCCATTGTCGATCTCGTACATGGTGATCGACCAGAAGCCGTTGACTGGGGGCAGCTCGCCTTTGGCGAAGGTGAGCCGATATTTATGCGCGCCGGACAGGGGCCGACCGGCGCTGTCGACCTCCGTATAGGGATAGACCGCGTCTGCCTGCAGATTGGCCGGCCAGCCGAACGCAGCCACCACGGCGCGTTTCATGTAGTCGGTCCCATACACGCCGAGACCTTTGGTGACAGCCCAGCCATTGACGATTCCGCCGCCCATCGCGTCCCGGTTGGCCTCGATATGTCTGAGCACGATCGTCGGAACATCCTTCAGATGCGCCTGCACCTGCGGATCGAGCTTGGTCATGTTGAATGGCTGGCCTGGCACCAGGCCTATCTTGGCCATGCGGGCAAGCAAGGGAGCGTCCTCTGCTGCCGGCCGCGCAGCGCCGCTCATCAGTTTCGCCATCATGTTGAAGTAGGTGGCGGTCGGCATGTTCAGCAGCACGGTCTGGGGCTTGTCGGTCATGCTGAAGCCCGGTTTCGGATCGACCGGCGGCGCATGATAGGTGAACGGCTTGCCGTGGGCGCTGAGAGGCACGATCCGGTACTGCGCCTGCAGCGCGTTGACGGTCTCATAGTCCTTTTCGCTGCCGTCGGCGTAGGTGCGACCGAGGATCACCATGTATCGTGTCGCGCACTTGATCTGCTGCATCCCGTCCGGCACGGAGCCCGTCCAACCGGGGCCGGTGATCAGGTAGGTGGCTGCCTTGCCGCCGGCGGTGCGCGCGCCGGGAGACGCGAAGTCGGTCATCCACAAATCGGTCATCTCGAACAGATAGAAGCGATCGCCCATGTCCGGATGGCTGAAGACCTGCGGTTCGGCGAGGTCGAGCCAGGCGAGCGAATACAGCGTGTCGGCGTTCGGTGCGGAGACGCCGCGGAAATTGGCCGGCGGATAGCGCTTGACGTTGATGAATTGCCCGGTGGGGGCATGAAGCCCCTCTGCCTTGGAGACATTCGACATCTGGACGCGCGTGACCTCGGTGGTCATCAGCGAATAGCCATAGACGTAGGCGTCGATCGCGACCTGCTGCATCTCGGACCTGGCCGCCAGCGGCATCTCCGAGATCTGCGCCAGGCCGGACCGGCGCGACAGGAGCAGTGCCGGACCCGCAAGCAAGGTTGCCGCCGTCAGGCTGCGTCTGGTGGGATTCATCAGTCGATACCTCCGGGCATCCGATCAAGGCGTTGTCAGCCGTGCAGCGGCCACGCGTGCCCTGCCTCTCCCTGCCAAAATCGGCACGGGGCCGGATCGGCGCTATGCGAATTCGGCAAACTCGGCGGAATTCGACCGAAGAGAACGAGCGGCCGGTGCACGGAGGGTGGCGGAGGGCCGCTCGCCGAAAATGCGCCGATACTCGACGGCGAAGCGCCCGAGTTCCCAGAATCCGTATTGCATGGCGATCTCCGTCACCGTCGCTTCGCCGGGACCGACGGCGAGCAGGCGTTGATGCGCGAGATGCATTCGGCGCAGCAAGAGGTAGCGGTTCGGCCCCATGCCGAAATAATCTTGGCAGCAGGCCCGCAACGTCCGATCCGACACGCCGATCGCCTCGCAGATTTCGGGAATGTAGAGCGCCTTGTCCGCATTGGCCGTCATGAAGGCACGAAGGCGTCGGATCGTGATTTCCCGCCTTCGCCAGGCCGCGTCGCCGTGGGGCTCAGGCGCATCGGCGACGCAATGGGCGATCGCCAGCGTCAAAGCCTGTTCGAGCCCTCGCGTGGCATCCGGAGAGCCAGGGGGGGCCGACGGACGTTCGGCGAGGCGGACGATTTTCGCGTGCAGTCTCCGCAACCTCCCGATTGCCTCGGCTCCCGCTCGGATCGGTCGGGCGCGCGCCCGTAAATCGGGCTCGCGCCCGATGATCTCCCCGAGCAACGCGCCTGTTTCGCTCACCGGGAGCGAGATGCTCCCCCAACGGGGTGTGCGGGAGAATCTCTGGTGATAATGACGCCCGGTCTCCATGATCGCGAGGCTGTCGGCTTCCACGACGACGCCGTTCCACGTCATCTCCGATCCTGGCCTGGTCTCGAAGACCACGGCCACTCGCTGCATGTCGCTGTAGCCGTGCAGCACGCGGGGGCCGCTTTCCTCGGTGCGCTGCATCCACAGCCGACCGAGTTCGGCGCGCACGATCCTGGTCGTGAACGGCCCACGACTGAGGGCCGTCATCTCGCTGCAAAGGCCCGGCAGCGGCAAGGCAAACGTTGGGGAGCCTTCAAGCGTGAATGTTTGGGCTGCCGGCATACGGCAGCGAAACTAACCCGTTGCGGTGACGAGCGCAAACCATGTGGCACGCGGCGACTTTGCCGCGTGCGGCAGCGCGGATCAGTGGGTTACGTGCGTCCGGTCAGCGTCGGACGCGCACTGGTGCCTGCCCTGCGCTAAGGCCGCTGTAGCCGCGCAAGCCACCGCGCAATGTAGCCGGATCGGTGAACGCGCCGAACAGCATCGACTGGGGCGCAAAGGCGCGATACTGCTCGGTCGACACCGAGAGGGTGGCGTAGACCGGCTGCCAATCGAACGGCGCCAGTTCCGGGTGTCCCCAGGCCACCATCACCTTCCGCGCGTAGTCGTTCCCGAGCTTCTCGGTCTGCGAGTGATATGCAGCCGTCGCCGCCGGCCAGGTCTTGAGATCGTGGTGCAGCGCGCTGAGAAAGCGCGCCCCGTATGCCGCATTAGCCTCGGGGTCGAACGCCTCGTCGAGCGAGGCGAATGCGTGCGGATGATGCATGAGGTTTACTTGCATGCATCCGACATCGATCGAGCGAACGCCGCGCGCCTGCAAGGCCTCGACCGCGGCGATCGCCTCGGCTTTGCTATCGAAGAACTTGCCCGCCCCCTCGGCATTGATCGTCCAAGGCCAGGGCTGCACCGCGCCGCGCGCGTCCGGCCGGCCACTCTCGACACGGGCGATCGCGGCGAGCAGCCGCGCCGGTGTCCGCTGCGCGCGCTCGGCCGTCGAGATCGCCGTCAGACAGAGTTGCGGCGGGCCGACGACCGGCGGCGGCTCCGGCGCGCGTTTGGCCTGACGGGCCTGGGCGGATGATGCGATGAGGATGAGGCTGAGGGAAAGCAAAAGAAGCAGACGCATGGGCTTCTTACTGCAGAGAAAAAATGAACAATTCCACCCTGAAATCGACGATCGGCCCCACCGCTCAACGGAAGGTGAGAAATATCCCTGTATGAAACTAAATCTAGCGTCCGAACCGGTCCGTCCAGCACAATTGGGCGTTCCCTACCGGCAATGAGCGGGCGGCGTAGACGCCACGCCCGATCGACCGCGCCATCGTCATGGCGGCCGCATGTCCGATCGCCGTCAGGTCGGCGAATGGATCGTCGAGCGCTCGCGTTCCGGTAGCGACGGCGAATACGGTATCGCCGTCGAGCGGCGCATGTGCCGGCAGCAACGCGCGCGCCAGCCCCTGATGCGCCATGAGCGCGACGCGGTGCGCCTGCGCCTTGGTCAGCGCCGCGTCGGTCGCGACCAGTCCGATGGTGGTGCTCGTCGCGCGTCCGCCCTTGACGCGCAGGGCCACATGCGCCGGCTCCATGCGCGCCGGCCAGCCGAGGCCGCCGAATTCCGCGTCCCGCTCGAACGGTGCGGCCCAGAAGTGCGGTCCGTCGCCGATCAGCGGCGAACCCAGCGCATTCGCCGCGAGGATCGCCGCCACCACGTGCCCGCTCTCCGCCACCGCGCTCGCCGAGCCGAGACCGCCCTTGATCGTCGCCGTCGTCGCGCCGGTGCCGGCGCCGACGGTGCCGAGCGCGAACTCGCCCGAGCCGGCCGCGCGCGCCGCCGCGTAGCCGAGTTCCCAGTAGGGCGGCACTCGGCCCCAATTCTTGTCGCCGCCGTTCAGCAGGTCGAACAGGATCGCCTGCGGCACGATCGGCACCAACGCGCCGCCGACTGAGAACCCCCTGCCCGCCTCGCGCAGCGCCGCCTGGACACCGCCGGCCGCGTCGAGGCCGAACGCCGAGCCACCCGACAATACGATCGCATCCACTTGTTGCACGGTCATCGCCGGATCGAGCAGCCCGACATCCCGCCCGCCCGGCGCGCCACCGAGCACCGCGACCGAGGCGGTCGCTGGCTGATCGAACAGGATCGCCGTGACGCCCGAGCCGAGCGCAAGATCGGTCGCGTGCCCGACCGCGAGGCCCGGCACGTCGGTCAGCAGATTCAACGGCGCGTCGGTCACTCGTAGAGCAGGTGCAGCCCGAGCGCGAACACCGCGACCACGAGGATGGCCAGCACCCAGGCGCCGATCCCGAGACCGGCTTGCCGCCCGGATGTGCGCCATCCGTCGGGTCGCCCGGCGCGCCTGTCCACTGCCGCATCGAGACGTCCGTGAGCCTTCATGGCACCACCGCCTTCCGCCTGCCCCGAGCATGATCCGGAAACCACCTCCGATGCAATCTTACCTCGGACGTAATTGTTCAAAACCGGGTGCTTCCGCATCCTCTCTCGCGAGACGAACGAACCCGGGAGATCGGATCATGGGCATGCTCGACGGCAAAGTGGCGATCGTCACGGGCGGCAGCAGCGGTATAGGCGCCGGGATCGCGGAGCTGTTCGTCGCCGAGGGCGCGTGTGTCATCATCGCCGCCCGACGCAGCTCCGAGGGCGAGGCGATCGCTGCCCGGCTTGGTGCCAATGCCGAGTTCCGCCGTACCGATGTCGCGGAGGAAGCCGAGATCCGGGCGCTGATCGGCCACACGCTGGAGCGTTTCGGCCGGCTCGATTGCCTGGTGAACAACGCCGGCAATCCCGGCCACATGGTGTCCATCGCCGACACTGTGACGGAGGAGTTCGACGCGGTGATGGCGGTGCATGTGCGAGGCGCGATGCTCTGCATGAAGCACGCCGCACCGATCTTTCTCCGCCAGCGCACCGGTAGCGTCATCAACATCGCCAGCGCCTCCGGCCAGCGCGCCGGCTTCTCCGGGCATGATTACTCGGCGGCCAAGGCGGCGTTGATCCACCTCACCCGCTCGGTCGCCGGGGAACTCGGGGAGGCCGGCGTGCGGGTGAACAGCATCTCGCCTGGCCCGATCCTCACCGGCATCTTCGCCAAGGCCGCGGGCCAGGAGGGCAGCGCGGCCGACCGAACCGCGGAGACGGTACGGGCGGTGTTCACCCGCCTCCTGCCGACAGTGCAGCCATTGCCCCGGCCCGGCCTGCCCGAGGACATCGCCCGGGTGGCGCTGTTCCTCGCCAGCGATGCCGCCGCTTTCGTCAACGGCCAGGACATTGCGGTGGATGGTGGGCTGACGACCGGGCGGCCGTTCTCCGTGGGCGTCGCCGACCGCGCGGAAATCGCTCGCGCGCTGGCCGGCTGAGATGGCGTCAGCCAAATGCGCCCACCTCGTGCGATACCGCCGTCGCGATCTCGCGGACCAGCGCGAACAGTCGCCGGATCGGGTCGAAGATCTCCGCGTGCTCGCGGGCGTAGGCGTCCGTCTGCCGGGGCGCGCGCGGCTCGGCGTAGTCGCATTCGGCCGAGGGATCGGGCGAGGCCGGGAAGATTTCCGCGAGCGCGGCCAACGCCGGGTCCACGTCGAGCCGCAGGAAGGCTGCGTCGAGCGCCAGGCGGGTTACGTTGTGGCGCGGAGAAAAATCCGGAATTTCAGTACTTAGCAACCAAATTCTCTGGATTAGTGCGAGCCGAACCGCGTGCAGCAACACCTCGCGAGGCTGCATATGCGGCGCCTCGGGCCAGGTCGCACGCAAGGCCAGGTGGTCGGACTGGATGCGACGGAACATCGACTGCACCGCCGCCCAAATGTCGAGCCGTTCCAGGGCGCGGGCCACCGCGACCAGCGCCTCGCGTCGGCCCGGCCGGCGGGTGTTGCCGGCCCGGTCGAGCCAGGAGCCGGGGTCGAGCGTCGCCGTCACCGCGCGCAGCACGTCGAGATCGGAATGCGCAAGGCCGTGCGTCGCGAGGTCCAGCGCCCGGCGGAAGCGGCGGCTGTTCTCGCGCATCTCGCCGAACGCTTCCGGGTGGCGCGCCGCCGCTGCGCCCAGCCCCTGCAACGTGTTGGCACACCAGCCGAGCTGCTGGAGGATCGCGTTGTTCGGGATCGCGCGCAGCTCGCGCGGGTGGCGGATGCGTGCGGCCTCGGCCATCCCCTCGGACTGCCGCGCCACCGGGCGGGAGCCGGTGCTGTCGAGCAGCGCCGGACCGAACGCGCCGAGCAGCGCGCCGTATCCCTGATCGTCGACCAGCGCCTCCATGCCTTGCCGGATGGTGGCGAAGAAATCCGCGACGAAATCCGGGTCGGCGTAGACCGGGTCCTCGATCGGCCCGGCTGCGGGATGGAAGCTGTGCTCGGCGATGCGCGCGACGGTCGCGAGTGCGAGTTGCGGCGTGCCGAACAGCAGATAGCCGTCGCCGCCCTGGAACGCGCTCTCCTCGCGCACGGTGAGGCCCGCCTTGTTGAGCGCCTGACGGCTGGCGGTCGGCGAGAGATATTTCAGCCGGTCGTTGAGCGAGCCGGGATGCCCGCCGCGGCCGATGCTCTCGCCGTGCGTGTCGAACAGCACCACCTCGACGCCGGTGACGCCGAAGCGGGCCAGGGTGTCGGCGATCTTGAGGCGCAGCCGCTCGATCAGGTAGCTCGCGGCGAGCTGGCCGACATAGCGGCCGCTGTCCGAGTAGCCGAATTGCAGCGCGAGCCGGCCGGTCTGGCGGAGATAGTCGCGGTAGTGCGGGCTGCGCAGCGCCTCCTCCAGCACGGTCGCGCCATGCTCCAGCGCCTCGGCGGTCTCGAACAGCGGACTGATCTCGACATGCCGCTCGACTCCGAACAGGCGCGCGAGCCAGAGAGCGGCGAGCAGGGTGTAGCCGCTCTCGGTCTCGGCGATGAGGAAGCGCACCGGGGCGGAGCCGTCGATGTGCTTGACGATCTGCGCCACCGTCATCATCAGCCGCGCCGCCGAGGCTCGCTCGACGATCAGCGCGCCGAAATCCACCGGCACAGGTTGCACCTTGTCGAGCGCGCCGTTGATCGCGGCGAGCAGCGCGCGGCGGTGCGACGGGTCCTCGGGCGGATCGGCGATGCCGAGGCGCTGGCGCACCACGTTATGCACCTGCGCCGCGTTGAGCCGTGTGTGGGTGTGCGCAAGCGACAGCCCGTGCGACGCCAGCCCGGCGCGGGCCACGCAGAGGGCGAGCTGCGTCGCCTCGTCCGCCTGGTCGATCGCCTCGCGCAACAGGGCGAACAGTGGCTCGGGCGAGACCAACGCCGCCTCGCGTCGGTCGACCAGCGCGTGTGCGAAGCGCGAGACGCTGTGCGGCTCCGGCTGATCGGGACAGGCGGCGATTTGCGCCGCTACTGCGTCAAGCGCCTCCTGGGTTCGCGCGGCCAGCGCCTCGCTCCCGTCGAGCGCTGCGAATTGGCTGTGCAGGCGTTCCAGCTGCAGCCGCTTCATCTCGAGGCGGAGCCTAAGCGTGTCCCACCAGCCGATATCTGTGCGACCGTCGGTGTCGTAGCCGACCCAGCTCGATAGGATGACGGGGCGCGGCGTGAGGCTGGTCCAGCGATCCGGCCAGGCGCGCTGGGCGACCGTCAGGAGGGCCGCATTGAGCCGGTCGAGCGCGTCCCTTCCGTTGGCGATCGCGGCGGTCGCCTGGGCGAACTCGTCCGCCAGCGACACGGGTGCGGGTCGGTGCGACGCGAAGCGCGGGGCGGGCTTGCCGCACGCCGCCTCGGCGAGTGCCCGGCCGATCTCGATGGGCAGGGAGAATGTCGGATGCGCGGTGAAAACGGCGGCGAAGCGCGTGCGCTCGACTGCGGCACGATACTCGGCCCACCGCACCGGGCTATCGGCGGGATCGGGTCGGTGCAGGTGTTCGGCGAGCCCGACCAGCGACGCTGCGTTCGCTTCCGCATCGGTGCCGCCCACGTACTCCGCTATCCGCCGCGCGCGGTCGTCGAAGGCGCGATCGCGCAGGTGCCGTACGAGTGCCGCGAGCTGTTCCTCGGTGATCTCGCCGGTGTCCATCCGGCGGGTGATGGAGAGGGCGATGGAGAGCACGGGATCGCCAAACGGGTCCTCCGCCCGCCGCGCCGGGACACCTTCGGTCAGCGCGAGCAGGCCGCGCGCGAGGTCGTCGATTGAAGGAGTATCAAGCATACGATTGACTTTGCGCGCCATGCTGCATTGCGGCAAGAAATTCCGTCGGCCGTGCTAGGTCCGGATCTAGGATGCTCTGGCGCGTTGGGCATTTCTGTCCAATGCAGTAGCCAATGCGGCCAGGAGTAGAAGTTGGTCAGAGAGATCGAAGCTGCACGCCGCCGCTGTATCCATGCGATCGCAGGCGACGTGTTCGGGGACCGCGACGAGGCCAATGCCTGGCTGCGCGAATGCAATGGCGCGCTCGGGAATCGGCCGCCGCTCGCCTTGCTTGATACCCAGGAAGGCGGGCGGCTGGTCGAGGTGGTACTAGGCCGGATCGCACATGGCGTCGTCGAGTGATGCCGGCCCTCCCCCTGGGACATTGCTGGCTCTTCAACCTCAACGCCTGTCTCTATACGCGTGCTAACCCGCGTAGTGCGGCCGACGGACCCAGCGGCGCCATAGGCTCTCGCGCGGTCCCGCGACCAGGCTCGCCAGCCATAGTGCGCCGGCGGTGAGCACGATGGCGGGGCCGGCGGGCATGTCGGTGTGGAACGACAGTAGCAGCCCGAGTACCGAGGCGAGCGCGGCCAGCACCACCGAGGCGCGCACCTGGCCGCCGAGGCCCGCGGAGAAATGTCGCGCGGCGACCGCCGGCAGCATCATCAGGCCGACCGACATCAGCGTGCCGAGGGCGACGAAGCCGGCGACCACGCAGAGCACCACCAGCGCCAGGAAGGCGAGATGCCATAGGCCGCCGCGTCCGCCGGTCGCGGCCATGAAGCCGGGGTCGAAACTCTCCAGCACCAGGGGCCGCCAGATCAGGGCGAGCGCGGGGAGCACGATGGTCGCGACGCCGGCCATCGAGAGCAACGCCGCGTCGTCGACGCCGAGTACGCTGCCGAACAGCAGCTGGGTGAGGTCGATGTTGCGCTGTGCGGAGACGATCGCCACGCCGGCGGCGAGTGCCAGCAGATAGACGCCGGCGAGTTGGCTGTCCTCGCGCCCGCCAGTGCTGCGGGCGAGCCAGCCGGCGAGCAGCGCGACGGCGAGGCCGGCCAGCACGCCGCCCAGCCCCATTGCCCAGAACGACAGGCCGGCCGCTACGGCGCCGAGCGCGATGCCGGGGAGGATGCCGTGCTGCAGCACGTCGCTCATCAGGCTCATTCGCCGCAGCACGAGAAAAACCCCGAGCGGCGGCCCGGCGACGGAGAGCGCGAGGCAGCCGGCGAGCGCGCGGCGCATGAAGCCGAGATCGAACGGGGCGAGCAGAAAATCGTGGATCAAGCGGCGGTCCGGCACAAAGCGGGATCGGGTGCCCACGCCTCGACGGCCATGCGGGCGCGCTGGCGGTTGGCTGGCGCCAGAGCCTGCGCGGTCGGTCCCCAGGCGATCGGCCCGCGCGCGATCAGCAGCGTTTCGGGGAACTCGGCATAGACCAGTTGGAGATCGTGCAGCACCGCGATCACGGTGCGTCCCTCGGCGTGCCAGCTCCGGATCAGCGCCATGAGGTCGGCCTCGGTGCGCTCGTCGACCGCGTTGAACGGCTCGTCGAGCAGCAGCACCGGCGCATCCTGCGCCAGCAGACGGGCAAACAGCACCCGCTGGAACTGCCCCGCCGACAGGCTGCCGATCGGCCGCGCGGCGAAGCCGTCGAGCCCGACAGTGGCCAAGGCTCGCCCCGCAGCGTCGCGCTGCGGGCGTGACAACGCACGGAACGCCCCGGAGCGGCCCCATTGGCCGAGTGCGACCACATCGAGGCAGGAGATGGGAAAGGACCGGTCGAGGGCGCTCGATTGCGGCAGCAGGGCGATCTCGGAGGGGCGCAACCCGCTGCGGTCGATCCGACCGGAATCGAGCGAGTGCAGCCCGGCAAGAGCGCGCAGCAATGTCGTCTTGCCCGCGCCGTTGGGGCCGACCACGGCCGTGAGGCTGCCGGGGGCGAAGCACCCGGACAGGTGATGCACCGCCGGATGCCGCTCGTGGCTCAGGGTGAGATCGTCGAGCCGGATCGTCGGCGGGCTCATGCCAATGCCCAGAACACAACGCCCCAGACCACCCCGAGCACGGCAACGACCAAGACGAGCCGGGCCAGAACGCCGGCGGACGGGGCGAGTGGGTCGAACATGGTATCTTATAACATCCGGCAGCTTCCGCCGGCAAACCGGATCGGTGCTGCGCAACCCGGGCTCATTGGGGCGCCACTGGGTCGCGCTGTCGGCCGGTTGCTGTAAAAGGCGCGCATGATCGACCCCGACCCCGACGCCCAGCGTCGCCGCGCGCTGGCGAATCACCGCGCCTTCGCGACGGGGCTGCTGATCCTGATGGCCGTGATCACGCTCGGCACCTACGCCATGCCCGAGGGCTGGGGGACGGACCTGCTGCAATCGGCGGCCAAGGCAGGGTTCGTCGGCGGCATCGCCGACTGGTTTGCCGTCACCGCCCTGTTCCGCCACCCGCTTGGCCTGCCGATCCCGCACACCGCCATCCTGCCGAACCAGAAGGAGCGGTTGGGCGCGGCCCTCGGCCGCTTCGTCGCCAACCACGTGTTCACCGGCGAGCAAGTGTCGCGCGTGCTCCACGGGCTCGATCTCGCGGGGATCTTTCGCCGCTTCCTCGCCGACCCCGCCTCCACCCGCCCCGCGGCCGAGGCGCTGGCGGGAATGCTGCCGAAGCTGCTGGCGACGGTCGAGGACGGCCGCGCGCGGCGCCTCACCTCGCGGATCGTGCCTCGCATCCTCGGCGGACCGGCCGCGGGCGCGGTCGTCGCGCGGGCACTGCGCGGCATGGTCGAGGGCGGCCGACATCAGGAGGTGTTCGGCTTTATCCTCAACCAGTTCAAGACGCTGCTTGCCAACCAAGAGGAGGCACTGCGTGCCGCCATCGAGGAGCGGGTGCGCGAACAGGGCGGGAGGTTGGTGGGCTGGGCGCTCGGTGCCTCGATCGCCAAGCGGGTGCTCGGCATGGTCAACGGCGAGCTCGACAAGATGAGTCCCGACGGCTCGGAGCTGCGCGCCGCGTTCGACGAGTGGGTCAAGCGCGAGATCGATCGCATGGAGAGCGACCCCGAGCGCGCCGCCGAGATCGGCGCCGCGATCCGCAAGGTGGTGGCGCACGAGACTATCCAGGCGTGGCTGTGGGATATCTGGGCGCGACTACGCATGGCGCTGGAGGCCGACGCGGTGAAGCCGAACGGGCACACCATCGCCCTGATCGAGGGCGCCTTCGCCAATCTCGGTACCATGCTGGAAGCCGATCCCGTGGTGAGCGGCCGGGTGCAAGGCGCCACCGAGCATATCCTCGCGGGACTGTTGCCCGCCGCGCAGGTGCATCTCTCGGATTTCATCGCCCGCGCGGTGGCCAGCTGGGACGCGGCGACGATCACCGACAAGCTCGAGCTCTATGTCGGCAAGGACCTGCAATTCGTGCGGGTGAACGGCACGCTGGTCGGATTCCTGGTGGGCGGGGTTGTCTACGCGCTGCTCCGCGCGACATTCGGCCATGTCACTTTCTGACCACCCACTTTCTGAGCGGAGCCCGATGACGCCCCCGATCCGCCTCTCCGTGCTCGACCAGTCCACCGTCGTCACCGGCCGTTCGCCCGACGCCTCGATCCGCGAGAGCCTGGAACTCGCCCGGCATTGCGACGCGCTGGGGTACAGCCGCTACTGGCTCGCCGAGCACCACAACTCGGCGAGCATCGCCGGCACCGCGCCCGAGGTGCTGATCAGCGCCATCGCCGCGACCACGCAGCAGATCCGGGTCGGCAGCGCCGGGGTGATGCTGCCGCATTACTCGAGCCTGAAGGTGGCGGAGCAGTTTCGTGTGCTCGAGGCGATCGCGCCGGGGCGGATCGATCTCGGGCTCGGGCGGGCGCCTGGCTCCGACGGCCGCACGGCTTACGCGCTCAACCCGCAGGCCGAGACGGCGGCCGACCATTTTCCCGCACAGGTGCGCGATTTGCTGTCCTGGCTGGCCGGCGAGCCGTTGGTCGAGGGCCATCCGTTCCGGGAGATCGTCGCCAACCCGCAGGGCCCGACCGTGCCGGAGACCTGGATTCTCGGCAGTTCCGACTATGGCGCGCAGGTCGCGGCGTATTTCGGGCTGCCCTATTGCTTCGCCCATTTCATCACCGACGGGCGCGGCGCCGAGCAGGCGTTTGCCGTTTATCGCCAGACCTATCGGCCGAGCGCGCGTCACCCCGAGCCGCACACCGCCGCCTGCGTCTGGGCGCTCGCCGCGGACAGCGAGGAGGAGGCGGCGCGGCTGTTCACCTCGCGCGCCATTGCCCGGCTCAATCGCGACCGGGGGATTTTCGCCCCCCTGCTCTCCCCCGAGGAGGCCGCCGCACAAGCGCTGACCGAGGGCGAGCGCCTGCGCGTCGAGCGGATTCGCGAACGCACGATCCACGGCACGGCGCCCGAGGTCGGCGCACGACTGCGGGCGCTGGCGACGGAGCAGGACGTATCGGAGATCGCGGTGCTGACCACGGTGCACGACCCGGTGGCGCGGCGGCGCTCCTACACCCTGCTCGCGGAAGAATTTGGGTTGGATGGCGGACTGAAGTCCGCCCTACGCCCCGAAAGCTAGGGCGGACTTCAGTCCGCCAGCGTCAAGCTCGGAACACCGCACGCTGACCACGGGCCGAACGCCGGATGCGCCATAGCTGAATGCGGAATGCTACCCAGGCGACGACGGCCGCGATGATGGCGACTGGGATCAGCGCGAGGGCGAACCAGAACACCAGCACGGCGACTGCGAGCGCGCCGGTCAGCACCGCGACCACCAGGGCAATCGCTCCGACGCGGAAGGCGAGCGGTGGGCGCGGCGGCGTGCGGAAGCTGCCGTCGGGGTTCATATCGAGCTCGGGCGGCGGTCGGTTTTGCATGGCCCGTGAGACGTGGCCCGGATTCAGAGCTGCTTCAAGCCCCCGCCGAGGATTACAACCGCGCAAGAACTTGCCTCGATTGAGCTGGCTATCGCGACGCCACGCTGGGTGCGGACGGCGGTGCGAGGAGAGGGACGAAGTCCGCCTGGTCGGCGACGGCGCGAATGAGCTTGTTGTCGCGCACCAGCGCCTCGCCGTACTGCATCAGCGCGTTCACGTCCTCTCGCGGAATCGTCAGTCCGGTCGGGATGCGGGCGAGCCGTTCGCGTGTCGCTTGGTCGGCGATATCGGACAGCGAGATATGCACGAGGTCGCCGCGGACGTCGCCGCAAGGGTGGCCATAGATGACCGGCGCCTTGGCGCAGCGAATGGCGCGGATGCGATCCGCCAGATGCGCTACATGGACCCGCGCGAGCGCGAGTGTCTCGAAATTGTAGGCGTCGATCTGCGTCCCCGAGGCAGCGGAGAGGGTCTCCAGCAAGCCGCCGACGCTGCGCTGCAGCCCGAGTTGGTACGGCGCCTCGGCTTCGCCGTCGATGCTGATGACGAGAACGCGGCGCGTTCCCAGCGCCGTGTGCTGGAACAGCGCCGCGTCGGATTGCAGCGAGATGAAGAAGCTCAGCAGGCCGCGCAGCGCCAGATTGTCGGCAATGCCGCCATCGAGCAGGTGAACCCATTTGGTCCGGGCGGGATCGGCGTAGATGCTCTCGATGCGGGCGAGCTCGCGGCGGCGGGCGGCGGTATCCTCGGTTTCCGGCGGCGACACCGCTGGCGCTGTCGCGAGCGGTGGGCGCGCGCCGCCGCAGCGCTCGGCGTAGCTCTTGAGCGTGACCGGCCCGAACAGGCCGGGAAAGCCGTTGCTGGCCGCCACCGCGCGGGCGATCGGGAAGCTGTTCAGGTCCGAACAGAGCAGGCCGAAGTTCAGGCCGATGAACGGGAAGGTCGTTCCGTTCACGATGTCCGTGGCGTTGATCGAGACGATCGGCTGCCCGATCCGCGCGAGATCCGCGAAGGTGGCGCCGTGGAACATCAGCCGGTCGTAGACCTGCGCCATGTAGTCGTTGGTGCCGACCAGCGGGTCGACCATCCAGGCCCAGTTCCACGGCAGCGTGTAGATGCCCCACATATAGGCGTTCACGTCGACATAGAGGAAATCCGACGGGAACGTCTCGAAGCTGCGGGCGCGATAGAGGCCGTAATGGGCGGCGGGGAAGCTGCCGCCGGAGACGCCGGAGATGTAGTCGAGCGCGTTGAGCATACTGATGACGCGCCCGTCGGGCGGATGCAGCGCGATGTCGCGCAGGCCGCGCAATGCCCCGTGCCCGAACGCGGCCGAGCGCTTGCCGCCGCCGGAGATGGTGACGAACAGCAGAATGTCGCTGTCCGCGGCGTCGGCGGCGTTGGCCGTGTTGCGCGACAGGTTCGAGAAGTAACGGCCGAGGCCGTAATTGGCGAGGAAATCGGGCTTGCCGTTCGCGCCTGTCCTGAGCGGCTGGTTCATCTGCGACGCCGGAGCGGTGCAGGCCGACAGCAGCAGCGCCGCCGCGAGCAGGGCGGCGAGCACGGAGGCGAGGCGCCGGACGCCGACGTCGCGCGGCATGGCTGCGCTCAGGCCGCGTCGGAGAGGACGGCGTCGCCCGGCGCCGCACCCGAGGCCGGGGCCGGTCCGGCGAGGCGGCGGGCATAGCGCTCGGTGAGGATCGGCCCGACGACCGAGGTGACGACGACGAGCACGAGTACCGTATTGAGCATCTTCTCGTCGAGCAGGCGCACGCCCGCCGCGTTCACCGCATCGTAGCCGACCAGCGCCGCCGCCAACGTCGCCGCCACCTGCGGCAGCGTCAGCGAGGCGATCAGCCCGCGCTCATCGGCGGAGACGCGCCACGCCCGCCCGGCGATTTCGGCCGCCAGCCATTTCGAGGCGATCAGGCCGCCGACAATCGCGATCACCAGCGGCAGGCCGGTCAGCAGGGTACGCCCGAGCACGGTGAGATCGACCAAGAAGCCGGTCACGACGAAGAAGGCCGGGATGAAGAAGGCGCGGCCGATGAATTCCAGATGCCGCCGCGCCTCGGTTCCCGTGACCGAGCGGTTGACTGCGAGGCCGGCGAGGAAGGCGCCGATGATGCCCTCCAGGTTGATCGCCTCGGCCAAGGTCGCGGCGATGCTGACGACCATCAGCAACACGGCGAACCGGGCTTCCTGGTTGTCGCCGAGACGGGCGGCGAGCCAGCGCGCGGGCGCGCTGAGGCCGAACACCACGATCCCGGCGAAGGCCACGAGTTCCGCCACCTGGATCGCCAGCGCCAGCGGATCGAAGCCTCGGAGATGGGCGGCAAGGCACCCCGCCAGCACGAGCAGGGAGAGCATGTCGGTCAGCACCGTCGCGCCGACCGTGATCGCGACCGCCGGGCGGCGACCGAGGCCCGCGGCGCTGACGATCGGAAAGGCGATCAGCGTGTGAGAGGCGAGGAGCGAGCCGACCAGGATGGCCGAGATCACCGGGTAGCCAAATGCCGCGGCGGCGGCGGTGCCGGCGGCCATCGGCAGGGCGAAGGTCAGCAGGCCGAAGAGACCGGCGCGGCCGCGGTTGGCGGTGAACTGCTCGAAATCGACCTCCAGGCCGACGAAAAACATCAGCAGCAGCTTGCCGAGCTCGGCGAAGAAATCGAGCACCTCCCCGTGCTGGGGGGCGATCCCGAGCAGATGCGGCCCGACCATCACGCCGACCAGAATGAACGACACGCAGTCGGGCAGCATCATCTTGCGCCCCAGAAACGGCACCGCCGCGACCAGCGCGAGGATCGCCGCGAGACGCGCGAGCGGCGGCAGGTTGTCCGCGAACTGCAAGATGGTAGCCATGCCATTCCCCTTTCGGCGCCGGCCGCTCCACTTGCCCAAGCGCGGCGGAACGAGGGGATCGGCTTCAGAACAATCGCTTGGCGGCACATTAGGCGGTGCGAACGGATTCAACCAAAATGAAACCCTGGGCGATGAGTGCCTCGGGCAGGCGGTTGGGCCTGGCCCTCATGCGCGCCCGTGTCTGGATCGCCACGCCGGGCTGTGTCGGGCGGCGATAGAGTTTGGCAAACGTTCTAACGGATGCTACAGTCTCCCGGTCATGAGCACCACTCTGTCCTCCTCACCCCCTTCCGGCCTGGTGCCGCGCTTTGCGGGGTTCATCGGGGCGGTGAAGCGGGCGCTGGGCGAGACCTTCTCGCTGCGCCAGATGCGGGTGGACGGCAACGCGGTGGCGGTGGCGCCGCTGTTTCTCCGGCTGTTCGATTATCTGACGGCGACGCAGCGGCGCTTCGCCGCCCTGCACGCGCGTTTTCTCGCCGGCACGCTGGCCACCGCGCCACGCCGCAACCCCACCCCTCGCCAGGCCGGCGAACAGGCGGTTGCCGAGGGCGCGATTGCCCAGGGCACCATTGAGGGCGCGAAGCCCGAGCAGAAGTCCGCGCGCCGGGCGCCGGCGATCCCGCCGGGTGCGGTGCTGCTGACCGAGTTCGGGCTGCGGATGTTCAGCCATCTGCAGGCGCTGCTGGAGGACCCCGAGATGCGGGAATTCCTCGCCGCCGCACCGCAGGCCGGGCGCCTCCTGCGGCCGCTGTGGCGCAAGCTCTCCCCGGATGTGCTGCCCGACATCTTGCGGCTGCCGCCGAGACCGCCAAGACCGCGCAAGCCGCGTGCGCCGAGACCGCCCCGTCCGGCCAAGCCGGCGCCGGGCAGCGGCCCGCCGCGGATGCGTCGGGTGACGTTGCCCGATGGGACAAGGAGCTGGGAGCCGACCCCCTGCTACCCGCTCGGCGAGAAGCCGCCGCGGCTGCGCCGCTCGCGCGCCGATCAATGGCCGGAGCCCGAGCCGGAGCCGCCCCCACCATCGCGCTTCCGGCCAGTGCCGGCGCGCAAGCCGCCGCGCCCGCCCAACCCGGAGCGCCGGCTGAGCGACTAC
>JAFKFI010000128.1 GCA_017307285.1 Alphaproteobacteria bacterium | reverse complement strand
GCCGAGCGGCGGCGGCGCGGGGGGCGGCTATGCGCGCCGGCGCATCGCGGGGCTTACGCCAGGTCAGGCGATCCCCGTGACGATCGGCGCCGGCGGGGCCGCCGGCACGACCACGACCGGCCCCGGCCCCGGAGGGACCTCCAGCTTTGGGACCTTCGTCAGCGCTACCGGGGGCGGCATTAACAGCCTTGCCAGCTTATCGGCGCCACAGAACGGCGCGCCGGCGGGCCAGGGTGTGGGCGGAGATATCAACCTCGTTGGTTCGGACGGACAGACCGGAACCGCCGGCCTTGGCGGAATGGGTGGAGGTGCTCCTGGGACCGGCACCCGCTCGGTCGCCGGTGCGACAGGTAACACGGGATATTCCCCCGGTGGCGGAGCGGCCGGCGCCGGCACGCTGAACGGTGCTCAGAGCGGCGCGTGGGGCGCCAGCGGCTTCGTGATCGTGAGGTGGTAACGATGACTACAAAAACATTCGCACGCATCCAGGACGGCATGGTGGCCGAACTCTTCGTCACGGATGCCGACATCACCCAGCTGTTCGCACCCGCTCTGGTCTGGGTGGACGTCACCGAGGTTTCGGGGGTGGCCCAAGGCTGGCTCTATGATGGGTCCGCCTTCACTGCGCCGCCGCCGGTCCCAACGCCGCCTGCGCCGTCATTGGCCGACCTGCAAGCGCAACTCCAGGCGCTCGCCGCTCAAATCGCGGCGCTTACCAAGGGCTGATCGCGGGGCTGATCGCGGCCCAACGCACCGGAACCATCGGCTCCGCCCCAAAACTCCTGTCCCGAGAGGCAAACATGCCGACAGCAGCCAGCCATGTCTGGCGGCCGAGCAGCGCGCGCACCGTCGTGCTCGATAGCTTCGTCCCCGTCCCGCGCGGCTCGACCGCGACAACGCCGCGTCCGCTCGCCTGGCCGGTCAAGGATCCAGCCGACGTGCTCGACTACGTCTTCGATATCTCCGCCGCTCTTTCCGGCAATGATGGCGACAGCATTGCCGAGCTCGACGTCGAAATCGGGCCGAATCATCCGGGCGATCTCATGCTCGACAGCGCGGCGGCCGACGGAGCGACGGCGGTGCTGTGGCTGTCGGGCGGCGCTGCCGGAACGACATACATGGTTACGATCTCCATCGTGACCACCAACGGGCGCACGCTTAGCCGCACCGTGTTGCTTCCCGTGGTGACGCTGTCCACGCCGCCGGTGCCGCCGGGCGCGATCGAAACGAACACGGGTGCCACCCTCACCGATCAGAACGGCAACCCGGTGCTGATCCTCTGACGGACTCTGACTGGCGGGCCGCTGGCTCGCCCAGTCGTCGACCGCACCGGCCGCCCCATCCTTCTCGGAGCTTGACAGACCTATGCCGACCATCGACCAGCTGGCGCCGGCCGTCGCGGCCGCCGACACCGACGAGCTGATGATCAGCCAGAACGGCGTGTCGCGGAAAATCACGCGTGCGCAGCTGATCGCCGGGCTACAGCCGCAGATCGCCGCCGGGTCTGGTACCCTCCTGGGCAATCCGAGCAACGACATCGGCGGCCCAGCGCCGATCACGGTCGGCGCCAATCTCACCCTAGCCGGCGGTACATTGTCCGCGAGTGCTACGCCGTTCGTCGTTGGTGCGCTTCCGGCCGGCACTGTGCCCACGACGAGCGACGTCGTGCCGGTCGGACAGAACGGCGCCAATGCGTCGGTTTCTTACGCCCAATTCATGAGCGGTTTGTCGAACGTGGCGAACCTTGACGCCTCGAAGATGCTGGTGAAGCCGACCGCTTCGCAAGCAACGTTGAAGCTGGCGGATTTCGCCGCGAGCACCGCGCTCACCAGTGGTGCGGCCATGACTGGGCCGCTTTCGCTTGCGGCCGATCCGGCGCAACCGCTCCAAGCCGCGACAAAGCAGTATGTCGATGCCGCCGCCGCTGGCAGCCTTGCGAAGACTGGCGGCACGCTTACCGGCCCGCTGACGCTCCCGTTCAACCCCACCCAGCCGTTGCAGGCGGCGACAAAGCTCTACGTGGACGGCCAGGCGAGCGCGATGCTGCCCAAGAGCGGCGGTGCGCTCAACGGCGCCCTGACGCTGCCCGCCGACCCCGCGCAGCCGCTGCAGGCCGCCACCAAGCAGTACGTCGATGGTCGCGTGCAGCGCGCGGGTGACTCCATGACGGGTGCGCTCACCCTGTCATCCGACCCGGCGCAGCCGTTCCATGCGGCAACGAAACAATATGTCGACGCCCGCGTGCAGCGTACCGGCGATGCCATGACGGGTGCGCTGACCTTGCCGTCCGATCCTGCCCAGCCGTTGCACGCAGCCACCAAGCAGTATGTGGATGGCCGAGTGCAGCGCGGCGGCGACGCGATGACCGGCGCGCTTACCTTGTCCGCCGATCCGGCGCAGCCGCTGCATGCGGCAACCAAGCAGTACGTGGACGCGCAGGCCGGCACCCGGCTGAGCGCGGCGGGCGGCGCGATGACCGGCGCCTTGACGTTGGCCGCCGACCCCACGCAGTTGCTGCACGCCGCGACGAAGCAATATGTCGACGCCCAGGCCGGGTCCCGGCTGAGCACGGCCGGCGGCACGCTGACCGGTACGTTGACGGTCTCCGGTGCTGGCCAGAACACGGTGCAGAACGGCTCGCTCTACGTCGGCAACTCGGATTTCCAGCACACCGTCCTGAGCACCTCCGGCCCCCAGACGGCATTGTTCAACAAGGTTGGTTCCGCCACCACCGATACGAGTGTCACGCAGTCCTACTACCTGGTGAACCACTCGGGCGGCACCGGGCATGTGATCAACAATCTCTTTGTGGGCACCTCTGTGTCCAGCACACCGGCCGACGGTATTTGGGGATTTCTCAGCAACCTTACATCGAGCTCGGGCGGTGGCAATGGTGGTGCCACAGGTCATGTGGCTGGCTACTTGCAGACGGTGCGCAGTGCAGTCCCGATCCCGAACTCCACGATCACCGCTACGGCGACCGGCACGACTATGCGCATCGCGGACGTGACGAACTGCTTCACCGGCTACACGGCCGGCGTCGGGTATCCACTTTCGACGATGCATCCACTGCCGGTGCTGATCAACGGGAACCCGTACAGCGTCATTGCCTGCACGCCAGACACGGCGGGAGCAACGAGCGGGCCTGGCACTCTGACCCTCAGCACGTCGATTGCGCCCGCGGACGGCGTCGCGGGCAAGTCCGTGATCGGGGTCGTCAAAGGCGCCAATCTTTGGGGCGGGGTGATCGAGTACCACGAGCAGGTCGACCTCCCTTCGTCGCAATCCGGCTTCGGTCAGACCCTGGAACTCGATTGGGTCGGCAACAACGTCGACGACGCGGATACCCGTTGCTTCATCTCCGCCGTCGTGGGCAAGAACGCGGCGACCGGCACGGATGTCGAGATCGGCAACGTCATCGGCGTGTGGCCCGGTAACGGCTCGACCGGGACGACAGGCGCGTCGATCAAGCGCGGGATGCAGGTCAACGTCACCTTCAGCCAGGCGATCATCGACGGCCGCAACGCGACGCAGCGGGTGGGCGCCAACGCAATCTGGCTGGCAGACCGGCAGACGGTGTCATTCAGCTCCGACGGCAAATGGGCGGTGCGGTACAATCCCACTCGTCCGGGGCTCGAATTCCTGTTCAACAATGGCGTGCTCGGATGGATTGACCTGCAGAGCCGCTACAATGCCCCTGGCGGCTTCGCCTCATCCGGTGGATACACCTGCACTGCAACGGTGCAGTCAGGCCAAGCTGCGTTCGACGCGCGCGGCGCCGTGCAGAATGCCGGCGGCAACGCCGTGTGGCTGGCCGATGGGCAGCGGATCGCGCTGAGCGCGGACGGCACGCGCACACTCGCCTATGACAATACCTCCGGCGCGATCGTCGTGAGTGGCCCGGTGCGCTTCAGTGCGGCGCCCGTGCTCCCGAGCTTCACCGTTGCAACGCTTCCCGCTTCCCCGGTCGCCGGCGCCAAGGCGTATGCCAGCAACGGCCGCAAGGTTGGCGAGGCGGCCGGCTCCGGGACCGGCGTCGAACTGTTCGCCGACAGCTCGGGCCGATAGATCTCCGTTCTCAGCGGCGCGCCGGTTCAGGCTTAGTTCCCCTCTCGCCTGAACCTCCGCTCCAGCTGACACCGCGATTAGGAACGACACATGCCGACGATTCCGCAGCTTCCCGCGGCGGGCCAGATCACCGCGGCCGACGAGTTTCCCCTCAGCCAGGACGGTGTCACCCGCGGCGCGACGGTGGGCGATCTGCTCGCCGGAACTCAGCCTGCGATCATCACCGCGACCGGCACGCTGCTCGGCCGCACCAGCCTCGGCCCCGGTGGACCGGAGCAGGTCGGGATCGGCACGGGGCTGGCATTGGCCGGCGGTGCGCTTGCCGCAACGGGCCTCGATCACGCGGCCTTCCCCACGCAGGCCGCGCTGCAGCCCACCGACGAAGTCGTACTGAACAGTGCCGGCGCGCCCCGTCGGATGCCGCTTGCGATGCTGCGCGGCCTGTTCTCCGCAGGCGCCAATGTGAGCATCGACCCGTCCGGCACGATCGCGGTGAGCGGGGAGGCCATAGGGCCAGCTGGCCCGCAGGGGCCCGCTGGCGAGCAAGGCCCGGCTGGCGAGCAGGGCCCAGCAGGCCCGGCCGGGCCGACCGGCCCGATGGGCCCAAGCGGCCCGATGGGTCCTCCCGGACCGGCGGGGGATTCGGGCGCCGAAGGTCCCGTGGGGCCGCAGGGTCCGATTGGGCCGGCCGGTCCGATCGGCCCGATGGGTCCCGTCGGGGCACCGGGCGCGACTGGTCCGTCGGGCTCCGTCGGGCCGCAGGGTCCAATCGGCCCGGTCGGTCCCGCCGGTCCTATGGGACCTGCTGGTGCAATCGGGCTAACCGGCCCGGCGGGCCCGACGGGTGCGGCTGGACCGGCAGGCCCACAGGGACCGGTCGGCCCAGCAGGCGCGACCGGCCCGGCCGGCTTGCAGGGGCCGATCGGTCCCACCGGTGCGACGGGACCCGCAGGTGCGGCCGGATCGCCAGGTGCGCCGGGTGCCACGGGTGCGACCGGTCCCGCAGGTCCGCAAGGCCCCGCGGGACCAGCTGGCTCGTCGACCTCGATCACCGGGGCGCCGCTCACGACCAGCATCGCTGCGTCCGATCTTGTGGGCATCAGCCAGAGCGGGACGGATCGCGCGATCAGTTACGCGAATTTTCTCAACGGCCGACTGATCACGGATTCCGGCAATCCCGTGGCCGCGGCCATGAGCGACGGGGACAGCTTCTGGCTCGGCCAAGGCAGCACGACAATGGTGGTTGGCACGCTGCAGAAAGTGGCCGACTACATCAACGCGAAGCTCCCGAGCTATACGCGCCGTCGGGTCGAAGAGGCCGCTTCCGTGGCGCTGACCTTGTCGCGCCACAACCGCGCGATCGTCACGCTGCCGAACGGGGGCACTGTATCCGTCGTGCAGTTCGCCGATTGCGGCGATGGGTTCGAGTGCGTGGTGATGAACACCTCCGCTGCGGGTACCGTCACGTTCGGAGCTGGCATCACTTGCACAGGTCTGACCAGCTTGTCGCCCGGCCAGTCGGCGACGGTGCTTGCCATCCGTAACTCGAACAACGCTCAGGGTGTCTATGCGCAGACCCCGAGCAGCGGCTCGGTGCCGACCATCGCCATCGGCGCGATCGCCAATGTTCCGGCCAATGCGAGCTTCGGTGTTTCCGGCTCGCTGTTGAACTACGGCGCCGCGCCCACGCTGCAATACTCCGATAACGGCGGCAGCACCTGGAACGCGCTGCCCGCTGGCGCAACGGTGTCGGCGACAGCCTTCTCGTTCCTGCATCCCGGCATGGCGGCACAGATTGGCCAGACGATCCTCGTCTCTGATGGCGCCAACGCGCCGCGCCAGTCGAACAGCTTCAATGTCGAGTCCGCGACCCTCGTCACCCCCACCGGCGTCACCGGCGGCCAGTCCACGACCGTCAGCTTTACTATGGCCGGCCTGACCACCGGTTATCTCGTCTGGATGAACGGGGCGACCGAGATCGGCGCCCGCGTGGCGGTTACTGGCACGTCCGGCGCCATCACAGCGCCATCGACTGCCGGGAGCTATGCGCTCGCGCTCTGGGATTCCGCAATCACCGGCACGGGCAATAAGCTCGCCGTCATTGCCAGCGTTCCGGTCGCGGCACCGCCGTCGGAGACGATCACGGTCAATGCGGTTGCCACCGTCGTGGCAGGAACCGCGATCGCCGTGTCCGGCAGCTACACCAACGGCACGCCTGCCGGGCTCGCCTGGAGTGTCGACGGTACCACCTATACCGCTGCTGCCTCTCCGACCATCGGCGTGGGCAATTTCTCGTTCACCATCCCCGCCGGAGCGGTCGCCGCGGGCGGCCCGTACACGCTGCGGGTGCGCGACACCGCCATTCCGGCTGTGGTCGGCGCAACAACGGCGACCTTCAACGTCGAGAGCGGCTCGCTTGGCACGCTGCCAGCCTTCGTCGCGAACCAGACGGCAAGCGTGCCGTTCACCCTGGCCGGCATCGCGACCGCCTACATCGCCTGGTGGAACGGATCGGGCGACGTGGGCGGTCGCACTGCGGTCTCCGGCAGTTCCGCCGCGATCACCGCGCCGGCGGCGGGAACCTACTCCCTGCGGCTCTATGACAGCGCCGCCGGAACCACGCTGCTCGACGTCAAGACCAACGTAGTCATCGCCGCGCAGACGATCGGGGTCGCCACGCCGGCGAACACGCCACTGGCCAATGCGATCTCCGTCAGCGGCACATACAGCAACGGCACGCCGACCGCCCTTGATTGGAGCACCGACGGCGGGACGACGTGGCGCGCGGCGAGTACGCCGAGCATCGCGGGCGGCGCGTTCTCCTTCACGATCCCGGCGGGCAGCGTCGCCGC
Organism: Alphaproteobacteria bacterium; assembly: GCA_017307285.1. Lineage (GTDB taxonomy): Bacteria > Pseudomonadota > Alphaproteobacteria > Acetobacterales > Acetobacteraceae > JAFKFI01. Next base: position 52,221 of record JAFKFI010000128.1, on the reverse strand, counting down.
CGGGACGGCCTACACGCTGATGGTGCGCGACCATACGACGAGCATCTCGGGCAGCAGCACCGGTACGTTCAGCGTATACACCGCGGCCATCACCAACAGCCCGTCGGGCTCTGCCGGGTCGGCGATCACCGTGACCTTTGCCCTGACCGGCATTGCGACTGTCTACCTGGTGTGGATGCAGGGTACGACAGAGGTAAGCACGCGGTTCGCTGCGAGCGGCGGTACTGCGACGATCACCGCGCCGGGCTCGGGCGGTTATCTGCTGGCGATCTACGACACATCGACAGCCGGCACTGGCACACAGCTCGCCTCGCAGGCTGTTACCATCACCTCCACCGGCCCGGCGGCCGACAGCTCGCTGCTGTCGGTCGGGGTTCCCAATCCCGTGGTGATGTTCGACGCCAGCAACGCGCAATCGCTCTACGCCGACGCCGCGTTTACCACTCTGCAGTCGACGGCCGGCGGCACCGTGAGGGGCCTGCGCGACACTTCGGGCAACGGCTTCGATCTCAGCCAGACGGGCAACGCACCGACCTTGGCGATCGCGGCAGCGAACGGCCGCAATGGTCTGACCTTCGCCAAGTCCGCCTCGCAATTCCTCCAGCAGGTATCGAGCGGATGGGTCGGCGGGTTGCAGAGCGGGCCTTTGACCGCGTTGCTGGTGTTCAAGATTACCAGCGACGCGAACAGCGGCACGCCCTATCTGGCCGCCAGCCTATCGAACAGCGCTACGACGGGAACGAGCAACGTCTTCAACGTCAGTATCTCCACGACCGGCTCCCCGAAGATCCAAGCGGGCCGCAACTCCGCGACCTCCGCCGGTGCGAACGAGACGTTCTACGGCGCGGCGGCCAAGAACACGCTGCTCAAGGTCATCGCTCGTTTCGATCCGACCGGCAACCAGGTGCATCTCAGCGTCAACGGCCGCACCGACATCGTGGCCACGACCACTGGTCCCTATAGCGGCGGCGGTCTGGCGGCGTGGGATAGCTTCCTGCTCGGCAAACAGCCGTTCGGCAGCACGCCGTTCTATTTCGACGGCCTCATCTTCGAAGTGAACCTTTGGAACACGTTCCTGAGCGACGCGACGAAGCTCGCCAATCTCGCCAGCTACGCGACAACAAAGTGGGGAAGCTGATCGGTGTCCTACAGCGGCAGCCTCACTCTGACCCAGCCGGCTGCGTATCGCATCTACCAACGCGATACGCGCACCGGCGGCACTTTCGGCAAGGGGGCGGGCGCGGTTGCGCTCACCCTCTCGCCCACCGCTCCGGTCACACTGCTTGAAGCGCAGCTGCGTGACGCGAGCAATCCCGGAACGGTGCTGGTCCCCTGGTTCAGCGCCGGGTCGAACCTCGCGGCTGGTACCCAGACAGTCCCGCTGACCCTGCCCGCGAACGCGGCCTGGTATTTGCTGGATCTGCGCGCCAATGGCGATCCGGCGAGCGTGGTCAGTACGTCCAACCAGATCGGTGTGGGCGAGGTGATCGCCGCCGCGGGGCAATCGCTCGCGACGGATTTCTGGAGCACCGATGCCTCGGGCGACCCCGCCACGCTGGCCAGCCTCGGCGTGGTGCCAAGTTCCTACAGCGCGGCCTTCGCTGCCTGGAACGGCAACACAACGCTGCCAGCCTGGGCGACCCCGGCCGATGGCGGCGCCTATCGTTCGAGCTTCGCTGCCGAGTTCTTGCGTCGTGTGGTCGCTGCGACCGGGGTAAACGCCGCACTGGTGGGTTATGCCGTCAACGGCACGACGATCGCGACGTGGCAACCGGGGCAGCCGAACGACACCGCGTTGCGAGCGATCCTGACGGCGGCGGGCGGCAAGTTCGCCGCGTTTATCTGGTGCCAGGGACATCAAGACGCCAAGGCCGGGGCGAATGGCGCGGTGTATCTGACCGCGCTCCAGCAGGTCATCGGGAGCTTGGCGGCGGCCTATTCCGGGCCATTCCGGCGCATTCTCTGTTCTATCCCGTCGATCGGCGCAGCTGCCGCAGCGAAGTTCGACGCGAGCGCAGTTGCCATCATTCGTGCGGCACACCTGCAATATGTGGGTCTCGATCCGCTCGCGAGCTATGTCGCTGGGCTGGATGTGACGGTGTCCGCGGATGGCATCCACCCCAGCCAGCGCGGGAACATTGGTTTCGCCGACCATTTCTACCGTGCTTTCATGGCAACGGTCGGCGGCAACGCGGCGGGCGATGGGGGGCCACGTCTTATAGGCGCTACGCGCGCGCCCGGCTCCGCGCGGATCGTGGTGTCGGTTTTTCCAGCCGTATCGCTTAGCGCGTCGGGCGGCAGCGCCGCGACGCAGTTTCAGGTGTTCCCCGCCGGGCAGACCAGCGGCGCATTGCCGGTCGCCGGAGTGGATTTGTCCCAACCGGGATCGGTCGCGATCACGCTTTCGGCCGCCCCGTCGGATAATCAGGCGCTCGACGTCTGGTACCGTCTGCCGTGGGACAGCAGCGCCGCGATTGCTGCCGGCATCTATGATTTCGATACTGACGCGGACGGTCTCTCGACGGGCCGTCAGCTGAGCCTGGCGGCATCCCCTCTCACCGTCTCGCCCGCCGTTTGGCATCGGCCGGCGTTGGTCGGCCCCGGCCTGCCCATGTTGGCCGCGCCCGGCGCTGTGGGGTTCGCGCTGTGACGTTCTCTAAAGGATCGAAAATGCGGCCCAACGTGTCGCCCAACGCCGGACTCGTCGCGGTTGCCGACGAGGTGGTGGACCGCCTCGCCCGGCTGGAGGAGCAGATGCGCCAAGTCGTCTTGGCGGTCGATAAGCTCGCCAACCGCGACGCCGAGCTCGACGCGAGTTTCCGCGCGATGTCCGACCGATTCACGGCGGGTATGACGGCACAGGCAGAGATGTTCCGCGCCAGCCTCGAGGAGACGACGAAGAAGTTCGTCAGCCGTGAAGACTGGGCATTCTGGAAAACCCTGCTCACGGCAGCACTTCTGGCGCTCCTTGCGTACGGGTGGAGCAATCTCACCGGGGCGCCGCATCGATGAACCGGCACCGCGACAAGCTGCATCTGCGGCTCACCGCGGTCGCATTCGTGGTCGCCATCGGGCTGCCCTTGCTGCTCCACAGAGCCCCCGATCCCGACGCTCAACGGAGTACTGAATTGCGCTTGCTGGAGCGCTGCACCGCTGCGGTCCTCGCAATCGGTGATCTCGGCCCGCACGCCCGCATCGCCGTCGTGACCTGGACTTGTTCATCCTTGGTCGACGCCGGCCGCTGGACCGACGCGCGTCGTTAGTCCAGCTCCGCTGTTCCACGGTCCACCCATCACTACCGCCGGTTCCTGAAAGGCTCTCCATGCGCGCCGATTTGCTGCACGTCGTCACCGCGATTGCCAACCCGATCCGCTGGGAAAGCCGCATCAGGCTTTATCGCGAGTTCGAGCGCCACATGCTTGCATCGGGCGTGCATCTCACTACGGTCGAGTGCGCCTACGGCGACCGTCCCTTCGAGCTCGCCGGCAATCCCCGCATCAACCACGTGCCGGTGCGTGCCCGCTCGCTGGTCTGGACCAAGGAGAACCTGCTCAACATCGGTATCTCCCGGCTGCCGCAGGACTGGAAATACGTCGCCTGGATCGACGCCGACATCACCTTCCGCCGGGAAAACTGGGCGGCCGAGACGGTGCACGCGCTGCAGCAATACGACATCGTGCAGCCCTGGACCGACTGCTACGATCTCGGGCCACGCGACGAGCACCTGCAGGCGCATCGCAGCTTCTGCAAGCAGTGGATGGACCAGCAGCCGGTCGGTCCGGGACCCTATCGCTTCGCCCATCCCGGCTACGCTTGGGCGGCAACGCGCGCAGCCCTTGAGCATCTCGGCGGACTGATCGAGACCGCCGCCCTCGGCGCGGCCGACCATCACATGGCGCTGGCGCTCGCCGGCAAGATGGAGCAGAGCCTGCCCGGCGGCATAGAGCCCGGCTACGTGCGCCCGATCGCCCAATGGCAAGCGCGCGCTACGGCGCATATTGCGGGCAACATCGGCTGTATTCCTGGCACGATCGAGCACACCTGGCACGGCGCGAAAACGCGCCGCCGCTACGTGGATCGTTGGCAGGTGCTCGTCCGCCACCGCTTCGATCCATTCACCGATCTCAAGCGCAACATCTGGGGCGTGTTCGAGCTGGCGGGCAACAAGCCCAGCCTGCGTCGCGACATCGACGCCTACATGCGCGGTCGCGACGAGGACGGCAACACGATGGAGGATTAAACCTCCGGAAACTCGTGCTCGGATTCCGGGAAAACTACCTTGATTGTGGTACCACCATTCCGCTCGGTCCACATTCGGCCGCCGATCTGGCGGGCGAGGGATTGCATGATGCTCTGGCCGAGGCTGGGCTCCTTTTCCGCCTCGGCCTCGATCGGCTGATCCGGCCCGTCGTCGCGGACCACCAGCTCCAGGAGGTCGCCCTCCTGCGAAGCGAGCCGCACGGTGAGCGTGCTGCCCGCGCCGCTGGCGAACACGTGCTTGATCGCGTTGGTCGTCGCCTCCGCCGCGATCATCACCAGCACCGAAATGGTGTCGAGCGGCAACTCGCGCTCATCGGCTTCGATGTCAAGGCGGACGCGCCCGCAGCCGGCCGCTTGTAGCAATCCGCCCAATACATCATGGGCCATCGGCTCGAATCCGCGTCTCACGGCGTCTGGATCGTGTAGGCGACGATGGATCTGCGCCATCATCACCAATCGCCGCGCGCCCTCCTGTAGGGCCAGCTTGCCCTCCTGATCGGCTCGCAGGCGGCGAGCCTGCAGCATCATCATGCTGGCGACGAATTGCATCATGTTGGCGACGCGATGGCGCAGCTCGCGGAACATCACCGCGCGTTCCTCGAGCAGGGCGTCGTTGCGCTCCAGCAGCCGCTCCATCTCGTGTTGGCGCGCCCGCAGCCGCTGCGCGGCGATTCCGGCCATCTCGACCAGCGCGATCTCGATCGCGGCGCCCACCGAGAACATGACGACCAGGACGACGCCGCCATATCCGAGTTGAAAGCTGAAACTCGGCGGGACCCAGAAGAAGACTGCCATTGCTATCGAGAGCGCCACAGCAAGGCACGCCGAGGGCCAACCGCCGACAAACGCAGTGATGATGACGGCGGGATGGAACGGGGTAAACGCCGCGCCCAAGGCGAAGCCGTGCAATGCGAAGCGGATCGCCGCGGCCAGCGCCACGGATGCAAACGCGACCGGGATGCCTCGCCGCGCATTTCGCCTCAAAAGCCACCGCAGGACCGTGTCGACCACGCCGCAGCTCCGTGGGGCTGACGAGCGGCGATCCTGCGCTGCTACGCGGCGAAGCTCAACAACGACGTGTGACACCCCGGCGAACCATCGCGACCAGGGCGAGAGCCCCGAGCATGAGAACGCCGCCGGCGAGGGCGTCGCGGTGGCGGCTCGTGAACATCTCGGAGCTGGTATCCCGCGCCAGCGCGTCGAACCGCCCATGCGCGCCCGGATCGCCGGGCAGCGGATCGAACAGATTGCCGGGCTCGGAGGGATCGTGCGGTTCGGGTCCGAGCTGGGTGTCGTAGCCCTTGCGCGCCAGGTAATGGTCAAGCAGTCCCGGCGCGATCTTGTTGGCCAGGATCGCCTTCACCGTGGGCCAGCCGAGCCAAATCTCCCGACGCCGATGGGTCGCGGCGAACACGATTGCCCGCGCCGGCACCTCGGGCTGAAAGATCGGCGGCACCGGTTGTGCGCGCTTGGTCATGTGATTGCGCGCCCAGTCGAATTGCGGCGTGTTGACCGCCGGCAGATGCACCATCGTGAGATGGATTTTCAGCCGATCGTGGATCAGCTCGCAGCGCAAGCTATCGGTAAAGCCGCGAATGGCGTATTTGGCGCCGCAATACGCCGCTTGCAGCGGGATCGCCCGATAGCTGAGCGCCGAGCCGACCTGGACGATCGTGCCCCGGTTCCGCGCCGCCATCCGTTTGAGCGCCGCCATCGTGCCGTTGACCGTGCCGAGATAGGTCGCCTCGGTGGCGCGCCGGAATTCGGCCGACGATGTCTCGCGTACCGGCGCGAACACGGTGGCCATCGCGTTGTTCACCCAGATATCGATAGGGCCGAGCGCCTGCTCTATCCGTTCCGCCGCGCGTTCCACTGCTTCAGCGTCGGCCATGTCGGTGGCGACCGCACACACCTCGGCGCCCATGTCGCGCAGCTCCGCTGCCGTGGCGTCGAGCTGCTCCTGCCCTCGCGCGATCAATCCCACTCGGCAGCCTCTGCGGGCGAATTCCCGTGCGGTCGCGCGACCCACTCCGGCCGTGGCGCCGGTGACGACAACGATGCTGTTCATACCCGCCCGAACGGGCGGCTAGCAGGTCAGTTCCGACGGTAGATGCGCCGTGCCTCCTCGACGATGGTCTCCTCGCTTGCCCTACGGAGGTCGACCATCGCCAGAATCTGGTCGGAGGGAGCGAGCGTGCGACCAAACAGCTCGTCGATGCGCTTGTCATGCGACAGCATGGGCGGGAGCGGCGCACCGCCCGCCGCCAGCAACCCGCCACGGAGCGCGCCGGTTCCAGGCTCGAAGCGTGTGCCTCTGGCGACCTGACGGGCAATCCGCTGGGCGAGGCCGGCGGCGGGCAGGCTCACCGGGCCCGCCGCGAGATCGGGATAGACCCCGACCTCCGGGATGCGCGTGCCGAAATCGTGCAGCACACGGTAGAAGAGCCGGCTGCTGGTGCGGGCGGCAATGATGCGCGGCATCGCGTCATTGCCGGAGGCCCGCAGCAGGGTGAGGGCGATCATGCGTCGCATGAGACCCCTGCCGCGCGCCCGCTCGGCCACGAAGCCGGTGTGGATGAAGAGGAATTCCTCGTCCCGCTCGGTCACGCCGTCACGTGCCCCCATCACCCCGACGCAACGCCCGCTGCGCCGGTCGCTGGCCAGCACGACGTGGTCGTATTCGGTGAGGGGCATATGGCCCACCCAGGCGCTCGGTGTGCTGTTAGGGCTCGCCTCGGCCAGTTCCTGAACGATCTGGTCCACGTCGATGGTCTCGATCGCGAACGGGTCCCGGATATAGTGGGTCCGCAGGTCGGACTGGGCGAGCGAGATGGCCATTGATTTCGTCCCCCGATGTATTCTTGATCAATCCCTACCTCATCAGCGCCTCGCAGAAGTGTGAGCTACGTCACAAGTTGCATCCGCTCATTGGAAGTCCCGTGAACGGGGAAACACTTTTGTATGTCGCGGGTGTCCCGGCGAGCTCGTTCGGGATGTCTCGCCGATCACCCCCTCGGCAATGCTGGCCATCAAGATGCTGCGGTCCTCCAGTCGTTCGGCCACGACATGGACGATTGGCACCTGCGCGCCCGGCACCTCCACCCGCTGCACCCGACCCTCCACGAGCAGCAGGGAGCTACCGACCACCGCCCGGCGGAACCGCTCGGCCAAACTGGCCCAGACCACGATATTGGCGGTCCCGGTCTCGTCCTCGATGGTGCAGAACACGACGTTGCCGTTGCCGGGGCGCTGGCGGACCAACACCACACCGGCGAGGCGCACTCTGGCCCCCTCCTGGCGCAGCACCGCCTCGGCGCAGCTCAGCACGCCATCGCCTGCGAGGCTGGCCCGCAGAAAAACCAACGGATGCGCCTTCAGCGACAGTCCGGCCGTTTGGTAGTCGGCGATCACATGCTCGCCCTTCGCCATCACCGGGAGCTGCGCCTCGCTCACTGACACCGGCTGGGTTGCGAATAGCGGTAGGTCCGTCTCCTCACGCAGCCCGCGGACCTGCCAGAGCGCCGCCCGTCGGTCGAACCCCAGCCCACGCATCGCATCTGCATCGGCCAGCGCCTCCAGCGCCGTCCGGGGCAGTCCGACCCGAACCAGATCGGCGAAACTCCGCAACCCGCCGGATTGATCGCGGGCCTGCATGAGTCGGGCCGCCCAATCCTCGCGGAAACCGCCGATCAGCCGCAGGCCGAGGCGCAGCGTGGCGCCCGTCTCGATCGTGCAATCCCACGCGCTCGCGGTGACATCGACGCCGCGTACGGGGACGCCGTGCTCGCGTGCGTCGCGTACAAGCTGCGCCGGCGCGTAGAAGCCCATCGGCTGTGAGTTGAGCAACGCGGCGGTGAAATGCGCCGGATGATGGCATTTCAGCCAAGCCGACGCGTAGACCAGCAGTGCGAAGCTCGCGGCATGGCTCTCCGGGAAACCGTAGGTGCCGAAGCCCTCGATCTGGCGGAAGCAGCGCTCCGCGAAGTCCCGTTCGTAACCGCGCGCCACCATTCCGTCGACCATCTTGCTGAAGAAGTTGTGGATGGTGCCGGCATTGCGGAATGTCGCCATCGAGCGGCGGAGCTGGTTCGCCTCCTCCGGCGTAAAGCGCGCCGCCTCAATGGCGATGCGCATTGCTTGCTCCTGAAACAAGGGTACGCCGAGCGTCCTGCCAAGCACGCGCTTGAGTTCGTCATGCTCTCCGTGCTCGGGAGAAGGCGAGGGGAAGAACACCTCCTCCAGCTTCTGCCGACGGCGCAGATAGGGGTGCACCATGTCGCCCTGGATCGGCCCTGGTCGGACGATCGCCACCTCGATGACCAGATCGTAGAAGGCGCGCGGCTGCAAGCGCGGCAGCATGTTGATCTGCGCGCGCGATTCCACCTGGAACACCCCGATCGAATCCCCGCGTGACAGCATCCGGTACACCGCCGCGTCCTCGCGCGGAATGTCGGCGAGATCCTTCACGCCGAGCATATTGAATGCCTTGCGGATGCAGGTGAGCATCCCGAGCGCCAGCACATCGACCTTCATGATGCCGAGGGTGTCGATGTCGTCCTTGTCCCACTCGATGAAGGTGCGCTCGTCCATCGCCGCGCGACCAATCGGCACCGTCTCGTCGAGCCGCCTGCGCGTCAGCACGAAACCGCCGACATGCTGCGAGAGATGGCGCGGGAAGCCGACCAGCTCGCGCGCCAGCGCCACGGTGCGGCGGATCACCGAGCTGGCCGGATCGAGACCGATCTCGGAGATGCGCTCGTCCGGCCACAACTCGTCGCCCGAGTTCCACGATTGCGCGGCGAGTGCTGCAGTCGCGTCCTCGGCGAGTCCCATTGCCTTACCGACCTCGCGCATGGCGCTTTTCGGCCGATAATGGATCACCGTCGCAGCGATGCCGGCGCGATCTCGGCCGTATCGTCGGTAAATATACTGGATCACCTCCTCGCGCCGCTCGTGCTCGAAATCGACGTCGATGTCGGGCGGTTCGCGTCGCTCGGCGGAGACGAATCGCTCGAACAGAAGGTCGATCTCGGCGGGGTTCACGGCAGTGATGCCGAGGCAGTAGCACACTGTCGAATTGGCCGCCGAGCCGCGACCTTGACAGAGGATGTTCTGTTGGCGCGCATAGCGGACGATGTCATGCACAGTGAGGAAGTATCGCGCATAACCGAGATGCGCGATCAAACGGAGTTCCTTTTCCAGCGTGGCACGCAGGCTGGCCGGTATGCTTTCGGGAAAGCGCGATGCCGCACCCTCCCACGTAAGATTGGCCAGATGTTCGTCCGGCGTGAGGCCGGGCGGCACTGGCTCATCGGGGTATTCGTAGGCTAGCTCGTCGAGCGAGAAATGGCAGCGGTCGGCGATCTCAATGGTGCGCGCGAGTGCCTCCGGGTACGCACGGAACAGCCGCGCCATCTCCGCCGGTGATTTCAGGTAGCGTTCGCCGTTCGGCTCCAGCGCGCGGCCTACGTCGTCGACGCGGCAGCCGAGCCGGATCGCCGTCAGCACGTCCTGCAACGGCCGACGATCCGGCGCGTGATAGAGCACGTCATTAGTCGCGACCATCGGCAGCGCCAGTTCGGCGAGTGTGCGCAGACGGCGCGCATCATCGGCGCGATGACGGCGCGTGCCGGCGACATAGGCGCGCCCGCGAAAATCCGCCGCGACCCGTTCGACGTGCGTGGCGAACGCGGCATCGAGCCGATGTGGCGGCACCACGATTAGCAGCTGGCCGTCGCCATGCGCCAGCAGATCGGCATGATCGAGGAAGCAGCGATTGGTAGCCTTTGCCTCGTCGCTCGCATCGCCATGCTTGGCGCGCAGCTTGCCCACGCTGAGCAGCCGCGTGAGTCGCCCCCATGCGGCGTGGTCCCGCGGATAGCAGAGCATGTCCGGCGTGCCGTCGCGAAACACCAGCCGCGCTCCCACCAGCAGGCGTAGTTTCGTTTGCGTCTGTTTCTCGACCTGCTTGACGACATCATGCATCCGCACAACGCCGGCCACGGTGTTGCGGTCGGCGACTCCGATGGCGGCAAGCCCGAGCACCGACGCCGCCACCGCCAGTTCCTCGGGGCGCGATGCGCCGCGCAGGAAGGAGAACGGGCTTGCGACTTGCAGTTCGGCGTATGTCATGCGCGGAGCCGATCGCGAGAACTACGTGCTCACGCGAACAATCCGTGCAGGTACCAGCGCGGCAACGGCTGCGCTTGCAGGCCGGCGCGGAACACCCAGAAGCGGGCGCCTTCTGTATCCTCCACTCGGTAATAGTCGCGCAGCATGTCCGCCTCCGGCCGGTCATGCTGAGGTTCCGCACGTCGCCACCATTCGGCGCCGATGCGCTCCGGACCGCTCGCGGCGCGGACACGATGCAGGGCGCCGCGCCAGCGGAACAGGATGGGCGGATCGTCCGGTATCGGCGCGGTCGCTTCGATCGGTTCCGGGCGGCGCAGCAGACGGATCGGGCGCGGGGCAGAGGGGTCGGTCGTCCAGGCTGGGGCGGCGGCGAGCGGCGGGGCAGGGCGCACCCCGCGTTCCGGCACGTGGCTCTCCTGCGGGGCGGGGCGCCAGATGCGGCCCTCGCCGATGCGGTTGGCGAGCGTGTCCACCAACTCGGCCAACGCGCGGCCGGGATCGGGGGCGGCGAGGAGTTTTCCCTGCGGCGTGCCAAGCGGTGCCACGCTCTCTGCCTCCAGCGTTACCGTCTCGATGCCGAAACCGGGGTCGACCGTCTCCAGCCTCTCGCGCAGCAGCTTGGTCAGATGCTTGGGCTCGCGCGCCGGCAGGGCGGTGGCGACGGCAATGTGCTGGTCCTCGCCGTCCACGCGGAAGAAGCGTGCGACGAAGCGGTGTCCCCCCTGGCGCTGCTCGGCCAAGCGCTGGCAAAGGCGCGCTGTCAGCAGTTCCAGCGCCCCGCCGAGATCTTCGGGCGTGCCGATCGGTTCGACAGGAGAAAAGCGCTCGACGAAGGGCGGGGGCGGGTGGGGCCAAACGATCGCTTCCTCCACGGTACCCATTGCCTGGTCGAGCCGCAGCACCGGCAGGGCGCCGAAGCGGGCAGTGACCTCGGAGCGCGGTACGCGGGCGAGTTCGCCCACGCTGCGCAGGCCGAGCCGGCGCAGCCCGGCGACGGTGCGCGGATCGAGCCGCAGCCCTGCAACCGGCAGATGCCTGAGTGCGGCGCGCTCCTCGCCCGTCGGGACACTGGTAAAATCCTGCCCGATGGGCGAGCGGGCCAGCGCCCAAGCGGCTCCTGTCGTGCCGGCGATGGCGAGGCGGCAGGGGATCTCGTTACGAGATAACCGCGCGGCGAGGGTGTCGGCGAGTTTGTCCCCGCCGGGGGGGTGTAGCGCTCGCACCAGCCGGCGAGCGCCGCCAGTGCAGTCGCGTCACCCTCCGGGTCGGCATCGTGGGGCACCAGCGCCGGGCAGATTGCCCGAGCGTCGGTCAGGGTCTGGCCGGGGCGCAATCCGGCTTCCAACCCCTCCGCTCCAACCGTGACGAGACGGCGGACGCCGTGCGTCGCCTCCACTGTCACCCGGATTTCACCCGGCGCGGGCGCGGAGCGACGGTTCAGCCGTGTAATCGGCCAGTTCGGCAACCACACGGAAAGGATGCGGCGGGTCATTTTCGACCTCCTTCATCGGCAATTCCAGGATCCAGGCGCCGGGCCGGCCGCTGCGCGCGTGGGTCAACGCCACGCGCCAGCGCGGCGCACCGGGCTCGCGAGCGTCGAGTTCGGAGGGCGCCGGAGCGAGCTGCCAGCGTGTGGCCGCGGCCGTTGCCTCCCGGTCCGCCCGCTTGCGGCCGTGCGGCCAACGGCGCAGCGCGAAACCGGTGATGCCGCTCCCAAGGCAGGCGAATTGCAGCCGACGGGAGGCGGTACGCTCGAGCCGCCCGACCTCGCCCACCACCGCCGCCAGCCCGCCGGCGCGCAATGCCGTTTCCATCGTTCCCAGGGTGCCGGCGTCATCGCGCGGCCGAACCAGCACCAGCCGGCCGGGATCGAGCCCGTAGGCCAGCAGCCCCGGCGGGTGCAGGTCGTCGGAGGGCGCGATCCACAGGATGGGCCGGCCGGCCGGCAGCCGCGCCAGCAGTCCCGCCACGAATCCCGCCGTTAGCGCCCCGGTCTCCGCCTCCAGCCCCGCAGCCCCCATCTCGTGCAGCTGCCCCAGCGGCAGGCCGCCGGCCGGGAGGCAGGCATCCACACGCGCGTCGCCGAACGACAGCGCGCCCCATTTGGCGGTAGGCTTGCGCAGCCGGTCTCGCAACGCCGCCAGATGCGCCGGCAACGGTCGCGCGTGGCCGAGTGGCGCAATCGGGGGCGTCGGGAATTGCGGGGATTCGTCAGAGCGGCGCCCGACGATGTAAAGGTTCGGCTGCATGGCGGAAAGGATTGTGTTCCTTATTTGTTCGCATTTATCCCCTCCGAGTCAACCGTAATTAGGAATTCCGTCTTGTTGCGTGGCGAGTATGGTCAGGATTGCAGGAATTTGGTCCTGAAATCCGCTTCTTGCGGAAACGCCTTATGATGCTGTCGCAAGTCAACGGTCAGGGAATGACTGTTATCGCCGTGAGCCGTAGCCCGCGGCACAGTTTCACCAAGCCGACCCAGGACAGTATCCGCCTCGTGGCGGGGCTCGGCGTCGAGGGCGACGCGCATATGGGCGAGACGGTCAAGCACCGTTCGCGCGTCCGTCGCGATCCGACCCAGCCGAACCTACGCCAGGTGCACCTGATCCATGCCGAATTGCTCGACGAATTGCGGGGAACCGGCTTTGCCGTCGCGCCCGGCGACATGGGCGAGAACGTCACCACGCGTGGGGTCGATCTGCTCGGTCTGCCCACCGGCACCAGGCTGCATCTGGGCGAGACGGCGGTGATCGAGGTGACGGGTCTGCGCAACCCCTGCGTTCAGCTCGACCGCTTCCAGCCCGGTCTTATGGCGGCGGTACTGGGACGCGATGCCCAAGGCGGCCTCGTCCTCAAGGCTGGTATCATGGCGATCGTGCTGGTCGGAGGCGAGTTGCGCCCCGACGATCCGATCCGGGTCGCGCTGCCGCCGGAGCCCTATCGGCCGCTTGTCCGCGTCTGAGCCGATTCAGCCACGGGCGCGGCGGATCAGTCCAAGCCCCAGCAGGCCCACGCCCAATAGGGCGAAACTGGCCGGTTCTGGCACCACCTGTCCCCGGATCTCGCCCTCCGGGAATTGGGTCGTGTGAATGTTGATGTAAGACAGCCCCGACTGGATATCCGCCACCAGGGTCGGCGTGAGGCCAGTGAACAGGTGCGAGAAGCTGCCCGACGTGGCCCCGGTTACGAAGCCGGCCGGGAGAAACGGGATGATGACCGGCCCGGTCGCCCCCGGCGGCGCGCAGCAATGGATATGCGCGTTGGTGGTAGGGGCGAGCAGGCCCGAATAGGCCATGTTTACATCGAGCGTGTCGGCGGTCGTGTCGAGCATCAGGGTCGCGTGACCGGTGCCCGGACTGGGCGTATTGGCCTGGGCGCCGTCGATATGCACCTGATAAGTGATGACGGTGGCGTCGGCCTGCGGCGCAAGCAGCGCCATCGCCCCGGCCAGTGCGCCGGCAAAGGCAAGATTCCTCATACGAGCCTCCCCGCTTTTTTCGCCAGCAGGAAGTTACGTCCAGCATGGCGGCTCGCGCCAGCATTGCCCGACCAGCGGGGCTTGAGAGAGGGGATAGCCGGGCGCACATTCGGGTGATTCAGCGATCCCGGAGTACGCCATGAGCCATGATCACCCCCATAGTCACGACACGCCCCCCGCTCCCGGAAGCGTCGACTGGCGGGATAACGGCGTGCGGGTCATCAAGGGCGACCAGCTCGATACCAACACCGCGCAGACGCCGGGGATGAACCGCGCCGCCGCGATCAACGCCGCCCGCGTAGGCGCGCAGAAGATCTGGGCGGGCACGGTACACATTCACCCGAACGCCAAGACCGGCGCGCACCATCACGGGGCGCTGGAGAGCGTAATCTACATCGTCAAGGGCAAGGCCCGGATGCGTTGGGGCGAGCGGCTGGAATTCGTCGCCGAGGCCGAACCGGGTGACTTCATCTTCGTCCCGCCCTACGTGCCGCACCAGGAGATCAACGCCAGCACCGAAGAGACGCTGGAGTGCGTGCTGGTGCGCAGCGACAACGAGGCCGTGGTGGTCAACCTGGCGATCGAGCCCGTGGAGAAGCCCGAGGCAGTCTACTGGGTGGATCCCATCCACAAGCATCCGTGAGCCACAGCTAGCCTCTTTCGGTCTTATACCGCACCGCAGCAATCCACATATCGGTGAGCCGCGTTGAAGGCCGGCTGAGGCATCTGGAGGCTCTCCTACCGATGAAATTGACACGCGCGATGCGCCTCGGGCGCCGCGGGATCGAGGACGCCATGCGTGCGGCGTCCGCGGTCCTGAACGCCAAGCTGCCGGCTCCGACGCCCTTCGCGGCGCGGGCGGCGGAGGTGCCGGGGGTGATGGAGGTTCCGGCCTTCGGTTCCAACCCAGGCGGCCTCAAGATGATGCTCTATGCTCCGCCCAGCACGCCCCGTCCCGGCGCGCCGCTGATCGTGGTGCTGCATGGCTGCGGGCAGGACGCGGCGGAGTTCGCGACGGAATCCGGCTGGTTGGCGCTCGCCGACCGGCTGAGCCTGCCCGTGCTGCTCCCGGCGCAAACGCCCGAAAATAACCGGGGCGGCTGCTTCAACTGGTTCCGTCCGATAGACACGCGGCGCGGCCGAGGCGAGGCGGTGTCGATCCGACAAATGGTGACCGAGGCAGCGACCGGCTTCCGCTCCGATCCGCGGCGCATCTTCGTGGCGGGCCTCTCCGCTGGCGGCAGCATGGCCGCTGCGCTGTTGGCCTCCTATCCGGACGTGTTCGCCGGCGGCGCCGTCGTGGCGGGATTGCCGGTGGGCTGTGCCGACGACATGGGCCAGGCATTTGCCCGCATGTCCCATGCCGGCCCGAACCTCTCCGGCGCGGAGTGGGCCGACAAAGCCCGCGAGCGTGGGCCGGCGGGCTATGCCGGAGTGTGGCCCCGTCTCTCGATCTGGCGCGGCGATGCCGACCATACGGTGGATCCGGCCAATTCCGACCTGCTGGCGCGGCAATGGGCGGCGTTGCACCGGCTGTCGCGCCCGTCCTGGACCGAGACCGAGCCGGCGGCGGGTGTGCGCCGCCGCGTCTGGGGGCTGCCGGAGGCGCCGATCATCGAGATGTGGACGGTTGCCGGCCTGCCGCACGCCTGGCCGATTGGCGACAGCGACGAGGGCAGGGCATCGCAATGGGTGCGTGAGGCACCCGTCTCGGCGACCAACGAGATTGCACGCTTCTGGGGGTTGGCGCAGGCCTGAGGTTACGCCGACGTGCCGTATTGTGCTCCCAGCCAGTGCACCAGCGGATTGTCGCGTTCGGGGTGCAGCAGGCGGCGGAAGTGCCGGCTGGGGCGCCCCAGCACTCGCTTGCGATAAGCGGCGGCGTTGAAATCCGGCGACGGGTCGCAGTCGCCGTAGGTGCCGGCGCGCAGGAAATGAGCGAACGGATCGCGGTTCGGACCTAGCGGATGGCGTGCCAGATACCACGCCACGTCGAAATGCGGGTTGGGGCTGACGCGCTGGCCACGGCGATGCGCGAGAAAATGCGCAAGCGCGCTCTGGCCATCAGGCACATTGTAGGTTCGGCGATACCAGACCGGATCGAAGAACACCACCGGCCGCCGCCCCGCTACCTCGCCCTCCAGCAGATAATGCGCGAGCGGGTTAATTCGCAGCCGCTCGGGCTCGGGATTGGTGCGGCGATAGAATCCGGGATCGAAATAGAGGCAGGGCTTGCGGTTCTCCCGCCATCCGTACCGACAGAAATGCTCGACCGGATCGAGCGCGCGCTCATGCACATCGGTGCTGTTGATGAAATAGTGGTTCGGGTCGAACACGCCGGATGCCGTGATCACGGCGACATCTGGCAGCGGCGGATGGCCGTCGCGCAACGCGTCGGCAATATAGTGCGTGAACGGATCGACACCCCGTGCCGGGTCGTCCCGATAGGGCGCGAGATGGCGCACCGCATAGAGCTCGGGGGTCGGCAGAACGGCGCCGCCCGCGCGATGCTCGAGGAAATGCCGCAGCGCACCTCGGCGCGGGATGGCGTGAGCCTGCCCGTACCATGTCGGGTCGAATAACGGCGCCGGGCGGCGGCCCTCGGCTTCGCCGTGGCGGCTGTAGTGCAGCAGAGGATTGAGGCCGGATTTGCGGACGTCGGTGTTGGTGGTGAGATACCACGCGGGGTCGAACCACGGATTCGGCCGACGTCCCTCGCGCCAGCCGAAGTCGCAGAAATGCGCCAGCGGCTCGGTGGCGGTGGCCGGAACGTCGGGATAAGCGGAAGTATAGAAATCCCGGTCGAAGAGCCCTGTGGCCTCGAGCTCGGCGGCTTCCTTGCTCACAACGCGGATCGTGCTCCGCGTCGCCCAGTCAGCCGCGCGATGTCGGCGAGCGGAGTGGCGGTAGCATGAAGCGCGACGGCTGCGATTGCGCGGTGGGTGCCTGAGTGGCGGGCGTCTCGACCGAGATCGGCGCCGTAGTTACTCGCCGGTCCTGCTGCCAGCTCAGGATACCGACGATGACCGCGAGTGCCGTCACCGCGACAGCGGGTGCCGCGAGAAGCATCGCGCCGAGGCGCGACATCCCCGGCACCATCCGCTGCGGCCGCAACAAGCCATGCAGTTCCTCGATGCGCGCATCCTGCGCCTCCACCCTGGCGCGGAGGCGGTCGAGTTCCAATGCCGTGAGCAGTGGCGGCGTGTCGGTCCTCTCGGTCATGCGTCTCTCCCGTTGAGGGGTGCAGCATGGGACGGAGTTTGCGTCGGCATTCTGTCCTTCGTGTGACCGAAGCGTAACGCATCACGATGCGCTGTCAGAACACCAGGATCTTGGCGATGTCCTTGCCCCGTTCGGCCGGCTGATCGAGGTCGAGGTCGGGGCCGATCGGCACGATCCCGGTCGGGTTTATCGCCCGGTGGCTCATGTAGTAGTGGCGCTTGATGTGCGTGAAGTTCACCGTGCCGGCGACGCCGGGAAGCTGATAGATGTCGCGCGTGTAGGCCCACAGATTAGGGTAATCCACAATGCGGCGGAGGTTGCATTTGAAATGACCGTGGTACACGGAGTCGAAGCGGATCAACGTGGTGAACAGCCGGATATCGGCCAAGGTCAGCTGTTCGCCGAACAGGAAACGATTATGCGCGAGCCGCTCTTCAACGAAATCCAGCGTATCGAATAGCGGCAGCACCGCCTCCTCGTAGGCCTCCTGCGTGGTGGCGAACCCAGCTTTGTAAACGCCGTTGTTCAACGTGTCGTAGATTCGCTTGTTGAGCTCGTCGATCTCCGGGCGCAGCTCCCTCGGGTAATAGTCGCCAGGTTTGGCGCCCACCGCGTCGAACGCGCCGTTCAGCATCTGGATGATTTCGGATGATTCGTTGTTGACGATCGCCTGGGTGTGCTTGTCCCACAGCACCGGCACGCTGACCCGGCCGGAATAGTGGCCATCCGCGCTGGTGTAGATCTCATGGAGGTACTGCGCGCCGAACAGTGGGTCGGCGACGACACCCTCGTCGGGCGCGAAGGTCCAGCCATTCTCCGCCATCAGCCAATGCGTGACCGAGACCGGGATCAACGCCTCGAGGCCTTTCAGCGCACGCAGGATCAGCACGCGATGCGCCCACGGACATGCCAACGAGACATACAGGTGATAGCGTCCGGGCTGCGCGGCGAAACCGTTCTGCCCGGTGGGGCCGGGCCGTCCGTCGGGCGTGATCCAATTACGGAACGCGCTCTCCGTGCGAACGAAGCGGCCGGCCGGTCCGCTCTCGCGTGGCTTGTCGTGCCAGACACCATCAATCAGCAGGCCCATCCGTCACCCCCCGGCTGTGGTCGATAGGTTCTCATGCACGCACCGGCGGCGCCCTGCATCTGAATTCTCAGCGTACCACCAGCCGGCCGCTCGGCGGAATACCGGCGATCTCGCTGATCAGCTTGCGCGTCATCGCCTCGCCGAAGGTGTGGAAGTCGTGCACCTCCAGCACGAAGCTGCCCGGGCCGCCGGTGACGTTCTCCCGGTAGTAGTTGACCAGCCCCCCCGGCGGCTGGACATGCGCGTAGGTCCACGAGACCGGGTGCTCGTTGATGATGGCGAGTCCGTTGACCGTGATCCCGGCCGCCACCGCGTCGTCGCGCGCTTCGTTGACTTCGCGCCCCGCATTGTTGGTTCCGTCGCCGCAGACATCGATCACCCGGCGCGATGCCTCGAAGCCGCTCTCGGCGAGCGCCTGCACGGCGCGATCGACCCCCGCACTGATCGCGGTGCGACCCCAGAACGAGCGCGCGGCATGGGTCAGCTTGTCGGCGAAGTCGGCGGCCGTCGACTGATCGCTGATCACCGTCCAGTCGAGCACGGTGCGCACCTCGTAGTTGCTGGCGAACTCGATGTAGCTAACGGCGATCCGCCCCACCGGGCCGCCACGGATCGCGGCGATCACGTCCTTGTCGGTGAAGGCCGTGGCATAGCCCTGCTTTTCGAGGTCGAACTCAGTATCGTCGATGCTGCGCGAGACGTCGGTGACGAGCACGAGAGCAAGGTCCACCGCCCCTAGTTGCGCGCCTGGTCGTGCTGTAGGCGGATCGGCGGCATGGGCAGCCGGCGGGAGGGTGAGCAGGAACGCGGTCAGGCACAGGATGGCACGCATGGACCGAGACCTCCGGCACATCGGTCGCATGGTCCGCGGGCGCGCGCCAGCCGTCAAAGCAAAATCCGCTCGATGGCAGGCCGTCAGTTACTGGCTAGCCCACACGATCCTGTGGATCCAGGTGACCTCCGCGAGGTCGAAGCTGTAGTCGGGGTGAGCGGGGTTGAGGCTGCGCAGCTCGACGCGGCGGGCGGAGCGGCGGGCGAGTTGCTTGGCCATCACCTCGCCGTCGGTGGTGCGTACCACCACCCGGTCGCCCCGGCGGATCGGGGCGGCGGGCGAGACGATGACCATGTCGCCGTCGCGGAATACCGGCTCCATCGAATCGCCGCTGATCTCCAGCGCGTAGGCGTTGGCGTCGCCGATCTCGGGCAGGCTCACCTCGTCCCAGCCGCCGCCGACCGGATAACCGCCGTCGTCGAAGAACCCCTCGCCGCCGGCCTGGGCGAGCCCGATCAGCGGGATGCGCCGCGTGACCGAGCGGATGGTCGCCGCGCTGGCCAGCGCGCGCGCGCCGGAGACGAGCTCGCTGAAAGCATCGAGGCTCGCGCCGGTGGCCTCCAGCACCTTCGCGAGGCTCTCGGTGCTTGGCCAGCGCGGCCGCCCATCCGGCATCCGGCGCTTGGACGGATTGAAGGTGGTCGGATCGAGCCCCGCCCTGCGGGCCAGCCCGGATGCGGACAGCCCAGTCTCCGCCGCGAGCGTATCGAGGGCGCGCCAGATGTCCTCATGCTTCATGCTCGCACGCTCCTGCCTCGCTCCATCGCACCCGACGATCACGCCAGCTGCCGTGCCGTTTCATGAACGCCCGGTAAGCCTCGCGAATCCATCGGGATTCTGAGTCTGATAGGAAATTTCGCCGAAGGGAATAGGAAAAAATGCAGATATTCGCTTGCCTCGCCTATCAACCTTTGGTTTTATGTTCACGTTCTGTTCATTTGATCCGCCGCCCAGGAGATTTCCGATGGCCGCAGCCCTCCGGCAAAATGCCGCTCCCCACAGCCTCGTTCGTGCTCCGTCCCCGCGCATGACCCGGCGCGTCGAGCCGTTCCGCAGCGCCGAGGAGGCGTGGTTCTGGACGATGGCGGCGCTGGTGGCGCGGCGCGAGGGCGCACGCTACACGGCCGGTCTCGGCAACGTCGAGCGCCCGTGCGAGCCCGACGATGTGGTGAAGTGCCTCGACACCTTGTATCGCCGCCGCCGCGTCGACCTGGTGCACGCCCGTATCCTGCGCATCTGGGGCGAGCGCGGTTCCGCCCCGAACGCTGCCTACGTCGCCGAGAAGTCCGATTGGAAGCTGTGGCGCGAGGCGCTCGACCGGCTCGAGTGGCCGCTGCGGGTCAAGGGGATCGTCGGTTAGAGGGTACCTCGTGGGGTGGGCCGGATAGCGCTATGCTGGATGGTCCCCCGGATATCGACCCTCAGCGCTTTACCCCCGGTCGCGACCGGCGATACGCTCTCTCACGAGGCAAGACCTCGACGCGACCCAAGGGAGGAAGCGATGCTGCTGAGCCGCGAAGAGCTCCGCCAGGACCGGTATTTCGACGCATTGACCGACGCGATCCTGGAGCGTGACCAGCCGCGCACCGCTGATCTGTTCTTCGGCATGGTGGCACGCGATGGGCGCACGGTGGGCGACGCGCTCAGTGTCGTGACGGCGGCTGAGGCGCCATTCGTGCAGGTGCCGAACCATGTCAATATGCGGGACGGGCAGATCGCGCTGGTCAACAACGACCATACCATCCTCGGCCTGCGCACCTCGGCGAGCCTCGCGCCGTTTCTGCCCGCCTCGCATCGGTTGCTGCCCTTTCTGCAAAGCGTCTGGTACATCCCAGCCGGGCTCGACATCTGGAACCAACTGCTCGGGAAGTATCCAGGCCGCTACGCGACGATGAAGGGCCTGGATGTCGCGCCGCCAAGCTACGGGCCGGTGGTGTGGAACGAGGAGCATCCGCCGATCCGCGAGGGCGGCACGGTCGAGGAGCGGCTGCATCAGCACATGATCGCCACGATGGCGGGGGATGTGCGGCGCTCGCACGGCCTTTTCCTCGGCTTGGCGGAGGAGCCGGAGCTGCGCCCACGGTTGCGCGATCAGCTGCTATTCCTCGGGCTGATCGATCTGCAGGACACGGTGGCCGGCCGCAAGGCGCGCAATACCGGCCACAAGGCGCTGCGCGCCCGCGCCGTCACCGACCTCGCGGATTTCATCGGCTGGGACCGCGCGCACGGTGTCTACTACACCGGCGTGCCGGACATGGCGGTCGGGCCGCTCTATTACTCGATCTATGACGCGGCCTGCGTGACGGTGACGGGCGAGTTTCCCGATGCCGGCAAGACGCTCCGGCAAGCCAATCACACGCCCCTCACGCCGGCCGAGGTCGAGGAGATGGTGCGGCTGCTGATGGAGTCCGACACGCAAACCGTGTGGGGCCGGATCACCGAACATCTCCGCAGTGGTAAGGCGATCAGCAGCCTGGGGGACGCCATACAGGTCGGCGCTGCGGAGCTGATCCTGCGGACCACGGTGCCGCGCCAGTTCACCGATGGGCAACATCCGTTCGACTACTGCAACACGGCGAATTACTGGCTGCGCACCAGCGACAATCCTTACCAAGCGCGCGTGCTGTATCTGATGGCGCATTTCGTCAACGACGTGGCGCGTGCGAACAAGCTGTTCACGTCCGTCATGGAGGCGGAATGCGCCGGCTTCGACTCGCGGGGGCGCACGCCGGGCGCGCTGCTGCAAGAACTCGACGAAGCGATCCTAGCGTTCGATATCGGCCGCACCACGGCGCTCGCGCAGGCCTATCTGCAATCCGGTGCCGACCGCACTGCCTATCAAACGAGCGTGGCGATCACGGCGTGCAAGTTCCAGGATGATCCGCACAACCAGAAGATCACGCATTCCACCTTCGAGGAATACGCACACAACTCGACGCATCTGCGCGACCGGTTGCTCTTGGCCTCAGCGCGGCTGCTCGCCGGCTGGCCCAAGATGCCGGGCGAGCGCGACTGCTACGCCCGGTTCATGAAAGACTGGATCAAGAACTAACGGCGACAATACGGGCCGGCGAGCGTCATCCCCAATGTGCCGCGCGGTCGTCCGAACGGCCCATTTCGGACGTCTCGGACCGCCGTCCGGTGCGGCGGAATTCGCAGATCAAGGCATAAACGGATTGCCACCGGTCATGCTCGGCGGCGTCGCCGCTGGCGCGCATCTGCGCGGCGCGTTCCTGCGCCATCGCGGCGGCTCGCGCCCCGTGCAGCTGGATCATCTGTTGGGCCGTCTCTCTCAGGGTTTCGCTTGGCATAGACCGGCACTCCTGCTTTGGCGGGCCCCTCCCGCTCCTGGCCAAGGTTAAACGTTTAGCCTACCGGCCCGTTTCACCTTGCGCCGACACCCATACCGCGATTAGCGGGACGATGCGGTGCGTCCGCCGTCGAAGCCGAGGAAGCCGGCCGAGGGAATTGGCGTGCCACCGTCGCCGGCGAAGAGCGGAGCGGTCTTCGGCGCAGCCGCAGCGGCCTCGCGCACCGGCCCCGCTGACCGACGTTCCGCCCGTTGCTGGTGCTGGGCCGGTCTCTTGGCGGGGGGCGGGGATGGAGCCGCGGCCGTCTTGGTGGTGCGAGGCGAGCTGTCGGTGCCGCGCAGGGATAGCAGCAAAAACGAGATGTTATTGCGACCGAGATCGACCGACAATTCCATCGGCGACATGCCGAGCAGGTTGCGCCCGTTGAGATCGGCCCCGCGGGAAATGGCGTCGCGCGCGGCCGTGATGTCACCGCGGTTGATGGCGTCGAACAGGGCCTCGGTCGGAGGCAGGTCCATTGCCGACTTCTCGAGGGGTGTGACGCGGTCGCTATCCGGTTGCGCGCCCGGCAAGGCCGGCGGGGGCTTCGGGGTCGGCTTGGCCGGCGCTGGTTTGCCGCCGCCCATCATTCCGGGCCCTGCGATCAACTGCGCATCGGCGGGCAGAGGCAGGGCGGCCAAAGCCAGCAAGGCAAACGAAGCGGCCGTGCCGAGGCGAATCGGGGTCATCTTCATGGGGCCACCATAAGGGTTTTCCACCGGCGAAGGGAATGCGCCGTCGCCGGGGTCGGTTCCCGTCAGAACCGGTTGAGCCAGCAGAAACCCACGTTCAGATAAGCCGTGAAGCAGATCCAGATGAGGTAGGGCACCATCAGCCAGGCTGCGAGCCGGCTCACCCGCGCGAACGCGTCGATCGTGAGCCCGGTAAGCACCAGGATCGCGGCGATCATCACGAGCCCCAGATCGGGCCGGTGCAGACCAAAAAACGCGGGCGCCCACAACGCGTTGGCGAGCAACTGCCAGCCCCAGAGGCGGAGCGGGCGCACGTTCACCGACCGTCGCCAGACCAGCCAGCCGGCCACCCCGATCATCACGTACAACACGGCCCAGACCGGCCCGAACACCCAGCGCGGCGGCGTGAGCGGCGGCGCCGTCAGGGTCAGATACCAGGTGCGGAGGCTGTTCGCGGTCAGTCCGCCGGACGCGGCGCCCACAAGCAGGCACAATCCGACGAACCCCAGCAGCGCAAGCTTGGGGGAGAGTGGTGCGGAGGAGCCGGGAAACCAGCCTCGCTCGTGGGGATCGAGGTTCTGGAAGACACGATCCTTTCTAAGCCAAAGGGCCTTTCTCAATCGAAGGGCGCCGAGAACGATGTAGGCATGTTTGCTGAAGGCGCAAAGATTTGGTGCGCAGGGTCAAGCGCCCTCCCGGCGCCAAGCGATGAGGGCGAGACCCAGGATCAGCGGCAAGGCAAGCCAGGGCGGCAGGAGAGCGAGGGCGGCGATCCCGGTGACCACGTGATCGTGGCGGCGCTGCAGGCCGATCCACCCAGTGCCCGACGCCTCCCGATCCGGCTCGGTGCGGAGCAGCGTTGGGACCGACCCATCGGCGCTGCCGTTATCGAGCCAGTGGACGCCGCCACCGGAGGCACGAGCTATCTTGGACAGCAGGGTGCCAGTGGCACGCAGATCGGCGAGTTCGGGCGGATTGGCCGCACCGGCGGCGGCGTAGGCGTTGCGCGGTCCGTCGGTGACGCGCCACACGCCGGGCGCGGTGGCGGCCATCCCGGCCGATGCGTGGCCCGGCCCGAGCTGCTTCAGCTTGACCGTCGTGACCCGACCGTCCGGGTCGGTCACGGTAACGGTCTCGGGCGAGGCGGGGTCGGTCGAGCGCCGGTCGATGCGCAACTGGCCGGCCTCGACACGCGCGGTGAGCGCATTCTCCTCGAGCTCGGGCTCCTTCATCAGCCAATGCGCGATGCGGCGCAGCAATTCGGCCTGGGGGCCGCCGCCCTGATGGCCGCGCGACCACAGCCAGATCTGATCGGACAGCAGCAACGCCGCGCGCCCCTCGCCCACATGGTCGACCACCAGCAACGGGTCGCCCTCCGGGCTGCTCATCAGCACCTCGCCATGCACATCGGCGGGCTCGATCCGGCGGTACCAGGAGCCCCAGCTCGGCGGCTTGTTCGGGGTGCCCTGCGTGTTGGCGCCCTGCAGCGCCTCGGTCACGGGATGGCGGGCGCCGAGCGGCGTCACCTCCGGGCGGAAGGCGCCATTGACCACCGCATTCGCTCCGGCGGGCCGGGCAGGCAGCACATCGCCGAGCGGCGTGGCTGCGAGGGTGGCGGCGCCAGAGAATTCCGGGCCGACGCTCAGCAGCAGCGCCCCGCCATCCGCCACGTAGTCCGCGATGTTGCGGAGATAGGGCAGCGGCAGCAGGCCGCGGTTCTGGAAGCGATCCAGGATGATCAGGTCGAATTCCTTGATCTTCACCTGGAACAGCTCGCGCACCGGGAAGGCGATCAGCGCCAGCTCGTTGAGCGGCGTGAGGTCGTCCTTCTCGGGCGGGCGGAGGATGGTGAAATGCACCAGATCCACCGCCGGGTCGGCCTTCAGCAACCGCCGCCAGGTGCGTTCTCCGGAATGCGGCTCGCCGGAAATCAGCAGCACGCGCAGCCGGTCGCGCACGCCGTTGATCTCCACCACGGCGCGGTTGTTGATGGTGGAGACTTCGCCAGGTAGCGCGTCGGCCTGCATCTCCACCACGGTGGCACGCTCTCGACCATCGGCGGCTCGCCATCGCGGCGGATCGTCAGGCGCGCCGCGCCGGCCGGATGCGCGACCCCGAGATCGTCGATCGCGACGCGCAGGGTCACGGGCTTGCCCACGATGCCGTAGGACGGCGCCTCCACCACGCGCAGCCGCCGGTCGGTCTCCTCGCCCTTAGCGGGGATCAGCACGTTGAGCGGCGCCCCGCCGGGGGCGACCTGCGGGATGTCGTGCACCTGCCCGTCGGTGATCGCGATCACCCCCGCCAGCCGGGCGCGCGGAATATCGCCGAGTGCCCGGTCGATCGCGGTGAACAGCCTGGTTCCCGCGTTGCCGGATTCCGGCACGGTGATGGTGCGCAACTCGAGATCGGGCAGTTTGGCCGCCTGGGCCTCGATCGCGGCGCGCGCTGCATCGGCGAGATGCGTCCGCTTGCCGACCTGCATCGAGGCGGTCTGGTCCTGCACCAGGAGGCCGATATCGGGCAGGTTCTGCCGCGTCTCCTGGACGAGACGCGGGCCGGCGAGCCAGAGCAACAGAACGGCGAAGGCGAGCGCCCGCCACACCCCGCCGCGCGCCCGCCGCCAGACCGCCGGAACCAGCGCGAGCAAGCAGAGCACGCCCAGCGCGATCAGCACCCAAAGCGGAATCAGCGGCGCGAAGCGGAGGGCGGCGATGGCCTGTTCGGGATGCATCTACTGCCCCAGCCGCTCGAGGATCGCGGGCACGTGGACCTGGTCGCCCTTGTAGTTGCCGGTGAGCGCGTACATGACGAGATTCACGCCGAACCGGTAGGCGATCGTACGCTGCCGCGCTCCGCCGGGGATCACCGCGTAGGGATTGCGCCCGCTCTGATCCACCGCCCAGGCGCCGGCCCAATCATTGCCGCCAATGATCACCGGGCTCACGCTGTCATTCGCGCGGTCCTGGTCGCGCTGCACCCACACGGTGTCGCCGGTGAAACGGCCCGGGAAGTCCTGCAGCAGATAGAAGGCGCGGGCCAGCACGTGCTCGGTGGTGAGCGGGGCCAGTGGTGGAATCACCAGCCCCTGTGCCGCGCGCTGCAACGCCGTGTCGGCGCCCGGAGAAAAACCCTCGCCGCTGCCGCTGTCGCGAGTGTCGATGAGGATGATGCCGCCGCGGCCCATGTAGTCGTTGAGCGCCGCCGCCGCCGCGGGCGCGAGCGGCTGGGCGTCGGCGGTGATCGGCCAGTAGAGCAGCGGGTAGAAGCTGAGATCGGTCTCCCCCGGCACCACCGCATCGGGCTCCACGAGGGTCGCGGCGGTGCGCCGGTTGACGTATTCGGACAGTCCCTCGAGCCCGGCTTTGGAGACGTTATCGACCTGGTCGTTGCCGGTGACGATATAGGCAAGCCGGGTCGCCAGCGCCGGCGGCTGGTTTTGTTCGAGCGCATGTGCCGGGGCGAGCGGCAGCAAGAGGGCGAGCGCCGTCGCCGCCCCAGCGACGCTCCGCCGCAACAGACCGCGCAGGGCAAGCGAGACCAGCAGGTCAACCACCAGCAGTACGATCGCGGCGGCGAGCAGCCAGGGCCCCAGAGCGCGCTCCGGCGCGGTGGCCGACAAGCCCTCCACCCGCGCGCCGGACACCACCGGGGCCGGGCTGAGGGCGGGGAGGGCGGCGCCAAGATTGAGCGCCTGGCGTCCGTTCTCGGGGCCGTAGAGGCCGGGCGGATGCTGCGGTGAGACCGTCGTCTTGGCGAAAGCGTCGGCCGCGAGACCGGCGGCGGCGGGCGGCGGGGGTGATAGCATTCCATACCCGTCCAGCGTCTCGGCGGGACCAAGAATGGCGTGTGGCTCCGCCCCGGCGACCCCGGCCGAGAGATCGACGAGCCGGCGCAGCATGTCCACGAACAACCCGGACAGCGGCAGGTTGGACCAGTCGGCGTTGGCGGTCACATGGAACAGCACGATGCGGCCAGCGCCTTGCGCGCTTTGCGTGACGAGCGGGGTGCCGTCGGCCAGGGTCGCCCAGCTCTGCTGGGTCAGGGTGGCGGAGGGTTCCGCGAGCACTTGCCGCGTCACTTTCACCTCGTCGGGCACCGTCAGTCCGGCGAAGGGCGAGCTGTCGGCGAACGGCGCGAGCCCGGCCGGCTGGCTCCAGGACATCGCGCCGCCGAGTTGGCGGTTGCCGGCGAGCAGGCGCACCGGCATTAGCGGGTCGGTCTCGCCCAATGGCTGCTCGGCCGTGCGCGGCCCGGCGAAGCGGATCAGCAGCCCGCCCTTCTGCACCCAGTTGGCGATCGCGTCCCGCTCCTCACCGGCCGGGAGCGGCATGTCGGCGAGGATAAGCACAGAGAGATCGCGGGACAGCAGGCTGTGCAGATCGCCCTCCCGCACCTCGGTATAGGGCGCGAGAGCTCGGCGCAGGTAATAGAGCGAGCCGGTGAGCGGCGACTCAGCGGAGGCCATGTCGCCGGCCAGCAGGCCCACGGGGCGGCGGCGCCAGCGCTCATCAAGCAGCACGACCGAGCCGGCCGAGGGCGGGCCTTCGAGCACCAGCCGGCCGAGGCGGTTGCGCAACTCGGTCGGCAGCGCGATCGGTGCCTCGGCGGTTGACGCGCCTGCGGGCAGCGTGACCGTGGCGCGAGCCAAGGTGCGGCCGTCGCCGCTTTGAGCGAGCACGGCGGCTTCGGTCGGCACCGGCTGGGGCACTTGGGCGATGCGGGCCACCAGCCGATCCGGCTCCGAGCGCGGCGGCAGCAGGAGGCGAGCGGGCGGCGTATCGCAGCATATCTCCGTCACCGCGCCTGCCGAGGCGAGCGCGTCGCCAAAAGTGGAAAACGCTGCCCCGTCGGTCAGTCCGTCGGCGACGTAGACGACCGCCGTGCCCGGCTGCTTCCAGTCGCGCAGCGCGCGCGCCGAGGCCGCCCGGTCCACCGGCCACGGCTTCGGACGCAGCGCCGCGATGCGGGCGCGCAGATCGGGCACCGGCATCGGCGCCGTCGCCTCCGGGGCGGCGTTGCTCTCGTTCGGGGCGGTGGCGAGCAGGGCGGCTTTCCGACCGGCGCCCTCGGCCCGGTCAAGGGCGGTCGAGGCGGCCTCCATCCGTCGCGGCCAGTCCGCCGCCGACGCCCAACCGTCGTCGAGCACCAGCAACATCGGTCCGCTGCCTGGCAGCGCGGCGCCCGCATCCAGCACCGGCCGGGCCAACGCCACGATCACCAGCCCTGCCGCGAGCACGCGCAGCACCAGCAGCCACCACGGGGTGCGCGCCGGGGTTTCTTCCGTGGTCTTCAGCCCGAGCAGCAGGCGGATTGCGGGAAAGATCTCGCTGCGCGGCGCCGGCGGCGTAACCCGCAGCAGCCACCACAGCAGCGGCAGAGCGGCCAGGGCAAGCAGCACCCAGGGATAGACGAAGATCATCGGGCGGTCAGCGCCGTGTAGAGGGCGAGCAGCGCGGTTTCGGGCGGATGATCGGTGCGATGCACACCGAAGCTGAAGCCGGCTGCCGAGCAGATCGCCGCGAGCCCGGCCTGGTGCGCTGCGAGCCGGCGACCGTACTCGTCGCGGATCGTCTCGACGCGCGGGATCAATGTGTTCGTCTCGCGTTCGACGCCACGGAAGCGGATTCGGCCGGTATAGGGGAGCACTGCCTCGGCGGGATCGAGCACCTGCAGCAGATGCCCGGTCACGGGGATCGCGGCGAGGCGTCCGACGCCGGCCTGCACCTCGTCGAGCGGCGAGAGAAAATCGCCGAACAGGACGACGCGGGCGTGGCGCGGGACCGGAATGGTGGGCGGCAGCCCGGACAACGCTTCGCCGGCGCCACTCCGGTCGGCGCCGATCGCCTCGGCCAGCCGGTCGAGTCCCGGCAAGCCGGCGATCGGCCGCGCGCCAGCCTCCATCAGCACCACGCGCTCGCCGCCGCGCAGCAGCAGCGACGCCAGCGCGAGAAGCAGCAATCCCGCACGCTCGGCCTTGTCCACTGTCGCACCTCGGGAGCGCCAGCGCATGCTGGCCGAGCCGTCGCGCCACACCGCGACGGTCTGCGCCGCCTCCCACTCGGTCTCGCGGATGAAGGCGCGCTCGGATTTGGCGGATTGCCGCCAGTCGATCCTGCTGGTCGGATCGCCAGTGACGAAGGGGCGGAACTGCCAGAAACTGTCGCCCTGGCCGACCCGCCGCCGGCCATGCACGCCCTGCGCGACGGTGGCGGCAACGCGTTCGGCGGCGACCATCAGCGGCGGCAGGCGGGCGCCGAGGGCCTCGGCGCGACGGGCCTTAACGCTGGCCTCAGCCGCGATTGCCCTAGCCAAGACGCTCCACCAGCCGGTCGATCACGTCCGGCAGCAGCACGCCGTCGGCGCGCGCGGAAAAGGTCAATGCCATGCGATGGCGTAGCACCGGACGGGCCAGCGCCACCACATCGTCGATGCTGGGCGCAAGCCGGCCATCGAGCAGCGCCCGGGCACGGCTGGCGAGCATCAGCGCCTGGGCCGCGCGCGGGCCCGGTCCCCACGCGACGTTTCGGCGCACGAAATCGTCCTCGGACGTCTCCGGCCGTCCGCCGCGCACGAGCGACAGAATGGCCTCGACCACGCCTTCGCTCACCGGCACGCGGCGGATTAGCATTTGGGCGGCCATCAATTCCTCGGCCGACATCGCCTGCGCCGGACGGGCCTCCGCCGCGCCGGTGGTGGCCAGCAGCATAGTGCGCTCGGCGGCGAGATCGGGGTAACTGACAACGATCTCCAGCAGGAAGCGGTCGAGCTGGGCTTCTGGGAGCGGGTAGGTGCCCTCCTGCTCGATGGGGTTCTGCGTCGCCAGCACGTGGAACGGGCGGGGCAAGGCGTGCTCGACGCCGCCGATCGCCACCCGCTGTTCCTGCATGGCTTGCAGCAGCGCCGATTGGGTGCGTGGGCTCGCGCGGTTGATCTCGTCGGCCATCAGCAACTGGCAGAACACCGGGCCGGGAACGAAGCGGAAGCTGCGTCGCCCCTCGGCCTCGTCCAGCACTTCGCTGCCGATGATGTCGGCGGGCATCAGGTCCGGCGTGAACTGCACCCGCTTGGTGGCGAGCCCGAGCACCACGCCCAAGGTTTCCACCAGCCGGCTCTTGCCGAGGCCGGGGACGCCGACCAGCAGCACGTGGCCGCCGGACAGAAGCGTGATGAGCGTCTGGTCCACCACCTCCTGCTGGCCGAAGATCACCCGCCCGATGGCGGCGCGGACCGCCACGATGCGCGCGCCGAGCGCCTCGACTTCGCCAAGGATGCCACTCGCGTCCGGGTTGTGGTGTGACGAATGCGCCATACTGGCCGACATGCGGGCTCCTGCCTCTGGGTTTTGGTCCGCTACGCCCCAGCGGGTACTTCCACGGACAGGGGGATGCTACCTATATCCGCCCTGCCAGAGGAAGCGCGGCGAGACGTAAGGACGCGGACGTGAATGCGAGCCCCGATTCTCGCGCCGCCCGCTGGAACGAGCATGGCGGCCTCAAGCAGGGAAGGTAGAGCCACATGGGGACCAGCTTGACGCCCGGATCGGCGCATCCGCACCCCGGCACTGGGGGCAAGAAACCCGCCGCCGAGAAGTCCGCGCGTCCGAAGCGGGTTCCCGCCGATTGCGGCGATCTGCCTTTTGTGATCCAGCGCGACGGCACCTGGCTTTATCGGGGCAGCCCGATCGGCCGAAAGGAGCTGGTTTGCCTGTTCTCGAGCGTGCTGAAGCGCGAGGCTGGCGGTGAATACTTCCTCGAAACCCCGGCCGAGCGCGGCCGCATCGCGGTCGAGGACGTGCCTTTCGTCGCGGTCGAGCTTGATTGGACCGGCGATGGCCGACAGCAGACCCTCTCCTTTCGCACCAATGTCGATGAGGTGGTCACCGCCGGGCCGGACCATCCGATCCGCGTGGGTCATGACCTGCTGACCTGCGAGCCCACCCCCTATCTTCTCATTCGTGGCGGCGCTGGTGCGCTCGGCATCGAGGCGCGGATCAGCCGTGCGGTGTATTACGAGCTGGTGGCGTTGGCGGTGCCCGAATGGGTCGGCTGCCGGCGGATGCTCGGGGTGTGGAGCCAGGGCAAGTTCTTCCCCCTGGGCGAGTTGCCGCCCGGCGGGGATGCATAAGGGAGACCAAGGGGGTTGGACGCCGAGGCGTTGCGGGCGCGGCTCGCCGGGATAGCGGGCCGCGCGGACAAGGGCGACGTACTCGCGATGCCTGCGCCGCCCGGCGCGCTGGCCGCGCCGGTCCGCTCGGACGACGCCGTCGATCTGGTCGATGCCGATTTGACACCGGCCGCCGTCCTGGTGCCGATCATTCTTGGCCCGGCGCCGGGCATCCTGTTGACCAAACGCACTTCCCACCTCGCCCAGCACGCCGGCCAGGTGGCCTTTCCGGGCGGCCGCACGGACCCCGACGATCCCCACCCCGAGGCCACGGCGCTGCGCGAGGCGGAGGAGGAGATCGGGCTCGATCCGGCGCGAGTGGAATTGCTCGGCCGACTGACCGACTACGTGACCGGCACCGGCTATCGGATTACACCGGTGCTCGGCTTGGTGCCGCCGGGGCTCGACTTCACGCCCTCGCCGGACGAGGTGGAGGCGGTGTTCGAACTGCCGATGGCGGTGCTGCTCGACCCCAAGGCGCCGCAGCAGCGGCGGGCGCATTACCGGGGGCGCTGGCGGAATTTCTGGGTCTGGCCGCATCCCGATCACTACATCTGGGGTGCGACCGCCGCTATACTCGTGCATCTCGCGCACGTCCTGCGCGCGGAGTGAGGGCGGCGTGCTGCGGCTGCTGGAAGTCGTCCTGTTTCTGGTTCCCTTCGTCGCGTTCGGCGCGTGGTGGTGGCTGGCCGCCGGGCGCGGACCGTCTACTGCGCTGGTGGGGGCCGCGGTTGTCGCCGTCGCCGTGATCGCAGCCGGGCTCGTGTGGTTTGCCGCCCATGACACGCTCGGGCCGGGCAAGCACTACGTGCCGGCGCGCTGGCAGAACGGCGAAATCGTTTCCGGACACGCCGCCCCGCCGTGACCGACCAGCCCGCCGCGCGCATCAAGCCGTCCTTCCTCGAAGATCCCGCGTTGCGTGCCGTGCTTGCCGCATTGCCGGAGGCGCGGCTGGTCGGAGGCTGCGTGCGCGATGCGCTGGCGGGGCGGCCCGTGGCTGACATCGACCTCGCCACACCTCGCCGGCCCGAGGCGGTGATGCAGGCTTTGCAGGCGGCGGGCATCCGGGCGGTGCCGACCGGACTCGACCACGGTACCGTTACCGCCGTCATGGACCGGCGCGGCTTCGAGATCACCACCTTGCGGCGCGACGAGGAGACTGACGGGCGGCACGCGCGAGTCGCCTACACCAACGATTGGCGGGAGGACGCGGCACGGCGCGACTTCACTATCAACGCGCTGTCGATGACGCCGGATGGCGCGGTATTCGACCGGTTCGGCGGCATCGCCGACCTCGCGGCGGGTCGGGTGCGCTTCGTCGGCGACGCGGCGCGGCGGATCGCCGAGGATTATCTCCGCATCCTGCGCTTCTTCCGTTTTCATGCCCGCTACGGCCGCCCGCCCCCCGATCCTGAAGCCGTCGCGGCAATCCGGGCGGGCGTCCCGGGCCTTGCGCGATTGTCGGCCGAGCGGGTGTGGAGCGAACTGCTTCGCATTCTGGCAGTCCCCGATCCGACGGGCTCCGTCGCCCTCATGGCCGAACTAGGCGTGCTCGCGGCGGTGCTGCCCGAAGGCGCCGAGCCCGACCGGCTGGCCCGGCTGGTCGAGGCCAGGGCGCCGATCGACCCGTTGCTCCGGCTCGCGGCGCTCGTCACGGGCGATGCGGAGGCGCTGGCCGACCGGCTCAAACTGTCCACGTCCGAGCGGGAGCGGCTGGTCGCCCTACGCGCCCTGCCGATCCCCGAGCCAGGTGCGTCAGACGCCGATTTGCGCCGCCTGCTCGCGGATACTCCGGCCGACATCCTGATCGGCCGCGCCTGGCTGGCCGGCGATGTCGGGCAGGGCTGGGCAGCCTTGCGCGCCCGGCTCGCCGCCCTGCCGATGCCGGTGTTCCCGCTGGAGGGCCGCGACGTGCTGGCGCTCGGTGAGCTGCCCGGCCCCCGCGTCGGCCTGCTTCTGCGGGCAATTCGCGCCTGGTGGCTGGCGGGCGGTTGCGTCGCGGACGGGGCGGCGTGTCGGGCGGAACTGGCGAGGCGCATCGGCGGCTGATACACGCCCGCCGATGGATGCCACGACCACCCTCCTGCGGCCCGACGAGCAGACCACCCGCGCCCTGCTCGGGCGTCTCTGGCGCGAGCACCTGACCCATCACAAGCCGCGCATGCTACTGGTCCTGGTCCTGACCGGGATCATGGCCGGCACCACCGCGCTCTACCCGGTGGTGATCGACCGCGCCTTTTCGATGTTCACCGGGCGCGACGCGCGCATCCTGTATCAAATCCCCGCCCTGGTGCTCGCCGTCACCTCGGTGAAGGCGGCGGCGCAGTATTTCCAGAACGTGCAGGTGCAGCAGATCGTGCTGCTGGTGATCCGCGAGCTGCAGGGCCGCATGTTCTCCCACCTCGTGCAGTCCGACCTCGCGCGGATGGAGCGCGAGGCGCCGGCACAGCTCGCCGCTCGCTTCACGACGGACGCGACGATCATCCGCGAGGCGCTGACCCGCGCGGTGAACGGCGTGGCGGATGCCATCACGGTGATCGGGCTGGTGGTCTCGATGCTGTATCTCGACTGGGTGCTGAGCCTGATCGCCGCGGCCCTCTACCCGCTCGCCGCGATGCCTATACAGCGCATCGGCAAACGCGTCCGCCGCGCCTCGGGCGGGATGCAGGAGCGCATGGGCGAGACCGCCGCCCTGCTCAACGAAAGCTTCACCCAGGCCCGTACGGTGCGCGCCTACCGGCTCGAGGCGTCGGAGACCCAGCGCGCCGAGACCGCCTTCGCCCAGCTCTATCGTGCGCTGCTCCGGATGACGCGCAGCCGGGCACGGGTCGATCCGGTGCTGGAGGTGTTGGGCGGCGCGGCGGTCGCGGCGGTGATCGGCTTCGCCGGTTGGCGGGCGGCGGTCGGCAGCAACACGATCGGCAATTTTACGGGATTCGTCGCCGCCCTGCTGATCGCCTCCCGACCGCTGCGTGCGCTCGGCTCGCTCAACGCGGCGATCCAGGAGGGGCTGGCGGGCCTCGTCCGTGTCTTCACCGTGGTCGATGAGCGCCCGCATATCCGCGAGACACCGGACGCCGTACCGCTGCCGTCCGGGCACGGGCATGTGCGGTTTTCCGATGTGCGGTTCATCTACCCGGACGGCCGCGCAGGCCTGCATGGGCTGAGTTTTTCGGTTGAGCCTGGCTCGACCGTCGCCCTGGTCGGCCCGTCGGGTGCGGGCAAGTCCACCGCGCTTGCCCTGATCCCGCGCCTGCACGACGTCGCCTCCGGGTCGGTCGCGATCGACGGCGCCGACGTGCGCGCGGTGACGTTGGCGAGCCTGCGCGACGCCATCGCCTATGTCGGGCAGGACACCTTGCTGTTCGACGACACGGTCGCCGCCAACATCCGAATGGGCCGGCCCGACGCCACCGAAGCGGAGATCGAAGCCGCCGCCAGCGCCGCCGCGGCGGCCGAGTTCATCGCCTGCCTGCCACAGGGCTACGAGACCCCGGTCGGCCCCGGCGGCCAGCGGTTGTCGGGCGGCCAGCGCCAGCGCGTCGCGTTGGCCCGCGCCCTGCTGCGCAACCCGCGTATTCTGCTGCTCGACGAGGCGACCAGTGCGCTCGATGCGGAGAGCGAGGTGGCGGTGCAGTTGGCATTGTCCCACTTGCGCGAAGGCCGCACCACGATCGTCGTTGCTCACCGGCTCTCTACGGTGCGCGATGCCGACCTGGTGGTGGTGCTGGCGGACGGCCGTGCGGTGGAGCAGGGCACGCACGCGGCGTTGCTGGAGCAGGACGGGCTGTACGCGCGGCTGGTGCGGAGCCAGGCGCTGGTTCAGTAAGGCAAGGCTTGCCCCGCTCCGTCATGGATGCGGTGGTGTCCGCCCGTGCGTTGCCCAACGACCGGAAACCGGCTTCGCGCTGCGCCCTGTCGGTTTTGGCCCCGCTCACATGAACGTCGGGAAAAATTCCTGCATCCGACCTTAGTGCGTTGCGAAGCCTGAGCGTCAACGGTCTCGCTCTTGCCGCCCCGGGGACGACCCTTGTGTAGCCGTATTTCGCCGGCGCATTGTACACCGGAATTGCGTGCCAAAGGGCCTTTACTTTCATGCGCCTGATTCCGCGGCGAAATTCGTGAGTTCTGCGCCAGCGTAGTCACAAGTTGAAAGCGCTGCTTTTGTCCTAGTTTGCAAGGAAAAGCAAAGAAGGGAGGGGGCGTGCCGTATGCAAGCAATGCCGGGATCCAAATCCATTATGAGGTCGCTGGCACCGGGCCACCCCTGGTACTTCAGCACGGTTTCCTGTGTTCTCTGGATGATTGGTACGAACTCGGCTATGTCGCGACCCTGTCCACACAATACCGCCTGATCTTGGTTGACGGACGCGGGCACGGCGACAGCGACAAGCCGCATGACGAGGCTTCCTACACGCTCGATTACCGGGTCGGCGACGTGACCTCGGTGCTCGACGCGGTGGAAGTCGAGCGGGCGCATTTCTGGGGCTACTCGATGGGTGGCTACATCGGGTTTGGCATGGCGAAATACGCCCCTCATCGGGTGCATCGGTTAGTGATCGGCGGTGCGCACCCCTACGCACGCGATGGGGCGGGATACCGATCCGCGATTCGGGGACTCATGGCTGCCGGCGGAGGCGATGCGACCGTCGCCGCGTTCGAGGCAGACGCAGGGCCGCTTCCTGAAGGGCTCAAAGGCCGCCTGCGTAAAGCCGACCTACAAGCCTTCCTGGCGGCTGCGGGTGACCGACCAGCAATGGACGACGTGTTGGAGACAATGATGATTCCGTGTTGCCTCTACGCCGGTGAGGCGGACCCCTTGCTTGCGGCTGCGAGGTCAGCAAGCGAACATATCCCCCACGCTCAGTTTTTCTCACTTCCGGGTCTTTCACATTGGAAGGCGTTTGAAGAGAGGAGCGCAGTTCTGCCCAAAGTCGTAGAGTTCCTGGGTGCAGGCGGTGCATAAATCTTGACTTCTGCAACGGGGACCTACCGATTGTGGCAGGCGGACGCCTCGCTTGACCCGCACCTTTGCGTACATTCGGTATTGCATTGCAAAGGTGAGCGGGGAGGTGCGGGCAAACTCCCAGGAGCCGGTGGGAAAGCATCGCAGATCTGTCGCGCGCTACGCGAGCGGCAACCGCCCTGCCCGTCCCCGCGTTGCGCCGCAGCGTGCTCGGGGCAGCGTGACTGTTCCTCCGTGCGCGCCGCCGGAGCAGCCGCATGGCCGATCAGCACGACACCACCGCACGGGGGCGCAAGAATAGCCACGACGATTCGGCGACCGATCCCGAAAGCCTGCGCGAGGACGAACGCCAGAGCCGCGAGCCGGACGGCAGGCGCGAGCGGGATGTGCACCGCGACGAGCGCAAGGACGAGAAACCCCGCAAGCGCTCGCCCTGGACGCTCATCATCGTCGCCATCGTGGTCGTCGCGGTCCTGATTGCCGGCGCGATCTATTGGTTCTCCACGCGTGACCTCGAAAGCACCGACGACGCCTATACCGACGGCCGCGCCGTCACGATCGCGCCGCACGTGTCGGGATACGTCATCGCGCTCGACGTCAACGACAACCAGCGGGTGAAGGCCGGGCAGGTGCTGGCGGTCATCGATCCGCGCGACTTTCAGGCGGCGCGGGACCAGGCGGAGGGCAATCTCCGCGTCGCCGAGGCGCAGCTCGAGAACGGGCGAATCAGCCTGGAGACGGCGAAGATCAGTTATCCGGCCAAGCTCGCCGCCGCCCGCGCCCAGCTCGACAGCGCGCGTGCGGCACTGGCCAACGCGCAGGCGGAATATAACCGCCAGCACAGCGTGCCGCGCGCCGCCACGACGCAGCAGAACATCGACACCTCCACCGCCAATCTGCGCACCGCTCAGGCGCAAGTCGAGCAGGCCGAGGCGCAGGTGCGGGAGAACGACCTGGTGCCGCAGCTGATCGCCCAGGCGGAGGCGCAGGTGCATCAGTTGGAAGGCCAGGTGGAGCAAGCCCGCGCGCAGCTCGCGCAAGCCAATCTCAATCTCTCCTGGACCAAGATCACCGCGCCGCAGGAGGGCTGGATCACGCAGCGGCGCATCGAGAAGGGCAATCTCGTGCAGTCCGGCCAGGCGATCTTTTCTGTCGTGACGCCGGACGTGTGGATCGTCGCCAACTTCAAGGAGACACAGCTCGACCGAATTCGGCCGGGGCAGAAGGTGGACATCTCGGTCGACGCCTATCCCGACCTCAAGCTCACCGGCCACGTCGATAGCATCCAGCTCGGCTCCGGGGCGCAATTCGCCGCGCTGCCGCCGGAGAACGCCACCGGCAATTTCGTCAAGATCGTGCGCCGCGTGCCGGTGAAGATCGATATCGACCACGGCCTGCCGCCCGACATGATGCTGCCGCTCGGGATTTCCGTGACGCCGACCGTGCATCTCAAATGAGCGGCGGCACGCAGGAGGAGCGCGACGCCTCCTGGCGACCGCGCGGGAACCGGTGGGTGATCGCGGTGGTGGTGACGCTAGCGGCGTTCATGGAGGTGCTCGACACCACCATCGTCAACGTCTCGCTGCCGCACATCGCGGGCTCCGTCGCGGCGAGCTATGACGAGGCGACCTGGACGCTCACCTCCTACCTGATCGCCAACGGCATCGTGCTGCCGATATCGGGCTGGATCGGCCGCCTGGTCGGGCGCAAGCGGTATTTCCTCATCTGCATCGCCATGTTCACCGCCTGCTCCTTTTTATGCGGGATGGCGACCAGCCTCGGCGAGATGATCATCTTCCGGCTGCTGCAAGGCTTCTTCGGCGGTGGGCTGCAGCCCAACCAGCAATCGATCATCCTCGACACGTTCGAGCCGGCGCAGCGCGGGCGGGCGTTCTCGATCGTCGCTGTTGCGGTGATCGTGGCACCCATCGTCGGCCCGACGCTCGGCGGTTGGATCACCGACAATTATTCCTGGCGCTGGATCTTCCTCATCAATTTGCCGGTCGGCGTGTTCACCTTCTTCGCGGTTGCGCGATTGGTGGAGGACCCGCCCTGGGTGGTGCGCGAGCACAAATATGGCGACAAGCGCGTGGACTATATCGGCCTTGGGCTGATCGCGCTCGGCCTCGGCTGCCTCGAGGTGATGCTCGATCGCGGCGAGGACAACGATTGGTTCGGCTCGCCGAGCATCGTGATGTTCGCGTTTCTCGCCTTCGCCGGCATCGCGGGCGCGATCGGCTGGCTGCTCTATACCGACAAGCCGGTGGTCGATCTGCGAGTCTACGCCGACCGGAATTTCGCCGTGGGATCGCTGGTGATCTTCGCCATCGGCGCGATCCTCTATTCCAGCGCGGTGCTGATCCCGCAGCTGGCACAACAGCATCTCGGCTACACGGCGCTGCTCGCGGGCTTGCTGCTGTCGCCCGGCGCACTGCTCGTCGTGTTCCTTATCCCGATCGTCGGCAAGGTGCTGCTGCCGCACGTGCAGACGCGCTACATCATCGCGTTCGGCTTTTTCTCGCTGGGCTGCGCGTTGCTCTACGCGCACCGGCTGACGCCGAATATCGACTTCTTCACGCTCGCAACGATCCGGGCAGCGCAGACCTTCGGTCTCGCCTTCCTGTTCGTGCCGAACAGCACGATCACCTATTCGACCTTACCCAAGGAGCTCAACGCCGACGCCAGCGCGCTCTACACGATGCTGCGCAACATCGCGGGCTCGGTCGGCATCTCGCTGTCGACGGCGATGGTCGCGGAGCAGACGCAGGTGCATCGCGCCTATCTGGCCGAGCACCTCACGCCGTTCAGCCAACCCTATCAGCATCTGCTGTCGCAATACTCCGAAACGCTGCGCTCGCTCGGAGAGTCGGCCAATGGTGCGCTCGGGATGATCAACCAGACGCTCAACCAGCAGGCGGCGATCCTGGCCTATCTTGATGTGTTCCTAGTTTGCGCCATCGCGGCGTTCTGCGTTGTGCCGTTCGCCTTCCTGTTCCGCCCGAGCATTTCCGGCGGGGAGCCGGCTGGGCACTGAGGTTTGGTCGTGCTGGTCGGGTGCGGAGGAATGGCATATCCTTAAGGTCATGCTGAGAGCCGCCGACCTCGCCAGATGGCGCAATCGTGCCCGTTTCACTGGGGTATCCGTCGCGAAGACGTTCGGCTGGCCCGGATCAAAGCCGGCGGTCTATCACCGACAGGGCCTGAACCTGCTGCTCGATCCGACATCGCTGGTGGACAGGTGCATCATCGAGAATGGCGCCTGGGAGCCACGCCAGCTGTCGGCCTTGCTCGACCATACGCGCCATTGCCGCGGGTCCGATGCCGCGCGATGCGTGTTCCTGGACATTGGCGCTTATTTCGGTCTCTACGCGCTCTTGATGGACCGCTCCATGCTGTTCGACCGGGTCGTTGCATTTGAACCCGACGAGCGCAACGCACGGCAACTGGCGGCCAATCTGTTCCTGAACGCTGGCTCGCGCATCGAAGTCCGCCATGAGGCCGTGTCGGATCGCTCGGGCCGGACCTGGTTCACCCAAAGCGAG
Source organism: Alphaproteobacteria bacterium (assembly GCA_017307285.1). Lineage (GTDB taxonomy): Bacteria > Pseudomonadota > Alphaproteobacteria > Acetobacterales > Acetobacteraceae > JAFKFI01. The sequence goes on along the minus strand of JAFKFI010000128.1, from coordinate 12,494 downwards.
TCGCACCCAACCGGGAACCGCGCAGGAATCAGCATGGCGGACGGCCCGGGTTCGACGAGGCGCGAGGTGCCGATGGTCGCGATCGACGATGCGTTCGACTTCGAGGGCTGGACGATCATCGCCAAGATCGACGTGGAGGGCGAAGAGCACGCGGTGCTGCACGGCATGCGGAGGACGCTGGCGCGCAATCGTGCCGTGCTCCAGGTGGAGGCCTTCGAGCATAACCTCGTATCCATCCGTGCGGCGAGGGATGAGCTCGGCTTGCGCACGGTGGGCGAAATCTATCCTGACGTCTACCTGACCAACATCCCGGAGCCGATCTGATCGGCAGCGCCGCTCAGGGCCAGCGCACCTCCGGCGGCAGGCTCATCAGGATGGCCTCGACATTGCCGCCGGTCTTGAGGCCGAACAGCGTGCCGCGGTCGTGGATCAGGTTGAACTCGACATAGCGGCCGCGGCGGACCAGCTGGTGCTCGCGATCGGCCGGCGTCCAGGGTTTGGCCATGCGGCGGCGGACGATGCGGGGATAAACGCCGAGGAACGCCTCGCCGACGTCGCGGACGAAGGCGAAGTCGGCCTCGGCGTCGCCGCTCGCCAGGTGGTCGCGCCGGCACCGCGCGGCTCGTCGCGGTGCGGCAGGTAGAAGTAGCGGTCGCACCACGCCTTGTACTCGGGATAGTAGGCCGGATCGTGACGGTCGCAGGCGGCCTTCAGGGCGGCGTGAAACTCGGCCGCGTCCTCCCGCGCCTCGGCTGAGTCCGGGCGCATCGGCGTGAGATCGGCGCCGCCGCCGAACCAGCCGCGCGTGGTGATCAGCATGCGGGTGTTCATGTGGACCGCTGGGACCAGCGGGCTCTGCATATGCGCGACCAGGCTGATGCCGCTGGCCCAGAAGCGTGGGTCCTGCTCGGCGCCCTGGATCTGGCCGCGGAACTCGGGACTGAATTCGCCGGCCACGGTGGAGACATTGACGCCGACCTTCTCGAACACCCGGCCGCGCATGACGCTCATCACCCCGCCGCCGCCGTCGGTGCCGTCCGGGGTGGGGCGTTGCCAGGGGGTGCGGACGAAGCGGCCGGGCGGGTGTTCGGCGAGCGGGCCGGCCTGCGCGTCCTCGATGGCCTCGAAGGCGGTGCAGATGCGGTCGCGCAGCGCCTCGAACCAGGCGCGGGCCGGGGCCTTGAGCGTCTCGTGCGGGGGTGAGACAAGCGGGGGTTGCGACATGAAGGGCGTTCCAGGACTCCGCGCAAGTTAGCGTCGCGGGCGACCGTGTTGCAGGGGCGAAGCCTCGCTCCTAGTATGCGCGCCGCTCGCAGCCGGGGGTTCGAGGTTGCGAGCCCAGCCGCGTGTCTGCCGGTCCGGCCCCCCGGACCGATCCGTACAACTGCCGCTTCGGGCGACCGGGGCGGGATCGAGGGTAAGATGGCCGAATCGTCCGCCTCCGCGACAGTCGCCCAGCATGGTCAGCCTGATATCGTCTCCAAGCGGGATTTCCTGAAGCTCACACTCGGGGCCGGGGCCGCGATCGGGGTGTGCGCCATCGCCTGGCCGTTCATCGATTCGATGAATCCCTCGCGGGATGTGCTGGCGCTGTCCTCGGTCGAGGTGGACCTGACGCCGATCACCGAGGGCATGGGCATCACGGTGGTCTGGCGCGGCAAGCCGATCTTCGTGCGCCACCTGACCACGAAGGAATACGACGAGGCGGCGAACACGCCGCTGAACCAGCTCATCGAGCCGATCCCCGCTGCGGATCGGGTGAAGCCCAACCATCATCAGTGGATCATCCTGATCGGCATCTGCACCCATCTGGGCTGCATCCCGCTCGGCAACAAGCCGACCGACCCGCGCGGCGAATGGGGCGGCTGGTTCTGCCCGTGCCACGGCAGCCAGTACGACACGGTCGGCCGCGTGCGGCACGGGCCGGCGCCGCTCAATCTCTGGCTGCCGCCCTACGCTTTCGAGAGCGACACCAAGATCAAGATCGGCTGACAGAGCCGCCACCCCTCATCGGCTGACCAAGCCGCAACTCAAGATCGGCTGAAGCCGAGGCGCAATTCCACGAGGTCCATACGATGGCCGGTCTGAACAAGAGTGACATGAAGAATCCAGTGATCAACTGGATCGACACGCGAATGCCCGTCTTCACGCTGATGCAGCGCGAGTACGGCACCTTCCCGACGCCGAAAAACTTCAACTATTTCTGGAATTTCGGCGCGCTGGCGATGATCGCCCTGATGATCATGATCGCCACCGGCATCTTCCTGGCGATGAACTACGTGCCGAACACCGGCCTCGCCTTCGACAGCGTGCAGCGCATCATGCGCGACGTGAACTATGGCTGGCTGCTGCGCTACGTGCACCAGAACGGCGCCTCGATGTTCTTCATCGTGGTCTACATCCACATCTTCCGCGGGCTGTATTACGGCTCCTACAAATACCCCCGCGAGCTGCTGTGGATCATCGGCGTCCTGTTGCTGCTGATCATGATGGCGACGGCGTTCATGGGCTACGTGCTGCCCTGGGGGCAGATGTCGTACTGGGGTGCGACGGTCATCACCAACCTGTTCTCCGCCATCCCGCTCGTCGGAGAGTCGATCGTGACCTGGCTGTGGGGCGGGTTCAGCGTGGACAACCCGACGCTCAACCGCTTCTTCAGCCTGCACTATCTGCTGCCGTTCGTGCTGGTCGGCGTCGTGTTCCTGCATATCGCGGCGCTGCACATCACCGGCTCGAACAACCCGCTCGGCATCGACGTGAAGGGCCCGCAGGACACGGTGCCGTTCCACCCGTACTACACGATCAAGGACAGCGTCGGGACCTGCGTGTTCCTGCTGATCTTCGCCATCCTGGTGTTCTTCTTCCCGAACTTCCTCGGTGATCCGAACAACTTCCTCCCCGCCAACCCGCTGCAGACGCCGGCGGATATCGTGCCGGAATGGTACTTCCTGCCGTTCTACGCCATTCTCCGCTCGGTGCCGGACAAGCTCGGCGGCGTGGTCATGATGTTCGGCTCGATCGCGGTGCTGTTCGTGCTGCCCTGGCTCGACACCAGCCCGGTGCGCAGCGCGCGGTTCCGCCCGATCTACCGTCAGCTTATCTTCCTGCTGGTGATCTCGGTGATCGCGCTCGGCTTCGTCGGCGCGCACAAGCCCGAGGGCATCTGGGTGGTCATCGGCCGCGTCGCCACGACCTATTACTTCCTGCACTTCCTGGTGATCCTGCCGATCCTGGGCAAGCTGGAGCGGCCGCGGCCGCTGCCGGAGAGCATCAGCCGGCCGGTGATCGGGCCCGGAGGGAGCGGTGGTGGACCGCTGCCTGGTCGCGCCCCTGCCAAGCCGATGGAGAAGCCGTGATGCGCCTCGCCCGTTTTGCCCTGCTGGGCGCTCTCGTCGGCGCGCTTGCCGCCGGCCCCGCCCTGGCGCAGGAGGCCGAGGCGCCAACGCCGCCCGCGCAGAAATGGAGCTTCTCCGGGTTGTTCGGCACTTTTGACCTCGCGGCGGCGCAACGCGGCTTCCAGGTCTACGAATCCGTGTGCTCGAACTGCCATTCGATGAGGCTGCTGCATTACCGCGACCTCGCCGGCATCGGGCTCACGCCCGAGCAGATCAAGGCGGTGGCGTCGCACAACACCGTGCCGCTCGGGTTGAACGATCAGGGTGAGCCGATCACCGGGCCGGCATTGCCGTCCAGCCCCTTCAGGTCCCCGTTCCCCAATGAGAAGGCGGCGCGTGCCGCCAACAATGGCGCATTGCCGCCCGACCAGTCGCTCATGGTCAACTCGCTGCCGGGTGGCCCCGACTTCGTTTATGCGGTTCTGACCGGCTATAAGGAGCCGCCGCCGGGCTTCAATCTACAGTCGGGGATGAACTACAACGAATACTTCCCGGGCCACCAGATCGCCATGCCGCAGCCGCTGCAGGCCGATCAAGTTGAATACGCGGACGGCACCAAGGCGACGATCGAGCAGGAGGCGCACGACGTCGTCACCTTCCTGACCTGGGCGGCCAATCCCGAGATGGTGCAGCGCAAGCAGATCGGCGTGCGCGTCGTGCTGTTTCTCGTGCTGATGACCGGCCTGACCTACGTGGTGAAGCGGAAGGTGTGGTCGGACGTCCACTGATCGAGGCGGGGCCGGGGCATTGCCCGAAACTGGCATGGCGGAGCGCATCGAGCCGGTGATCGGCCCAGTTATCGGCATCGTCGGTGGTTCCGGCCTCTACGACATCGACGGCCTCGAGGAGAAGAGTTGGCGCTCCGTCGAGACGCCGTGGGGGCCGCCTTCCGACGCGCTGCTCTTCGGACGCCTGGCCGGTGTGCGCTGCGTGTTTCTCCCGCGGCACGGGCGCGGCCACCCGTTGTCGCCCACACATCTCAACTACCGCGCCAACATCGCCGCGCTGAAAGCGGTGGGGGTGACGGACGTTCTCTCGCTTTCCGCGGTCGGCAGCTTGCAGGCGGAGCTGCCGCCTGGCCATTTCGTCATCGTCGACCAGTTCATCGACCGCAGCTTCGCCCGCGAGAAGAGCTTCTTCGGCGAAGGCGTGGTGGCGCATGTGTCGATGGCGCATCCGGTGTGCGCGCGGCTGGGCGATGCGGCGGAGCAAGCCTGCCGTAGCCTCGGTCTGCCCGTGTCGCGCGGCGGCACCTACCTCGTCATGGAGGGGCCGCAATTCTCCACCAAGGCGGAAAGTGCGCTGTACCGCTCATGGGGCTGCAGCGTGATCGGCATGACCAACATGCCGGAGGCCAAGCTCGCCCGTGAGGCCGAGCTTTGCTACGCGACCGTGGCGATGGTCACGGATTACGATTGCTGGCATCCGGACCATGACCACGTGACAGTGGAGGCCGTGGTGCGCGTGCTGCTCGACAATGCCGACAAGGCACGCGAGCTGGTCAAATCGGTGGTCCCGCGGATCGGCGCGACGCGTGCGCTATGCCCGTGCGGCTGCGATCGGGCGCTCGACAACGCGGTCATCACCGCGACACATATGCGCGATCCGGCGCTCGTCGCGAAGCTGGAGACGGTCGCCGGCCGGGTGCTGCGCCCGGCCTGACGCCGCCTGTCGCTAGATGCGTCCTATCACCAGCAAGATGATCACGATGATCAGGATGATGCCGAGCCCGCCCGACGGGTAGTAGCCCCAGCCGCCGCTATAGGGCCAGGTCGGCAGCGCGCCGAGCAGCAGGATGATCAGGATGATGAGAAGGATCGTGCCCATCGCCTAGAAACCTTTCCCGTCTGTAACGTCGGGGAAAGAAACGCGCTTACGTGGGTCGAGTTCACGCGACTGCGACAGGCACGGCCGGAGGGGATGAGGCCCACCCCCTCCGTGGGTTGTTCAGCCGAGATGCTTTGCGAAGAAGTCCAACGTGCGCTGCTGAGCGAGGTCGTAGTCGGCTTTGCTGTAGCTCGCCCGCTCGTCGCAGCCGAAGCCGTGCTGGGCGCCGTTGTAGACGTAGACTTCCACGCCGGGCTGGGCGGCGCGGACGGCATCGACGTCGCTCATCGGGATCGAGGCGTCCTTCTCGCCGAAATGCATCTGCACCGGGCAGTTCGGCCGCTCGTTCTTGGTGCCCGGGATGCCGCCGCCATACCAGCACGACGCGGCCGCGAACTTGCTGGTGCGCGTGGCACCCCACCAGGCGACCGTGCCGCCGAAGCAATAACCGACGATGCCGAGCTTCTTGCCTGCAAGGTGGTTGGCGGCGGCCTCCACGTCGGCCATCACGGCTGAATCTTTCAGTTTCATACGCAACTCGCGCCCGGCGCCGATGTCGTCCTGGGTGTAGCCGAGTTCCGCGCCGCGCTGGGCGCGGTCGAACAATGCAGGCGCGATCGCCGCGTAGCCGTGGGCGGCGAACCGATCCACCATCTCGCGGATGTGGTGATTGACGCCGAAGATCTCCTGGATGACGACAACGCCGCGCCGCGCGCCGGTGTCGCCGGCCGTGTAGGCAGAGAAGCTATGCCCGTCCGCGGATTTCAGGTCGATGGTCGTGCCCATTGGCAATCTTTCCCCGTTGAATTCGCTGCAGATGCTGCTCAGGATGGCCCGATGGGCGAGATCGTCAACCTCAATCGGGCGAAGAAGCAGCGCGAGCGCGAGGAGGCGGCGCGACTTGCCCGCGAGAACCGCGTCCGCCACGGCCGCACCGGCGCCCAGAAGGAGAACGACCGGCGCGCGGAGCAGCGGCGGCGTCATGCGTTGGACGGCAAGCTGCCGGAGTCGGAGTGACCGAGATGGCGGAATGAATTACGCCCTACCCGGCTCGTAGGGCGGAATTCATTCCGCCGTCTCGGAATGAATTCCGCCCTACCCGGCTCGTAGGGCGGAATTCATTCCGCCGTCTCACCACTAGCAAAGCGCGCGAACGACGCCGTTAGGATTTCGTAGATCGGGCGCTTGAACGGCACTGCCAGCGCCGGCAGTTCGCGTAGGGCCGCCCAGCGCCAGCTGTCGAATTCTGGATGCGGGTCGGCGTCCAGGTGGATATCGGAATCGGTGCCGGTGAAACGCAGAGCGAACCAGCGTTGTCGCTGTCCGCGGTAGCGGCCGCCCAGTGCCACGCCGACGAGATGCGGCGGCAGGTCGTAGGTCAGCCAGTCTGGGTGCTCGCCGATGATCTCGGCGCGGTCGGTGCCGATCTCCTCGGCCAATTCGCGCAGCACGGCAACGCACGGGTCCTCATCCGGGTCGATGCCGCCCTGCGGCAGCTGCCAGCCGCCCGCCGGACCCTCGGCATTGGGGAAATTGGCGCGACGCGCGACGAAGACCTGTCCGGCCCGGTCGAACAAGACCGCGCCCACATTCGGGCGGTACGGCAGATCGGCGTGATCGGTCATCGACCGGGTTCCTTCGCGGAAAGGTCCTTCGCCTCGGCTTCTTTCGCGCGCGGCGCCACCACGACGGCGCTGACCGGCGCCAATGTCAGGCCCTTGGCGGCCAGCCCGTTGGCCCAGGCGGCGATCCGGTCCACGGTGACGGGCCGTGTGGCCCCCGCAAGGCCGAGCGCGCTGCCCTTGTCGCGGGCGATCTGCTCCAGGGCCGCCAGCTTGGCTTCGATCTCGGTCCGCACCGCCGGCTCATCGATCACCACGTCGACGCCGTGGCTCCAGACCCTGGGAAGCGGCTGACGGCCGGGTCGGGTATCGACGTAGAGCAGGCCGCGATCCGCTAGGCTGTCGAGTACCGGGAGCATCTGAGGGGAGCCGGTGAAGCGCTCGCCGCGCAATAGGCCGAGCGCCCCGGTGGCGCCGACATAACCGGAAATGCGGGAGAGCGCCCAGTCGAGCCGCGAGTGGTTCACCTGCGGCGCCAGGGCGGTCAGCAGCGCGTGGTCGCCCGCGTCGTTCAGCGGGTAGCCTTGCGGCTCCATCGGCAACGAGATGAGGAATTCGTGGCCGGCCGCGCGCGCCGCCTCGAGAAGCTGGCCGAGCCCGCTGGCATAGGGCGAAAAAGCCAGCGTAATCGCGCCAGGGAGAGTATGGACCGCGTCCTCGCTCTCGCTGCCGTTGAGACCGACGCCGGCCAGCAGCACGGCGATGCGAGGGCGTGTATCGGTCGGGTCGAAGCCACGCGCGTAGACCTGCGATGGTGTCCTGCCGTCGGCGCCGATCCGCGGCAGGAAGGCTCCGGGATCGTCCTCGACGGGCTCCAGCAGCGCCGGGTCGGGTGCGGCGATCGGCCCTGGCGTGCTGCGTCCGGGGCGGCCGGCGAGCGATGCCACAGCCTTGACGGGGGCGGCATGGGGTGCTGGCTCGTGGGATGGCGCCGCGACCGCGAGGGGAACGCCGGTGGTCTCCGGCGGGACGACGGCATGGGCGTGCGGTGGCGGCCCCAGCGTTTGCAGGACGGCGCCGCCAACGACAACGATCGTGAGCACGCCAGCCCAGAACAAGCCCAGGGCGCGCAGGCCTGGCGAGTGTATCGGCCAAGGAGGCCGCATGTTCGCCGGCCCCCCGGTCGATGGCCTCTAGTGCAGCGAGACGCGCTTCTGTCCGGCCATCGCCTTTGCCAGAACGAGCGCCTGCTGCAGCTGGAAGTCGGTGTCCGGCTTGCTGGCATCGAAGGTCGGCCAGTTTTCCGGCGGCTTGTTGGGTATCTCCTTGACCATCGGCGGCAGGTCGGTGCGGGGCGGCGCCGGCTGGTTCGGTGTGCCGCCCTGGTTCTTCAGGACGTGGTTCAGGTCCGCTTCACGCTCGGGGCCGAAGCGCGGCGTCTCGGTGCGGCTCGCCTGCACCTCCACGTCCGGCGTGATGCCGAGCCCCTGGATCGACCGGCCGGAGGGCGTGTAGTAGCGCGCGGTGGTCAGCCGCATGGCGCCGTTGCCGGGCAGTGGGATCACGGTCTGCACCGAGCCCTTGCCGAAGCTGCGGGTGCCGAGCAGTACGGCGCGGTGATGATCCTGCAGGGCGCCAGCGACGATCTCGCTGGCCGACGCCGAGCCGCCGTTGATCAGCACCACGACCGGCAGGTTGGGGACGAGGTCGCCGCCCTTGGCGTTCCAGCGCTGGCTGTCCTCGGGGTGGCGCGCGCGGGTCGAGACGATCTCGCCCTGGTCGACGAAGTCGTCGGAGACCGACACTGCCTGGTCGAGCAAGCCGCCGGGGTTGTTGCGCAGGTCCAGCACGATGGCCTTCAGCTTGTCGCCCGACTGCTGCTTCAGCGTCTGTATCGCCTTCTTCAGCCCGGCGTCGGTCTGCTCGTTGAAGCTGGTGAGCCGGATGTATCCGATATCGCCGGGCTCGAGCCGCTGCTTGACCACCTGGATATGGATAATCTCGCGGGTCATCGACATCTCGATCGGCTTGTCGTTCCCCTCGCGGCGGACGGTGAGGGTGATGCGGCTGTTGGGGGCGCCGCGCATCTTCTCCACGGCCTCGTTGAGGCTGAGCCCCTGGACCGTCTTGCCGTCCAGCGCCACGATCAGATCGCCCGCCTTGACCCCGGCGCGCGCTGCCGGGGTGTCGTCGATCGGGCTGATGACCTTGATGAAGCCGTTGTCCTGCGTGACCTCGATGCCGAGGCCGCCGAACTCGCCGCGCGTCTGCACCTGCATGTCGCGGAAGGCCTTGGCGTTCATGTAGTTGCTGTGCGGGTCGAGGCCCGTCAGCATCCCGTTGATCGCGTTCTCCACCAGGTCGCGATCATTGGTGGGCTCGACGTATTCCGCCCGCACCCGCTCGAACACGTCGCCGAACAGGGTCAGGAGCCGGTAGGTGTCGGTTCGGTTGCTGTCCTCGGCGAAGGCTTGGTCGATGCCGAGATGCCGGGAGAGGAAGCCGGAGGCCGGGCCGAGCGCAATGCCGGCCGCGAACGCGGCGCCGATCAGCAGGCCAGTCCTGAAACGCCGAGGGCGAAGCTCCATTCGATCCATCCTTTGCCGCCAGCGCACCGCGTGGCCAGAGCCGAAATCGGGAACGCCATATTTCCGACCTGCCGTGTTCTCCGTCCAGTGCTGATTTCTTAATCGTTGGAGAGTTAATCCGAGGTTTCCGGCGCGCCGCTCTTCTACTGTCGGTTCAGCTGCTTGCCTTGAGCCACGCGGATGGGTCGATTGGCCGGCCCCCGTGGCGCAACTGCACGTAGAGGGAGGGTCGGTTGCCCGGCGTGTGCGGGTCCCAGCTCGGCATGACGCCGACCGGCTCGCCCGCCCGGACCGACGCCCCGGCGGCGATGTCCAGCCGGTCCAGCCCGGCGAGCACCACGTGATAGCCGCCGCCGCAATCGAGAATGATGAGCAGGCCGAAGCTGCGGAACGGTGCCGCGAACACCGCCCGGCCGCCGCAGGGAGCGACCACGCGCGCGCCGGGTGGGGCTTGGTAGGACAGGCCGGTGGCCGGGCCGGCGTCGGTCTTCTCCCCCCAGTCGCGCACCAGGGTGCCGGCGACTGGCGCGGTGAGCCGACCTTGACCCTTGCCGATGCTGGCGAGACTGCCGCCGGCCGGGCTGGCGAGCGCCTCCTGCTCACGTCGCGCCGCGCTGGCTTCGGCCGGGCGCTTGCGCCGCTCCGCGCGGGCGGCCTGGCTGCGTGCTTTCGCCTCGGCCCGTTTGCGCTCGGCTTCGAGCTGGTCGATCACACCCCGCAGCGTCTCGGCGCGGGCGGCGGCCTTGGCGGCCTCGCGGGCGAAATCCTCGGCCTGGTCGGTGGCGGCGTCCCGCCGCGCCTTGGCGGCGGCGATCTGCCGGTCGAGCTCCGCCGCCTGGGCGGCCTCCGCCGCTTGCGCCGCGGCGAGCTTGGGCGCTTCCGCCGCCATCGCCTTATCCGCCGCGTCCAGCGCCGCCTGTTCCTGGCGCAGCTCCTGTGCCTGACGTTCGAGCGTCCGGCCGATGCCTTGCAGGACCAGCACGCCGCGCAACGCTGCCTCGGGTTTTGCCTCGACCGCGAGCAAGGTCTCGGCGGGAAACAGCGACATGCGCTCGATCACCGGAAGCAGCGGCGCCAGTTCGTCGGCGCGCGCCTGCAGCCGCGCCGCAGCTTCCTGACGGCGATGCGCCAGCGTGTCCATGCGGCTGGCGGCCTCCTCGGTGGCGCGCTCGGCCTCGCGCAGCTTGGCGGCGGCGGCGATGCGCTCGTCGGCAAGACGACCGGCCTCCTGCTCCGCCGCTGCCGCCCGCGCGGCGGCCTCCTTTTGGGCGGCGATGCCGGCCGCCTGGGCGCGCTCCGCCTCGTCCGCTTGCCGGCGGGCGGCCTCCGCGCTGGTCGGGCGTTTCGGCTGCTCCGCTAGCGCTCCCCCGGCCAGCAGCAGGGCCAGCGCGACAGGGGTGAGGAATCTACTCCGCCGCGCGCGCGGCATGATCGCGGAGCAGCGACGCCCCGGTCATCTCCCTCGGCTGCGGCAGGCTCATCAGGTCGAGCAGGGTCGGCGCGATGTCGGCGAGCCGGCCGTCATGCAGCTCCTTGGCGCCGCCGCCGGCCACCAGCACCGGAACCGGGTTGGTGGTGTGCGCGGTGTGCGGGCCGCCAGTCTCCGGGTCGCGCATCATCTCGCAATTGCCGTGATCCGCCGTGACCAGGATGGCGCCACCCTGGCGCTCTACTGCTTCCGCGATGCGACCGAGGGCGGTATCCACCGTCTCCACCGCCTTGATCGCGGCCGGCAGGCTCCCGGTGTGGCCGACCATGTCCGGGTTGGCGAAGTTCAGCACGATCAGGTCGTATTTTCCCCCGTCGATCGCCCCCACCGCCTTCGCGGCGAGCTCGGGTGCGGACATCTCGGGCTGCAGGTCGTAGGTGGCGACCTTGGGAGACGGCACCATGATGCGGTCCTCGCCCGCGTAGGGTTTCTCCTCGCCGCCGTTCAGAAAATACGTGACGTGCGGATATTTCTCCGTCTCGGCCATGCGCAGCTGCGTGCGCCCGGCGGCGGCGGTCGCTTCGCCGAGCAGGTTCCGCATCGTGGCGGGCGGGAACAGCGTGGCGAGGCGGCGGTCGAGTGCGGTGCTGTACTGGGTCATACCGGCCGCCGCGGCGAAGCGGATGACGCGCGCGCGCGGGAAGCCGTCGAAATCCGGCTCGAGCAGGGCCGATAGGATCTCGCGCACCCGGTCGGCCCGGAAATTGAAGCACAGCACGCCGTCGCCATCCCGCATCCCGCGATAGCCGCCGATCACGGCCGGCACGATGAACTCGTCCGTCACGTCGCGCCCATAGGCGTCGTCGATCGCCGAGGCGGCGTCGGCGAAGTGCGGCCCCTGCGCCTCGGTCAGCGCGAGATACGCCTTGGCGACGCGATCCCACCTCTTGTCGCGGTCCATCGCGTAGTAGCGGCCGGAGACGGTCGCGATCCGCACCGCATCGGGCAGCGCCTCGCGCAGGCGGCGGACATCCTCGCCCGCCGACCGGGGCGGCGTGTCGCGGCCGTCGGTGAACACGTGGATCACCGTGTCGATGCCAGCAGCGGAGACCAGCCGCGCCAAGGCCACGGCGTGGTCCTGGTGCGAATGCACGCCGCCCGGCGAGACCAGGCCGAGCAGATGGCAGGTGCCGCCGGACTGCTTGAGCGCGTCGATCAAACCGGTGAGCGCTGGGGCACGGGCGATGCTGCCGTCCTCGATGGCGTGGCCGATGCGGGGCAGGTCCTGCATCACGACGCGCCCGGCGCCGATGTTGAGATGGCCGACCTCGGAGTTGCCCATCTGGCCTTGCGGAAGCCCGACATCGAGGCCCGAGGTCCGTAGGAAGGCGTGCGGGCAGGAATTCCACAGCCGGTCGAAATGGGGCGTACGGGCCTGCAGCACGGCGTTGTCCGCCGGGTCCTCCCGCCAGCCCCAGCCATCCAACACGACCAGCATCACCGGCCGGACAAGCTGCTTCTCCGCCACGACCTCGCTCCTTCTTGTCCAGCGGAATGCCTACCCTCCGGCCTGCGCTGAAACAAGCGGTGCGGCGATTCGGCCGAATGTAAAGTCTTCCGACAAGGACGATCCGGGGACGGCGGGCCTGCTGGCTAACCCTTTCGCAAGATTGCGCTAATTTCGGGACACATC
>JAFKFI010000127.1 GCA_017307285.1 Alphaproteobacteria bacterium | reverse complement strand
GGTTGGGGGAGGGGACAGAGGCGGCACGTCTTGATCAATCACGCCCGCACCCGCTCGATTTCGCGCCGCCGGTCGCGGGCGATGTCGAGGAACACCTCTTCCAGATCCTCCCGCCCGTAACGCGACAGCAGATCGTCAGGGCTGCCCTGATCGACGATACGGCCCTTCTTCAGCATCAGCACGTGGCTGCACAGCCGCTCGACTTCCGCCATGTTGTGCGAGGCGAGCAGGATGCTGCAGCCGCTCTCGGCCCGGTAGCGCTCGAGCCAGGAGCGCATGAGGTCGCCGGTGTCCGGGTCGAGGCTGGCGGTGGGCTCGTCTAGCAGCAGCAATTCGGGCCGGTTGATGAGCGATTTCGCCAGCGCCACCCGTGTCTTCTGCCCGGCCGAGAGCTGGCCCGCCGGGCGGCGCAGCAGCTCGCCGAGGTCGAGTTCTTCCGCGAGCTCCGCGATGCGCCGGTCGAGGTGCTGAACGTTGTAGAGATGGCCGTAGACCCGCAAATTCTCGGCCACCGTCAGCCGGTGCGGCAGCGCGACATAGGGCGAGGAGAAATTCATCCGGGCAAGCGCGGCAAAACGGTCGCGCGCCATGTCCTGGCCGAGCACGTGGATGCTCCCCTCGCTCGGGATCAGCAGGCCGAGCAGCATGGCGATGGTGGTCGTCTTGCCCGCCCCGTTGCCGCCGAGCAGCCCGACCGTGGCGCCGGCTGGCACACGAAAGCTGATGCCGTCCACCGCGAGGGTGGCGCCGTAGCGCTTGGTGAGGTTGTCCACGCGGATCGCATCCATCGCGGGGATATGCCGACGCGACCGCCCAGAGCCAAGTGCCGCAGAGTTGAAATCCGCGCGCCTCGCCATCGCCATCGCCCCACCGTTAGCCTCCCGTCACATGGGAAACACGATCCCCGCGCCCGCTTGGCTGCCGCCCGGCCGGCGCGTCTATGCCATCGGCGACGTCCACGGCTGCCTCGGCCGGCTGGTCGCCCTGCACGCCCGCATCGCCGCCGATCTCGCCGAGCGGCCGGTCGAGCGGCCGCTCATCGTGCATGTCGGTGACTACGTCGATCGCGGTCCGGACAGTGCCGGGGTGGTGCGCCACCTGCTCCAGGGCTTTTCCGGCGTCGAGGTGGTCAACCTGATGGGCAACCACGAGCACATGATGCTGGACGCGCTCGATGTTGCCGATCCTGGCGCGTTCGACCATTGGATGCGGAACGGCGGCCGGGCCTCGCTGCGCAGCTGGGAGGTGCCGAACGGCGCCGCGCAGGATGGGCTGCGCGAGATGATCCCGGCCGAGCATCTGCGCTTCCTTCGTCGCCTTGCGCTGCATCACCGCGAGGGCGGCTATCTGTTTGTCCACGCCGGCATCCGCCCGGGCGTGCCGATCGAGGATCAGTCATCGCTCGATCTGATGTGGATCCGCGAGCCGTTCCTCTCCTGGACCGGGGATCACGGCGCGGTGGTGGTGCATGGCCACACGCCAATGGAGGGGCCCGTGGTGAAATCGAACCGAATCGGGATCGACACGGGTGCGGTGCTCGGAGGCCCGCTGACCTGTGCGGTCCTGGAACTTGATCGAGTGGAATTCCTGTTCGCCTAGAAAGCTGCCCGACCGCTCATGCTTTGCTTGCAAGGCGGCGAGGCAGGCGTTACGGCGTGTTCATATGGACAGCATACCGCCCGGCTCCGACCGTCTGCCCGAAGACCCTCCGCCGGACCTGATTTCCGCTATCCGTCGCTTGTCCAAGACCAGCGTGCTGGTCATTGGCGACGTGATGCTGGACCGCTACGCCTATGGCGAGGTGCAGCGTATTAGCCCCGAGGCACCGGTGCCGATCCTCACCGTCGAGCGCGAGACGGCGATGCCGGGGGGCGCCGGCAACGTGGTACGCAATCTCACGGCGATCAACGCCGCCGTGGCGTTTGTCGCCGTCGTGGGCGACGACCAGGCGGGCTCCGATCTCACCGGGCTGGTCGGTGGCCAGCCGGGGGTCGAGCCTTGGTTGCTGGTGCAGAGCGGACGTGCCACTACGGTCAAGACCCGCTACGTCGCCAACGGCCAGCAGTTGCTGCGCGCCGACCAGGAGGATGCGCGGCCGATCCCGGCGAAGCTCGCCGAGCGGATGCTGCGGATCGCGCGGGACGGGATGGTCGCGACGAGCATCACCGTGCTGTCGGACTACGGCAAGGGGCTGATGGCGGGCAATGTTGCCAGGCAGCTGATCGAGACCGCGCACCAGACGGGGCGGCGGGTGATCGTCGATCCCAAGGGCCTCGACTACAGCCGTTACGCCGGGGCCGACATCATCACGCCGAATCGACGGGAGCTCTCCGAGGCGACTGGGATGCCGATTTCGACCGAGGCCGAGATTGTCGCCGCCGCGCGGGTGCTACGCGACGCGCACGGGTTCGGCGCGGTGCTGGTGACACGCTCCGAGGACGGCATGACCTTGCTCGACGAGCACGGCGCGCATCACTACCCGGCCGAGGCCAAGGAGGTGTTCGACGTCTCCGGTGCCGGCGACACCGTGGTCGCGACCCTGGCGGCGGGGCTCGCCGGCGGGCTCGAACTGCCGGTCGCGGTGAGGCTCGCCAACGTCGCGGCGGGCATCGTCGTGGGCAAGATCGGCACGGCGGTGGCGCGTGAGTCCGAGTTGATGGCGGCACTCAGCCCCGAGGGCGGGGCGCTGCGCAAGGTGGTCGGCCGCGAGGCCGCTGCCGAGCAGGTCGAGCGCTGGCGCCGGATGGGCTACCGCACCGGCTTCACCAATGGCTGCTTCGACCTCTTGCATCCTGGCCACGTGCATCTGCTAGAGCAGGCCCGTGCCGCCTGCGATCGGCTGGTGGTCGGCCTCAACAGCGACTCGAGCGTCCGCCGGCTGAAGGGCCCGACGCGCCCGGTGCAGCCCGAAGCGGCCCGCGCCGCGGTGCTGGCGAGCCTCGCCGCAGTCGATCTGGTGTGCGTCTTCGACGAGGACACGCCGCTCGAACTGATCGCCGCGTTGCGCCCGGAGCTGTTGGTGAAGGGGGCCGACTACGCCGTCGAGGATGTGGTCGGTCACGAGATGGTGGAGGGCTGGGGTGGCCGCGTGATGCTGGCGCAGCTTCTGCCGGGTCATTCCACCACCGCCACCGTAGCGCGGCTGCGCGGCTGAGGATTCGACGAGCGGCTCGGAGTTTCACCCCTCCCCCAACCCCCTCCCACAAGGGGAGGGGGCTTCTCTGCTCCCTCTCCCCTTGTGGGAGAGGGCCGGGGTGAGGGGTCGCTTACTCCACGCGCAACGCCACCCGCCGGGCGGCAAACCCCACCGGATCCTCGAACGCTGCCAGCCGCTCGGCGCCCAGCATGGCGAAGCGGTGCAGCAGCGCGCGCCGCCGCGCAGGGGCGAGGGGATGGGTGGGGGCCTCGCGCAGGATCTCCGCCTGCCTCGCGTCCGCCACGATCAGCCCGGTCGTCTCGGGTAGCAGCTCCAGCGGGAAGTCAGTGCCCACGGCGAAGTAGAGCGCGTCGCAATAGGCGCGGTATTCTGGCCACTTTCCGTCGGTGAGGAAGTCGCGCGGCCCGGACTTGACCTCAATGCAGGCGAAGCCGCCGTCCGGGCGGAGGGCGAGAATGTCGGCTCGGCGGCCGTTCGGCAGCGGCACCTCGTGCAGCGCCGCCCAAGCGAGGCTGCCGCATAGCCGGGCCGCGCCCCGGCGGACAGCGAGGGCGATCTCGGGGAAGCTGCTTTCCACGAGGTCTTGTACAACCAATGGCGGCGGCGGCCTATCGCGGGTGAAACTGCGGCCGGCGACTCGCATTATTCGCGCATGGTCGCCACGCGATTCGCCGTAGCCACGCATATCCTTCTCTACCTGGCGACGGAGGGATCGGGCGGAGGCTCGACCAGCCTGCGTCTGGCCTACAGCGTCAACACCAACCCCGTGGTGGTCCGGCGGATCGCCGGCCAGCTCGCCCGGGCAGGACTGATCCGGGTGCGCCGGGGGCCTGGTGGCGCTGAGCTCGCGCGCGAGCCCGACCGGATCACGCTGGAGGACGTGTGGCACGCCGTGCAGGCGGGCCAAGGGGCGGCCCTGCTGCCGATCCACCGTCGCCCGAACATGGCCTGCCCGGTGGGCCGACGGGTGCGCCCGGTGCTCGGGGAGGCGTTCGCCGGCGCGGAGGCGGCGTTGCACCAGGTTCTGGCCAACACGACGCTCGACCGATTGACCGAGGCGCTGGTGCGCTGATCTCGCTTACCCAAGGCCGAAATCGGCCCGTGCGCGGAGTAGCTCGTCTTCGTCCCAGTAGCCGATGAGAATGCCTGACCGAAGCTGTGCGGCCTCGCCATAGGCGGCGATCCGTGCGTCCGGCATGGTGATGCGGTTGTGGTCGCGGAGCGCCCATTCCAGCAACGCCTCCTTGAGCCGCGCCCGCTCCTCGGCGCAGGCTGGGTCGGCGCCACGATCCCGGAGTTCCGCTGGATCGTCGTGCAGATCGTAGAGCATCGGCCGGAAGCCGGTTGCGTGGATGTATTTCCAACGCCCGTCGAACACCATGAACAGCCGCGAGCCGTCGATCGGCGTTCCGAGCGCGCGCCGCACCGGCATCATCGCGTAGTCGTATTCCGAGAACACGCAGCTTCGCCAAGCCGGCGGGCTCTCGCCACGGAGCAGAGGCAACAGCGAGCGCCCCTCGATCACGTTGGGCTGCGGCGTGCCGCCAAACCACGACACAAAACTCGGGACGAGGTCGATCGCCTCAACCAGCGCGTCGCATACCGAGCCGCGTGTCGCGTCGGCGTCGGCGGACGGGTCGGCGACGATCAGCGGGATGCGCGCCGAGCAATCGTGGAACAGGTCCTTGTCGCCCAGCCAATGATCGCCGAGATAGTCGCCGTGGTCCGAGGTGAACACGACCATCGTGCTCTCGCTGAGGTCGCGCTCGGCGAGGAAGCGCGCCAGCGTGCCGATCTGGTCGTCGATCTGCTTGATGAGGCCCATATAGGCGGGAATGACGCGCTGGCGCACTTCCTCGCGGGAGAAGGCGCGGGAGGCGCGGGTTTGCATGAAGGCGCCATACACCGGGTGCGGGTGCGCGCGCTCTTCCTCCGTGCGGACGGCGGGCAGTACATCAGTGGCGGAATACATCGCGTGATAGGGCGCCGGCGCGATGTACGGCCAATGCGGCTTGATGTAGGAGAGGTGCAGGCACCAGGGCCGCGCGTCGCTCGCCGCCTCGTCAATGAACGCCATCGCCCGGCGCGTCATGTAGGTCGTCTCGGAATGCTCCTCCGGCACCCGTGCCGGCTGGTCGACATTTGCCATGAGCCAGCCGTTGCGCAGCGAGCCGTCCGGCGCCTCGGCGGAATTGGCCCAATGCTCCCAGGGATTGGCTGCCGCGAAGCCGTGCTCGCGCAGGTAGGCGTCGTAGCGCGGGCGCGGCAGCGGATCGGGGTGCAGCCCGTCATCGCGCTCGTAGGGCTCGAAGCCGCATTGCGCGACATGCACGCCGAGCGGCGAGGCGGGATCGATGCCGAGCCGCGCCATGCCCTCGGCATCGGCCCGCATATGCGTCTTGCCGACCAGCACGCAGCGGACGCCGAGCGGCTTAAGCGCATCGCCCAGGGTCGGCTCGTCGACGCGCAGCGGATAGTTGTTCCAGTTGGCGCCGTGGCTCCGCATGTAGCGACCGGTATAGAAGCTCATGCGCGACGGCCCGCAGATCGGCGATTGCACATAGGCGCGGCTGAACCGCACGCCGCGCGCCGCCAGCGCGTCGATATGCGGCGTTTGAAGATGTGGATGGCCGTAGCAGCTCAGGTAGTCGAACCGGAGCTGGTCGCACATGATCCAGAGGATGTTGCGCTTGGCCGCCATCAGGCGAGCAGCTTGTCGATCGCTTGCGCGAGCTTGACATCGCGCGCGCTGAGGCCGCCGGCGTCATGCGTGCTCAGGACGATATCGACCCGGTTCCACACGTTGGACCATTCCGGGTGGTGGTCGTGCTTCTCAGCGAGCAACGCGACGCGCGCCATGAAGCCCCACGCTTCGTTGAAGTCGCGGAACTTGAGGCTGCGCTGGATCGCGTCGCGACCGGCAACCGGCAACCAGTCCGGCACGGTGGTGCCGAGATTGCCCCGTTCGGCATCCGTGAGCTTTTGCACCATGACAATTCCTCCTGCCGCTACGCTTGACCTCGGCCCGCCGCCCTGCATCGATAGCGCATGAGCGATCCAAAGTCCCGCTTCGGCACGCCGCCGAGTGCCGAGGATATCGCTGGCCTGGCCGAGCGCGCCTTCGCCGCGATTCCGGCGCGGCTGGCTCGCCATATCGAGAATTGCGG
Organism: Alphaproteobacteria bacterium; assembly: GCA_017307285.1. GTDB lineage: Bacteria > Pseudomonadota > Alphaproteobacteria > Acetobacterales > Acetobacteraceae > JAFKFI01. Next base: position 23,745 of record JAFKFI010000127.1, on the reverse strand, counting down.
CATTTCGGTCGAGGAGATGCCGGACGACGAGACCCTGCGCGACCTCGGCATCGAGAGCCCGTGGGACCTCACCGGCCTCTACACCGGCATACCGTTGACCCAACGCAGCGTGGAGGACATCGCCCGCCAGCCGGACCTGATCTTTCTCTACCGCCAGCCGATCCTGCTGGAATGGGTCGAGACCGACGAGGACCTATACCGGCTTGTCCGCAACGTGCTGGTGCACGAGATCGCGCATCATTTCGGCTTCAGCGACGATGATATCGCGGCACTCGAGGCGGAGATGGAGTGAGGGCGGCGGGTGGCGGAATGAATTCCGCCCTACCGGTCCGTTCTGGTAGGGCGGACTTCAGTCCGCCATCGGGAGGCGCGTCAGGGACCGCCATACTGCGCCACTAGGGCGTACCACAGCGCCAAGCCCTCGTTGGACCCTGGGTCGATCGGCTTGGGCCGCACCGCTGTCTGTACCATGACCAGCTTGGCATCGGGATCGACGAGCACGGCCTGGCCGTAGGCGCCCGCCAGCGCGAACATCCGCCGCTGCCCCGGCAGGAGCCAAATCTGGTAGCCGTATCCTGCTGTTTTCAGTCGCAAGTAATCGTCGGTGGGAGCGATCGTCGTTGCGTCGTGGAGCCATTGGCGGGGGACGATCTGCTGTCCGTTCCACACCCCGTCATGCGCCAGCATCAGCCCGAGCCGCGCCCAGTCGCGCAACACAGCGACGAAGCAGCAATAGGCGACCTCCTGGCCGGTCGGATCGAACGCCCAGGCCGCGTCGGACTCGGCGCCGAGCTTCTGCCAGATACGCGCGCTGAGATAGTCCGCGAGCGTCATGTGGACCGCGTGGCTGACCACGAGGCCGAGCACCTCGGTCTCCGCGCTGGCGTAGGAGAACCGCGTGCCGGGCGCGGCGTCGCGCGTGTTGAACTGTTTGAGCGCCGGGATCGCGCCCACTGCGCCGGGCCACAGCAGTGCGCCTTGCAGCTTGAAGATGTCGTCGCCCGGCTGGTAGGTCTCGCGGAACCGGACCCCCGATGACATGTGCAGCAGCGCGCGGATCGGCGTCGCGCCATATTCGGTGCCGGCGAGTTCTGGCACGTAGGTCGCGGCGGTGTCGTCGATCGAGCGGATGGCACCTTCCGACACCGCGATGCCGACCAGCAAACCGGTGATCGTCTTGACCATCGAATACGACAGGAAGCGGTCCTTGTCCGTACGAGCGTATTGATAGTGCTCGAACAGGATCGTGTCGTCGCGCGCGATGAGCAGGCCCATGACGGGGTTGTGGTCGAGATAGTCGGCGATGGTGTTGACGCGCCCGCCATAGGGATAGCTCGGCTGGATTTCCTCGGCGGCGCGCTTCAGCGGCGAGGGAGTTTCGGATTTCGCGACCCTCCGCACCGGGGTCAGCTGGTCGTAGTGGCTGTTCCAGCCGATCTTGGTTACCGCCGTCGCCGGCTTGCCCTTCGGCGGGATCGGATAATCTTCGGCGGCCCCATAGGCGTCGGCGTTCGGCCCGGTGTCGGAAAACACCGGTCCTGCCTGTGCCCATGCCGCGATTGGCGCAAGCGCGAACCCACCTAGCACCAGCAGGATCGCCGCGACCTTCCCCGCCGCATTCAGCAAGCCGGCGAGCCCGCCCGCGTTCATGCTGTCGGCCATTGCCGAGGGAACAACGATGGTCATGCCGCGCTCCTTGGTCGCCTCGTAGACGAGATTCATCGCGCGCAGCTGCATCGCGCCGGGCGTGCTCGCGTAGATGCGCGCGGCATCGACGAAGGTTTGCGCGACCTGCTGCTCGGAGGAGCCGAGAATGATGCGCGCTTCCCGCTCGCGCTCGGCCTGCGCCTTGCGGCTCATCGCGTCCTGCAAACCGGGCGGAATGGCGACATCGCGGATTTCCACCGAGATGACGGCGACACCCCATTCCGCCGTCTTGGTGCCGATCACTTCCCCAAGCAGCTTGTCGGCTTTCTTGCGCTCGGAGAGCAGTCCCGACAGTTCCGTCGCGCCGATCATCTCCCGCAGCGACGTTTGCGCCACTTGGCCGATCGCCTGGCGATAGTCGGCGATCTCCAGCGCGGCGCGCTCGGTGTCGTGCACCTGCCAGAAGATGATGGCATCGACATTCACCGGCACGGTGTCGCGGGTCAGGGTGCGCTCGGCGTTGAACTGCGTGGTCTGGATGCGCTGGTCGATGAACACGGCGATGGTGTCGATGAACGGCACGATGAAGAACAACCCCGGCCCGCGTATCGCCTGCAGTTTGCCGAGGCGCAGCACGATGGCGCGCTCCCACTGGTTGGCCACGCGCAGCGAGCGCGGGATCAGCAGGGCAAGAACGACCAGGATGCCGGCCCCGACATAGGCGCCGAGTGCTGCGTCCCGATATCCAATCCAGCCGAGGAAGGCGGCGATCAGCAGCACGATGCACGACAGCAGCACCGCGAGCGCGTTGGCGCCACGGCCCATGAGGAACTCAACCATCTGCGGTTCTCCTTCGCGCGGCTTTTGCCAGGATGCGCCGCGCCACCTCGGCCGGATCGAGGCCGTTCGCGGCGGCGCGGGCGATCGTTTGATGCACGAAATCGTCGAGACGCGCCGCGGCGGCCTCGGGGTCGAGCGTCGGCGGACGCTCGGCGACGAAGGTTCCCCGCGCCGGCAGCACGGTGATGGCCCCGGCGCGCGCCAGGGCGTCGTAGGCGTGGCGTACCGTGTTGAGATCGACCCTCAGCGCCACTGCGACCTGCCGCATCGTCGGCATCCGCTCGCCCGGACGCGCGAGCCCCGCGCCGATCGCTCGCAGCACCTGGTCGCGGATCTGCACGTAGATCGGCACGCCGGATTGCTCGATGTGAAGGCTGTCCAACACGGCTAGTCTGCCTGTATGCGAACACTCATACAGTGCGCGCTAGCGAAACGGACGTCAAGCGATCCTGCGGTCGAGATTTCGCGAGTCGGGAATATTCGCCTGGCCCAGGCGTCGACGACGATCTGGTTGGCAGGCGCGAAAGCGTGCCGCCGCAACGGCCGCGCTCATCGGAGCAGCGCCGATGCCTCCATCGGACGAAAGTAGGAGGACGCAATGCGCATCCTGGTCGCCGTTCTCAGTTCGACCTTGGTATGTGCGGGATGTGTGCAGGCGCCGCCGCCGTCGGCGCAGGCGGTTATTTCGCAGGCCACGGAGAGAGTGGCGGCCGACGATCCAGCGTGTCGCGAATACACCGCGCAGGCGACGGTCGATGGTCGGCCACAGCAGCTTGTGGGTCGTGCTTGCCAGCAGAGCGATGGCAGCTGGCGGATTGCCGAAGGGCCGCCGGACCAGCCGATGCAGTTCCAGACCGTTTACGCTCCGGTTTCATATCCCTACGGCTATCCACTCTACTATCCATATTACGATCCCTGGTTTCTTGGACCGCCCATCGGCTTGAGCTTCGGCGGCGGGTTCGTCTTCGTGGACCGCTCCCATCATTTCCACCACTTCCACCATTTTGGCCACAGCTTTGCGAACGATGGATTCAGGCACGATGGATTCAGGCATTCTGGCTTCGGCAACGGCGGATTCGGTGGGATGCATCACGGATAATTCTTCGGCATCGCATGGCCGAAACAGATCTCTGCGGAATACCTCGCGCCGGCCAGCGTCTCGTTACCGGACACGACGGCATCGCCGGTGGCCGACGCAACACGACGTGCGGGATTCAGGGGAGATGGTACATGCGATTTGCAATGCGGTTCGGGCAATCCGCGTTGACGGCGGCGCTTGGCATAGGGGTGTTCGTCACATTCGCCTCACGCGCCGAGGCCGGCCCCTTCGTGCAGACCAATCTCGTATCGGATGTTCCGGGACTGGCCGCCCTCACCGACGATGCGCTGAGGAACCCGTGGGGTGTTTCGCACAGCGCGACGAGCCCATTCTGGGTCTCCGATCAAGGAACGAACGTGAGTACGCTCTATCAGGTCACGGCAGGGGGCGTCACGAAGGTGCCGCTGACGGTCACGATTCCGAAGACCGCGGCCGGCCCACAAGGACCGACCGGCCAGGTCAATAACGCCAGTGGCGCGTTCATGGTGGGCGGCGCCCCGGCGAATTTCCTGTTTGCCAATCTCAACGGCACCATCTCGGCCTGGAACCGAGGTCTCGGAACGACGGCGCAGATCGTGGCCGGTACGCCGGGAGCCCTGTACACCGGGCTCGCCATCGACAACGCCTCGGCGCGGCTCTTCGCGGCGAACGGCGCGCAGAACCGCATCGACGTCTTCGATGGCGGGTTTGCGTCGGTCAACCTCGGCGCCAATGCGTTCAAGGACCCCAATCTTCCCGCCGGCCTGGTGCCGTTCAACGTGCAGAATATCGGCAGCAACATCTACGTCACCTACGCGCCCGCCGGCCGCGCGGCGCAGATCGCCGCGACGGAGGGGATGGGAGCTGTCGCGGTGTTCGACAGCAGCGGGAACTTCATCCGGCAGATCGTGAGCGGCAGCAAGCTTGCCGCGCCGTGGGGCGTGGCGCTCGCGCCCGGAGGGTTCGGCAATTTCGGCGGCGATTTGCTGGTCGGCAATTTCAGTTTCGCGGCCAGCGAGATCAACATTTTCAGCCCGATCAGCGGCGCGCTGCTCGACACCATCACGCTCGACCTCGGCGGCAACAGGCCGGGCGGGCTTTGGGATTTGATCTTCGGCAACGGCGGGGCGGGCGGCGATCCGAACACGCTCTATTTCTCGGACGGCATCAACGGCGAGGCCAACGGGCTGTTTGGGGCAATCCGCGCGATTCCTGAACCTGCTAGCCTGGCGTTGCTCGGTCCGGGGACTGAAGTCCGCCCTACGCGGAGGAGGTGTAGGGCGGACTTCAGTCCGCCTCTATGCCACGAGTTCCGCCACAAGCCGGCGCAGTTCCGGCAGCACGCTCTCGCCGAACCACGGGTTCCGCCGCTGCCAGCCGACGGTGCGCCAGGACGGGTGCGGCAGGGGGAAGTAGCGCGGCAGGTATTCGGAAAAGTCGCGCACCCGCTCGGCCATCGTGCCGCGACCGAGCACGGCGGCTTGCGCGTAGCTTCCGACGAGCAGGGTGAGCTCGATGCGTGGCATCAGCGGCAGCAGGCGAGGGTGCCAGAGCTTGGCGCATTCCGGGCGAGGCGGCGCGTCGCCGCCGTTCGGCAGGCGGCCGGGATAGCACATGCCCATCGGCAGGATGGCGACGCGGGAGACGTCGTAGAACTGCGCGCGCGTCAGCCCGAGCCAGTCGCGCAAGCGGTCCCCCGAGGCGTCGTTGAACGACTGCCCCGTCTCGTGGACCTTGGTGCCCGGCGCCTGGCTGATGATAAGCAGCCGCGCGGTGGCGGAGACGTGCAGCACCGGGCGCGGCCCGAGCGGCAGATGCGCCGCGCAGACCGTGCAGCGGCGTGCTTCGGCCGCGACTTGCTCGAGCGTTCGCATCAGGCTTTGGCGAACGCCTCGCGCAGCCAGGCGCAGGCTTCGTCCATCGCCTGGGTGGCCTTGTCGACGCGGCCGATCCAGTTGAAGAAGCCGTGGTTCATGCCGTCCCACCGCTTGAACGTGACTGGCACACCGGCCTCGCGCAGGCGGTCGGCGTAGCGCTCTGCCTCATCGCGCAGGACGTCGTATTGCGCCGAGTAGACCAGCGCAGGGGCCACGCCACGCAAGCTCTCCGCGCGCAGCGGCGAGGCGTGCGGATGGGCGGCCTCTGACGGGTCGGACAGGTAGTGGTCCCAAAACCATTTCATCTGCAACCGAGTGAGCCCATAGCCCTCGGCGTTCTCCGCGTAGGAGGGCGTGCCGGGCTCGTGGTAGTCGGTGACGGGATAGATCAGCAACTGCGCGCAGAGATGCGGCCCGCCCTCGCGCACCCGGAGCGCGGTGACGGCGGCCATGTTCCCCCCGGCGCTGTCGCCAGCCACCGCGATCCGGCGCGGGTCCACGTTGAGCTCGTGTGCGTTCGCGGCGGCCCAGCGCGTCGCGTGCAGGCAGTCATCCGCGCCCGCCGGGAATTTGTGCTCGGGCGCCAGCCGGTAGTCGACCGAGACGACGACGCATCCCGCCCCGGCGCACAGGTTGCGGCACATCACGTCGTGGGTGTCGAGGCTGCACACCACGAAGCCGCTGCCGTGGAAGAACACCAGCAGCGGGAAGGGGCCGGCGCCGTGCTCGCCAATGACGCCGTGCGGCGTGTAGATGCGCAGCGCGAGGTCGCCGCCGAGGCCAGGAATCGTGCGGTCCTCGACCCGCGCCACCGGCGGGATGCGCAAGCCCTCGCGCGGGCGCTGCTCCATGCGCGCCCGTGCCTCAGCGACGCTCAGCGTGTGCGCCGGCGGCAGGCCGGCCATGAGGTCGAGCAGTTCCTGGATCTGCGGATCGACGGGCATTCTCGTTCGCTCTCCCTATGTCAGCTCGTATTCCACCTCGGGCGTGTAGACCGGCTGCTCCTTGCCGAGCCGCGAGCTGAACAGCGTGAAATGCTCGACCTGCACCGGCTGCGCGCGGAACAGGTTATGCGCTTGTACATAGGCGGCGAGCTTGGCTTCCGGGGCATTATCGAGCCGTGCCAGTGTGACGTGGGGCGCGAAGCGGCGGCGCTCGGGTTCGACACCGGCGCGCTGCAGGGCGGTTTCGATCTTGCTCTGCAGATGCTCGAGCGCGGGATTGCGCTCCACCCCGGCCCATAGCGAGACCGGCTTGCTGCCCTTGCCAAAGGTGCCGATGCCGGCGAGCGTGAGCGGGAACCCCGGCGCCCGCAGCGCCGCCAGCGCCTCGTCGATCTCCTCGGCGCGGTGCTTCGGCATCTCGCCGATGAAACGCAGGGTGAGGTGATGGTTCTCCGGCGGCACCCAGCGCGCGCCGGGGACGCCGCCCGCCAGCATTGTCAGCCGCTCTCGCAGCTCCCACGGCAGGTCGAGGGCGACAAACAGCCTCATTCGCCCCCCTTCATCTGATTCTGGGCCTCCGCCAGCAGCTTCTCGACCAGCGGCACCAGGCGGGCGACGTTGCGCTTCACCCCCTCGGCATTGGGGTGCAGCCCGTCCGGCTGGTTGAGTGCCGGGTCGGTGGCGATGCCCTCCAGAAAGAACGGATCGTACAGAATGCCGGGGCGATGGCCGAGCTTGTCGAACACGGCGCGGAAGGCGCGGCCATATTCCGGCCCGAGATTGGGCGGCGCATACATCCCGGTAAGCAGCACCGGAATGTGGCGCGCTGCAAGGGTGTCGAGGATGGCGGTAAGATTGGCCTCCATCGCCTTCGGGTCGACGCCGCGCAGCCCGTCATTGGCCCCGAGTTCCACGATGGCTGCGTCCGCCCCGTCGGCCAGCGCCCATTCTAGCCGGGCGCGGCCACCGGCGGTGGTGTCGCCCGAGACGGCGGCGTCGATGATCTGCACCTCGTGCCCGCGCGCCGCCAGCGCCGCCTGGAGCTGCGCCTCGAACCCCTGATCGTGCGGCAGGCCGAAGCCGGCCGAGAGCGAATCGCCGAGCACCAGCAGCCGCACCGGCGCCGCGTGCGCGGCCGAGACGGCGAGCATCAGAAACAGAAGGACGGACCCGACGATCTTCCGTAAGGCGGCGCCAAGGCCATATGTCGCCGCGATGGATGCCATTCCCACGCCTCCGGTCCCGCAAACGGGCTTCCCGGGACCGCTCGTCCACATCCGGGACCTGCATTTGACCCTGCCCTCCGCGGCGGGACCGGTCAACATCCTGCGCGGCGTCGATCTCGTCGTGGAGGCGGGCGAGGCGGTCGGCATCGTCGGTCCGTCGGGCTCCGGCAAGACCAGCCTGCTGATGGTGCTGGCCGGCCTGGAACGTGCGACGGCCGGCAGCGTGCGGGTGGCGGGACATGAATTGTCGCGCATGAACGAAGATGCCCTGGCCCGGCTGCGGCGCGACTCCATCGGCATCATCTTCCAGGCCTTCTACCTCATCCCGACCATGACCGCGCTGGAGAATGTCTCCGTGCCGCTGGAACTCGCCGGCCGCGCCGATGCCGCCGAGCGGGCGGCCGAGAGCTTGCGGGCGGTGGGGCTCGCGCATCGGCTCACCCATCTGCCCGGCCAGCTCTCGGGCGGCGAGCAGCAGCGGGTCGCGCTGGCCCGCGCCTTCGCGCCCGAGCCTGCCCTGCTGCTTGCCGACGAGCCGACCGGCAATCTCGACCACGCTACGGGGGCGGCGGTGATGGACCTGCTGTTCCAGCTCCGCGAGCGCACCGGCACCACTCTGCTGCTGATCACCCACGACCAGGCCCTCGCCGCCCGCTGCGAGCGGCGGGTGCATATCGTGGACGGGCGGGTCGCCGAGCCGGTGCCTGCCTGATGCTGGCTTTCCGCCTCGCACTCCGGGAATTGCGCGGCGGGGTGAGGGGGCTGCGGATCGTGCTCGCCTGCCTCGCCCTCGGGGTCGCGGTAATCGCCGGCGTGGGCAGCCTGCGCGTGGCGATTGAGCGCGGCCTAGACGCCGACGGCAGCCGCATCCTGGGCGGCGACCTCGAGGTGGACGGCGGCGCGCAGAAGCTGCCCGACACGCTGCGCGACTGGCTGCGTGCACGGGGCGCCCGGCTCTCCGACGTGGTGGTGATGCGCTCCATGCTGGTCGCGCCATCGGGCGAGCGGCAGCTCATTGAGCTCAAGGCGGTGGACGCGGCGTGGCCGCTGGTCGGCACCGCCGATCCGCCCGCCGCGTTGCTCGGCGAGCAGGGTGGGCGGTACGGAATCGCCGTCGAACCGGTGGTGCTGGACCGGCTGCGCCTGCATCCGGGCGATCCTGTGCGCCTCGGCAACGCGACGCTCACCGTGCGCGCGCCGCTCCGGGAAGAACCTGACCGCGTCGCCGGGCCGTCCATGCTCGGCGCCCGCGCGGTGATCCTGGCGCGCGCCCTGCCCGAGACCGGGCTGATCGCGCCGGGCTCGATGGTGCGCTACGCGCTCCGCGTCGCCCTGCCGGCGGGGGCGAGCCCGGCGGCGGTGATGGCGGACATACGCGCCGCCTTCCCCGACCAGGGCTGGCGCATCCGCGACGCGCGGCACGCGGCACCGGGTGTCAGCCGGTTCGTCGAGCAGACCGGGCTGTTCCTCAGCCTCGTCGGCCTTACGTCGTTGCTGGTCGGCGGCATCGGCGTGGCGACGGGGGTGCGGGCCTGGCTGGAGGCGAGGGGGAGGAGCATCGCCACCCTGCGCTGCCTCGGCGCCTCGGGCACGCTGGTGTTCTGGGTTTGCCTGCTGCAGATGCTGGCGCTGACCGCCCTCGGCATCGTCGCCGGGCTGGTGGTCGGCGCGGTTCTTCCCTCGGTGCTTGCCTGGGTGTTCGCCGGCGCGCTGCCGGTGCCGCCCCGGCTCGGGCTGTTCCCGGTGCCGCTGCTCCAGGCGGCGGCGTTCGGACTGCTCACCGCGCTCTGTTTCTCCCTCTGGCCGCTCGGCCGCGCGCCGCACATTTCCGGCGCCGCGCTGTTCCGCGACGCGCTGCTGCCCGCCCGTGCGCGGCCCGGCCGCTGGATCATCGGCGCCAATGTGGTCCTAGCCTTGGCGCTGATCGGCCTGACCATCGGGACGGCGCAGGACCGCCACTTCGCGCTGTGGTTCTGCGGCGCGGCGGCGGGGTCGCTCGTGCTGTTCCGGCTCGGTGGCGCGGCGGTGATGCGAGCGGCTCGCGCCGCACCCCGCCTCAGCGCGCCCTGGGCGCGGCTCGGGCTTGCCAACCTCTATCGCCCCGGCTCCGCCACGCCACTGATGCTGGTCTCGGTCGGGCTCGGCCTTTCCACCTTGGCCGCCGTCGCGCTGATCCAGGGCAATGTGCGCCAGCAGGTGCTCGACCAAGTGCCGGCTAACGCGCCCTCGTTCTTCTTCGTCGACATCCAGAACGACCAGCTCCCGCGCTTCGAGTCGCTGATCCATGCGCAGCCCGGCGTCAGCGAGACGCACCAGATGCCGAGCATGCGCGCCCGCATCGTCTCGGTGAACGGCGTTCCGGCCGACCAGGTGAAGGCCACACTCGACACACGCTGGGCGCTGCGCGGCGATCGCGGCCTGACCTACTCCGCCGCGCCGCCGGAAGGCACCCGCATCGTCGCCGGCAGCTGGTGGCCCGCCGACTACCAGGGGCCGCCGCTGCTCTCCTTCGACGCCAATCTCGCGAAAGGCTGGAGCATCGGCATCGGCGACACCATCCGGGTCAACGTGCTGGGGCGCGACATCGACCTCAAGATCGCAAATCTGCGTGACATCGCCTGGCGCAGCCTCGGCCTGAACTTCGCGATGGTGGCGAGCCCCGGCCTGCTCGCGCACGCGCCACACACCCATATCGCCACCGTCCGCGTCGCCGAGGCGGACCAGGGCGCGCTGCTCCGCGCCGTGACGGACGCGCTGCCCAACGTCACCGGCATCCGCGTCGAGGAGATCCTCCACGCCGTCGCTGATCTGCTCGACAAGATCGCGACCGCGCTTGCCGCGACCGGCTCCATCACCCTGCTCGCTGGCGCGCTGGTGCTCGCTGGCGCGGTCGCGTCCGGCCAGCGGCGGCGCACGCGGGAGGCCGTGGTGCTCAAGACGCTCGGCGCCACTCGACGGCAGATCCGCGCGGCATGGCTTGTGGAGTTCGGCGTGCTCGGGCTGGCGGCGGGCGTGATCGCGGCGTTCATCGGCACAGCGGCGAGCTACGGCGTCGTGCGGTTCCTGATGGACAGCGAGTGGGCCTTCCTGCCGGGTCGGCTTGCTGCTACCATCGGTTTATGCGTCGCGCTGATGCTGTTGTTTGGCTATGCCGGCACGGCGAGTGCCTTGCGGGTGAAAGCGGCGCCCTTGCTGCGGAACCAGTAGCTGTATCGGGTTCCGAATCTGCTTGAACCTGCTCTGTTTATCCACAAACTATGAGGCTCGGGCAAGCTCGCCCACTGAGGGAAAACGCACATCATGGCCTACAGTCCCGACTACAGGACGTATCCAGGCGCCCAGGGACCTGGCGTTCAAACCGCATCCGCTGCCGTCATCGACGCAGGGCTGCGGGCCTACATGCTCCGCGTCTACAATTGGATGACGTCGGGGCTCGTGCTCACCGGCATCGTCGCCTACGCGATCGCGCATACCGGGCTGAGCGAGCTCTTCTACACGATGACGGCCACGCCCGACGGGCGGATCGTGCCGCATCCGACCGGGCTCGGTCTGATCTCGATTTTCGCGCCGCTGGCGTTCGTGATGGTGCTGAGCTTGGGCGTCAACCGGCTGTCGCGCAGCACGGCACAGCTGCTGTACTGGCTGTTCGCCGCGGCGATGGGCGCCAGCCTGACTAATATTTTCTTCATCTACACCGAAAGCTCGATCGGCCGGGTGTTCTTCATCACGGCGGCGACCTTCGCGGCGATGAGCATCTGGGGCTACACGACGCGGACGGATCTGAGCCGGTTTGGCAGCTTCCTGATGATGGGCCTCATCGGCATCATCATCGCGAGCGTGGTGAACATCTTCGTCGCGAGCTCGGCGCTGCAGTTCCTCGTCAGCATCGTCGGCGTGCTGGTGTTCACGGGCCTCACCGCCTACGACACCCAGCGCATCAAGGCGGACTACGTGCAGTACGCCTATGCCGCCGGCACCGAGGGCGCGGCCAAGCGCAGCGTGTATGACGCGCTGAGCCTGTACCTCAACTTCATCAACCTGTTCATGCTGATGCTGCAGCTCCTGGGCAATCGCAACAGCAACTAGCCAGGCAAAGGGGGCGGAAGCGCTTCCGCCCATCCGACGCAAGGCTCCGGCGATCCGGCCGGAGCCTTTTTCTTTGCGTGGATCACTGCGCCATCAGCGTGCGGCGCCTTCAGCGCATCCCGAGAATCGACGCCGATACCGCGCGCGGATCGCGCGCCGGCCAGCGGCCGGAGTCGACGTGGATGATGAAATCGCCGACCAGGCGGTTGAACTCGTCGGGATCTTCGAGATTGATAGCATGGCCGCAATTCGGCATCACCGAGAGCGCTGCGGTCGGGATGGTCTGCTTCATCAACAGGCCAGGTGCCAGGCACGGCCAGTCCTCGTCGCCGGTGAGCACCAGGGTCGGCACGGTCAGCGCCTTCATGCGGTCCACCAGATCGAACAAGGATGGCCGCTCTCGCTGCACACCGAGCTGAGTGTTGGCGGCGCCGAGGGCGGAGTGCTCGGCGAGCATCGCGCGGAATTCGGCGAAGCCGCGCGGGTCCTTGTTCTCGAACTGCACGCGTGTCGGGCCGTAGGCGTATTTCGCCGCGAAGGCCTGCATCCCGTTATCGCGGATGAAGCCGACGACTGCTTCGGCCTCGGCGCGGAAGCGGTCGCGCGTGGCGGGCTCGGCGCCATAGCCGCAGCCGCCGACCACCAGCGAGAGCGCGCGAGCGGGATGGCGGAAGCCGAAATGCAAGGTGGCGAAACCGCCCATCGACAGTCCGACCACATGCGCGCGCTCGATGTCGAGATGGTCGAGCATGGCGCGGATGTCGTCGGCGGCGCGGTTCTGCGAGTAGAACGCGACATCCTCCGGCACATCCGACGGCGGATAGCCGCGCGCGTTGTAGGCGATCGCGCGGTAGCGCTGGCCGAAATGGCGCAGTTGCGCCTCCCAGCTCCGCCAATCGCCGGCGAACTCGTGGACGAAGATGACGGGCGTGCCCGTGCCGGTCTCCTCGTAATGGAGACGCACCCCGTCATCGGTCGTCGCGTGCGGCATGGTTGTCCTCCCCCAAATCGGTCAAGCCGTCGGCGGGGTCTCCGCCAGGATCTCGCGGGCCAGCATGTTGTCCACGGCCTGCTCGAACGGCGCGCCACGATCGACGAGCCCGCCCGATTCGAGGCCGGCGCGCAACCGCTCGTAGCCCTCGCGCGGCAGCACCGGATCACGCCCCCATATACCTAGGGATTTGTAGCGCTCGCAGGCGCGCGCAAGGCGGTCCGGCGGCACGGCGGGAAAGTATCGCGCAATCGCCGCGGCGATCTCCTCTCCGCTCGCGCGCGCGATCCAGTGCTGCGTGCGATGCAGTGCGCGCACCATGCGGCGCAATTCCTTGCGTCGCGACCGCAGCGTATCCCGGCGCGCGTAGAACGTGGTGTACGAGGTCGGGCCGCGATGGGCGGCGGCATACCAGAGATGCCCCGCACCCCCGTCGAGCAGCTCCGTGGCGTAGGGCTCGAACAGCTGCACCACGTCGAGTTGGCCGGCGCGCAGGGCATCGGCATTTTGCGCCATCGTGCGATCGGCCACGCGATCGACGCGCGCGGGATCGAGCCCCGCGCGGCGCAAATCCTCCTGCAGGCAGAGCCACGGTGTCGGCACCTCGCTTACGGTGCCGACGCGCGGGCCGATGAGGTCGGCGAGCGCGAAGCCTGGCTTTGGCGCACGGCCAATCAGCAGGAACGGATCGCGCGTCACCACCTCGGCGAAGCAGACCAGGTCGCAATCGGCGCGCTGGTGATAGGTTTCCATCACCCGCATCGGCCCGCCCCAGCCGACATCCACGCTGCCGTTGAAGAAGCCGCGTGTCGCGTCGGCGGGACGTGCGGCGCTGAACAGGTGGATGTCGACGCCCTCGTCCGCGTAGGCACCGCGCGACAGGGCCGCATAGAAGGGCGCGTAGAACACCGCCCGCAGCGGTTCCTGCAGCGTGATGGACCTGATGACAGATGTTCCAGGGACAGACATGCGAGGCGCGGCCTCCCGTCAGTCGCGGTTGAACTCGTCGTCCGGCTCGTCGATGCCGTCGCTCGGGGGGATGCTATAGCGGGTCTGGGCGGCGGGCGAGCCATCCAGCAAGTGGAACGCGACGAAACGTTCCGCGCGCATCCCGGCGACGAAGCGGCGGCAGGCATGACTCCACAGCTCGCCGTAGGCGAACTCCGGCCGATACACGCCGGGCGGCAGCCCGTCTATCGCGGCGATGGCGCGCGGTGCGACGAACACGCTCGCGGTCGTGACTCCCGCCGGATCGCGCAGCTTGACCACCGCTGGCTGATCCCGGCGGTTCTCCACCTCAACGCGCAGCGCGCCGGGGCTGCCGTGCCGGGACAGGATTTCGTTGTTGGCCGGCGGCGTGCCCGCCTCGTAGATGCAGCGCGCCCGCTCGGCCGCCGCCGCGTCGCCCGGTGTAAGGCGGCTGGCATAGACGAAGCCGTCCGCGCCATCCGGTGCGGCGACCTCCACCATCCCATGCTGAGCGTCGACATGACGGATCGCGACCGGGGTAAAGGCGGCGAGCTGCCCTACCGGGACGTAGCGTTCGGGCGTCGGGCGCCAGAGCGTCGCCGGATCGCCGGACGGCAGGATATAGCCGCTGGCAATTCCTTGGACCGGCGCGGGCGGTGGGCGGATCGGCCGGAGCGGCGCGACCGGAGCTGGCGCGACGGCGGGAATTGCGACGGATTCGTGAGTTTCCGATGGGCCGAGCCCGGCGAAGCCGATGGCCAGCGCCAGCACGGCGAAGCCGGCGCACCCGGCGAACAGGCTGAGCGATAACCCGCTCGGCCGGCGCCATGCAGCGACCATCGTGTCCCGCACAACCGTATCGGCGGCGGCAGCGGGCTCCGGCTCCGGCTGAGGGTCGCCGAGATGCGCCGCCCGGTCATAGGCGGCGCGGCGCTCCGCGTCGCCGAGCACGTCGTAGGCCGCACGGGCGCGAATGAACGCCTCGGCGTCGCCGGTCTCGGGCACGTCCGGATGAAGCCGGCGAGCGGCAGCGCGGAACGCCGCGACCACCGCCTCGGCTGACGCCGCCGGATCGACGCCGAGGGTCGCGTAGTGTCCTGCCGGATCGTCGCGCATGAGGGCGCGACTATACTACGCGCGTGGCCGTGCGTCTCTTGGGTCCTGCGCGGCCGAGACGGCCGGGAGCCGCAGGACCCGGCGGAGAATGGTTACGCGGAGGCGGCGGCCTTGCGCGCGGCCGTTTCGCCCACGCTGGCGCCGCCCTTGCGGGACGTGCTCGACGCCTCGCTCATGATGCCACGCAGGTCGCGCAGGAACGCGGCACCCTTGAGGGTGCGCTGCACGAGCACGCTGCGGCGATCCATCGGGTCGACCTTGCGGCGCGCCAGGTCAAGCTCGCCGAGGCGGTCGAGGGCGCGGGTGATCGCGGGCTTGGAGACGTTGAGGTCCGCGGCCAGCCCGCGCACCGTATGGGCGCCTTCCTGCAGATAGCACGTGAGGAACACTCCAAGTTGGCGCGCCGAAAGATCCGGCCCGTCGCGCCGCACCAGGGCCACCACGGTATCCCGCAGGATGCCGACCAGCTGGTCGGGGGACTGGGTTGTTGCCATGTTTGATCCTTTCATCAATCGGCGAAGATTAACTTCGCGTAACGCACTCAACCGGAGCGCGTCAGTAGCCTCGTATATGGTCTGACGTCATATCGATGACAGATGCTATAGACCGGAAATCGTTTGCTGGAATTCGCAATCACGTTACCTGCATGGTTTGGTCTGTTCACGAAGCAATAACGGATTGCTCGATTGCGGCGCAAACCGCGCGAATTGCTTGGCCTTCGCCGCCTTCGGGGCGGCCTGGCTGGGTCTGATCATTCCACGCATAAAGATCGATATGCGCCCAGTTCACTCCCGGTGCGACGAATCGCCGCAGAAATAGCGCAGCGACGATCGCGCCGGCGAACGGCTTCGATGAAATATTGTTAAGATCGGCGACCGAGCTATTCAGCCAGGAATCGTAACCGTCCCAAAGCGGCAGCTGCCACAGCGGATCGTGCCGATTCCGACCAGCGGCGAGCAGGCGCCCGGCCCAGGAATCGTCATTGCAGAACAGTGCTGGCAGCTCCGGCCCGAGGGCGACGCGCGCCGCCCCGGTGAGGGTCGCGCAATCGACGATGAGGTCGGGCCGCTCGTCGGAGGCCTCGGCGAGCAGGTCGCAGAGCACAAGGCGGCCTTCGGCGTCCGTGTTGCCCACCTCCACGCTGAGCCCGCGGCGCGTGCGGATCACGTCGAGCGGCCGCATGGCATCGCCCGACACGCTGTTCTCGACGCAGCCGATGCGCACGACGAGGCGGATTGGCAGGTCGGCTGCCATCAGTACCCGCGCCATGCCGAGCACGGTGGCGGCGCCGCCCATATCCTTCTTCATGCGCAACATGCCGGCGGAGGGCTTGATGTCGTAGCCGCCCGAATCGAAGCACACGCCCTTGCCGCAGAGCGCGATGAGCGGCGCGCCGGTGCCGGCGCGCGAGCCCTTCCAGCGCAACTGCGCGACGCGTGGCGCCCGCGCCGAGCCGCGCCCGACGGCGGCCACGGTGGGATAGGCGCGTTCCAGCTCTGCGCCCTCGATGCAGTTGGCCTCGGCCTTGAACTCCGCCGCCAGCCGCAGCGCCGCCTCGGCGAGCTCGGCCGGCCCGAGCAGGTTGGCCGGGGTGTTGATGAGGTCGCGCGCGAGGCAGATCGCGGCCGCCTCCGACACGGCGCGCTCCTGGCCCGGCGGGAGCACGAGGCGCGCCGATTCGCGCTTCGGCGGCTTGAAGGCGGTGTAGCGATAGGCGCCGAGCGCGAAACCGAGCACCGCCGCGCCAGAATCGTAGTCGCCCTCCTGCAAGGCCCAGGATTTGCCGGCCGGCAGGCGATAAGCGAGGTCGCCGAAGGCGCGGGGCGAGCTGTCGTCGCCCAGCCCAAGCACCGCGCCCGCGATGCCACCGGCGCCGGGGAGCAGCGCGAGCTCCTGCGCCGCGCCGGTGAAGCCGGAGGCGCGGAGGTAGTCGGCTTGCTTCGCTTGCAGCTTGGCGAGGAACGCCTCCAATCCGGCCGGCCGCACGGCGAACAGGGGCTGCGCCCCCGCTTTCTCGGTGACGAAACAATCGGGTGTTGTGTTGGTCATGGCGGCGGGTTCCTCGGAGTCGCGCGGGCCAGGGTCGGCCCGTCGCGCGGCCCGTGCAAGCCTAGGAGCCGACGGTCCGCACCGATCTGGCGCCCACATGCCGCGCCCGGCCGGCGCCGTAGCCGAACAGCGCGGCGGCGGCGCCGATGGCGAGCGCGAAGGCGGCGACCGCGTTCCAGCCGCCGGTCCAGCCGTGCAGCAACCCGGCGACCAGCGGGCCGGCGGAGGCGAGCAGATAGCCGACGCTCTGCGCCATGCCGGAGAGATGGGCGGCGACGTGCGGGTCCGGCGCGCGCAGCACGATGACGGTCAAGGCTATGGCGATCAGCGCGCCTTGCGCCAGGCCGAGCGCCACCGCCCAAAGCCAGACGGTGCCGAGGGGTGCGTACATGCAGCCCATCAGGCCGATCATGCACAACGCCACACTCAGCACATTGGCAAAGCTCTGGCTCGGGCCGCGGGTGGCGAGTGCCGGTGCGACCAGCGAGGCGGCGGCCTGGGCGACCACGGAGACGGACAGCACGAGGCCGGCATCGACGGCGCTCATCCCACGGTCGCGCAGGATCGGCGCCAGCCAGCCGAACACCAAATAGGCGAGCGCCGATTGCAGGCCCATGAACAGCGTGACCTGCCAGGCCAGCCGGTCGGACCACAGTCCACGAACGGTGAACCCGGCATGAGCCTGCGCCCGACGACCGCGCGGCACCTGGAACGCCCACACCAGCGCCGCGAACCCGGCGGGCAGCGCCCAGATGGCCAGCCCGCCGCCCCAGCCGCCGAGCAGGGAGGCGAGCGGCACCGTGGCGCCGGCCGCGCCTGCCGCCCCGGCGCAGAAGGCCATCGTGTAGAGCCCGGTCATCAGCGCGACGCGGCGGGAAAAATCGCGCTTTACCAGGCCGGGCAGCAGCACGTTGATGACGCCGATCCCCGCCGTCGCGGCCACTTGCCCGGCGAACAGCCCTGCGAGGCCCGCAGTGCCGCGCAGCACGAGGCCGGCGGTGAGCGCAGCCAGCCCGGCCAGCACCGCGCCCTCCGGCCCGAGCCGCCGTGAGAGCCTGGTCGCCCCCAGTGCCGCGAGCCCGAAGCAGAGCGAGGGCAGGGTGGTGAGCAGGCTCGCCCCGGCGTCCGATAGCCCGGCGGTCGCGATGATGTCGCGCAGCACTGGCCCGACGCTCGACACCGCCGCGCGCAGGTTGAAGGCAATCAGGACCAGGCTGATCCCGAGCAGCCACACGCCGGCCCGCGGGGATGTCGGCAGCCCGAGCTTGTCCGGCTTCGCCTGGGGCAGGTTGCCGTCGTCGGGCACGTTCAGGCGGGGGCGGCGCGCGGGATCAGATCGGCCACCGCTTCCCGGCCCTCTTCGGCGAGGCCCTTCGCCACCCCGTCCCGGTCGGCGGCGTCGCGGTTCTGGCTCATCTTCCACTTGCCCTCGAGCCGCGCGATCGGGATGGCGAAGCCGACGATGGCCCGCAGCATCCCCTCGACGAATTTGGCGGGCGCATCGGAGACCGCCCACGGCACGGTGCGGCCCGCTTCCTCGCGTTCGGTGAGGCGGCGCACGATGTCGAGCAGCCGGTCGGGATCGTCGAAGAACGTCACCGGCCCGTAGGCGTGGACCGCAACATAGTTCCAGGTCGGCACCACGCGGCCATGCGCCTGCTTGGCGGGATACCAGGACGGCGTGATGTAGGCGTCCGGCCCGGTGAAGATCGCCAGCGCCTCCATGCCGACGGCCGGATCGCGCCATTGCGGGTTGGCGCGCGCGATATGGCCGAGCAGCATGCCGTGCGGCGCGGGGTCGGGGTCGAGCAGCATCGGGACGTGGCTGGCGATCAGCCCGTCGACGCCGACGGTGACGAGCGTGGCGAGGCCGGCACGGCGGATGGCGTCGGCGAGGATCTCAGGGCGATCTTCGTTGAAATGGGCGGGAACATACATGCCGTTTCTCCTGGCCGGCGCACCATCGCAGGAGATGGCGGCGCGAGGAAAGTTCTGGCTCGTATGAAATTCGGTGCGGTCAGGCGCGGTTGCGGCGCCCGCTCAGAAAGGCGCGGCGGTCATCCTCGCGGTCGATGTGCAGCGACAAGCGCTGCCACAGCTCGTCAGGCGAGCCCGATCCGGCGACGGTGCGCTTGACCAGCACGCGCGCGATGGGGCCGAGATAGCGGGTGAGCTGCTTCTGGGCGTGCTCCAGTTCCTCCGGCGGGATCGTCGGCGTTGCGGATGAACCGAGGCCGGACATGGTGAGCCCGCGCCGCAGCCGGGCGAGGGCGTCGGCGCGGAAGCGGTCGCGCTCGCCCGCCTGCTCGATGTTGCCGGCCAGCGAATCGCATAGCGCCTCGACGCTGCCTGAGCGCCGGATCGCATCGCGCACCAGCAGGCGCGCGATCGGGCCGACATATTGCGCGAGGGTGTGCTCGACCGAGGAGATCGTGTCGGAGTCGAAGCTGCCGGTCATGCCGGTTTCGCTAGCCTGGTGCGGGGCGCTGGTGCTGCCGGAGGCGGCGGGGACGACGATGGTTCGGTCCTCGACACCGCCGGCGCCTGCAACCGGCTGCATTGCCCCGCGCAGCGCGGTGGCCATCTCGGCGGCGGAGGCGTAGCGGGCGTCCGGGGACTTGGCGAGCGCGCGATCCACCGCCGCTTTCAGGGCGAGGGACACCGCCACGCTGCGCTCGCGCAGATCGGGCGGGTCGGCGTGCAGCAGTTTCTGTCCGACTTCGGCGAAATTGCGTCCGGCGAACGGCCGCTCGCCGCAGAGCAGCTCGTAGAGCACGGCGCCGGCCGAGAACAGGTCGCTGCGCGCATCGACCGCCAGCCCCTGGTATTGCTCCGGCGACATGTAGTTCGGCGTCCCGACCACCGATCCGTCCTGCGTGAGGTCGGAGCTGTCAAAGCGGGAAATACCGAAATCCGTCACCTTCACGCGGCTGCCGCCGACCAGCAGGATGTTGGCGGGCTTGATGTCGCGATGCACGATGCCCATTGCGTGTGCCGCGCCGAGCGCATCGAGCACTTGCAGCATGACGAATACCGCGTCGGCGACCTCGAACTCGGTGCCGCGCTCGCGCGCCTGGCTGAGGCTGACGCCCTCGACATATTCCATCGCGAGGAACGGATTGCCCTCGTGCATGGCGAAATCGTAGATCGCGACGATGTTGGGATGGGAGCAACGGCCGGCCGCCTGCGCCTCGCGGCGGAAGCGGACGAGATAGTCGGCGCGGTTCTCGCCATCGAGCAGGTCGGCGCGGATCAGCTTGATGGCGACGGGACGGTCGATCTCGGGGTCGTGCGCCCGGTAGATCACGCCCATCGCACCGCGCCCAAGCACGGCCTCGATGCGGTAGCGGCCGATCTTGTCTGGGATTGCGCTCATGTCATCTCGGCCGGCTGCTCATTGGCGACCGGATCAGCGGTTCCAATAAGTTCAGTTGGCTGGCCCAAAGTTTCCGATCCGGAATCGTCATGGTCGGCGAAGGCCGACCATCCACGACTTTCCCGGCGAGCAATCAAGTCGTGGATGCCCGGCCTGCGCCGGGCATGACGAAGTAGTACTTGAGCAAGGGCGAGGTTTGACATGCAGCCGATCCGGACACTGTTACCTATCCGCTCAGCTTTCCAGCAGCTTGAGCGCGTTCGCGAGGCTCCGCCGCATGCGGTTGAAGCTCTCGGCGAGCGAGGCGATCTCGTCGCGGCCTCGCACGGTGAATTCGGGTGCGTCCATGTTGCCCAGGCTGACCTCGCTCGCGGCGGCGGAAATGCGCCGCACCGGACGGATGATGATGTAGTGCAGCAGCAGGTTCAGCAGAACGATCATAACCAAAAACACCACCGCGAGCCCGGCCATCATCACGGTGAAGGTATGCCGGGCGCGCTCCAGCGGCACGCGCATCGGCACCGAGACGATCTGCGCGCCCACGGTGTCGCCCAGCTTCCAGCCGAAGCCGTTGCTGGAGCCGTACAGGTCCACCATCGTCTGCGGCGCGGCGGCGGGGGTGGAATGGCATTGCAGGCAGCCTTGGTCGGTGACGCGGATCGGGCGGGAGTAGGAGAGGATCGGGCCGGTCGGCGTATCGCGATGGCTGACGAACTCGGTCAGTTTCGGATCGCGCCGGAACAGGTCGATGATGTCGGCCTGCCAGTCGGTGGGGCGGTCGGCCGGGTTGGTCGGGTTGGTGGCGGGCTCGCGGAAGCTGTAGTCGGGGAATTGCTGTTGCAGAGTGCGAAAATTCGCCTGCGCCACCGCGAACGGAATGCTCTGCGGCAGGAAGCGGACCTTGAGCTGGTCGGCGAGCAGCGGGGCGATCTCGCGGTCGGTGTAGGTGCTGATCGCGGTTGCCTGGCCCATCATGATCGCCGCTTCCTGCAGCACCTCCTTGCGGGCGTTGTCCTGCACCAGGCGATAGGAGAGTACGCCTGCGAGTCCGAGGCCGATCACGAAGGCGATCAGCATCACGAGGTTGAACTTGGCTTTCAGTCCCATGCGTGGGGCTCCGTTCCGCCGGCTGTGGGCTTTCAGCTTCCGCCGGCGAGCAGCCGTCCGGATTGTTCGGGCGTGATGTGCCCGCTCATCTCGGCGCCGATCTCGTGCTGGAAGCGTCGGATCGCCGCTCGCGTATCCGGGCCGAAAATCCCGTCGACCCGTCCGTCATAATAGCCGAGCCGCAACAGCGCATCCTGAATGCGCCGCCGGTCGGCATCGGTCATGTGCGCCTCGTCGGGGCCGGCCGTGGGCGGCGGGGGCGTCGGAGCGGCGGCTGCGGGCGCGGCTGGCGCGGGCGGAGTGGCGACGGGCGGCGGCGGTGCCGGCGCGGGGGCCGGGCCGCCGATCAGCCAGACGGGGGACGATGGCGCCCGCGCCGCGAATTGCGTCCCCGTGGTTCCGGCGAGATGCTGGCGGAGGGTGTCGAGCAGCTTGCCCATGTCGATTTGGGGGGCAGCGAGCGCCGTGGAGAACGCGGTGGCCAACGGCGTCGCGCCCTGCGGTGGGGTCGTCGTGGTACTCGCGGCGGCGAAGCCCACTGAGGCGGTCGGCGCGTTGCCAGCGAGGGTATCGAGGGCGAGCCGCCCGGTGCTGGCCGGCTTGGCCACCGCATCGACCAGCACCAGCGCGGCGCGCGCGCCGGACCGCCCGGCCGCGTCGAGCAGGGATTTCGCCAGGACGCCCTGGGTGAGCGCGTCGGTGTCGCGCTCGATCCTGGCGGAAACCGGCAGCAGGAAATCCCGATTGTCGTAGCCGACCGCGTAGCCGCACACGTAGACGACGGCGCTGGCGCCGGAGGAACTGGCGTCCCAGTCGGCGATCGCCGCTCCCATCTCCCCGTTGGTGAGGTCGAGCCGCTCGGACACCTCAAAGCCGGCACGCCTAAGTGCCGCTGCGACGACGTTGGCCGACGCGGTGCAAGCGGGCAGGGCGGGCAGCGCGGTATAGGTCGCGTTCCCGATCACCAGCGCGACCCGGCGCCCATCGGCGGCGGGAGCGGCATTGGCAGCGGACGTCACCGCGCAAAGCACGGACGCCGCGAGCCTCCAGGCTGCCATTCGCGCCGACCACCGAGCTTTCCCCACCCGCTTCTCCTCGATCCGGCCGGATTGACCGGGCGGGGGGAATCTAGGCCGACGCGGCCAAGTAGGCGAGGACGCGCGACTCGGATCAGCGCTTATGCGCGGGGTCGTGGGTGTGGTGGATGTCCCGCTCTCCGCCGCCGCCCGAGACTCGGCTGCGCTCCTTGTTGGTCGGCTCGTCAGGTTTCGGCCGGGTCTCGGGCGCGGGCTCCGGCTTGGTCGCGTTCTGCTCGCTGCTGCCGGGGCCGCCGTGGCGGCGGTCCGCGGCCGGATGCTTCTCGGTCATGCTCAGCGGTCCTGCTGATGGCCGCTATGGGTGGTGTTCTGGTGGATGTTGCCCTGGCGGCCTTGCTCCTCCGTGTTCTGCGGCTGGTTCTTGGGCAGGGTGCGAGGATCGGCCTCGGACGCGCCCGGCTTCTTGTCCTCGCCGCCCTGCGGGCTGCGATTGGCGGGCGGGACGGGCGGCGGATGGGCTGACATGAAGCTGCCTCCATCGGATGATGGACGCTGAACGGGCTATCCGGCGCCGGGGTTGCCTCGGTCGCCTCCACGGCGATGTACGCCAGCGTGGCGACGAGGCTGCGTTCGGTGTAGTTTCGGTTGGCGATTTCGGACGTCTCCCAGTGTCGTTCGAGGTGCCACCCGATGCGCGACGAGCTTTGGTATCTTGGTGCGTCTAGTGCGCTGAACCTCGTGGTGCTCATGGGCTTCCGCATACCGGACGAGCGGTTCGCGGTGCTGTTGTTGATCTTTCCGATGTTCATTGCCCTGATCATCGGCATCCCGCTGTGGCTCTATCTGACCGCCGAGTTTGGGATGCCGATGGGGATGGGTGCCCTCGTTCTACCGCTCATTCTCATCTTCCCGTGTGAGCGGTTGCTGTCGCCACGACGGCGGATCGGCTTGAGCTGGGCCGTCTTGGTGTTCGGAGTGGCTTGCGCCCGGCTGGCGCTCCATGCGCCGTCCTGGCTGTAGCGAACCGCCACGCTGGCGGCGCGGCTCGCGATAACGCTTGACACTATATCTAACAGACTTGTATACCGGGGCATGCTCTTCACCCCGTCCTCCTCACCCCCAAGCGGTCTGATGCCGCGCTTCGCCGCGCTCATCGGGGCGATCGTGTGGGGCTTGGGCGACAGCCTGGAGCGGCAGCGGCGCTTTGGCTGGGGGGAGGCGTGGCTGGTGCCGCTGGCCGATGTGCTGCGGGGCTATCTCGCCACCACCCTGGCGCGGTTCACCGCCCTGCACGCTGGCTTCCTCGCCGGCACGCTGCCCGCGCCACGACGGCGCCCGGCCGCTAGCCCGACATCCGGGCGCCCGCACCGGGAGCGTCGGCCGCCGGCGATCCCGCCGGGTC
>JAFKFI010000149.1 GCA_017307285.1 Alphaproteobacteria bacterium | reverse complement strand
CGCCTCGGGCGGGGCGGCGATCCCGGCGAGATGGACGCAAGCCTCGGGCCGGATATCGCGGATCGCGGCCCTGACCGCCTCGGGCTCGGTCACGTCGAGCCGGGTAAAGCCGGGCCGCGCCTCGGCGGCGGACCCGATCACGGCGGCCCCCGGGAAGTCGGCCCGCAGCACGGGCAGGAGGTGCTGCCCGACGAAACCCGCGGCGCCAGTCACCAGGATGCGTCGCGGCGCCACGGCCTTTCCGTCAGCCGCGCTGGCGCGCTCGGTGGCGCGCGAGGTCGGCCTCCACCATTTCCGCCAGCATCTCCTCGAGCGTGACGCTGGGCTCCCAGCCGAGCCGCTCGCGCGCCTTGGTCGCATCGCCCAGCAGCACGTCGACTTCGGCCGGACGGATCAGATCCTGCCGGGTCGTGACGTGCTCCCGCCAGTCGAGCCCGGCGCAGCCAAACGCTATCGCCACCATGTCGCGGATCGTCACGCTGCGCCCGGTTGCCACCACGTAGTCGTCCGGCTGGTCCTGCCGTAGCATCAGCCACATCGCCCGCACATAGTCGCGCGCATGGCCCCAGTCGCGCTTGGCGTCGAGATTGCCGAGCGCCAGTTCGCGGGCGAGACCGAGCTTGATCCGCGCCACCCCGTCCGTGACCTTGCGGGTGACGAACTCGATGCCGCGCAGCGGGCTCTCGTGGTTGAACAGGATGCCGGAGGAGGCGTGCAGCCCGAAGCTCTCCCGGTGGTTGACCGTCATCCAATGGGCATAGAGCTTGGCCACCGCGTACGGGCTGCGCGGGTAGAACGGCGTATGCTCGTTCTGCCGCTCGGCCTGGATGCGGCCGAACATCTCCGAGGACGACGCCTGGTAGAACCGTGCCTCCGGCCGCGCGATCCGCACCGCTTCCAGCATGTTCGCCGCGCCCAGCCCCGTCACCGTGCCGGTGAGCAGCGGCTGGCGCCAGGAGGCGGCGACGAAGCTCTGCGCCGCGAGGTTGTATACCTCGTCGGGCCGGTGCTCCTGGACGATGCGGATCAGGCTGGAGAGGTCGGTGAGGTTGCCGTCCACCAGCTGCACATGGTCGAGCACGCCGAGCCAGCGCAACCGCTCGCCGATCACGTCCGACGAGGCCGATCGGCGCATCAGCCCCACGACGGTATAGCCCTCCGCCAGCAGCAGCTTGGCGAGATAGGCGCCGTCCTGGCCGGTGATGCCGGTGATGAGCGCGGTAGGCATCCGCCTCCGTTAACGGATCGCCGCCGCGCCGTCCATCCGGGCTTGCAGGAGTGTGCGGTGTGGATCAATCATCGCCGGGAGCGAGGGAGTACCCGCCCATGAAGGTCCACATCGAATACTGCGGCATGTGAGGCTACGAGCCCCGAGCCCGTGCGGCCCGCGACTTGATCCTGCGTGACCATCCCGGCGCCGACATCTCCCTGCGGAGATCGGGCGGCGGCGTCTTCGAGATCACCGTGGACGGCCAGCTCCGCTATTCCAAGAAGGCGACCGGCCGGTTTCCCTCCGAGGACGAGGTGGTCGGCACCATCGGCTGAGAAATTGCGCTTCCAAGCGCCTCGGTCGAAATGATACGCAACGATCTTTCGAGAAGCAGGCATCCGGCCCTGGCGCCGGGGACGAGGCGCGCTTGGCACTGGTACCGTCGTCCGTCGTGTTGAGTACGGACGAGATGGGTCGCATCGCACCGCCGATCTTCACCTCGGTCGGCCGCGACGGGGTGAACGCGCCCGGCGACGTGTTCGTCATCCAGTCGCTGCTCAACGAAAGGCTGCCGAAGCCGCATTCGCCGGTGCGCGTCACTGGCGTCGCCGATATCGGCACCACGCTGGCCATCGAGGCCTACCAGGCCGTCGTCATGAACATGAACCCGCCCACCGGGCGGGTCGATCCGGGCAGCGCCACCTACTACTCGCTGGCCGCCCGGCCGCTGGTCAACGAGCCGGTGGCGAAGACCACCACCGGCCATTACGGCGAGCTGCCACCCGACGTCATCGAGGCGGCGGAGGCGTCGCAGCGCAAATGGAACGTCCCCGCCTCGGTGACGCTCGCGCAATGGGTGGTCGAGAGCGCCTGGGGCGCCTCGATGCCGCCCGGCAGCAACAACCCGTTCGGCATCAAGGCGACCCTCATGCAGCCCGCCGTCGAGAGCGCCACGCGCGAGGTCGAGAACGGCGAGACCGTCACCGTCACGGCGAAGTTCCGCAAGTTCGATTCGATCGCCCAGGCCTTCGACGAGCACGGCCGCCTGCTCGCCACCGGCCTGCCCTACCGCAACGCGATGCGGCTCGCGGGCGACCCCCAGGCCTTCGCCGACGCGCTCACCGGCGTCTACGCGACCGACCCGAAATACGGTTTCACCCTGAACTGGGTAATCCAGAATTACGGTTTCGCACGGTATGATCGTTGAAGCCCAAACCGCGTAGTCGCGTAGGGCCGAAAAGCGCAGCGCATTCCGCCACGGCGTACGGAAGTGGCGGAATGCGCTGCGCTTTTCCGCCCTACGCCCAATCCGACGAGTTAATTGCCAATATGCAACGATATAGACACGCCAAGGCAGGCTTGCCGCGCTATCGCATGAAAAGCCGGCCGATCCAGTTGTAGTCGCTCAGCCGGCGCTCCGGGTTGGGCGGTCGCGGCGGCTTGGGCGGCGGCCGGGCGGGGCGCGGCGGCGCGGGCTCCGGCGGCAGCCTCGGCCGGGCGCGGGCGCGGCGCGACGGCGGCTCGCCCGCCGGATAGCAGGGGATCGGCTCCCATGCCCTGGTGCCGTCGGGCAAGCGCACCCGGCGCAGCCCCGGCCGGCCATCCGCCGGCACCCATCTGTTCCGCGACCGGCGCGGCTTGCGTGGCTTCGGCGGCCTGGGCAGCGGGCGCAGCGCCTCGGGCAATTCTTCCGTGGTGAGCCGTTGCCAGAGCGGCCGGAG
>JAFKFI010000126.1 GCA_017307285.1 Alphaproteobacteria bacterium | reverse complement strand
GCAAGTCGCCGGTCTGCGTGATGTTCTGCGTGGTGGCGCCCCAATGCACCCAGCCGCCATGCGGCTCGCCCACCACGCGGCTCAGTTCCCACACCAGCGGGACCAGTGTGTGGCCGGTGCGGGCGAACCCCTCGTCGATGCGGGCGCGGTCCATCAGCTCGAGCCGCGCCACCTTGGCGATGGCTTCCGCCGCCTCGGTAGGAACGATGCCGAGTTCCGCCTGCGCACGGGCGAGGGCGACCTCGACGTCGAGCCAGGCTTGCCAGCGGTTCTCCAAGCGATAGAGGGCACGGATGCCTGGGTCCGACACGCGGGTCGCGGTCGGCAGTGTGTCGCTCATGGCGGCTTCCTGGATGCTGTTTTGGCACGCCTTATGGGGTCGGTCGGACCGTACTTGGCACCGTTTGCAGTGGCAAGACGGGCGGGAGATTGAACCAGGGCTCCCCGCGGGCGATCATGCGCCACGGCGTCGTCGGGCGCCGCGAGCGGCAGAATCCAACGCGGGTGCATGGAAGTTATCGTATGAGCGTGACCAAGGTATTGATTGCCAACCGGGGCGAGATTGCCATTCGCATCGCGCGCGCCGCCGCCGACATGGGGTTGCCCTCGGTTGCCGTGCACTCGAAGGACGACGCACAGAGCCTGCATCTGAGGGTAGCGGACGAGGTTCAGGCACTGCCCGGCCAGGGCGCGCCGGCGTATCTGGATGCGGATGCGATCCTCGCGGCGGCGCGGGCAAGCGGCTGCGATGCCATCCACCCCGGATACGGCTTCCTCGCCGAGCGCGCCGATTTCGCGCGGCGATGCGCCGAGGCCGGCGTGACCTTCGTCGGGCCCGATGTCGCGCATCTGGAGCTGTTCGGCGACAAGGCACGCGCCCGCGCCGCCGCCATCGCCGCTTCGGTGCCGGTGATCCGCGGCCTCGACCGTCCGGTGACGCTCGAGGAGGCACGGGCGTTCTTCGCCTCGCTCGGCGAGGGCGGGGCAATGATCATCAAGGCCGTCGCGGGAGGCGGCGGTCGGGGCACGCGCGCCGTGCTGGCCGTGGACGAGATCGAGCCGGCTTTCGCACGCTGCCAGTCCGAGGCAGGCGCCGCCTTTGGACGGCCCGATGTCTATGTCGAGGAGTTCATCCCTCGCGCGCGGCATATTGAGGTCCAGATCCTCGGGGACCGCGAGGGCCACGTCGCGCATCTGGGCGAGCGCGAATGCAGCATTCAGCGGCGCTTCCAGAAGATCGTCGAGGTCGCGCCCGCACCAGGACTGGATGAAGGGCTCCGCCGCAACATCATCGACGCGGCGGTCCGGTTCGCGAAGAGCGTGCGCTATAGCAATCTCGGAACGTTCGAGTTCCTGGTCGACATATCCGGCCGGCCGGGCGCCGCGCCCTTCGTGTTCATCGAGGCCAACGCGCGCCTGCAGGTCGAGCACACGGTGACGGAGGCCGTGACGGGCGTCGATCTCGTGCAGACGCAGATCCGCCTCGCGCAAGGCGTGACCTTGGCGCAAATGGGCCTCGACCGGGAGAGTGTGGCGACACCGCGCGGCTACGCGATCCAGGCACGGGTCAATATGGAGACCATCGGGGCGGATGGCTCGGTGCGGCCGTCCGGGGGCACGCTGACAGTGTATGAGGCGCCGAGCGGGCCGGGCGTGCGGACGGACGGGTTCGGCTATGCCGGCTATCGCACGAGCGGGGCGTTCGACTCGCTGCTCGCCAAGGTGATCACGCACTCTCCCTCGCCGGATTTCTCCGCCACCGTGGGACGCGCGGCGCGCGCGCTCGGCGAGTTCCGGTTGGAGGGGGTGGGCACGAACATTCCCTTCCTGCAAGCGATCCTGGCGCATCCCGACTTTGCCAAGGCCACTGTCCACACCCGCTGGATCGACGATCACGCCTCTGCCCTCGCCGCTGCCGGGGCCGAGCAGGCGCGCCGTTTCGTGGCATCCTCGGCCGTATCGGCACCGGGCGCCGGTTTCGCGGGGGCGCGGGTCAAGAGCCGCGATCCGCTCGCGTTGTTTGCCCATGACGCGCAGATGAAGAATGAGCGCGGCACGACGGCCGAGGTCGAGGAGGCGCCCGAGCTGACCGGGCCGGACGGATCGGTGGGTGTTCCCTCGCCGATCCAGGGCACGGTGGTGAGCATCGACGTCGCGGTCGGCGACGCGGTACGGCAAGGACAGCGCATCGCCGTGATCGAGGCGATGAAGATGGAACACGTGATCGCCGCGCCGCATGGCGGCATCGTGCGCGGCATCACCATGACGCCCGGCGACGTGGTTCGCGAAACCTATCCGATCATCTTCATCGAGGAAGCCGAGGTCGCGGGCGGCGCCATCGACACCGCCACGGAGATCGATCCGGACTACATCCGCCCCGACCTGCGGGAGGCCTATGACCGGCACGCGCTGACGCTCGACGAGAACCGGCCGCAGGCGGTGGCGCGGCGACGCAAGCTCGGATACCGCACGGCGCGCGAGAACATCGAGCAGCTGGTCGACCCGGGATCGTTCAAGGAATACTGGCCGCTGATCGTCGCCCGCCAGCATCAGCGGCATTCGATCGACGAGTTGCGCAAGAATACCCCCGCCGACGGCGTGGTCGCCGGCACGTGCTCGATCAACGGCACGTTGTTTGACGAGACACGCTCGCGCGCGGCGATCGTTCACTACGACTACACCGTGCTGGCGGGCACGCAGGGCCATCGCAACCACTACAAGCAGGACCGGATGTTCGAGCTGGCGCAGCGTTTCCGCTTGCCGCTGGTGCTGTTCGGCGAGGGCGGCGGCGGACGGCCTGGGGAGGACAATATCGGGCCGCGCGTCGCGGTCGACACGCACACGTTCACGACGTTCTCGCAGCTCAGCGGCCTGGTGCCGCTGGTCGCCGTCGTCAACGGCCGGACCTTCGCGGGAAACACCGCGCTGGTGGCGTGCAGCGACGTGATCATCGCGACCGAGGGATCGACGCTCGGCATGGGCGGCCCGGCGATGATCGAGGGCGGCGGGCTCGGCATCTACACGCCCGAGGAAGTCGGGCCGATGTCGGTCCAGGTGCCGAACGGCGTCGTCGACATCCTGGTCAAGGACGAGGTCGAGGCGGTCGAAACAGCGCGGAAATACCTGTCCTATTTCCAGGGTCCGATCGCGTCCTGGGAGGCGCCCGACCAGCGGCGCTTGCGTCACGTCATCCCGGAGAACCGGCTCCGGCTGTACGACATGCGCGAGATCATCGAGACGATCGCCGACAAGGGATCGGTGCTGGAAATCCGGCCAAAGTTCGGCGTCGGGCTGATCACCGCCTTCATGCGCGTGGAGGGGCGCCCGATCGGCGTCGTCGCCAACAATCCGCATCACCTGGCCGGGGCGGTCGATTCCGATGGCGCCGACAAGGGCGCGCGGTTCCTGCAGCTATGCGACGCGTTCGACATTCCCGTGCTCAGCCTGATCGACTGTCCGGGGATCATGGTCGGGCCGGAGGTGGAGCGCACGGCGCTCGTGCGTCATTGCACGCGACTGTTCAACGTCGGCGCCAACATGACCGCGCCGCTGTTCAGCGTCGTGGTGCGGAAGGCGTACGGTCTTGGCGCCCAGGCGATGTGCGGAGCGGGCACATTGGTCGGGTTCTTCGCCGTTGCGTGGCCGACCGCCGAGTTCGCCGGAATGAACATCGAAGGCGCGGTCAAGCTCGGCTACCGCAAGGAGCTCATGGCGATCGAGGATGCGGAGGCGCGGCGAGAGGAATTCGAGCGGCGGACCAGCGCCGCGTACGAGAGCGCCAAAGCGGTCAACGCCGCGGCCGGCGGCGGCATCGACGACGTGATCGACCCCGCCGACACGCGCGACTGGATCGCGCAGAGTATGCGTCGGCTCCCGCCGGTTCTCCCGCGATCGACCAAGAAGTATCCGTACGTCGATCCCTGGTGAGGGTGCGCGCGCTCAGTACGCGGCCTCGAGCAGCCGCATCGCGTCCGCGATCCTGTCCTCGGCCGAGCGCACGCCGGCGTTGGCGTTGAAGTTCTTGACCGTCTCGCTGGCGATGCTCGGCAACTCGTTGCGCGGGATATCAAGCTGGCGCAACCGGGTCGGTACGCCGATGCGCGTATAGAGCGCTTCCAGCGTGTCGGCCACGGCGAGCGCGGCCTGCCGTGCGTCCATCCCGTCACGCCAGACCTCTAGCGCCTCCGCGACCTGCCGCGCGGATCGCGCATCGACCGTCTCGGAAAGGCGGATTTTCGCCGCGTGGACGACCGACGTAGACTCGCCCTGCCCGACATGCGGATAGCGCACGTGAAGCGCCGTGGAGACCGCGTAGTCGCCGGAGAAGGTGCCGCCGCGAAACCGGCGCGACCCGTCATCCTCCGCGCGATTCTGCAGGAAGGCCGCGATGCAGAGCTCGACGCGGAGCGATGGGTTGTCGAGTTCGTCGACGAGCCGTGGGTAGGCGCGGTGCGCCAGACGGAAAGCGTGGTCGCGGTCGCCTTCCGCCAGCGGGTTGATATCGGTCTGCGCCATCGCGCCCACCAGGCCGGCGAACACCGTCGTCGCCGTCGAGCGGATCAGGCTTGGCGGCGCGCTGAGCAACGCGGCCTCGTCGAGGAAGATCGCCTGCGGCCGCGTCTTTGGATCGAAATACTCCATGCGGTGGTCGAGCTCGGGATTCTTGAGGCCGGTGCCGGCGCGGTTCATGGCGCTGTTCGGCGTGGTGGGGATGCTGATGATCGGCGGCTTCGGCGCGAGCAGCCGGGGGCTGTAGGCCGGCTTGCCTTCCGGGTATTGCGTCATGATGCGCAGCGGGTGTTCGGGCTCGGCCATGAAGATCGCCACCGCGCGCGTGGCGACGATGACGCTGCCGCCGCCCACCGCGATCAGCAGATCCGCCCCAGCGTCGTTCGCGGCGGATTTCGCCGCGCACACCGAGGCATAGGTGGAGTCCTTCTCGATGCCGTCGAACACGCCGGCATAGCGGTCGCCGAGCGCCGCCTCTATGCGGCGGACCGTGTCGGTCCGCCGATTGACCGAGGGCGAGCAGACCACGAAGGCCCGCTTCGCGCCGGCTCGCGCGACGGCATCCTTCAGGCTCTGCTCGATCACTTCCCGGCCACAGTGCAGGCGCCATGAATAGCCCGCTGCCCTGAAATCGCGCTCGCTCATCGGTTCCTCCTGGCTGCCACTCGCCCCGTGCTCCCGTCTTTCCTATTCTGCCGCGACACCGACCAGGAACCGAACCACGATGGCCGCACCCACCGGGCCGCTCAAGGGCCTCCGCATCCTCGATCTCACCACGGTGCTGTTCGGCCCGTTCGGCGCACAGACCCTGGGCGACTGGGGCGCCGAGATCATCAAGGTGGAGAGCCTGACCGGCGACACCTGGCGCAACTCCGGCCAGTTCCGCAATCGCGGCATGAGCGGGCAGTTCATGGCGGTGAACCGCAACAAACGCAGCCTCGCGGTCGATCTGAAGCATCCCGACGGCAAGGAAGTACTGCGCCGGCTGATCCCCACCGTGGACGCGCTGGTGAGCAACATCCGCCCGGCCGGCCTCGCCCGACTTGGCTTCAGCTACGAGACCTGCGCGGCACTCAATCCAAGGCTCGTCTACGCGGTGGCGACCGGCTTCGGGCAGGACGGCCCGTGGCGCGCGCGGCCGGCGTTCGACGAGATCATCCAGGCGGCATCCGGCTTTGCCTCCGCTATGGGCACGGACGAGGAACCGGCCTTCGTGCCCAGCCTGGTCGGCGACAAGATTTGCGGCATGGCGCTGACCGCCGCCGTCACTGCCGCGCTGCTGCACCGCGAGCGCACCGGAGAAGGGCAGATGGTGGAGGTACCGATGCTGGAAACGCTCGCCGCGTTCAATAGCATCGAGATGTTCGGCGGCCTCGCCTTCGTTCCGCCGATTGGCCCGTCGGGCTACCAGCGCATGAAGGCGCGGCGCCCGGTGCGGACCAAGGATGGCTGGCTGACCATGCTGCCCTACTCGGGCGAGAACTGGTGCGCCTTCTTCGAGGCTGTGGGGCATCCGGAGTGCATCGAGGAATTCTCGGTGCGCGACCCCGTGCTGCGGGCGCGCAATATCGACAAGATCTACGACCGGATGCGCGACATCGCGCCGGGCCGCACCACGGCGGAATGGGAGGAGTTGCTGCTGCGGATCGACGTGCCGCACACGGCTTTTGCGAAGCTGACCGAGATCACCGAGCAGCCGCATCTGAAGGCCGTGGGCATGTTTCCCGAGATCGACCATCCCACCGAGGGCAAGATCCGCCAGGCGCGACCGCCGGCGCGCTTCTCCGCGACACCCGCCGCGATCCATCGCCTGCCGCCGCAGCTCGGCGAGCACACGAGCGAGGTGCTGCGCGAGCTGGGGTATCAGCAGGCGGAGATCGACGAGCTGGTCGAGAAGAAAGCCGTCGGAGTGGCGTGAGGCGCGCGCCGGCGGCTAGGCCGGCGCGGGCTCGAACACGTAGGCTTCCAGCGACTCCTGCGCGGCGCGGCGGAGCTCGTGCCATTTCTCGGGGCCGCCGTAATACGCCAGGCTGCCCGGCTGCGCGGCGCCGTCGCCGTTGTAGTAGGAAAGGCAGTCGCGTAGCGGGGCGGTTCTGATGTCGGCCTCGCGGCAATGCTCGGCGTAGGCGATCTCGGGCTCCTGCTTGACGTCGACAATTCCGGCGCCGCGCTCGCGCATCGTCTTCAGCATCCAGATCACGTAATCGACGTGACCCTCGATGCCCCGGGTGAAATTGAACTGCCCGCCGCCGCCTTGCGGACCCGACATGATGAACATGTTGGGAAATCCGTGGCTGTGCAGGCCGAGGAAGGTCTTGACGCCCTCCGACTGCCATTTCTCCCGCAGGGTTCGCCCGCCGCGGCCGGTGATCATGTTGAATGTCGAGGTCGCCATCCACTGAAAGCCGGTCGCGTAGATCAGCACATCGAGCGGATATTCCTTCCCCTCGTGCACAACGCCCTTGGTGTTGATCTTGGTGACGCCGAGCGGCGCCGTGTCGACCAGCGTGACATGCGGCAGGTTGAAGGTCGGCAGGAACTCGTCGTGGAAGGTCGGGCGCTTGCAGCCATAGGGATAGTACGGCTTGAGCGCGGCGGCGGTCTTCGGGTCCTTGACGATGGCGTCCACGCGGGCGCGGATCTGCTCCATGATGCGGAAGTTGCTGTTGAGTTGCCGCTGGATCAGCTCGTCCGGCGAGAGCTCTCGCTCGTGCTGCTTGCGTACCTTGAAATCGGCGATCTTGCCGGAGAGATAATCGTCGTTGGCCCTGAGCGCGGTCCGTCCGGAGGAAATCTTGGCCAGCCTCTCGCGTCTTGCCCGCGCCCAGTTGGGCTCCTTGGACCAGGTTTCGATCTCCTCCTCGGTCGTCGCGCGCTGGTCGCGAACGTCGATCGAGGACGGCGTCCGCTGAAAGACGTAGAGCTCCTTCACGATCTTGGCGATTTCCGGGATAACCTGCACGGCGGTTGCACCCGTCCCGATGATGCCGACGCGCTTGCCCTCCAGATCCACGGTGTAGTCCCAGCGTGACGTGTGGAAAGACTTGCCCGCGAAGGTCTCCATGCCTTCGATGCGAGCAAGCTTCGGGGTGGTGAGAATGCCGTTCGCCAGCACGACGTAGCGCGCCCGCATCTCGTCGCCCCGGTCGGTGAAGACCGTCCAGCGGCCGGTCGTTTCATTCCAAACCGTCTGCTCGACCGTGGTGTGGAACAGGCAGCGGTCATAGAAGCCGGATTTCTCCGCCATGCTCTGGCAGTATTCGAGGATCTCGAAGCCGGAGGCGAATTTCATCGTCGGGATGTATTTCATGTCCTCCAGCAGCGGCAGGTAGCTGTAGGCCTCGACGTCGCAGGCGATGCCGGGATAGCGGTTCCAGTACCAGGTGCCGCCGACATCGCCGCCCTTTTCGCAGAACCGCACATCGTGCAAGCCGGCCTCGCGCAAGCGGTACCAGAGGAGCAATCCGGCGAACCCCGCGCCGACCACGAGAATCTCGCAATCGTCGTGCAACGGCTGGCGTTCGACGGGTGGCGCCGAATAGACGTCCTCGAGATATTTCGCGAACTCGCCTTCCATCGCCATGTAGTCGGCGGCACCGCGCCGCGCCTCCTTGAAGGCGCGGTACTTCGCTTGCTCCTCGGCATTGAACACGGCACCTGGGGGCGGCGGCGGCAGCGTCTTCAGCGACTCGTCGTCGATCGCGGAATAGCCCTTGCCGGCGATCTTCTCCGTGGCCTTGGCGGCGCGGGTGTTGAACAGCTTGAGGCCCGTACTCTCGTCGGTGCGGATCGCCAACGTCATCGTCTGTGTCGCCCTGTTTGTCTGGCAACAGGCTAGCCGCCGATCTCGGGGCTCTCAACCCACCCCATAGTTCAGGCAAGGTGGACCTCCGTGCCGGAATGCCGGACGATGGGTCGTCACCGGGAGGGTTCAGGTCATGCCGACGATCGACGTCCAAGTGCACGCTTATGAACGCAACCATCCGGGGCGGCCCTGGGCCGCCGTGCTGCACGGCCCGCCGGAGGTGACGGGCGACCAGATGGTAGCGGCGATGGACGCGGTGGGAGTGGACGGCGCAATCCTGGTCTCGCCGTTCACGCTGTATCGTTATGATGCGAGCTATGCCCTGCAAGTTCGCGCCGCGCATCCCGGCCGCTTCGCGCTGGTCAAGCCGGTCGATCCGACCGACCCCGGCGTTGCGGACACCATCGCGGCATGGAAGGCGACCGAAGGCACCGTGGCGATCCGTCTCATGCTGGCCTACGGGATGCCGGAGGACGCCGCCCATCCGGGTATCAACGGCGTGCTGGCCGCCGCCGCGCGGCACAGCCTGCCGGTCAATCTCCTGTGCTGGGGGCGGTTGGACCAGGCGCAGCAACTGGCGGCGCGCAATCCGAACACCAGCCTGGTGATCGACCATCTCGGGCTGCGCCAGCCATTCGAGCCGCCGGCGCCCGCCGAGCCGTTCGCGGAGCTGCCCAAGCTGCTGGCGCTGGCGGCGCATGACAACGTGACGGTGAAGATCTCGGGCGCCTGCACGTTGTCGCATGAGAAGTTCCCGTACAAGGACATCTGGGACCCGCTCGGCCGCATCTTCGATGCCTTCGGTCTCGACCGCTGCATGTGGGGCACCGATTGGACGCGCGCCACGGCGTTCTTGACCTACGAGCAGGGCGTCGAGGCGTTCCGGGTGACGGATCGGCTCAGCGATAGCGACCGCGCAGTCCTGATGGGCGGGACGGTGCAGCGCGTCTATCGCTGGTCGCCGACGGCGCGCTGATCGATCAGAGCGGCGATATCCTCGGGCGCGTAGCCGGCCTCGGCGAGAATCTCGCGCGTGTGCTGGCCGAGGCGGGGCGCGAACCGGCCGGTGGGCGGGGCGGTCTCCGACCATGTGCTCGGCTCGCGCATGGTGCGGATACGGCCCTCGGAGGGGTGCTCGGCGAAACCGAAGAACTCGACATCGGCGAGATGCGGGTCGTCGAGCAGGCTCTCTAGCGTGTTCGGCCGGATGCACGGGATGTCGTTCTGCTCCAGCAGCTCCAACCACTCATCGGTCGTGCGGTGCTTGAGCTCCTCGGCGAGCATCTCGTAGAGCGCGTCGATATTCGCGGTGCGCGCGGCGATGTCGGCGAAGCGCGGATCTTGCTCTACCACTTCGGACTTGCCGATGGCGGCAAAGAAGCGGCGCCACTGCCCGTCGTTGTATGGCAGCGCGGCGATGAAGCCGTCCTTGGTCGGATACGGCCGGCGCTGCCGCGACAGCGTGCGCGCGTACCCGGCCGGGCCGGCTGGCGGCTCGAAAGTGCGGCCCTGCATGTGCTCGGCGAGCACGAACTGCGCCATTGTCTCGAACATGGGGACTTCGATGTGCTGGCCGGTGCCGGTGCGCGCGCGTGCCAGCAAGCCGGCGAGCAGCGCGTTGGCGGCGGCCGAGCCGACGATGCGGTCGATCGCCGCCATTGGGATGAAGCGCGGCTCGCCCGTCGAGCGTTGCAGCAGCATCGGAATTCCCGAAGCTGCCTGGATCAAATCGTCATAGGCCGGGCGCCCAGCATAGCGCCCGCCGCTGCCGTAGCCGACCATGCTGAGATAGACTATGGAGGGGTTGTGCGCGCGGACGGACTGGTAGTCGAGACCGAGCCGGGCCAGCGCCTGCGGGCGGATGTTCGAGGCGAAGGCATCGACGGTCGGCACCAGCCGGAGCAATGCCTCGCGCGCCGCCGGCTGCTTGAGGTCCATCGCGATGCTGCGCTTGCCGCGCGCGTTGTGCTGAAAGCTGCCGCTCATGCCGCGATGGCGCGCGATGCCGGTATAGCGCGACGAATCGCCCTCGGGCGCCTCGACCTTGATGGTGTCGGCGCCGTAGTCGGTCAGGATGCGGGTGCACCACGGCCCCATCTGCACCGTGGTCAGATCGAGCACGCGAATGCCGGCGAGAGGTCCGCTCATGGTCAATGGCTCGGCTTGGTCGAAAACGGGGTGAGCTGGAGTTCGTGTGTCCAGCACGAGCGATCCTGGGTGTGCAGGTAATAGAACGCCTCGGCGATCTTCACCGGGTTCATCACGATCTCCGGCCGGTTCCGCACCTTGGGCAGCGCGCGCGTGCCGGGCGAGTCGATCGTGCCGTCGATCACCACGTTGGCGACATGCACGCCATGCTCGGAATATTCCTCGGTGAGCACCTGCGCCAGCGCGCGCATCATCACCCTCGGGTAGTAGAGCGATTCCCCGGTCATGCGCTTCATCCCGCGCAGCGACTTGGCGTTGTTGGTGAAGAAGAAGGAGCCCGCGCCCTTGCGCCGCATAGCCGGCAGCACCTCCTTGGCGACGAGGAACGGGCCGCGGCTGGCGATGTGCTGCGCGGTGTCGAACATTTCTACGGGGATGTGTTCGAGCAATTCCTTCTCGGGGGGAAGATCGCGACCCTCGAGATAGCCGGCGTTGTAGATCAGGACATCCGGGTCGCCGGCGTCGTCGCGAATGCGCGCGAAAGCCGCCGCGACGGAATACTGCGACGCAACGTCGAGCTCGACGGTCGTGCAGACCCCGCCCTGGTCGCGGATCGCCGCGGCCAGGCTCGCGGCGTTAGGCTCGGAGCGGGTAGTCAGGACGACGAAGAAACCCTCTCGCGCGAATTTTTGCGCGATGGCGCCGCCGACGCCCGAGCGCACGCCGACCGGCAGGTCGCTGTCCTCCAAGCTCCGGCCGTGCGCCAGCTTGGTGTTGCGGCCGTCCGCCTGCCATTTGGAGGTGGCGCCGATCACCACCGCGACCGGCTTGCCCGCCGTGTTCCTCGCGCGACCCTCGCTCATTCCGGCCCCTCCCCTTGATCTGTCACGCGCGACGTTGCCATGCTGCCCGGCACAGCGAAAGCGTCGGGCGGGAGGGGGAGGAATGCGGTTTCAGGATCGCGGCGTGTTGGTCACGGGCGGCGGCAGCGGCATCGGGCAGCAGGTCTGCTATGCGATGATGGAGGAAGGGGCGCGCGTCGCGGTAGGCGATCTCGACCTCGAACGCGCCGAGGCGACGGCCGCTGAAATCCGCCGACGCAAGGGAGACGCGCACGCCTTTCAGGTGGATGTCGCGGAGCCTGGCTCGGTCGCGCGATTGGTCGACGCGGCGGCGTCGGCGCTCAGCCGGCTGGACGTGCTGGTCAATTCCGCCGGCGTCCGCGAGATCGTCAGCGTGCTCGATCTGTCGTTCGAGGAATGGCAGCGGGTGATCAATATCAACCTGTCCGGCACCTTCCTGCCGAGCCAGGCCTTTGCGCGACGCCTCGTGCGTGAGGGCAAGAGCGGGCAGATCGTCAATCTCGCCTCTACTCTTGGGCTGATGGCGGCGCCGAACCGGGCGGCCTACACCGCCTCGAAGCACGGCGTTGTCGGCCTGACGCGCGAAATGGCGCTTGAGCTTGGGGACAAGGGAATCCGCGTCAACGCGGTGGCGCCCGGGGTGGTGCGGACGCCGCTGACCGAGCGGTACTTTCAAGACCCGAACTACGCGCAGGCGATCCGCGACATCCACGCGCTCGGCCGCTGGGCGGAGCCGCGCGAGGTCGCCAACGCGATCCTGTTCCTCGCCGATGAGGCCAACGGCTTCATCACCGGCACGATCCTCACCGTCGATGGCGGCTGGACGATCGGGAAAAAGATGTAGGCCGGTCGCGGCCCGGAGGAGATCCCATGCAATTTAGTTTCACCAGCGAGCAGGAGGAGTTCCGGTCGGTCCTGCGCCGGTTTCTCGAGGAGAAGTCGCCGGCAACTGCCGTGCGGCGGTTGATGGAGACCGAGGCGGGCTGGGATCGCGAAGGGTGGCGCGAGATCAACCAGCAGCTCGGCCTTACCGGGGTGCATATTCCGGAAACCTTTGGCGGCCAGGGCTTCGGCTTCGTCGAGCTCGGCATCGTGCTCGAGGAGATGGGGCGCGCGTTGCTGTGCGCGCCCTATTTCGCCTCGACCGTGCTCGCCGCGACGGCGATCATGAATGCCGGAACGGATGGGCAGAAGCTCGCGCTGCTGCCGCCGATCGCTACTGGCGATACTATCGCGACACTCGCTTTCACCGAGCCGAACGGGCGATGGGATGCCGAGGGTGTCGAGACGAGCGCGACGCCGGGGAACGGCAAGTTTCGGCTCGACGGCGTGAAGAGCTTCGTGCTCGACGGCCACACGGCGGATCTGATCGTGGTGCTGGCGCGGCGGCCGGGGTCGCGCGGCGACGAGGGACTTTCGTTCTTCACCGTGCGTGGCGACGCGGCAGGGTTGAGCCGCCGCGCGCTCAACGTGATCGACCCGACGCGCAAGCAGGCGCGACTTGAATTCCGCTCGGTGGAGGCGGAGCTTTTGGGTGAGGAAGGAGGCGGCGCCAAGCCTTTTGCGAGGACGATGATGCAGGCGGCGGCGTGCTTGGCGAACGAGATGGTGGGCGGTGCCGACAGGCTACGTCAGTCGGCGCTCGACTATGCCAATCTCCGGGTGCAGTTTGGCCGCACCATCGCTTCGTTCCAATCGATGAAGCATAAGCAGGCCGACATGCTGGTTGATGTCGAGCTCGCGAAATCGGCCGCGTACCAGGCCGCCGCTGCGGCCACCGAGGACGATGCCGACCTGCCGGCCCTCGCCTCGCTC
The DNA here is from genome assembly GCA_017307285.1 of Alphaproteobacteria bacterium. Lineage (GTDB taxonomy): Bacteria > Pseudomonadota > Alphaproteobacteria > Acetobacterales > Acetobacteraceae > JAFKFI01. The sequence goes on along the minus strand of JAFKFI010000126.1, from coordinate 5,815 downwards.
GCCAAGGCCTGCGCGTCGGAGGCCTATATGCAGACGGCGATCCACACCATCCAGATCCACGGTGGTATTGGTTTCACCTGGGACAATGACACGCATCTCTGGTTCAAGCGCGCCAAGAGCTCGGAGGTGTTCCTCGGCGACCCGACCTGGCATCGCGAGAAGATGATGCAGGCCTGGGGCGTCTGAGCGGAGGGAATGACATGAGCGAACCGACCGAAGCCTCCGTCCGCGCCGAGGCGCGCGCCTGGCTCGAGGCGAACTGGAATCCCGATCTCGGCCTGATCGAGTGGCGCAACAAGCTGATCGATTCCGGCTGGGGCGTGCCGAGCTGGCCGAAGGATTGGTACGGGCGCGAGCTGCCGCTGCCGCTGGAACTCGTGGTCGAGGAGGAGATGAAGCGGATCGGCGCGGTCGGCGTCGCCAAGACCGGCATCCGTCGGCTCGCGGCCGCGACGCTGCTGGCGCATGGCAGCGACATGCAGAAGGAAAAATTCCTGCGCCGCAGCCTCACCGGCGAGGATACGTGGTGCCAGTTGTTCAGCGAGCCCGGCAGCGGCTCCGATCTCGCGGGGGCGATGACGCGGGCCGAGTTCAAGGGCAATCGCTGGGTCATCAACGGGCAGAAGGTCTGGACAACGAGCGCGCATCACGCCGATTGGGGGCTGCTGCTGGCGCGCACCAATTGGGACGTGCCCAAGCATCAGGGGCTCTCGTATTTCATTCTCGACATCCACCAGCCCGGCGTCGAGGTGCATCCGCTGCGCCAGATGAACGGCCACGCGTCGTTCAACCAGGTGTTCTTCACCGACGCCGAGGTGCCGCCCGAGCATCTCGTCGCTGACGTCGGCAAGGGCTGGGCGGTGGCGACGACAACCTTGATGCACGAGCGCCGGGGGGCGGACGGCGTGGGCCGATGGGGCATGGCGTCCGACCGCAAGGGGCGGATCTATGACGAGGAACGGGCGGAGATCGCGACCGTCATGGAGCCGTATAAATGGTATCCGCAGCGCGCGGGGCGGGTGGACTTGATCGTGGAGCGCGCCAAGGCCACGGGACGCAACACCGATCCCGTGGTGCGGCAGGAGATCGCCAAGCTGCTCACCTTGTCGAAGACGGCGGAATGGACGGCGCTGCGGGCGCGTGCGGCGCAGATGCAGGGGCGGCCGCAGGGGCCGGAAGGCTCGCTCGGCAAGCTCGTCTCCAGCCACGTGGCGCGCGCCGCGGCGCGGGTTCACACGCTGATCACCGGCGCGGACGCCATGCTCGCCGGCGAGGATTCGCCGATGAACGGCGTGATCGCCGAAATCCTGATCTCGGTGCCGGCGGGTTCCATCGCCGGCGGCACCGACGAGATTCAGCGCAACATCATCTCCGAGCGCGTGCTGCACATGCCCAAGGAGCCGCGCACCGACAATGACCGCCCGTTCCGCGACGTGCCGAAGAACATCGTGACGTGAACGGGCGGCCGGCGCGTCAGACGCCCTTGAAGCGGCCCTTCCGCTTCTCGACGAAGGCGCGTCGGGCCTCCTTCGCGTCCTCCGAATTCTGCAGGATGCCGCCGGCGTTGGAGGTGAGGACCATCGTGGTTTCGAGCGTGCTGTCGAGTGCGGCGCGCATGACGCGCTTGCTCACCCATTGCACGAGCGGCGGAATGGTCATCATCCGGTTGCACAACTCGCGGGTGGTTTCCTCGAGTTTTTCCGACGCGACGAGGTGGTTGAGCATTCCCCACTCATAGGCGCGCTCGGCGTTGACCTCTCCGGTGTAGGCGAATTCCAGTGCGCGGCCGAGGCCGACCATCTTCGGCAGATAGTACGAGCCGCCGTTCTCGATGATCTGCCCGGCGTTGTGGTAGCCGATGAAACGGGTCTTCTCGCAGCCGATGCGGATGTCGCAGTGCAGCGCCATGTCCATGCCCGAGCCCACCGCCGGCCCGTTGATCATGGCGATGGTCGGCTTGCGGATCAGGGAAATGTCCCGGTGCAGCTTGGTGAAGCCGTGGAAGAAGTGCTGGCGTGCCGCGTCCGGCCCTTCATGCGTGCCGCGATTGCCGGGGAAGTCGGCCCCGGCGACATCCTGCGCGGCGCTCGACCCGAGATTGGCGCCGGAGCAGAATCCTCGGCCGACGCCGGTGAGCACGATCACGCGGATATTGGGATCGTCGTCGCCCGCGCGCATATACTCGCCGACCTTGGCGACGGTGCCGTTTTCCTCGGCGGTGCCCATGAGCGCGTTCATCCGCTCTGGGCGGTTGAACTTGATCCAGAGAATGCCGCTCTCCTCCGGCTCATAGAGCAGGTATTCGACAAGTTTCGGCCCCATGTTGCTGCCTCCCGATCGTTGCTCGACGAATTCTCGCCCAGGCCATAGAGTTTCGCCAGGGTGCTTGGGGGGAAGTCGTGCCATGAGCGAGAATGGTCCGGAAACCTGTCTGGCTGGCCTGCGGGTTCTCGATCTCACGCAGTTCGAGGCAGGCCCGTCCTGCACCGAGGCGCTGGCATGGATGGGCGCCGAGGTGGTCAAGGTGGAGAACCCGAAGATCGGCGATCCGGGCCGGACCGCGGGCGGCCATCCGGGCAAGGACGCCTTCTATTTCCTGGAGTACAACGCCAACAAGCGTTCGGTCACGGTCGACCTGAAGCAGCCAGCCGGACTGCAGCTCGTCAAGGACATGGCGACGAAAGCCGACGTGTTCATCGAGAACTTCGCGCCTGGGGCGATCGAGCGCCTGGGGCTCGGGCCGGATGTCGTCCGGGCGCTGAACCCGTCGATCATCTATTGTCAGGTGAAAGGGTTCGGCACCGGCAGCCCGTTCGAGAAGAACCTTGCATTCGACATGATCGCGCAGGCTTGCGGCGGGCTGATGAGCATCACCGGCGAGGAGGATGGGCCGCCCTGCAAACCGGGGGCGACGATCGGCGATACCGGGACCGGGATGCTGATGGCGATTTCCGTGCTCGGCGCCTATGTGCGGCGGCTGCGGACCGGGCAGGGCGAGCATTTGCAGGTCGCGATGCAGGACGCGATCCTGCATTACATCCGCAACGCCTTCACCTTCATGGAGCGCACCGGCCAGCCGGCGCCGCGCGCGGGATCGAAGACGGTGGGCGGCGGCAATCCGCCCATCGGCGTGTATCCGAGCAAGGGCGGCGGGCCGAACGATTACGTCTACGTCTATACCAGCCGGGCCAACCCGGAACACTGGACGCGGTTGCTGAAGGTGATCGGGCGCGAGGACCTGATCGGCGACGCGCGGTTCGACACGCCGGATGCGCGGACGGCCCATCGCGAGGAAGTCGATGCGCTGGTGGCGGGCTGGACATCGCGGCACGACAAGCACGAGGCGATGGAGGTGATCGGCGCCGCCGGGATTCCGGCGGGCGCGGTGATGGACACGAAGGAGCTGGCCGACGATCCCAGCTTCGAGAAGCGCCGCATCCGGCAGACCATGCAGCACCCCACCGTCGGCCCCTATACCATGACCGCGTGGCCGGTTCGTTTCTCCGGCTCGCCGCCGGAGGTCAAGCCGTCGCCGCTGCTTGGCGAGCACAGCGCGGAAGTGCTGGCCGACTGGCTCGGCCTCGATCGCAACGCGATCGCCAAATTGCGCGCGGACGCGGTGATCGGCGCCTAGAGCGGGGTCAGGATGGCCGCAATCGTATCCGCATCGTCGTCATTGGGGGCTTGACCCATTGGTACCTGGATTGGCTTTCTGTGCTGGATTCAGCGGCTTGTCGCGAACCCTCCATCTCGTACCGTCATGACCGGCGCAGGCCGGTCATCCACGACTTTACTGGCCGGCAAGCAAAGTCGTGGATGGTCGGCCTACGCCGACCATGACGAGTACTTGGTCCAGCACGGTTCTCCACTGGCAGCCAATCCAGACACCAATCGGCTTGAAAACTGCGTCGCACCATCTTCCGGGAGAGCACCATGAGCAAAGTTGACGGCGCCACCTTGATGGCGCGGAGCCTGAAGCAGCACGGCGTCGACTACATGTTCGGGATCGTCGGGTTTCCCGTACAAGAGGTCGCCGCCGCCGCGCAGAGGGCCGGCATCACTTACATCGGGATGCGCAATGAGCAATCCGCCTCCTATGCGGCGCAAGCGGCGGGCTATCTCACCGGCCGTCCCGGCGCTTGCCTCACCGTCTCGGGCCCCGGCGTCGTGCATGGGCTCGCTGGCCTCGCCAATGCGCAACAGAATTGCTGGCCGATGGTCATGATCGGCGGCGCCTCACCCACTTACCAGAACGGCATGGGCGGGTTTCAGGAGGAACGGCAGGTGCAGATCGCCTCGCCCTTCTGCAAGTTCGCCCACGCCATCGAGCACACGCACCGCATCCCGTTCTATGTGGAGCTCGCGGTGCGGCAATCGATCTATGGCCGCCCCGGCGCCTGCTACCTCGATCTGCCGGACGACATCATCAAGGGCGAGGTAGACGAGGCGAAGGTGCAGCAGGCCGCGACCGTCCGCGAGCCGCCGCGCGCGCAGGCGATGCCGGAGGAAGTCCAGCGCGCGCTGGACGTGCTCGGCTCGGCGGAACGGCCGCTGGTCATCGTCGGCAAGGGGATGGCGTGGTCGCGCGCGGAGGAGGAGGTGCGTGCCTTCGTCGAACGCACGCAGCTGCCCTTCCTCGCCTCGCCGATGGGCAAGGGCGTGCTGGACGACGACCATCCGCTCTCGGTCGGCGCCGCCCGCAGCCACACGCTCAAGGAGGCCGACGTCATCTTCCTGATGGGCGCGCGGCTCAACTGGATCATGCATTTCGGCCTGCCGCCCCGTTTCAATCGCAACGTCCGCATCGTCCAGCTCGACATCGCCGCCGAGGCCATCGGCAACAACGTGCCGGCGGAGGTGGCGCTGGTCGGGGACGGGCGTGCCGTGTTGGGCCAGATCAACCGGGCGCTCGACGACCGGCAATGGTTCTATCCGAAGGACACGCCGTGGCGCGCGGCGATTGCCGAGAAGGCGGCCGAGAATGCCCGCGCGATCGCGCCGATGATCAACGACGAGTCGGCGCCGACCAACTACTACCGGGCGCTGCGCGACATTCGCGCCTGGGCGCCGCGCGATGCGGTGATCATCGGCGAGGGTGCGAACACGATGGATATCGGCCGCACCCAGCTGCCCAACGCGGCGCCGCGTCTCAGGCTCGATGCGGGCAGCTACGGCACGATGGGCATCGGCATGGGTTTCGCCATCGCCGCGGCGGTGGTGCATCCTGATCGGCCGATCATCTCCGTGACCGGCGATTCCGCGCTGGGCTTTTCCGGCATGGAGATCGAGACGGCGTGCCGCTACCGGCTCCCGGTCAAGATCGTCGTGCTGAACAATGGCGGCATCGGCGGTGGCATCGCGGAGTTCCCGAAGGACGGCCCCCTGCCCCCGCGCGTGCTGACCATCGGCGCGCGCTACGACCTCATGATGGAGGCGTTCGGTGGCAAGGGCTTCTATATCGAGGACCCGGCGCAGCTGCGCGGCGCGCTCGACGCGGCGATGGCGTATGACGGCCCGGCGCTGGTCAATGTCCGGCTGCATCATGAGGCCGGGCGGAAGCCACAACAATTCGGCTGGCTGACGACCTGATCGGCGGCCGGCGTGGATCGCCACGCCGGCGACAGGCTTCCGATTGTGTTTGACAAATGCGCTAACTAATCATACATTCTCCCGGTCATGAGCCCCACCCTGTCCCCCTCACCCCCGAGCGGCCTGATGCCGCGCCTGGCGGGGTTCTTCGAGGCGCTGCGGCAGGTGGTGATGACCGAGTGCGGGCGCTGGCAGCTGATGACCCCGCTCATTCCGCTCGGGCCGC
>JAFKFI010000125.1 GCA_017307285.1 Alphaproteobacteria bacterium | reverse complement strand
GTCGAGAAATATCAAGCTCCTGACGGAGATGTCGGCCGGACAGGGGCTTCCGAAGCGAGTCAGCCGAGGCGGAGAATGATTGGGGAGGACCAATTGGAGCGGGCGAAGGGATTCGAACCCTCGACCCCAACCTTGGCAAGGTTGTGCTCTACCCCTGAGCTACGCCCGCGCTCCGATCCGGCGGCGGGTTCTAGGCGGGTTCGGGGGTGATTGCAAGCACCCGCTCCTGGTCTGGACGGACCTGCAGGTGGCGGGCATGGTCGGGAAGGATCGATTGCTCTCGCAGCATCCGGCGGCGCACCCCCGCTTGTCACCGGCAGCGGGGAGGATATCTAACCAGCACGCGAACGGCAGGAAATTCTCTCATGAGTGCCATCATCGGCCAGAACGCCCCACACGAGACAGCCGGCGCCGCCGACATGATCGTCGACGGCGATCAGAAGACCTTCATGCAGGATGTCGTCGAGGCCTCCAAGCGGGTCCCCGTGCTGGTCGACTTCTGGGCTACCTGGTGCGGCCCCTGCAAGCAGCTGACGCCGACCCTGGAAAAGGTCGTCCGCTCCGCCGGCGGACGGGTCAAGCTCGTCAAGATCGACATCGACGCCAATCGCTCGCTGGTGCAGCAACTCGCGCAGCTGGGCCTGCCGCTGCAGTCGGTGCCGACCGTCGCCGCCTTCTGGCAGGGACAGATCGCCGATTTGTTCCAGGGCGCGCTGCCGGAGAGCGAGGTGCGGCGGTTCGTCGAGCAGCTACTCAAGGTCGCGGGCGGCACGATGCCGGGCGCCGACCTGATGGCCGAGGCGAAATCGGCGATGGAAGCGGGGGACCACCAGCAGGCGGGCGAGCTGTTCAGCGCCGCGCTGCAACAGGAGCCGGAGAACCCGGAGGCCTGGGGTGGGCTGATCCGCGTGCTCGTCGCTCTCGGGCAGGAGGATCAGGCGCATGACGCGCTGGCGCAGGTGCCGGCCAAGATCGCCGAGCACGCCGAGATCGCCGGCGCGCGCAGCGCGCTCGCGCTGGCGGAGGAAGGCCGTGCGGCCAAGGACCAGCTCTCCAGCCTCAGCGCCCGAGTGGCTGCCGATCCTACCGACAACACAGCGCGTTACGAGCTGGCCTCGGCGCTCAACGCCACCGGCGAGCGCGAGGCGGCGGCCGACGCGCTGCTCGACATCATCCGGCGCGAGCGGACCTGGAACGACGACGCGGCGCGACTGCAGCTGCTCAAATTTTTCGAGGCCTGGGGCTTCGACGACGCCACCACGATGAGCGCGCGACGCAAGCTCTCGGCGATCCTGTTCTCCTGATGCCGTCCTTCCACCCGCGTGCGGAGGATCTGCCCGCCGAGTTCGCGGTGTTCCCGCTGCCCGGCGCGCTGCTGCTCCCGCGCGGGAAGCTGCCGCTCAACATTTTCGAGCCGCGCTACCTGGCGATGACCGAGGATGCGCTCGGCGCTGGACGGATGTTCGGCATGATCCAGCCGGACGGCTCGCTGCCGGAGGGGCAGACCGGGCCGGGCCTGTTCCGGGTCGGCTGCCTTGGCCGCCTCTCGTCATTCAGCGAGACCGATGACGGGCGCTATCTCATCACCTTGTCGGGGATCATCCGCTTCGCGGTCGCCGCGGAGCTGGCGATGGGGCGCGGCTATCGGCGCGTGCGCGGCGATTTCAGCGCTTACCATAGCGATCTCGACCTGGCGCCGCGGGCCATCGGCATCGATCGCGAGGCGCTGCTCCTGGCGCTGCGGAAATACTTCGCGCATCGCGGGTTCGACGCGAACTGGGACGCGATCAACCGCATGTCCGACGACATGCTCGTGATCACGCTCTGCATGGTCTGCCCGTTCGAGCCGGCGGAGAAGCAGGCCCTGCTCGAAGCCGGGACCGAGACCGAGCGCGCGCGAACCCTGCTTACCCTGCTCGAGATGGGCGCGATCGGCGCTGACCCGGGACCCGACAGGCCCGTCAGCTGACGTCGCTCCATCCGTGCAGGCAGCCAACGGAGGCAACCATGTCCGATGCCAAGCACGAGCCCCAGACGGCACGCAACGCGCCGATCGACCCACGGCTGCTGGAGATCCTGGTCTGTCCGCTGACCAAAGGCCCGCTTGAATACGACCGGGCCAACAATGAGCTGATCAGCCGCAAGGCCGGGCTCGCCTACCCGGTGCGCGACGGCATCCCCATCATGCTTCCAGAGGAAGCGCGCCAGCTCGAGGATTAGGCCGGGATGCCCGTCGCGACTGAGATTCGCCTGAACCGCTCCGAGCGGCGGCTCGACGTGACGTTCGACGATGGGACGCGCGCCTCGCTGCCGGCGGAGTATCTCCGTGTCGAGAGCCCGAGCGCCGAGGTACAGGGCCACTCTCCCGACCAGCGCCAGATCGTCCGCGGCAAGCGGCTCGTCGGCATCGCCGCGATCGAGCCCGTGGGCAATTATGCCGTGCGGCTGATCTTCGACGACCGGCACGATACCGGCATTTTTTCCTGGGAGTACCTGCACGAGCTGGGCCGAGAGCAGGAGACGCGCTGGGCGGCCTACCTGAAGGCGCTGGCCGCCAAGGGTTTGAGCCGCGACGCCTGATTATTTCGGCACGTCGAACAGGGTCAGCGAGACCCGCCGGCCCCGCGAGTAGTTGAAGCCGGCGACCTCGGCGAAGGCGCGCGGAGCGATGCCGAGTTTGTCCGCCTCGGCGTGGAACTGAGCGATGTCTCGATCGCCCACGGCGGCTACCCGATCGGGCCCGGCGGCCAGGAACCGCGCCGCGCCGGAACCGCCATAGAGCCATTGAGTATCCGTCCCGGCGAGAAACATGAGGCTCGGTTCGCGGAACCCCGCCGCGCCGAACGCCGCGTCGGCGGGCTTGCCATCCGGCCAGTGCGCGGCGAGTGCCGCCTCGACGCGCGGGGATATCCAGAGTGGCGTCAGCTCAGGCAGCTCGAAGCCGAGGCTCGGCCAATAGAGCAGCGGTGCCGCGATCAGCCCGGCCCGTGCCACCGCCGGCCAATCTTGCCGCTTTGCCGCGCGCAGAATCAGCCACGCACCGATGGCGACACCCGCCAAGGCGGGGATGCCTAGCAGATCGAGCGTGGTCAGGCCCGGCGCGGCGACGAAGGGCAGCGCCGCCAAGCCGAGCCCGAGCACCGCCGCGCTCGCGATGAAGGCAATTGTCGACAGCATGGCTATCCAGCGCGGCGGCGGATGGCGCGAGCGGTCGAGGGTCCAGCGCGCCGCGAGCAGCGCCAGCGCCGGGTAGAGCGGCAAGGTGTAGTGCGGCAGCTTGGTCGGCACGAGCTCGAAGACGATCCAGGCCGGCACGATCCAGGCGAGCAAGAACCGGATCACCGGATCGTGCCGCTCCCGCCAGGTTCCAGGCAGGCTGCGGATCACCGGGATCGAGAAGGGGAAGAACAGCAACGGCAACAGCACGAGATGCAGCCCGGGCGGTCCGCCGTGCGAATCGTCGCCACTGGCGAGCTTGGCGGCAAGGTCGCCACCGATCGAATCGACGAAGAACTTTCCGCCCGTCGCAATCCCGATGGCGATGAACCAGGGCAGCACCACTGCCAGCATCAGCGGCACGCCCCAGCGTGGGCGCAAGGTCCGCAGCCAGCCCGCGCCGCGCCCCCGCCGATCCACCACGACCAGCGAGAGGACGGCAACGCCCGCCACCATCGGCGTGACTGGCCCTTTGACCAGCACGCCGGCGCCAATGGCCAGCCAGAATATCCCCGCCCGCGCCGCGCTCAGACCGCCAGGATCGAGATAGGCGCGGGCAAGCAGCCCCATTGCGAGGGTCGTCACGCCGAGCAAGGTCGCATCGGTCTTGGCGATCCCAGCCTCCACCGCGACGATGACCGAGGCGCCGAGCATCGCGGCCGCGAGGAACGCGGCCTCTCGGCCGATCACACCCCGCCACAGCCCGTATGTGGCCAGCACCGCAAGCAGGCCGCCCAGCACGGAGGGAATGCGGTAGGGCCAGACCGGGTTGAACGTCGCCAGGCCAACCGTTCGGCCGGTGGCAGCGAAGGGGGCCTGCAGCCAGTAGATGCCGATCGGCTTCCGGTTCCGCGCTTCCTCGCCGTTGCGGATGGAGACGAAGTCGCCGGTCTCCAGCATCTGCTTGGTGCCTTGCACGAAACGCGACTCGTCGCGATCGGAAGCAGGAATGCTGATCACACCGGGCAGCCAAAGGATCAGGCAGAGCAGCACGAGCGCGGCGGGGCGCCACGGCGTCCCGGCCAAACGGACACGCCCCAGCTGCAGCCGTCGATCCAGCATCGGCGGAAAATGCCTGCAGCGCGCCACTGCGTCCATGCCGTCATCCCGCCGACAATCGGCTCCGATCGCAGCCCAGAGTTGCGCCGCCCCTCAGCGTCTCCCAGAGTAGCTGCCGCAACGCGCCGGAACAGGCGTGACGAAGTGAGGGAACCCAACGCATGAGTCCATCCGACGCGTCGCCGACGCTCGACGCCATCGTCGGCCCGCTGGAGCAGCGCTATCTCGAACAGCCGAGCTTCCGCAACGCCGCCGATACGACCAAGCTGACGGCGACACATTGGCACATCGCCGCCGCCAATGGACTGGGCTGGATGTTCGACGGCATGGACGGCGTGATCTTCGGCCTGATCTCGCCCTTGGTCATCAGGGAGTTCAACGTCGATCTGCCGACCTGGCGGACCGGAGTGCAGATCTCGCTGCTCATCGGCATCTCGGGCATGTTCGTCTGGCCCTGGCTTGCCGACCGGTATGGCCGGCGAACGCTGCTCGCCATCAACATCGCGCTGTTCTCGCTGCTGATGCCGGTGCTCGCGCTCACCACCACCATCGTCGCGTTCTTCGCGGTCCGCACCGCGCTGAACTTCGCCCTGAACGGCGAGTGGTCTCTCGGCTCCATGCTGGTCGCCGAGACCTGGCCGGCGCGATTGCGCGGCCGGGTCATCAGCATCAATCGCGGCACCTGGTGCTTCGGCGCCTCGGCCGCCGGCCTGATCGTCACCCTCGTGGCCGCGACCTGGTCGTGGCGCGCGGCTTGCGTGGTGCCGGCGGTCATCGCGCTGCTGGCGATCTACGTCCGTGCGCGCTGTCCCGAAAGCCCCTACTGGGTGCGCTTGCAGGACCGCAAGCGGCGCATCGCAGAGGCCCGAGCCGCCGGGCGGCCGCTCGAGCCGGCTGATCAGGAGTGGACCAACAAGGCACTCAACAAAGTGCCGCTGGCACAGCTCTTCGCCGCCGACATGTGGCGCAACACCGCCATCGCCACGTTCATCGCCTGCTGCAGCACGATCATCTACGGCACTGTCGCGGGCTGGATGCCGATCTACCTGGCACAGGAGCGGCATTGGGCGACCGCCACGTATGGCTCGTTTTATATCTGGTGGGGCCTCGTCGGCGTGCTCGGCCTGATCGCCTCCGGATGGATCGCCGACCGGATCGGCCGGCGCGTCGCCTTCCTGGTCATGCTGGCGCAAGGCGCCGTCTTCCTCACGCTCTGGATATTCGCTACTAGCGACACGGCGCTCTGGGTGTTCGGACTGCTCTGGTCGATCGGCTATCTCGGCTTTTGGGGGCCGAGCATGGTGATCACCGCCGAGGTGTTCCCGACCCGCATCCGAGGCGTCGCGAACGGCTTCGTCTGGTCAACAGCGTGGCTCGTGGGTTTCGTGCTGTGGCCGTTCGCGACGATCTACCTGCAGCAGCGCACGGGCTCGTTCCAGTTGTCGTTCCTGGTCTGCCCGATCGTCATGGTGCTGATGGGCCTCGGCGTGTGGTTCTTCTGCCCCGACCACGCCCGCAAGGAGCTCGACTCGATCTCGACCTGAAGCGCCTGTTGCGCGGAGACGCGGGAGGGCGCACCTCCCGCCCATGCCTCCATCCCGGCCCGACCCGACGCGCAACGCCGCTTTCGATCTGCTTTCCGCCGTGTTCGACCGGCGCCGGCCGCTAGAGGAGGCGCTCGACGCGCTCCCCGCAATGGAGGGGCGTGACCGGGCCGCCGCGCACCGGCTCGCCGCGACCGTGCTCCGCCGAACGGGCACGCTGGACGCCGTGCTGGAGCCGTTCCTCACCAAGGCGCCGCCCGCGCCGGTGCGGCAGGTCCTGCGGATCGGCGCGGCGGGTCTCCTGCTGCTCGGTACGCCGGCCCACGCGGCGGTGGCGACAGCGGTGGCGCTGGCTCGCGCGCGCGGCCTCACCCCTTTCGCCGGGCTGGTCAACGCCGTCCTGCGCCGCGTGGGCCAGACGGGTGCCGCAACGATTGTCGAGTTGGACGGACCACGGCTGGACACGCCGGGTTGGCTGTGGTCCGCCTGGGGCAGCGACGCACGCGCCATCGCCACCGCGCATCAGAGCGAGGCGCCGCTCGACCTCACGCTTCGCCCCGGCGCTCCGACGCTAGCCGGCGGCAAGATGCTGCCCACCGGCTCGATCCGCTTCCCCGCCGGAACCCGTGTCACGGAGCTCGCGGGTTACGGCAGCGGAGAATTCTGGGTGCAGGACGCGGCCGCGGCGCTGCCGGCCCGCCTTCTCGCAGCCCGCCCCGGAGAGCACGTCGCCGATCTCTGCGCCGCACCGGGCGGCAAGACGGCACAGCTCGCCTCGGCCGGGGCCCGGGTGATGGCGGTCGAGCGCGACACGGCACGACTCGGACGGTTGCGGGAGAATCTGTCGCGGCTGCGGCTCGAAGCCGAATTGGTGCAGGCGGATGCGGCACTCTGGCGTCCCGACACTCCGCTCGACGCGATTCTGCTCGACGCGCCGTGCAGCGCCACCGGCACGATCCGCCGTCACCCCGACGTGCCGCATCTCAAGCGCCCACGCGATCTCGCGGCGCTCGCCGCCGGACAGGACCGATTGCTGGACGCCGCCGCCGCGATGCTGCGGCCGGGCGGGCGCCTGATCTACGCGGTCTGTTCCCTGCAGCCTGAGGAAGGTCCCGCCCGCATCGCCGCCGTCCTCCGTCGCACGGGACTGCGGCACGATCCGTTCGCGCCGGAGGAGGTGGCCGCGCTCCCCGAGGCGCACACCGCGGAAGGCAATCTCCGCACGCATCCGGGGCTGTGGCCCGAGCGGGGCGGCATGGACGGGTTCTTCGCTGCCCGCCTGGTGAAGCCTTGACCGTCCGGCCGCCGCTCTCGCGCTTGTGCAAAATCCTCGGGCCTGTCTAGAACCGGGCGATGTCCCAGCCCTCGCCCGCGCGAGTCACGATCGCGCCCAGCCTGCTCGCCGCCGACTTCTCCCGGCTCGCCGACGAGGCGCGCGCGGTCGAGGCGGCGGGGGCCGATTGGCTGCATCTCGACATCATGGACGGGCATTTCGTGCCCAATATCAGCTTCGGACCCGGCGTGCTGCGCGCCCTGCGTCCGCTGACCAAGCTGCCATTCGACGTGCATTTGATGATCGAGCCGGTGGACCCCTACATCCACGCCTTCGTCGAGGCGGGGGCCGACCATCTCAGCCTGCACCCCGAGGCTGGTCCGCACCTGCACCGCTCGCTGCAGCTGATCAAGTCGCTCGGCAAGAGCGCCGGCGTGGTGCTCAACCCCGCCACACCGCCCGATGCGGTGGAATGGGCGCTTGACCTCGTGGACATCATCCTGGTCATGACGGTGAACCCGGGGTTCGGCGGTCAGGCGTTCCTTTCCTCGCAACTGCCGAAGATCGCCGCGCTGCGGCGCATGATCGATGCCAGCGGGCGGCGGATCGCGTTGTCGGTCGATGGCGGTATCGCGCCGGGCACCGCCGGGCGGGTGATCGCGGCGGGGGCCGATACATTGGTCGCCGGCACCGCCGTGTTCGGCCGCCCGGACTACGCCGCGGCGATCGCCGCGCTGCGGGCGGACGCGCCTTGATGACGCGCGGCGGCTGGCTGCGCGACGCGCGGCGCGCGATGGCGAAGCTGCCAAGCCTGCGAATGGGCCGGGTGCCGGACGCGCCCGCCCTTCCCGTCCGCGATCCTTGGCCGGGCGATCCGTCGCGCGGCGTCCGCCTGTTGCGGGGCGAGCTGGAGCTGGGCGGCGGGGTGCGCCCGCTGAAGCCGGGCGACTGGGCCGATACCTCCGCGCCCCTGCCGCTGCGCGTGGCGGCGCACGGCTTCGTCTGGCTGCGGGATCTGCGAGCGCTCGGCACCGACGCCGCCCGACTGCAAGCCCGCGCGCTGCTGTCTAAGTGGATCGCCACCTCGCCCGAGCCGCTGGCCTACCGCCCGGACGTAATCGGCGCGCGCATCGCCGCCTGGCTCGGGCATTACGATTTCTTCGGCGCCTCGGCCGACGATCTGTTCCGCCAGCGAATGATGGCCCGGCTGCTCTCCGATGCGCGCAGGCTCGCTGCCGCCATGCCCGCGGAGGAGCTGGACGCGCGCGCGCTTACCGCCCTCAAGGGCTTAATCGCCGCCGCCGTGGCGATGCCGGAGCACGCGGCCTTCCTCACCCGCGCGCTGCGCTTCCTGCCACAGGAGATCGGCCGGCAGGTGCTGCCCGATGGCTGCCACGCCGAGCGCAGCCCGGCGGCCCATCTCGCCGCCCTGCAAGACCTGACGGAAATCCGCGCGCTGCTGCAGGCCGCCCAGGTGCAGCCCCCGGCCGCCCTCACCGCTTCGATCGAACGGATGGCGCCCGCCCTGCGGGTGCTGCGGCACGGCGATGGTGGGCTGGCGCTGTTCAACGGCTCCAAGGAGGAGCAAGCGAGCTTGATCGACCTCGTGCTGACCCAGGCGGGGCGCTCCGGACGCGGCCCCTCTTCGCTGCTCGACGGCGGCTTCCAGCGCCTGCAAGCCGGGCGGAGCGTGCTGCTGGTCGATTGCGGCGAGCCGCCGCCCGCCGAAATCGACCGCTATGCCCATGCCGGCACGCTGTCGATGGAACTGTCGGTCGGGCGGGATCGGATGATCGTGAATTGCGGTGCGTTTCCCGCCGGCAGTCCGGAATGGCACGATGCCACTCGGGCGACGGCGGCGCATTCCACCCTGGTGATCGCCGACGTGAACTCGTCGGAGCTGCGCGAGCGCGGACTTGGCCGCCGGCCGGAGAACGTCGAGGTGCAGCGCCAGGAAGCGAGCGGCGCGCATTGGCTGGAAGCGAGCCATGACGGCTGGAAGAAGCCGTTCGGCGCGATCCACCGCCGGCGCCTCTACCTCGCTGAGAGCGGTGAGGACGTACGCGGCGAGGACGCGATCGAGGCACCCACGCCGCAGCCGTTCACCCTACGCTTCCATTTGCACCCGAGCGTCACCGCGAGCCTGCAGCAGGATGGCGAGGCGGTGCTGCTACGGCTCCCTTCCGGCGGCGGCTGGCGCCTCAAGGCGGACGGCGCGCGGATGGCGCTAGAGGAGAGCATCTATCTCGGCGGCCCGGAGCCCAGGCGCAGCGAGCAGGTCGTGCTCACCGGCCCGATGGACGGCCCGCAGCAGGTGAAATGGGCGATTACCAAGGTCGGATAATCCCGGTCGACCACGCCCGGTGAGCCGCCCAAATGAAGCTCCTAGAGATCATCAACGTCGACTTCTCCCTCCGCCACTTCCTGCTGCCGCTGATGCGCGGGGCAAGGGAGCGGGGGCATGAGGTGATCGGCGCATGCGGGGACGGGCCGCTGCTCGAGCCGGTGCGGGCCGAAGGGTTCCGGGTGGAAAGCCTGCCGCCAATGCGCAGCCTCTCGCCCGTCGAGCAAGGGCGCGCGCTTGCTGCCCTGGTCCGGCTGATGCGCGCGGAGAAGCCCGACCTGGTGCACACCCACATGCCGATCGGCGGCTTCCTCGGACGCCTGGCGGCTCGGACCACCGGAGTGCCGCGCATCGCCTATACGTGTCACGGCTTCCTGTTCAACCAGCCCGGTCCCTGGTCCCGCCGTGCCGCGTCGCTCGGCATGGAGTGGCTCGGCGGGCGCATGACGGACGTGTTCCTCACGGTCTCGGAGGAGGAGGCGGCCGATGCCCGCCGGCTCGGCATCGCGCGCCACGCGACCGCGGTGCTGAACGGCCGTGATCCCGCCAAATTCCATCCCGACCCGGCCGCGCGGGCGCGGGTGCGGGCGGCGCTCGGCGTGCCGGAGGATCGCGTCGCGGTCGCCGTGGTCTCCCGCCTGGTGCGCCACAAGGGCCACGCCGAACTCGCCGCCGCCATGCGTGACGTGCCGGGGGCGGAGTTGTGGGTGGTCGGCAATCGTCTCGCCACCGATCGCGGCGCGGACGTGGCGGCGGCGCTCGCCGAGGCGGGATTGGGCGAGCGGCTGCGGCTGCTCGGCTATCGCGAGGACGTCTCCGCCGTGCTCGCCGCCGCCGACATTTTCGCCCTGCCGAGCCATTTCGAGGGGCTGCCGATGTCGGTGATCGAGGCGATGCTGACCGGCCTCCCCGTGGTGGCGACCGACATCCGCGGCCCGCGCGAGCAGGTGGTGAACGACGTGACTGGCCTGCTCGTCCCGCCGATGCAAGTGCCGCCGCTGGCGCGCGCCCTCGCCCGGCTCGCCGCCGACCCGGCGCTACGCGCGCGCATGGGCGAGGCGGGGCGCCAACGCGCGCTCGACCTCTACGACGAGAGCAGGGTTGTCGGCCGGACGCTGGACCTGCTCGGGCTCTAGGTCTATCCCGCCGGCGTCCGAGACATCAGGTGCCGTCATGACCGATATCGTCCCCATCCGCCGCGCGCTGATCTCCGTCTCCGACAAATCCGGGCTGGTACCGTTCGCCGAGGCGCTGACCGCGCGCGGCGTGGAAATCCTGTCCACCGGCGGCTCGGCGCAGGTACTGCGCGAGGCCGGCGTCGCGGTTACGGAAGTGTCGGCGCATACCGGTTTCCCAGAGATTCTGGACGGGCGGGTCAAAACGCTGGTGCCGCAGATCCACGGCGGCATCCTAGGGCGGCGAGACAGCGCCGAGCACGTTGCCCAGATGCAGGCGCACGGCATCGCGCCGATCGATCTCGTGGTGGTGAACCTCTATCCGTTCGAGTCGACCGTGGCTCGCGGTGCGACGGACGAGGAGTGCATCGAGAACATCGACATCGGCGGCCCGGCGCTGATCCGCGCCGCCGCCAAGAACCACGATTTCGTCGCCGTGCTGACGGAGCCCGCGCAATACGTGACGCTGCTGGCGGATTTCGCCGCGCATGGCGGCACGCACCATGAGCTGCGCCGCCATCTCGCGAGCGAGGCCTATGCCCGCACCAGCGCTTACGACGCCGCCATCGCGGCATGGTTCGCCGAACGGCGCGGCGACGACTTCCCGGAGCGCCTGACCCTCTCCGGTGCGCTGCGCCAGACCTTGCGCTACGGCGAGAACCCGCACCAGCGCGCCGCCTTCTACGTCACCGGCGCGCGACCGGGCGTCGCGACGGCCACGCAGGTGCAGGGCAAGGAACTCTCCTACAACAACCTCAACGACACGGACGCGGCCTTCGAGTGCGCGGCCGAGTTCGAGGCGCCGACCGTCGCAATCATCAAGCACGCCAACCCGTGCGGCGTCGCCTCGGCAAGCTCGCTCTCGGAGGCGTGGGACCACGCGCTGCGCTGCGATCCGGTCTCCGCTTATGGCGGCATCGTCGCGGTCAATCGCACGCTGGACGCGGCAGCGGCAGAGAAGATCGCGGGGATCTTCACCGAGGTGATCATCGCCCCCGACGCGGACGACGCGGCGAAGGCCATTCTGGCGCGCAGGAAGAACCTCCGCTTGCTGCTCACCGGCGGCTTGCCCGATCCGGCTGCCCCCGGCCTGACTTTCCGCAGCGTCGCCGGCGGCTTCCTCGCACAAACCCGCGACGCCGGCCGCATCGTGCCGGCCGAGCTCAAGGTCGTGACGCAGCGAGCGCCGACCGAGGCGGAGCTCGCCGATCTCGTATTCGCCTTCCGCGTCTGCAAGCACGTGAAGTCGAACGCCATCGTCTATGCCAAATCCGGCTCCACCGTCGGCATCGGTGCCGGCCAGATGAGCCGCGTCGACAGCGCACGTATCGCCGCCTGGAAGAGCGCCGAGGCGGCAAAGGCCGCCGGCCTCGCGGAACCGCTCGCCAAAGGCAGCGTGGTCGCCTCGGATGCCTTCTTCCCCTTCGCCGACGGGCTGGAAGCGGCTGTTGCGGCGGGTGCCACGGCAGTGATCCAGCCGGGCGGCTCGATCCGGGACTCGGAGGTGATCGCTGCAGCCGACTCCGCTGGGATTGCGATGGTTCTGACTGGGGTACGTCACTTCCGGCACTGAGCCACGCTGGCGCCAGCAGCCCTGGCCGCATGCTGCCTTGTCGCCTACCGGCGCGGACCGATGTAACGTCTGCCCCGTCCGTCGCGCAAAGCGGCGCCAGCAAGGAGGAACGCCATGCAGCTCGGCTACTTCGCCATGCCCTCTCACCCGCCCGAGAAGGGCCTGAAGGCGGGGCATGACTGGGACCTGCAGACCCTGCGCTGGCTCGATGAGCTGGGCTACGAGGAGGCCTGGATCGGCGAGCACCATACCTCGATCTGGGAACCGCACCCGGCACCCGACCTGCTGATCGCCCAGGCCCTGCTGCAGACCAAGCGCATCCGCATCGGGCCGGGCGGTTTCCTGCTGCCGTATCACCACCCGGCGGAGCTCGCGAACCGCCTCGCCATGCTCGACCACCTCTCCGAGGGTCGGCTCAATTTCGGGGTCGCCGCGTCTGGGCTGCCGAGCGACTGGGCGATGTTCCACGTCGACGGCATGGGCGGCGTCAACCGCGAGATGACGCGCGAGGCACTGGAGATCATTCTCCGGCTGTGGAGCGACGAGCCGCATTTCGACTACGATGGGCAGTTCTGGAAAGTGGCGAAGCCGCAGACGATGTTCGGCTTTCTGCACCCGCATCTGCGTCCGCTGCAGCTGCCCCACCCGCCGATCGGCGTGGCTGGCCTGTCGAAGAACTCCGACACGCTGAAGCTCGCCGGCGAGCATGGCTATCTGCCGATGAGCCTCAACCTCAACCCGGCCTATGTCGCGAGCCACTGGGACGCGGTGGAGGCCGGCGCCAAGAAGGGCGGCCGAGTGGCCAACCGCAACGACTGGCGCATGGTGCGTGAGGTCTTCGTCGCCGAAACCGACGAGGAGGCTTGGCGGCTGTCGGTCGGCGGCATGATGGGCCGCATGATGCGCGAGTATTTCCTGCCGTTGCTGGAGCAGTTCGGCTTCAAGGAATACCTCAAGCACAGCCCGGACGTGGCCGATTCCGACGTAACGGTGGAGTATTGCGCCAAGCACAATTGGCTGATCGGCTCGCCGAAGACCGTCGCCGAGCGGCTGGAGCAGGTCTACGCTGAAGTCGGCGGCTTCGGTTCTCTGCTGGTATTCGGCTTCGACTACAGCGAGAACCCGCAGGCTTGGCACAACTCGCTCCGGTTGCTGTCCGAAGAAGTGCTGCCGCGCGTGCGGCACCTGGTGCCGAAACCGACGGCCGCCGCCGCGGAATAAGGCTCTCTGCCCCGCCCCCCTCCCCCGGCCGGGAGGGGGATGGGTGAGAGGACCGCGCGGCACAATAGAGGCGGCGGTTTTGCTTGACGATGTCCCGCTCGTTCCTGCGAGGCATTTGCAAACCGGGCGGTTTCACTTGACGCCCCGCGACGACTGGCCACATTCGCGGCCATGCGCGATTTCTCCGACTTGACCGAGAAGGAAATCCTCGCCCTCGCCATCAGCAACGAGGAGGAGGACAACCGCATCTACGCCGACATCGCGGACGGGCTGCGGGAGGATTTCCCCGCCACCGCCAAGGTGTTCACCGTGATGGCCGGGCAGGAGAGCGATCACCGCCATCGGCTCATCACCCTGTTCCAGGAGAAATTCGGCGAGCACATCCCGCTGATCCGGCGGCAGGACGTGCGTGGCTTCATCCAGCATAAGCCGGTCTGGCAAATCCGCCCGCTCGGGATCGACACTGTTCGCAAGCTGGCGCAGACGATGGAGATCGAGACCCTGCGCTTCTATCGCCGGGCGATGGCGCGCACCTCCGATGCCTCGATACGCAAGCTGCTCGGCGATCTCGCCGAGGAGGAGGAACGGCACGAGGACATCGCCGACCGACTGGTCGAGCAGAACGTGCCGGAGAATGTACGCATCCAGGAGGAGAAGGCGGACCGGCGGGTGTTCGTGCTCCGCGTCGTGCAGCCGGCATTGGCGGGGCTGATGGATGGCTCGGTCTCCACCCTCGCACCGATCTTCGCCGCCGCCTTCGCCAGTGGCCGGTCGTGGGACGCATTCCTGGTGGGGCTCGCCGCATCGATCGGCGCAGGCATCTCGATGGGTTTTGCGGAAGCGCTGTCCGACAACGGCAGCCTCACCGGGCGCGGCGCGCCGGTCGCGCGCGGCGCCATCTGCGGCCTGATGACCACGCTCGGCGGCCTGGGCCACACCTTGCCATTCCTCATTCCGCAGTTCTGGACGGCGCTTGTCGTCGCGTGCTGCGTCGTCGTGATCGAACTCGCGATCATCAGTTGGGTGCGTTGGAAATACATGGACACGCCACCCTTCTCCGCCGCCCTCCAGGTCGGCTTCGGCGGCGCACTGGTGTTTGCGACGGGGGTGTTGATCGGCAATAGCTGAACGGATCGCGCCGAACGCTTGGCGTTTTGCGCCACGGGTCTATCCTTCCGTGCAAACCAAGATGCACCGGAGGAACCGAGATGCCCGACATCAAGCGACGTCATATCCTCGCCGCACCCGCCCTGCTGGCGCTCGGCGCATCGCCGCCCGCGCGAGGCGAGACGCGCAATGCACCGGGCATCACCGACACCGAAATCAAGATCGGCCAGACACTGCCGTATAGCGGCCCGGCCTCGGCCTACGGTCAGCTCGGCCGCGTCGAAGCGGCGTATTTCCGGGCGCTGAACGAGGCGGGCGGGATCAACGGGCGCAAGATCACCGTGCTCAGCCTCGATGACGGGTTCAGCCCGCCCAAGGCCGTCGAGCAGGTGCGCCGGCTGATTGAGCAGGAACGTGTTGCGTTCATCTTCAACACGCTGGGCACGCCGATCAACGTCGTCATTCGCCAATATCTCAACCAGCACAAGATCCCGCACCTGTTCGTCGCCGCCGGCTCCGCGCGCTTCGCCGATCCCGCGCACTTTCCTTGGACGATCGGCTGGCAGCCCACCTTGATGTCCGAGGCGGCGTTCTACGCGAAGAACGTGTTGGAAAAGACGCCGAAGGGCCGCATCGCGGTGTTGTATCAGAACGACGATTTCGGCAAGGAATTGCTGGCCGGGCTCAAGGAAGGCTTGGGCGACAAGGCGGGCATGATCGTCAGCGAGGCAAGCTACGAGGCGACCGATCCGACCGTCGATTCGCAGATCGTGACGTTGCAGGGATCGGGTGCCGATGTGCTGTTCATGTTCACCTATGCGAAGCAGGGCGCGCAGGCAATCCGCAAGACGTTCGACATCGGCTGGCATCCGGACAAGTACATTCATCTCGGCGCCGCCTCGGTCGCGGCGACCTTCGTGCCGGCCGGGCTCGAAAAGTCGATCGGCGTGAAGACCGCAGGCTTCATCAAAGACGCGACCGATCCGAAATGGGCCGAGGATGCCGACGTGAAGGCGTGGCGCGCGTGGATGACGAAGAACTTGCCAGACGCCGACCTCAACGACAGCATCAACGTCGCGGGCTATTC
Organism: Alphaproteobacteria bacterium; assembly: GCA_017307285.1. GTDB lineage: Bacteria > Pseudomonadota > Alphaproteobacteria > Acetobacterales > Acetobacteraceae > JAFKFI01. The sequence goes on along the minus strand of JAFKFI010000125.1, from coordinate 4,069 downwards.
GTTCGCGCAGACCCTGGAGCAGGTGCTGCGCCAGTGCGGCAACGATCTCTCGCGCGAGAACATCATGCGCCAGGCGGCAAGCCTGCATGATTTCCGCCTACCCATGCTGCTGCCCGGCAGCCTCATCAATACCAGCCCGACGCAGTACCGGGTAATTACCTACATGAAGCTGCAAAGCTTCGACGGGAAGGGTTGGGCCTTCGTGTGAGGAGGCGGACTGAAGTCCGCCCTACCGCTGCCTCACTTTGGGTGGGCGGACTTCAGTCCGCCATCGCGATCTTGGGCAGGACGTGGCTGGCATAGAAGTCGATCACCTTCTTCTGGTCAGGCTGGCCGGAGTGGACGTTGACGATCGTGGCGCCGCTGTCGAACAGTTTCTGGATCGCGGCGATGTGGATTTGCGGGTCGGTGCCGACCGCCCATGACTTGATGACTTGCTCGAGCGGTATCTCGGCCTCGGCGCGCTGCTGGATGTGCGCGGGGTCGGCGATATTGTAATAGCTCTTGAACGCCTTGGGTCCGAAGCGCCAGAGCTCGGCGGCGCGTTTCGCCTCCGTCTCGTCTCCCACGACAACGTAGTGCTCGACCAGCACGGGCATGTCGGATGGGTTCTTGCCGGCGGAGCGCGCGCCTTCCTGCCACTCCGATTTGTGCTGCTGCCAACTGGCGGGATCGGTGATCAGCCCATCGCCGTGCTGTCCTGCGAGGCGCATCGACTTCTTGCCGTTCGCAGCCGTCAAAAGCGGGATCGGCCGCGCCGGCGGATCGTAGAGCTTGGCGTCTACGGTGTAATATTTGCCGTTGTGCGAGACAGGCTGGCCTGCCCAAAGTTGCCTAATCACGTCAATGGCCTCGACGAGACGTTCCCACCGCTCGGGCCATTCCGGCCACTCACCCGTGGCTGCCTGCTCGTTGAGCGCCTCGCCCGATCCCACGCCCAGGAATATCCGTCCCGGATAGAGATTGCTGAGCGTCGCGAATGTTTCGGCGACCACCGCGGGATTGTACCGCAGCGTCGGACATGTCACCGTCGTCCCCATCCAGCTCCGGGGCGCCTGGGCCCCGAGCGCGCCGAGCGTGACCCAGGCCTCGCCGGCATGGCCTTGGTTCGCCTGCCAGGGCTGGAAGTGATCGCTGGTGGCGAGCAGCTGGAATCCCGAGCGCGATGCGTGCGCGCCGATCTCGACCAGCTGGGGCACCGGGAATTGCTCGTGTGCGAGCATGAAGCCGAGTGTCCGCCTACGCAGGTCGCTGCCGCTCCGAACGGCCGAGGCCGTCGCTTCCGGCTTGGACTCGCCGCGGGACTGCGCGTGCGCGCCGCTCAATCCGACGCCGGACGCCGCGGCCAGCATCGTCGTCCATCGCAACAATTCGCGCCGGTCCGCGGACCACGAATCGCCGGTAATCGCGGCGGGGTTTGCAGACATGCCGTGCTCCGTGCCCGAATGCGACGGCAACGGCGGATGCCTTTCACGGTTCCCGGCGGTTCAGGGCTGTGCGGCAGCCCCTCGCACGCGGTCGGCGATCTGTCCCAGGACATGATGCGCGGAGCGGACGGCGCCCTCCTGCCAGCCGTTGACGTAGGAAAGATGCTCGCCGCAGAACAGGAACGGCCCATCGCCGTCAAGTAGACGGCGATAGCCCAAGGCGCGCGCGTCCCGGCTCCACTCCGCCCATGCGCCATTGCTGAACGGCACGTTCTTCCACGCGACGCTCACGCCCTTGCGCAGATGCGCGCGGCAGCCGGGATGAATCACCTCGTCGTCGGTGATCGTGTCCTCAAGGCGCTGCGCCGGCGGCTTGGCGGCAAAGGCGTTGCCGGGATCGTCGGACCAGATATAGGCACCAACCAGCACGCCCTTCTTCTGGTGGATGCCCGCGCTCGGATACCAGAGCTGCGTTGCGTCGCGGCTGGTCCAGGAGATGCCGCCGTAGATACCGTCCTCGATCTCCCAGAATCGCCGCTGTGCCTCGAACGCGACCTTGGCCGCGGGCACGTAGTCCACCGAGGCAATCGCCGCGCGGATCTCCGGCGCGAAGTCCGCGTCGATGCCGCGCAACACCGAGAGCGGGATCGTGCAGACCACGATTTGTGCCGTGCTTGCCTGCGCGACGCCGGCCATATCCTGCCAGATCACGCGCGCGGCTTCGCCGTCCCGCCGGAGCGCCGTCACCGTCGCCCCATAGGTAATCACTGGCCCGAGCTTGCGCCCGAAGGTCTGCCCGATTACCCCCATGCCGCCAACCGGCTGCATCATCGTCGCGGCTTGCTGGTGGCTTTCGCCGAACTCCATTCTCCCGTACCAGAAATCCGACAGCAGGAGCTGGCGCAGGTCGAGCGGCTGGTTGAGGGTGCCCTGTCCCACGTCAGGCGGGATCACGAAGCCGGCACGCGAGGAACCTCGATAGACCAGATCGCGATCCAACGCGCCGAATGCGCGCAGGAAGTCGCGCAGCCGTTCGCGGTTCTCCGGCGAGACGGGATGCGCGAGCTGTTCCTGATCGACCGCCTTGGCAGCAAGTTCCGCAACATAGCCGCGTGCGTCATTTATCACGGCGGCGTTGCGCTGCGGCCGGGCGCCGAAGGCCGCGTCGTCGTGCAGGAAGGCGCCACGATTGTCGTTGCTCATCACTTCGAGCTTGACGCCGAGCTCGCGGCAATAGGCGAGGATACCCTCGTGGTGCCACGGAATGCGCGCCGGGCCGGGGTTGAAATAGAGGTGCTCGCCGGTGCCCCAGCGCACGCGCTGCATGCTGTTGGTTTCGACGATCTCGTCCCCAGCGCGCAAGGACCAGTTGCGGCCGCCGGCGCGCGTGCGGGCCTCGAGTACGCTCACCTCGTAGCCAGCCCGGCCGAGCTCCCAGGCCAGCACCATCCCCGCGATGCCGGCGCCGAGCACCAGCACGCGAGCGCCGTTACCCGGCGGCAGCGCGGGCGGACCCGCGTAGGCCGCCGGGATCGGCAGCAACCCCATCGCGGCCATCGTGCGGTAGACGGCGCCGACACCCCCGGCGTGGCCGACGAGATGGATCAGCGCGCGCCGCGACAGGCTCACGCCGGGCGTCGCGCTCGCAATGCGGCGGCCAGGGTGCCGTCATCCAGCACATCCAGCGCCCCGCCGATCGGCACGCCCTGGCCAACTCGCGTGACTGTTACGCCTAGCGGCTTCAGGCGCTCGCTGAGCCAGTGCGCCGTCGTGGCGCCGTCAACGGTGGCACCCAGCGCGAGGATCACTTCCGCGACGCCGCCTTGCTCTATCCGAGCGAGCAGCGGCGGCAGGTTCAGATCCTCTGGTGCGGTTCCCGCCAGCGCGGACAGCGTCCCGCCCAATACATGATAAAGGCCGCGATGCACTGACGCGCGCTCCAGCGCCCACAGGTCGCCGACGCCCTCCACCACGCAAATGAGGCTGCGGTCGCGGTGCGGGTCGGTGCAGATCGAGCACGGGTCGCGGCTGTCGAGATTGCCGCAGAGCCGACACGGCCGCACCGCCCGCGCTGCGTCATTGAGCGCGGCGGCGAGCGGCAGCATCCGCGCCTCGGGCTGCTGCAACATGCGCAGCGCCGCCCGCCGCGCGCTGCGCGGGCCGAAACCCGGCAGCCTGGCGAGCATGCCGATGAGGCGTTCGATCTCCGGGCCGCCCATTGGATTCCGCTACCTACGCGAACCCCTCACCCCGGCCCTCTCCCACAAGGGGAGAGGGAGAAGAAAAGCCCCCTCCCCTTGCGGGATGGGGTTGGGGGAGGGGTATCCCGCACGTCGGAACTCCGCGATCAGAACGGCAGCTTCATTCCCGGCGGCAAATCCATTCCGCCGGTCATCTTTTGCATCTCTTCGGCCGCCGCCGTCTCGATCTTACGCTTGGCGTCGGCATGCGCGGCGAGGATGAGGTCTTGCAGCATCTCCATGTCGGCAGGGTCGGCGAGTTTCGGGTCGATAGTCACTCGCCTGAGTTCGCTGCGACCGTTGAGCACCACGCTCACCATACCGGCGCCGGAGACGCCCTCCATCTCCATGCTCTCGAGCTTGGCCTGCATTTCCTGCATCCTGGCCTGCATCTGCGAGGCC
>JAFKFI010000124.1 GCA_017307285.1 Alphaproteobacteria bacterium | reverse complement strand
CGGAGACCGTGGTGAGGATATAGCCGTCGGAGCGATAGCGGTTCAGGATCGCCTGCCGCACGGCGTCGATTTGCGTGAGCGGCACCGCCGGGCCGACGAGCCCCTCGGCCAAACGGGCTATCTCCGGCGACGGATAGGCGGTCACGCCCTGGATTGCCACCGAGCGCACATTGACCGGCTTGGCCGGCAAGGCCTCCCGCGGGGTCGCCGGCGGCGCGATCAGCCCGCCAGGTGCGACCGAAGGCGGCGCGGGCGGCAGGATGCGCGGGATCGGCGATCCTTGCGGAACCGGGTTCCGGATGCCGGGCGGGACCTGCGCGATTGCTGGATGGGAGGCGGACATCAACGCCAGCAGGGCCGCGCCCTGCCACCCAGCCCTGCGTATTCCCGACGAGGACCGGAATCGCCGGGCGCGAATGGGCCTGGTGCTCACGTGGCTAAAGTCCCCCCCGAAGAATCGTTTCGGGAAGCATTACCGATTGTAACGTGCCGGTCAATCGGTAACGCATCATAAATGAGTCCGGAATCGATTCAGGTTCGATAAGTGATCGAATAGCCACTCCCGCCGGGCGGTTGCGCCGCCGAGCAGCGGCGATGAGGCCAGGCGATCAAGCCGGTGCGTTGTTGCTCACATTCCAGCCGTACGTGGCCGGGGAAGTGCTGCTGCCATCGGCGTCCATCTGCGTGCCGTGGAACGAGATCTTGGTGAAGTTCAACGTCAGGCTCTCCGTCGGCCGGTCGCCGCCGCTGCCTTGCGAAAGGCCGGTGATCACCGCATCGGTGAGCTCGATCGAATAGTACACCTCCACCCGCTCTTGATCGGTGCGAACGAAATCGATCTTCACGAGCTTCGGCTCGCCGGCGAGCGATTCCTGGATCAGCGGAATGGTCGCGATGTCCTCGTCCTTCGCGACGACCAGCTCGCTGAACCGGGGCGCCGCTATCACTCGGGCGGTGGCCGAGCCGGCCGGGTTGGAGACCGGACGGTTGATGCCCCAATTCACCGAGTTGAGCTCGATCCAGTTGGTGTGCGTCGACTCCGTGACGTCGCCGCGCACATCGCCGTACTGCATGTAGATCGACACGGATGCTCCCCCGTGGACAGAATCGGCCGATATGGCGGCCGTGGTTCGGATGGAACGCGAAAAGGCCGGCGCCGTGGTCGGCGCCGGCCCCTCTAGCGCACGACGCGACGGTCGGTCAGACGATCTTGGCCTGCCCGATATCGAACTTCACCTTAGGTCCATCCGTGAGCTTGCCGTCCTTGTCCATCACCTTCGGGATGCAGTTGATGGTGACGAAGTTCAGCGAAAGGCTCTCCGACGGACGATCGCCGCCGCTGCTGACCGAGTAACCGCTGATCATCGCGTCTTCGAGCTCATACGTCAGGAACGTCTCGAGCTTGCCGGCGTCGGTCTTGCAGAAATCGATCTTCACCTTGACGCCCTCACCTTGATAGGCCTCGGTGAGCAGCTTGCCGGTGGCCGCATCCTGCGCCTTCGTCACAGTGATCTCGCTGAGGCTGGGTGCCGAGGATTCGCGGTCCTTGGCGCCGCCGGTCGGGCTGGAGATGCCACGCCCCACGCCCCACTGGAACGAGTTGAGCTCGATCCAGTCCTTATGCCCATCGGCCGTGACGTCGCCTTTGACGCTGCCGCCGTCGTATTCCATGTAGATCGGCATCGGAAGTTCCTCCTGTTGGCCGGTGTCTAGCTAGTTAAGCGTGTAGCGGAATGATCCGGTTGAATCCATTCCGACGGCAACACTGGAAATCGGTGCGCCTTCAGCCAGCCGCGCCAGCACCTCGGCCGACAATTCGGGGAGGAGCGTGCGCGACAGGATGTTCTCGACGTTGCGCGCGCCGGAACTGCTTTCCGTGCAGCGCGCCGCGATGGTGTCGGCGAGCGTCTCGTCATAGGTGAAGCCGGCCCGATAGCTGTCCCACACCCGGGCGCGGATGCGCCCGAGCTGCAGCTCGACGATCTGGCGGATCACCGAGGCGGAGAGCGGAAAATACGGCACCAAGGTCACGCGGCCGAGGAAGGCCGGCTTGAAGTGCTTCGCAAGCTCCGGCCGCAGCGCCTCCGCCAGCCCCGCCGCGTCCGGCGCGGTCTCGGGGTCGGCGAACAGCTTGGCGATCAGGTCGGAGCCGGCATTCGAGGTCATGATGACCACGGTGTTCTTGAAGTCGATATCGCGACCCTCGCCGTCCTTCATCTGGCCCTTGTCGAACACCTGGAAGAACACGTCCTGCACGCCGGGATGTGCCTTCTCCATCTCGTCGAGCAGCACCACCGAATAGGGCCGCCGGCGTACCGCCTCGGTGAGGATGCCGCCCTCGCCGTAGCCGACATACCCCGGCGGGCTGCCCATCAGCAGGCTGACCTTATGTTCTTCCTTGAACTCGCTCATGTTGATGACGGTCATGTTCTGCTCGCCGCCATAGAGCAGGTCGGCGAGGGTCAGCGCCGTCTCGGTCTTGCCGGTGCCCGAGGTGCCGACCATCAGGAACACGCCGATCGGCTTGCGCGGGTCGGTCAGCTTGGCCCGGCTGGTGCGGATCGCCTGCGCCACCGCCTCCAGCGCGTGCGGCTGGCCGACGATGCGCCGCTCCATCGTCTCCTTGAGGTGCAGCACGGTGTTGATTTCATCCGAGCGCATCCGCCCGGCGGGAATGCCGGTCCAGCCCTCGACGATCTCCGCCACCGCCTGGCCGTCGACCACCGGGAACACCAGCGGATGCTCGCCCTGCAAACCGCGCAGCTGCTCCATCAGCCCGCTCAGCTTGTCGCGCAGCGCCGTCTTGTCGGCGGCGTCCTGCGGGTCTTCCAGCGCCTTGCGGACATCGGCGACCTCAGCGGCGATCGCCTTCTCCTGCTCCCAGCGCCGCTCCAAGGTGCCGAGCGCGTCCTTGGCCTGGCCGCGTTCGTCGGCGAGCTCGGCGATGCGCGCCGCGTGATCGCCGCCGGACGACGCCTCGCGCTCCAGGATGCCGGTCTCGGTATCGATCAGCGCGATGCGCCGCTGCAGATCCTCGACGGCGGCGGGGATCGCCGCCTGGCTCATGGCGACCCGCGCGCAGGCCGTGTCGATCAGCGACACCGCCTTGTCCGGCAGCTGCCGGCTCGGGATGAAGCGCGCCGACAGCCGCACCGCCTCGCTCACCGCTTCGTCGAGGATGCGGATGCGGTGATGCGCCTCCAGGGTCGAGACCAGCCCGCGCACCATCGCAATCGCCGTGGCCTCGCTCGGCTCCTCGACCTTGACCACCTGGAAGCGGCGGGTGAGGGCGGCGTCCTTCTCGAAATACTTCTTGTACTCGGCCCAGGTGGTCGCCGCGATGGTGCGCAACTCGCCACGCGCCAGCGCCGGTTTTAGCAGGTTGGCGGCGTCGTTCTGCCCGGCGCCGCCGCCGGCGCCGATCAGCGTGTGCGCCTCATCGATGAACAGGATGATCGGCCTGGGGCTCGCCTTGACCTCCTCGATTACCGACTTCAGCCGGTTCTCGAACTCGCCCTTCACACCCGCGCCGGCCTGCAGCAGTCCGAGATCGAGCGTGCGGACCACCACGTCCTTGAGCGCCGGCGGCACGTCGCCCTCGGCGACGCGTACCGCGAAACCTTCCACCACCGCCGTCTTGCCCACGCCGGCCTCGCCGGTGAGGATCGGGTTGTTCTGCCGGCGGCGGGTGAGGATGTCGACGATCTGGCGGATCTCCGCATCGCGCCCGAGGATCGGGTCGATGCGGCCTGCCCGGGCACGCGCCGTAAGGTCGATGGTGAACTGGTCGAGTGCGGCCGAGCCGCCGGGACGCGGCGCGCCCTCCGCTCCGCTGCCGGCCGAGGCAGCTCCGCCATCGGCCGCCGTCGCGACCGTCGCCGCCTCCGTACTGGCCGAAGTGATCGTCAGGATGTCGCGCTTGAGGGCGTCGGGCGTGATCCGTGCCAGCTGGCTCGACAGTTCGCCGGCGCGCCGCGCCAGGCTCTCGTCGGCCAGCAGCGCCCACAGCAGATGGCCGGAGCGCAGGCGCGTCAGGCCGTGCTCGATCGAGGCCAGCAGCCAGGCTTGCTTGGCCAGCTCGACGATATCGGGCGACAGGCTGGGCGCCCGCGCGTTGCCGGTCTTGAGCCGGTCGAGCCCACGCGTGAGGTCCGCCCGGAAGCGTCCCTCGTCCACCTCGTAGTGGCGCAGGATCAGCGGGATGTCGGTGCCGTTGCCGTCGATCAGCTTGGCGAACCAGTGCTCGATCTCGACATTATAATGGCTGCGGGACAATGTGAGGCCCGCTGCGGCTTCCAGCGCTCGCCGGCAGTGCTCGTCGAGGCGCCCGACGAGGGATTTTAGGTCGATCGCAGCCATCTGTCCCCCGTCAGGCCAACAGTCGCCTGGCCTGGTTCAACAACCAGGGCTTGTGGTCCGCAGCGGCGGGAGATTATGGTTTCGCGTTGGCACTGTCCAGCGAACTTTCATCCTCCATGTCGAAAGTTTGGTGTATCGAACGGCGCGCGTGCCGCACGTCGCGCGCCGAAAGGTGGAAGAGCAGCCGATGGATGATTTGGGGCATGATCTGGAACTGGCATTGCTGCTGGCGCCGATCCCGGGCGACCTGCCGGTAGGCATCGATCTTAGAAAAGATTTCTCGCCGCAATCACCATACTATCGACTGCGCGACGCTCGTGCCGAGGCGCGTGAGATGGAGCGCCGGCTCGATAACAATGACCCCGACGCCAAGGGAGAGCCGTCGACGCAGTGGCGCGCGGTGCGCGACATAGCGCTCAAGGCCCTTACCGAGCAGACCAAGGATCTTGAGATCGCGGCGTGGCTCGCCGAGGCGCTGGTGCGCCAGGACGGCTTTGCCGGCCTGACCGTGGGGATCGGCCTGCTCGCCGGCTTGGTAGAGGGGTTCTGGTCCAGCGACCTCTATCCCATGCCGGACGAGGACGGCGTCGTCACCCGCGTCGCGCCGATCACCGGCCTCAACGGCGAGGGCGGCGACGGCACGCTGATGCAGCCGATCCGCAAACAGGTGCTGTTCGAGGCACCGGACCTCGGGCCAGTGAGCTACTGGCAGTACAATCAGTCGGTCGAGCTGCAGAAGATCACCGAGCCTCCCCGCCGCGAGGCGCGGCTGAAGGCAGGCGTGGTGCCGCTCGATGATCTGCAGAAGGCGGCGAGGGCCGTGCCGGCGGCGCATTTTGCCGGGTTGCGGGCCAGGGTGAAGGCGGCGCTCGCTGCATGGGCCAGGATGAGCGAACGGCTGGATGCCGAAGCCGGACGCGAGGCTCCGCCGACCAGCCGCGTGCGCGACATCCTGCAGGACATCCTGGAAATCGCGAACCAGTACGCGCCACCCGAAACGGACGAGCCGGTGGAGCAGGCGACCGAAGCCGAGGCCGTGCCGGACGGGGAGACGGCACCGAGCACGGTGCCGGCTGCCTCGGCGCGGGCGATCACGCGCGAGGACATGCTGAAGGAACTCGGGCGGATCGCCGATTACTTCCGACGCACCGAGCCACACTCGCCGCTCGCCTATACACTGGAGGAGGCGGTGCGTCGCGGCCGGCTCACCTGGCCCGAGTTGCTGGCCGAGGTGGTGCCCGATGACGGGGCGCGCAGCGCGATCCTCGTCATGCTCGGCATTCGACCGCCGCAGCCACCACCGTCCTAGCGAATGCGATCCGACATTCGGAAACGTCTAGCCGTGGACGGTCGTTAACCTTTCGGGAACCTCCTGCCTGGTATTGCCGCGTATGGGCAGGATCGCGGATCGCGCGATGTCGGCCGACGCGAACGACGAGGGAGGGCGGCGGATGTCGGGCACCAGGCGGGGAATTTCGCTGGCGAGCGGGTTCGTGCTGTCGCTGGGGGTTTGGCTGCTGCCGCTCGCGCCGGCCAGCGCGGGGGCGGGGGTGGGGGCGCCAGGCGTGGGCGTCGCGCCTGGAGTCGGTGTGGGAGCTCGCGGCGTGGGTGTCGCGCCGGGAGTGGGCGCGGGAGCGCCAGGCGTGGGCGTGGCGCCCGGAGTGGGCGTGGGCGCACGTGGCGTTGGCGTCGCGCCGGGAGTGGGTGCGGGAGCGCCGGGAGCGGGTGTCGCACCCGCCAACCGCGGCGGTCCGGTCAACCGTCGCACCCGCCAACCGCGGCGGTCCGGTCAACCGCCGCGGCGTCCGGTGAGCGCGCCGATTATCCACCACCATCAGAACCGGTATGGAAGCGTAGCGATCTTGACCGGAGGCGTTGCGGACGAGTAAGGTCGCAATCGCGGCGTGTGTGTCAGCGACGGCCGTCCACGCGGTTCCGCGACCAGCGATGACAGTCAGCATGTGCCCTTGGCGGGCATTCTGAGGGGGCGGCCATGAGTGCGAGCATCCACGACAAGCTCAACCGCGTGCGCAAGCCGCGTGTGCACATCACCTACGACGTCGAGACCGAAGGCGCCGAGATCCAGCGTGAGCTGCCCTTCGTCATGGGCGTCATCGGGGATTTCTCCGGCGATCCGACGAAGCCGCTGGCCTCGCTCGCCGATCGCAAGTTCGTGCAGATCGATCGTGACAACTTCAATGAGGTCATGTCGCGCATCGGCCCGGGCCTCAAGCTCAGGGTCGAGAACACGCTGGCCGGCGACGGCAGCGAGATTGCGGTCGATCTCAAGTTCAACTCGATCGACGATTTCGACCCTGCGCGCGTGGTCGATCAGGTGCCGGCGCTGAAGCAGCTGATGGAGACCCGCAACAAGCTGCGCGACCTCATGGGCAAGGTCGACCGCTCCGCCGAGCTCGAGAACCTGCTCGAGCAGGTGCTGCAGAACGAGGCCGAGCTCAAGTCGCTGTCCGGCCAGCTCGGCATCGAGAAGAAGGAGGGCTGATCGATGTCCGAGGCACAGACCGGCGCGCAACCAGCCGAAGCCGTCGCGACCGAGCAGGTCAACCTTCTCGACCAGGTCGTCGCCGCGACCAAGCAGACCGAGCCCGACCGGGCGCAGGAGCTGGTCAAGACGCTGGTCGAGCAGGCGCTGACCGGCACCGTCACGTTCGACCGCAACCTGACGCGCACCTTCGATCGGGCGATCCAGGCGATCGACCGCAAGATGTCGGAGCAGCTCAACCAGATCATGCACCACGAGAAGTTCACCAAGCTCGAGGGCGCCTGGCGCGGGCTGCACTACCTGGTGATGAACTCCGAGACAGGCACGAGCCTCAAGCTCCGCGTCCTGAACGTCAGCAAGCGGGAGCTTAACCGCGACCTCACCAAGGCGGTCGAGTTCGATCAGAGCCAGCTGTTCAAGAAGATTTACGAGAACGAGTTCGGCACTCCCGGCGGCGAGCCGTACGGCGCGCTGATCGGCGACTATCAGTGGACCAACCATCCGGACGACATCGAGACGCTGCGGCTGATCTCGAACGTCGCCGCGGCTGGCTTCTGCCCGTTCGTCTCTGCGGCGGCACCCGAGCTCTTCGGCTTCAGTGACTATACCGAGCTGCCGCGCTCGCGCGACCTCGCCAAGATCTTCGAGACCGCCGAGTACATGAAATGGCGCAGCTTCCGGGACAGCGAGGACAGCCGCTTCGTCTCCTTGGTCTGCCCGCGCGTCATCGCCCGCCTGCCCTATGGCGCCGCGACCAAGCCGGTCGACGAGTTCGCCTATGAGGAGGCGCCGTTCGACGAGGCGGGCGCCGCGAAGTCGATGCGTCACCACGACTATTGCTGGATGAACGCGGCCTATGTGATGGGCGCGCGCATGACCGACAGCTTCGCCAAGACCGGGTTCTGCGTGACGATCCGCGGCGCCGAGGGTGGCGGCAAGGTCGAGAACCTGCCGATGCACGTGTTCCAGTCGGACGACGGCGACCTCGACAGCCAATGCCCAACCGAGATCGGCATCACCGACCGACGCGAGTTCGAGCTATCCAATCTCGGCTTCCTGCCGCTGTCGCACTACAAGAACACGGACTACGCGGTGTTCTTCGGCGGCCAGACGGTGCAGAAGCCGAAGAAATACGATCGCCCGGAGGCCACCGCCAACGCCGCGATCTCTGCCCGGCTGCCTTACATCATGGCGACCGGCCGGTTCGCCCATTATCTCAAGGTGATGGCTCGCGACAAGATCGGCAGCTTCATGGAGCCGTCCGATTGCGAGGTCTGGCTCAATCGTTGGATCAGCAACTACACCAACAGCAATGAGAAAGCCGGACCGGAATCGAAGGCTCGTTATCCGCTTCGCGAATCCAAGGTCGAGGTGAAGGAGATCCCGGGCCGGCCCGGCTCCTACAACGCCGTCGCCTATCTCCGCCCGTGGCTGCAGATGGAGGAGCTCACCACGAGCATGCGTCTGGTCGCCCGGATCCCGCAGAGGGCGTGATCGCCGGCTTGGCCGCCGCGTCTGAGGGGCGCCGGGCCTTTCCCGGCGCCGCACCTGCATGAACACCGTCGTCGCCGCGCGGCCGCTCATTGCGGCCGCGACCGAGGGAGAGGACACAGCACCGCTGCGCGAGGCGGTGTTGGCCGGGCGGTTCTTCGGCGCGAAGCACGCCGCCTCGGCCGAGCGCTTGGGCACGCTGCTGGCGGGTAAGCCTGGAGAGGCGCTGCTCGCCTGGTTCGGGCCACGCCATGCCGCCCGCCTGCTCGCCGACGCCGACGCGCTGCGTGCCGCGCTCGATCGCGATATCGCCGCGATCGACCGGCTGCTCTCCGCGCAGCTCGACGCCGTCCTGCACGCCGCCCGGCTGCGACGGCTGGAGGGGTCCTGGCGCGGGCTCGCCTGGCTGGTCGGCGGGCTCGACCCCGCCGGTCGGGTAAAGGCGCGGCTGCTCAATGCCGCCTGGCCGGAAATCTGCCGCGATCTCGAGCGCGCTGCCGAGATGGACCAGAGCAATCTCTTCCGCCGCATTTACGAGGACGAATTCGGCACACCCGGCGGCGAGCCGTACGGGTTGCTGCTGATCGACCACGAGGTGCGCCATCGCCCGACTGCCTCGGCGCCGACCGACGACGTGACTGCGATTGCCTCGCTTGCCGGCGTCGCGGCGGCGGCCTTCGCGCCCGTGGTGCTGGGCGCCTCGCCAGCCCTGCTCGACGTCGACGAGTTCGCCGATCTCGCGATGACCGCCGACCCAGCGGCACCGTTCCGCGGCCAGCTGCACGCTCGCTGGCGCGGTCTCGCCTCGCGCGAGGACATGCGCTTCGTCTGCGTCGCACTGCCACGGGTGCTGGCGCGCCTGCCGTGGGGCGACGATCCGGCGCGCGCGGACGGTTTCCGCTACGCCGAATCCGCGCCCGATGCAGCCAGCCGGGTCTGGATGTCGGCCGCCTACTGCTTCGCCGCCACGGTCGCTCGCGCCTTCGCCGACCATGCCTGGCCTGCCGACGTGCGCGGCGTCGACATCGACCGCGAGGGCGGCGGCGTCGTCACGCAGCTGCCCGCCGAACCGTTCCGCACCGACCCGCCAGGTGTTTGGACCCGGCCGCCGCTCGACCTCGTGCTGCACGACCGGCAAGAGCGGGCGCTGGTGGACGCGGGACTCATGCCCCTTTCGGGCCTGCCCTACACTGTCGATGCCGCCTTTACCTCGGTGCGCAGTCTGCAGAACCCCAAGACCTATGCCGGACAGAACGCCGACGCGGCGGATGCCAGCGCGCGCATCTCGTCGCAGATCAACTCGATGCTCTGTGTCTCGCGCTTCGCGCACTACGTGAAGGTCATGGGGCGCGACATGGTCGGCTCCTTCCAGACCGCCGAGAAGATCGAGCAGCGTCTGCAAACCTGGCTCGGCGGCTATATCAACGCCAGCGTCAATGCGGGGCCGGACACGCGGGCGCGCTATCCCCTGATGGCCGGGCGCGTGACGGTGCGCGAGCGGCCGGGCCGGCCCGGCGTATTCGGTTGCACCGTGCAACTACAGCCGCATTTCCAGCTGGACGACGTGGCGGCCACCTTCCGCCTGGTGACCGAACTGGTCTCACCCGGTCGGCGTGCGTGAGCGGCCGCCCTGAACGAGGAAGTACACAATGCCTGAGACACCAGCCAGCGCCGGTGATCTGTTCCGCGCCGGCAAGCTGGCGCCGGCGATCGAGGCGGCCAATGCCGAGGTGCGTCGCGCACCGGCCGATCTCGGCGCCCGCGTGCTGCTGGCCGAGCTGCTGCTGTTCGCCGGCAATCTAGAGCGCGCCGACGTGATCCTCGACGCGGCCGGCCAGATCGAGCCGGAAGCGGCGGTTGTCATGGCCGAGTTCCGTCAACTGCTGCGCGCCGAGACCGCACGACGTCAGCTGCGTCGCGACGGCCGCCTGCCGGATTTCCTCGGCGAGCCGACCGAGGCCGAGACCGCCAGCTTGGCCGCCTGGGTGGCGCTGCGGGCGGGCGACCCCGCGGGCGCGGCGATCCGCGCAGCCGAGGCCGAGAACGCCCGGCCCCGCGTGCCGGGCACCGCCGGCGAAGCGGCGTTCGACGATTTCCGTGACGCCGACGATCTTTGCGCGGGGTTCTTCGAGGTGCTGACCACCACCGGCAAGTATTTCTGGATCCCGACGGAGCGGGTCGCCACCGTCGAGTTCCACCCGCCCAAGCGGCCGCGCGACTTGATGTGGCGGCGCGCCTCGATGTCCGTGCGTGGCGGGCCGGATGGCGATGTCTATATTCCCGCGATCTACGGCAACGACGATCCGGCGCTCGGCGACGAGCTGCGCCTCGGTCGGGCGACGGACTGGGTGGAGGCAGGGGAGGGGCCGGTGCGCGGCGTCGGCCAGCGGGTGTTTCTCGTCGGCGAGGATGCCACCTCGATCATGGACATGACGACGCTCGAATTTGGCGTCGCGGCCGGGGGCGCGTGAGCGGGGCGCGCGGCCGGCCCGATAACGGGCGGCGCGATCCGCCGCGCGCGCATCTGCCGCTGCTCGACCGCCTGATCGACGAAGCCCCCGAGCGACAGCAGGACCCGCCCTTGTCGCCCGCCGAGGCGATGGCGGCGCTGCGCCGATCGGTCCGGCGGGACATGGAGGCGCTGCTGAACGCGCGCCGGCGCTGGCGCTCCTGCCCGCGCGAGCTCGGAGCGCTCGCGGTCTCGCCGTTGAACTACGGCATCCCCGATTGCACCGGCGGCGCCTTCCAGGACGTGCGCGAGCGCGAGGCGCTGCGGCGCGAGATCGAGGATACGGTACGCCGCTTCGAGCCCCGCTTCCGCTCGGTGCGAGTGACCCTGGTGGAGGGCAGGAACAAGCTCGAGGCGACTCTGCGCTTGCGCATCGAGGCGCTGCTGCATGCCGAGCCGGCGCCCGAGCCCGTCGCTTTCGATACCCTGATCGACGTGACCACGGCGGACGCGGTGGTGCGCGCGCACGACGAGCGATAGGACGGGCCGGTGTCTGACGCCCTGCTCCCCTATTACGATCGCGAGCTCAACGCGATCCGCGCGCTGGCGGCGGAATTCGCCGAGGCCAACCCCAAGATCGCCGGGCGCCTGCGATTGTCGGCCGACGCGGTGGACGATCCGCACGTCGCCCGCCTGCTCGAAGGCATCGCCTTCCTCGCCGCGCGAGTGCATCACCGGCTCGACGACGAGTTCCCCGAGCTGACCGACGCGCTGCTCGGGGTGCTCTATCCGCACTACCTCGCCCCCGTGCCGTCCTGCGCGATCGCCCAGTTCGCCTGCCTGCCCGAGCTGCAAGTTCCGGCGCGCATTCCGCCGGGTCTGCCGCTCGACAGCGAGCCGGTACGCGGCGAGACCTGCCGCTTCCGTACCGCCTACCCGGTGACGTTGTGGCCGGTCGAGGTCGAGACCGTGCGGCTATCCGGCCTGCCGCTCGCGGCGCCCGCCAACCCGCGCGCAGTGGGTGCGGTGGGCGTGCTCCGCATCGGCCTCAAATGCGCCTCCGCCGAGGCCAGCTTCACGCAGCTCGGCGTCGATCGCCTGCGCTTTTTCCTGCGCGGCGCGGCCAACATCTCGCTGCCGCTCTACGAGCTGCTGTGCCGGCACACGGTCGGCATTGCGCTCGCCGACGGCCCGAACGACCCCGCACCCGTGCTGGTGCCGCCCTCGGCCATCGAACCGGTCGGGTTCGGCGCGGAGGACGCGCTGCTGCCCTGGCCGGCACGCAGCTTCTCAGGGTTCCGGCTGCTCACCGAGTATTTCGCCTTCCCCGAAAAATTCCTGTTCCTCGATTTCGCCCGGCTCGACAGCAAGACGTTGGCCTCGGGCGGCAACCGAATGGAAATTTTCGTCTATCTCGACCGCACGCTGCCCGAGCTCGAACGCGCTCTCGGCGTGGACGCGCTGCAGCTCGGCTGCACGCCCATCGTCAATCTGTTCCCGCAACGCTGCGAGCCGGTACCGCTGAGCCACACGGCCATCGAATATCGCGTCGAGCCGGACGTCCGGCGCGCCGGGGCGCTGGAGGTCTGGAATGTCGAGCGGGTACGCGAGACGCGGCCCGACGGTTCGTTCCGGCCGTGGCAACCGTTCTATCGGCTCACCGCCGGCGCGCGAGAGGCGGGCGAGACGGCCGGCTACTACCACACCGCCCGGCGCGCCTCGGCGCCACCACTGACCGGCAGCGACGTGTTCCTCGCACCGCACGATCCCGGCTTCGATGCGGCGAGCCCGGCCGACGCCGTGCTCTCCATCGACGCGCTCTGCACCAATCGCGACCTGCCCGGCGAGCTGCCCTTCGGCGGCGGCCGTCCCCGGCTGCAACTGGTCGAGGGTGTCGCCTCCGTGGCGCGGATCGCCTGCCTCACTGCGCCCACCACCACCCAGCGCGTGCCGCTGCGCGAGGCGGGGTTCTGGCGGCTCATCTCGCATCTCTCGCTCGGCCACTTGTCGGTGGTGGGCGGCGAGGCCGGGGCCAGCGCGCTGCAAGAAATTCTGCTCCTCTACGATCTCCGGGACTCCGCGGAAACCCGAGCGGCGATTGAGGGGCTGGTCGGCGTCACGGCCCGGCCGGGGACGGCGCGCGTGCCCGGCGCGCGGGTTGGTGCATTCTGCCGTGGGCTCGACGTCACACTGGAGTTCGACCCGCGCGCATGGCAATCCTCCGGCCTCTATCTGCTCGCCTCGGTGCTCGACCGCTTCCTCGCCCTGCACGCGACCGTCAACAGTTTCGTCCGCACCACCGCGACCCTGCGCGGGCGCGGCGGCGTGGCCGCGAGCTGGCCGGCGCGGGCCGGCGGGCGGGCTTTGCTGTGACCGACAAGTCGCCGCTCGAATTGCTGGAGAGCGAGCCACGCCGGTTCGCCTTCGATGCCGCGGTGCGGGTGCTGCTGCACGCCGCGCATGATCCCGACCCAGCGGTGGTCGCGCGATTCCGCTCCATTCCCGGCCTCGCCTATCCGCCGGCCGATGTGCTGGCGCTGCAATCCGGGAACGAGGGTCCGGCGCGGCGCATGACGGTCAGCGTGATGGGTCTCACCGGCGCCTCGGGCGTGCTGCCGCGCAGCTACACCGAGTTGCTGAACGCGACGCTGCGCGAGCGTTCGCCGGCGCTGCACGATTTCCTCGACATGCTATCGCACCGGATGGTCGCGCTGTTCGCGCGCGCCGGGGCCAAGTATCGGCCGCATCTGCTTGCCGAGATCGGCCGCCTCGCCGGCCAGGATCGCGACACGATGATGGCCGCACTGCTCGCGCTGACCGGCTACGGCACGCGCCATATCGCCGATCGGCTGGCCGCCGGCAGCGAGCCGCTGCTGCACTATTCGGGCTTCTTCGCGGCACGGCCGCGCTCGGCGGAGCGGCTGCAGGCGCTCGTCTCGGATTGGCTCGGGCGGCCGGTCGAGGTACGTCAATTCGCCGGCGCGTGGCTGGCGGTGCCGCCGGAGCAGCGGACGCGCCTTGGCGGGCGCGGCATCGCCGGCCGCTTCGATCGGCTCGGCCGCGACGCCGCCATCGGCGTTCGGGCGTGGGATGTGCAGGCCGCAGTGGTGCTCCGCGTCGGCCCGCTGGACCGCGCCGGCTTCGAGGCGCTGCTGCCGGACCGTCCCACACTCGGCCGTCTCGTTTCGCTGGTGCGCGCGTTTCTTGGCTTCGAGACGGCGTTCTCGATCAACCCCGTACTATCTGCCGCCGAGGTGCCGCCGCTCAGGTTGCGCGCCGATAGCGACCCCGCGCCCCGGCTCGGCTGGAACACCTGGCTCACCGCCCCCGCCGCCAGCCGCCGGAAGGACGCCGACGATCCGGTGTTCCAGGCGGCTGTGATGGAAGCCCGCGTCGCCGCGTCCTCCGCCCCGCCAAGATGAGCAGGCAACGCATCATGCCGCCGGTCCCCGACGACGACGCCACCGTGCGCATAGGCCCACCCGCCCCGAAGCGGCGCGGGCGTGCGGGCCTGATCCTTGCCGGGCTCTGCGCCGTCGCGATCATTGGCGGCGGCGGTGCCTGGCTTGCTTTGGCCCCGCTCGCGTCTGACGCCCCTGTTCCGCCAGTGGCAGCCGTCGAGACCGCGGCTCCGCCTCCGGCGGCGATGCCGTCCGCGACGCCGCCATCCGGGCCGCCGCGCATCGCCGTCACTTCGGCCGACGAGGCAACGATCCTGGCCGATCGCTCGCCTGGCCTGCGCGTGTTCGCTTTCGCCGCAGATCCGCGCGTGCTGGTGCTCTCCTTCGCGACCTTGCACGCCCAAGGACTGATGCTGAACCGGCTCGGCGCGTTCGTGGAGAAAGCCGGCGTGCCACGCGATCGCGTGTTGGCCGATCTCGAGCTGGACGCTGCTATCATCCGCGCCGGCGAGACGGCGGATACCTACAATTACGGCCACGACTACCGCGCCGCCGACCTCGCCCGGTTCTTCGATACCGCCGCCCGCGAAGGGGTGGCGCTGCGGCCCGAGGAGCAGCAACTCGGCGATCTCCTGGTGCAGCGCGCGATGTTGGCGCCTGGGGCGGTGGGAGCGGTGATCTCTATTCCGCCCGAGACGACGAACCCGCCGGTCGGTGCCGCCGCGCGCGCCACGATCCTGCGCCACGAGCTGTCGCACGCCGCATATTTCACCGACCCCGCCTACGCCGCCTACGCCCGACTGTTTTGGGAGACCGTGCTGACCGAGGAGCAGCGCGCCGGCTTCCGTCGCTTTCTGGTTGGCGAGGGTTACGACGGCATGAATGAGGACCTCATGCTGAACGAAGCGCAAGCCTATCTGATCCACACGCGCGATCGTCGCTTCTTCGATCCGAAGCTCGCTGGGCTGAGCGACGCCGAGGCAGACCGTCTGCGCGAGATATTCCTGCGGGACATGCCCCAGGGCTGGCTTCGCGATCTCACCCGCGCCCCGCGTGCCCTGCCACCGCTCACGGCGGCCGCGCCTGCAGTCCAGCCGGCTCGCGATCGTCCGTAGCGGAGAATGCCGGCGACCAGGCGCCGATAGCTGATTACCTATCGCAACGGTTCGCATTTCGTGCTAAACGATGATGTCTTCGTGGTGGTGGAGAGAGTGGCGATGCGTGAACTTCGGCTTGGAACGGCGATCGTTGCGGTATCGCTCGCGCTTGCTCCGGCGGCCTGGGCGCAATCCAACCCCTCCGCGAACCAGATCATCAACTCCTTGAGGCCGAGCGCCAAGTCGCTCGACGGGTCGACCCGCGGCATCCGGCCCGTGGCGCCGCAGGCCGCCCCGCAAGAGGCGACGTCTGCGTCGGTATCGGAGGGCGCGGCGGTCGGCACGCGCCCGCGTGCGCCGGCCGCGGTGCATCACGCCGCGGCGGCTCAGCCGAGGCCCGCGCCGAGTGCTGCAACGGAGGCGCCCTCGGTCAATCTGTTCGTCCAGTTCGCCAACGGTTCGGCGGAGCTCAGCCCGGAGGCGACCCGGGCGCTCGACGAGCTCGGCAAGGCGCTCAGCAGCAACGACCTGTCGCCGTATCATTTCCGCATCGAGGGCCACACCGACACGGTCGGTACCAAGGGGTACAACCAGAGCCTGTCCGAGCGTCGCGCCGCCGCCGTGGCCGAGTATCTCGCCAGCCATTTCGGCGTGAGTCAGTCCCGGCTCGTCACCGTGGGCGTGGGCTCCGATCACCTGCTCGTGCCGACACCGGACCAAACTGCCGAGCCGCGCAACCGCCGCGTCCAGGTCGTCAACATCCGTGCCTGATCGTCCCCGCACGACTGACGCCGACTGATCGACATGGCGCGCTGGAACGAGGGCTACGTCGCCGACGTCGCGTACACGTCGCAATTCTATCGGGAGATGACGCCGGCGTGGCTAAGCATGGCGGCGGTCCTGCTCGGCCACCGTCCGCCCGATCTCGCCCGCCCGTTCCGCTGGGCCGAGCTCGGCTGCGGCAACGGCTTCACCGCCACGGTGGTCGCCGCCGCCTGTCCACACGCCGAGGTCTGGGCATTCGACTTCAACCCCGCCCATATCGAGACGGCGCGGCTGCTGGCGAGCCGGGCGGGGCTCGGCAACGTCACCTATCGGGAGGCATCATTCGCGGATCTGGCGAGCGCGCCGGATGCCGCGCTGCCGGAATTCGATTTCATCGTGGCGCACGGCGTCTATAGCTGGATCGCCCCCGAGCACCGCCGGCAGGTCGTATCCTTCGTGCGGCAACGGTTGCGCCCCGGCGGGCTGTTCTACAACAGCTACAACGACGCGGTCGGCTGGGCCTCGATGGTGCCGCTTCGCGAGCTCATGCGGCTCGTGACCAGCACGAGCGGCGCCCGGTCCGACCTCGCCGTGGGACAGATCGCGACACTCACCGAGCGATTGACAGAGGGGCAGGCCCAGTTCTTTGCGGCCAACCCCTCGATCGAGCGGCGGGTGAAGATGCTGCGCACGCATGACGCGCGCTATCTCGCCCACGAATATCTCAACGAGCATTGGCACCCGCAGATGGCGGCCGACGTGATGGCCGAGATGGAGGAGGCCAAGTGCAGCTTCATCGGCAGCGCGACGCTGACCGACAATATCGATGCGACCTCGATTCCGCCCGCAATGCGCTCGCTGATGAACGAGACGCAGGATGTCGCGCTGCGCGAGACCCTGCGGGATTTCGCGGGCGCGCAGAGCTTCCGGCGGGATATCTATCGCCGTGGCGTGACCGGGCTCGCCACCGGCGAGCATCTCGACCTGCTCGACGCGCTCACCTTAATCGGCCTGGCCAACCCGCCGCGCGGCGAAGCGGGGATCGAGTTCAGCTGCCAGCTCGGCACGGTGACGGGCGATCGAGCCTTGTACGGCTCGCTGCTCGACGCGCTCGCTCGGGGGCCGCTCACGCTGCGCGAGGCGCGCGCCATGCCGGGCTGGGTGGGCAAGCCATTGACCGAGCTGCTGCAGGCGTTTGCCCTGCTGGTTTCAGGCGGATTCGCCCATCCCGTGATGCCAGGTGGCGCGGCCGGCGAGGCAGTCGCTTCCTGCCGCGCACTCAATCGGGCGATCGCGCGCATGAACGCCGATGGGACGAGCATCGCCAACCTGGTCTCGCCGGTGGTCGGCTCGGCGATCCCCGCCAACCTCACCGAGACGTTGGTAGTGGGCGAGCTGTTGGAGGGGCGGGACGCACGGCCGGAGCAGCTCGCCGACAACCTGGTCGCGATCCTGGCGCGAACCGGGCGAAAGGTGCAGAAGGACGGCGCGGCCGTAACCGATCCCGGCGAGGTGCATCGGTTGACGGCGGAGCGGGTGAACGCGACGCTCGGCACGGGTGCCGAGTTCCTCCGCGCTCTGGCTATTGTCGATTGATTTGTATTTGTTGCGTATCATATTGCATAGCTCATGACTGATGGCGTGGCGACAGGCGCGGTGCCATACTGACCGCAAAAGGTTGGCGTGCGCGGCCCGTCCCGGCCCATCAGGTCAATTTGCGGCTGTCGAGCCGCGGCGAAGGGAGGCGCGATGTCTGACGTGCAGGCGGAGGCCGGGAGCAGCATCGAGCGGCTCCTGTCCTTGCAGACAGCGCTCGGGCAGGACGTGCTGCAGCCGGTGTCCTTTCACGCCGAGGAGGCGATCAGCGCGCCGTTCCTGGTGACCGTCGAGACGGTGTCCGACCAGGCGTCGATCGATCCCGACACCGTTTTGTATCAGCCGGCTTGCTTGAAAGTGCATTACGGAGAAGGCGATCCGCGCATCCTGCATGGGTTCGTCCGGGCGTTCTCCGCCGTCGGGCAGCCGGTGCGCGGCCAGTTCTCCTATACGCTGACCATCGTGCCCAAGATGTGGTTCATGGGGCAGACGATCGACTGTCGTATCTTCGCCAACAAATCTATCGCCGACATCCTGACGACGATCTGTCAGGAAACGGGCCAGACGCTCAGCCTGAAGATCTACGGTGCCAAGCCGCCCAAGCCGTACGTCACCCAGTACAACGAGACGGACGTCGCGTTTTTCTCGCGTCTCGTCGAAGAGGCGGGATACTTCTATTACTTCACGCACGCCGAGGGCGACCACACGCTGGTTATCACCGACCAGAACCAGGGGTTTCCGCAGAGCCCGAAGCCGACGATGCACGTGGTACACGAGGGCGGCGGGACCGACGTGCTGACGCAGTGGCACAAGGTGGGGGCCACAGCGCACGCCAAGTACCGGCTGCGCGACTACGATCCACTTAAACCCAGCACGCTGCCGGACGGCCAGCAGCAGACCAAGCTCGCCACCGCGGGTCAGCCGGTGCGCGACGTGTTCCAGTGGCCGGCCCTGGCGACAACGCAGGATGAGGCGACGAGCCACGCGCGCCTGCGCATGGAGGCGGCGGAGGCCGAGGCCAATCTGTTCGAGGCGCTCGGCGAAAACCATCTATTCGCGCCGGGCAGCCGGTTCACCGTCGACCGCGACCCGTTCGACGACCGCGCCGGCATCGAATACGTCGTGCGCGGCGTAAGCCATAGCGGCCAGGACCATAGCTGGGTGACGGGCGAGAGCGGCGCCAGCTATGCCAACCGCATCACGGCCTTTCCCGTCGCCACAACATGGCGCGAGAAGCTGGTAACGCCGCGCCCGGCGATGACCGGCATCCACTCCGCTGTGGTGCTGGGCGCCGAGGGCGAGGAAATCCACGCCGACAAATATGGCCGGGTGAAGGTGCGCTTCCACTGGGATCATCGCCAGGATGCGACGGCGGATACCGCCTGCTGGGTGCGCGTGGTGCAGCCCTGGGCCGGCAATACCTGGGGCTGGCAGCACCTGCCGCGCGTCGGCACCGAGGTCGCGGTGGCGTTTCTCGACGGCGACCTGGACCGGCCGGTGGTGATCGGCGGGTTCTATAACGGGCAGATGATGCCGGTCTTTCCCATCCCGGACGAGCAGACCAAGAGCGGCTTTCGCAGCCGCTCGACCACCGAGGGCAGCACCTCCACCTTTTCCGAGCTGTCGTTCGACGACAAGAAGGGCCAGGAGAAGGTGTTTCTCCACGCCGAGAAGGACATGGCGGTCGAGGTCGAGCACGACCAGACCCTCAGCGTGGACAACAGTCAGACCATCACGATCAAGAACGGGCGCACCACGACGATCAAGGCCGCCGGCGACCAGCTCACGGTAGAGGATGGCGGCATCACCATCACCGCGAGCCAGAGCGACATCTCGATCAAGGCCAGCGCCGGCTCGATCAAGATGGAGGCGCTGACCAGCATCGAGCTCAAGGTCGGTGCCAATACCGTCAAGATCGAGCAGGCTGGGGTGACGGTGAGTGCAACGCAGATCAAGCTGTCCGGCCAGGCGATGGTGCAGGTCGAGGCGCCGATGACCAAGATCAACGCCGATGGGATGATGATGCTGAAGGGCGGCATCATGATGCTGAACTGAGGCCAGGCGATGAATTCCGACCAGCTCGCCAAGATGCGGTCCGTCCGGATGCACGATGTGTTCCCGCGCCTCGGCCTGACCGGCGAGAGTGCCGCGCTGATCCAGGGCGAGGGGGACGCCGCGACCGCGCTCGGCCGGCTCGAGCAGGCCGGGTTTCTCGGCGAGGCAGTCAAGCTGCTGGCGCACGCGCTGCCCAACCGCGAGGCGGTGTGGTGGGCCTGCATGTGCTCGCATCACACCACGCCGGCCGATCTGCCCGAGGCGGACCGCGCCGCGGCTCAGGCGGCGGAGCAGTGGGTGCGCAAACAAACAGACGAGGTCCGACGGGAGGCGTTCGATCACGCCCAGCGCGCCGGATTCGGCACGGCGGAATCCTGGGCGGCGGTGGCGGCGTTCTGGAGTGGAGATTCGATGTCGCCGCTCGGCCAGCCCAAGGTGCCGCCGGCGCCGCATCTCGCGGCCACCGCTGTGACTGGCGCCATAGCGCTGGCCTCGGTGCGCTTGCATCCTGCGCGACGGGAGGACCGGCTGCGGCGTTTCCTCGCCAGCGGACGCGAGATCGCCGGCGGCGGCGTCGGCCGGATGGAGCGGGAGGAGGATCGCTGATGGGACAGCCGGCGGCGCGCGTGACCGATATGCAAACCTGCCCGATGGTGACGGGCGTGGTACCGCACGTTGGCGGCCCGATCTCGCTCGGCTGCTTCACCGTGTTGACCAGCGGCTTGCCGCAGGCGCGGATCGGCGACATGCATGCCTGTGTCGGCCCGCCGGGCACACTGGCGCTCGGCTCCTTCACCGTGCTGGTGGGCGGCCAGCCTGCCTCGCGCATGGGCGACGTGACCGCGCATGGCGGCGCCGTGGTCGGCGGCTGCCCGACCGTGCTGATTGGCTGAGATGCGATGAGCTTGATGCTGTCCGTGCTGCGATGCCCCGACGCCGTGCCGCCCGAGACGCGCGAGGTGACGGGTGGCGAATTCACCATTGGGCGCGGCCGCGACAATGATTGGGTGCTGACCGATCCCGAAAAGCACCTGTCCAAGCGGCACTGCGTCATCGCCTTCCGCTCCGGCGCGTGGCAGCTCGCCGACACCAGCAGCAACGGCACCTTCCTCAACCGCGACGGCGACCCGATCGGCGCTGGCGCGCCGCGCACGCTGGGGGACGGCGACCGCATCCGCCTCGGCCCATACGAGATCGAGGTGCGGGGAAGGGAGCAGGCGGCGCGCTCGATTTTCGAGGAAGACGCGCGGCGCTCCGACCCGTTCGGCGACGACCCGTTCGGATCGCTCTCCCCGGTGCGCTACCATGCCGATCCCGGCGGTGCCGCCCTGGACCGGCCCTTCGATGCGGGCCTGGCGCCGCCGCCGATCACGCTGCCGCCCGAGTTCGATCCGCTGGCGCCCGATGAGCCCGAACACGGCTTCTCCGGACCGACGCAGCCTAATCATTCTCCCGCGGTCTCGGATGCGTTCCGCGCCCAGCCAGGCCATCCCGTGCTGCCGCCCGACTGGGATCTCGAGCTCGTGCCGCCCGGCCCGACTCCCGTGGGATTGTCGACCGCGCCGCCGCTCCCCCAGGCGCTTCCCGCTGCGCGACCGGCGGCTCCGCCTCCGGCTGGGGGCGCGAACGACACCGACCTGCTGGCGGCGTTCCTGCGTGGCGCGGGGATGTCCGACGCGCACCCGGCGGATCCGGCGCGCACGATGGAGCAGCTCGGCGCGGCGCTGCGGGCGCTGGTTTCGGGAATCCGTACGGCGCTGATCGCGCGGGCCGCCGTGAAGAGCGAGTTCCGCATCGAGCAGACCATGATCCGTGCGCGCGGCAACAACCCGCTGAAATTCTCCGCGGACGACAATGACGCACTTGCCGCCCTGATCGGCGTTGGGCGGCGCACCGATGTCAGCCCGGAGGAGGCGGTCGCGGACGCGCTCCAGGACATCAAGCTGCACGAGCTTGCGACGATGGCGGCGATGCAAAGCGCGGTGCGCGACCTGGTCGCCCGTTTCGCGCCGGACGCGTTGCGCGCTGCCGCCGAGCAAGGCGGCGGCATTCCGCTGCCCGGCGCGCGCAAGTCGCGCGCCTGGGACGCCTTCGAGGCATTGCACGCCGAGGTGTCGCGCGGCTTGTCGGACAATTTCGATTCCGTGTTCGGCAAGGGTTTCGCGCGAGCGTACGAAAAGGCGCTGGCGGAGATCAGCAGACGGGATCGGGAGCGGTGAGAGCATCCGAAGCGCGTCGCTGGCTCCTGACGCTGATGCTCGCGTCGCCGCTGGCGCTGGCCGCCTGCGGCTCCTCCCCACCGCCTCCCGCCGTCCTGGAGCTCACTGTACAGGGCAGCGCCGAGCAGAACCCGAGCCCGTCGGGCACGGCGCAGCCGGTCGCGGTGCATCTCTATCAGCTTGCGTCGACGGCGAAGTTCGAGCGGGCGGACGTGTTCGCGCTGGTCGAACGCGAGGCAGCAACATTGGGGCAGGACGTGCTTGCCTCCGAGGAGTTCGTGCTGGCGCCGTCGGAGAAGCAGATCATAAAACGCGAGCTCAAGAAGGGCACGCAGTCGCTCGGCGTGGTCGTGCTGTTTCGCGATATCGACCACGCGAAATGGCGCGCGATGGCGCCCGTTGCGTCCAGCGGGCCGAGCAAGCTCGCGCTCACCATCGGCCGGCTCTCGGTCGAGCTCAACCCGGTGAAGTGAGTATTTCGGGATGACGTGGACCAACCGGGTGATCTGGCAGGAAGGCATGTTCCTGCGCGCGCAGCACTTCCAGCAGCAGGACCGCTGGCTCGAGGCGCTGGTCCGCGGTCGCACCGCCGCGCTGCGCCCGCATCCCTGGGGGCTGACCGAATACGCTATCGACCGTGATCTGTTGGCGACCGGACGCTTCGCGCTGTCATCGGCGGCCGGAGTGTTCGAGGACGGCACGCCGTTCGTCATCCCCGGCGAGACCGACCATCCCGAGCCGCTGGAAGTCCCGGCCAACGCTCGTAATGCCCTGGTGTTTCTCGCGGCGCCGATCCGCCAGCCGGGCGCCGTCGAGGTCGCCAGCGACGGCGCCACCGAGGGGCGCTACGGGCTCAAGAGCTTCGAGGCGTACGACACGCACTCGATTTCGCCGGAGCCGGCGGAGTTGCAGATCGGGCGGCTCAGGCTGCGCTACATGCTGGAGACCGAGGATCGCGCCGGCTATCTCTGCATCGGGCTCGGCCGTATCACGGAAGTCGCAGCCGATCGGCGGATCACGCTCGACGACCGCTGGATTCCGCCCGCGCTGGTCTGCTCGGCCGCACCGCCGCTCGCCGGGCTGCTCGCCGAAATGTCGGGCATCCTGCACCAGCGGGGCGAGGCGCTCGCGGCAAGGCTTACCGCGCCCGGCTCGCGCGGTGTCGCGGAAGTCGCCGACTTCCTGCTGCTGCAATCGGTCAATCGCTGGGAGAAGCTGCTGAGCCATTGGGCGGATGCCGGCAACGTCCATCCGGAGGATGTGTACGCGACCCTGGTGCAGATGGCGGGCGAGTTCGCGACCTTTACCGAGGTGACGCGGCGGCCGAACGCCTATCCGGCCTATCGCCATGACGATCTCCAGCGCAGCTTCGCCCCGGTGATCGCCGATCTGCGCCGCTCGCTCTCGGCGGTAATGGAGACGACGGCGGTGGCCATCCCGCTACAGGAGCGCCGGCATGGCGTCCGCGTCGGCCTCATCACCGATCGCAGCATCCTGCGCGGCACCAGCTTCGTCGTCTCGGTGCAGGCCGACGTGCCGACCGAAACGCTGCGCCGGCTGTTCCCCGCACAGGTCAAGATCGGCTCCGTCGAGCACATCACCGAACTCGTCAACGTCGCATTGCCAGGCATCGCCGTGCGGCCGCTGCCGGTCGCACCCCGGCAAATCCCGTTCTACGCCGGCGCGTCCTATTTCGAGCTCGACCGCAATAGCCCGCACTGGCAGCAGATGCAGTCCTCGGGCGGCTTCGCGATCCATGTGTCGGGTGATTTCCCGAATCTGCGCATGGAACTCTGGGCGATCCGCGGCTAGCGGTCGAGGTGGGGGACATGGCCAGCGACAATCCTTTCGCCGAACCGGACGACAGCGACCGCACGGTAGTCCGCCCCGCGCCGGGCGGGCGCCGACCCGTCGCACCTGCCGCCCCACCCCGCGAGCCGGACGCCCCGCCGCCGGCGGCACGCCCGCCGGTGGGACTCGGGCCGGAGGTGGTGCGCGTCGGCGGCACGCCGCTCGCCCTCGCCGCGGCACCGCTGCTGCAGCTTCTCTCGCGCCTGCGCAACACGCTGTCACAGCCCGACCCCGGCGATCTGCGCGAGCGCGCGGTGCGCGAGGTGCGACATTTCGAGCAGGCGTCGCGCGACGCGGGCGTGCCGATGGACCAGCTGCGTCCCGCGCATTACGCGCTGTGCGCGAGCCTCGACGACGTGGTGCTGGCGACACCCTGGGGCAGCCAGGGCGCGTGGGCGTCGCGCTCGCTGATCTCGACCTTCCACCAGGAGGTGCGCTCCGGCGAGCGGTTCTTCGACGTGCTGAACCAGGTGAAGCAGAATCCCGGCCGGTTCCTGCCGGTGATCGAGCTCATGTATCTCTGCATGTCGCTCGGCTTCCAGGGCCGCTACCGCCTCTCGCCGCGCGGTCCCGCCGAGCTCGACCGGGTGCGCGAGGAGACCTACGGCGTCATCACCCGCCAGCGCCCGGCGGCGAACCCGGAATTGTCGCCCCACTGGAAGGGCGCCGACGCGCCCTATCGCCCGACCCGCGCCAGCGTGCCCGTCTGGGTCGGCGGTGCGGCGGCACTGGCAGTCATCGGCGGCTTGTTCGCGTGGTTCTCGACCGGCCTCAACAGCGAGTCCGACACCCTCTTCGCCCGCATGATGGCTGCCCCCCCGACCAAGATGCCGACGATTGTGCGCGCCGCCCCCGTGCAGCCTCCGCCGCCTGCGCCTGCCCCGCCGCAGCCCGGCGCGCTCGACAAGCTGCGCGGCTTCCTGCAGCCCGAGATCGCGCAAGGCCTGGTCGCGGTGGTCGGCAGCGACGCAGTCCCGGTGGTCCGCATCCGCAACCGCGGCATGTTCCCCTCGGGCAGCGCGGTGGTGCAGTCGCGCTACACCGCGCTACTGGAGCGCATCGGCAGCGCGCTCGCCGAGGAGCGCGGCCCGGTGGAGGTGATCGGCTACACCGACAATCAGCCGATCCGCACGGTGCAGTTCCCCTCCAACTTCCAACTCTCCGCCGCTCGCGCCAAGGCCGCGGCCGAGATCATAGCCCGCACGATCGGCACGCCGTCGCGGATTTCCACGGAGGGACGGGCGGATGCGGACCCGATCGGCAATAACGCGACGGCGGAGGGGCGAGAGGAGAACCGGCGGATCGAGGTGATGTTGAGAAGGGAGGGGTAGCTGTACGTTAAGCTCCCAACGGATTCCCGCTTATCAGGGGAGCCGAAAATTGCCTTGGTTCTCGTCGTTGGCTGACTGGACCGGCGGCCCGCTTCCCGGTGATTCCGAGCTTGTGGTCTGATTATCCAAGGTTGCCTGAAATGCGGACGAAACGTCTTCTTTCTCCTTCACGGCACGTATTGCGTGCCCGTGAAAAGTCATCTTACGTGAGCGTACCTTCTTGTCCGCCTCGTCCAGAATCTTTTGTACCTTGTAGTCCTGAAATGCCAGTACACAGTTTCCACCAAATTCGAGCCCGCTGAGCGATATCATTGCCAGATATGCGACTACACCGATTGGCCCTCCTTTGAGAAGCCGGACATTGGAACCACCATCCAATACCAACTGGACAGCGGACGAGACACATGCAACTTGCGTATCTTTTGTAAAT
Organism: Alphaproteobacteria bacterium; assembly: GCA_017307285.1. Lineage (GTDB taxonomy): Bacteria > Pseudomonadota > Alphaproteobacteria > Acetobacterales > Acetobacteraceae > JAFKFI01. Next base: position 490 of record JAFKFI010000124.1, on the reverse strand, counting down.
AACGATGTACTAGAAAGACCTTTTGGGCAAAATATATCATAACGTCGGAATTATGTATGACGCCGCCTTCCTCAACCGCTTTCATGATCAAGTCAAATGATGCATCGAAAACATCCAGCATATAATTTATCGCCTCTGGATCGGCAATTTTCTTCTCCAAAAAGCCCTTTAATGCCGATTTTATAGAAGCTTTGGTAGAGTCGCGAAAGGCATTTTTCTGCTCTTTGGTCAACGCTGAAAGCGATCCGAGGGCCATGGTAACACCATCGTTCCGTATCCACGTACGTTACGGTCGTGGAAGTGTCGATGTCAAATCATTCTAGCGTCTCGGTGGCTGACGTGGCTAGAGCAATTTAGGCTTGCGTAGAGTCGGCGGGTTCTGATTCGAGAATGCCGGTTGAGCAGCGAGGCTGTGATGGCGGCACCTTTGTCTCAGGATCTGCGCCGGCGGCTTGTCCGTGCGGTTGAGCGTGGGAGTTCGGCGCGCAGC
>JAFKFI010000176.1 GCA_017307285.1 Alphaproteobacteria bacterium | reverse complement strand
CCTTGCTGTTCTCGATGGGAAGTCTGGCCAGCACCGCTTGCGTCAGCCGCTCGCACCGCGCGCCGCCGAACGGAAACACGCCGTCGAACACGGCGGCGAGCTCTGCGCCGAGGGTCGCGCGCAGATGCTGATTGGCGCGGTGGAGGCGGGTTTTCGCCGTGGCCACGGGGATGCCGAGGCTGGCGGCGGTCTCGTTGATGCTCATTTGCTCGACCATCCGCATGATGAACACGATGCGGAACGGCGCCGGCAGGGCGTCGATGGCGCCTTCCACGAGACGACGGATCTGCTCGCGCGCCGCCACCGCCTCGGGGCTCGGCGGGGGCGGCATCGTCGCCGAGCCGGGATGGTCCGGTGGGAGCGTCTCGACTACGTCGGCGAGGTCGACGGGCGTACGCATGTGCGCGCGCCGGCGCAACGCCTCGTTGACGACGATGCGCGACAGCCAGGTGGCAAGAGTCGATTCACCGCGAAACCCGTCGAGCGAAGTCAACGCGCGGACATAGGCGTTTTGCAGCGCTTCCTCGGCCTCGGCGTCATCGCGCACGATGCCGCGCGCGACACGCCAGAGCATTTGATTGTGCTTCTGCACGATCGCCTGCGCTGCGGTCCGGTCGCCTTGGCGGAAGCGCTCCACGAGCAGGGTGTCGTCGATGACCATGATGTCCGATGCCGGTTCGATCAGTGAACCATTAGACCCGGCCGTCGGACAAAAGGTTCCCACTTGCCTGCCGGGCGCAGCCGGGTGACGCTTGGGCGAACCACGATCACCACGGGAGGACGCCATGCTGGCATTCGGCGCGTCGATGTTCTTCACCGACTACTCGATGGCCCCCGGAGAACTCGGCCGGGCGCTCGAGGAACGGGGCTTCGAATCGGTTTGGGCACCGGAGCATTCGCATATCCCGGTCTCGCGCAAGACGAAGTTTCCCGGCGGCGGCGATCTGCCAAAACGGTACTACGACGCGATGGACCCGTTCGTGACGCTGACCGCCGCGGCGGTCGCGACCAAGACGCTAAAGGTCGGCACCGGCGTCTGCCTCGTGGCACAGCGCGATCCGATCCAGACGGCGAAGCTGGTGGCCTCGATCGACCAGGTTTCCGGCGGCCGGTTCCTGTTCGGCATCGGCAATGGCTGGAACCAGGACGAGATGGAGAATCACGGCACGGTCTACGAGACCCGCCATAAGCTGGCTCGCGAGCGCGTCGAGGCGATGAAGGAAATCTGGACCAAGTCGAAGGCCGAGTATCACGGCGAGATGGTCAATTTCGATCCGATGATGGCCTGGCCGAAACCGGTGCAGAAGCCGCACCCGCCGGTGATCGTCGGCGGCGCCTTTCCCTATTCGGCGCGGCGGGCCATCCGCTACGGCGACGGCTGGATTCCACAAGCCTCGCGCGGCAGCTACAGCGAGATCGCCGACATGATTCCGCGCTTCCGCGAAATGGCTCACGAAGCCGGGCGAGACCCGAAGAGCATCGAGATCACCGTCTGGTTCCCGAAGCAAGAGGCGGACCTGATGAAGCGTTACGAGGACCTTGGCGTCTCCCGCGTGGTGTTCAACCTGGAATCCGACAAGGCCGACAAAAACCTGCCGGTGATGGACAAGTGGGCCGAGCTAATGCGGCAAGTGAACGGCTGACCCGACCTCCAGCGGAGAGAACGCAGATGAGCCAGGCCCTGTCAGGCATCCGCGTCATCGACATGACGCACAACCAGGCGGGGCCGGCTTGCACGCAGATGCTCGCCTTCCTCGGCGCCGACATCATCAAGCTGGAGGAGCCGAAGGGAGGAGACGTGGCGCGTCAGAACATGCGCGACCAGGACAGCGACAGCCTGTTCTTCCTGCTGCTCAACGCCAACAAGCGCAGCCTGACGCTCAACCTCAAGACCGAGGAGGGCAAGGCGCTGTTCAAGCAGGTGATCGCCAAGTCCGACGTGCTGGTGGAGAATTTCGGTCCCGGCGCGCTCGACCGGCTCGGTCTTGGATACGAGGTGCTGCGCGAGATCAACCCGCGTCTGATCTACGCCACCATCAAGGGCTTCGGCACGTACGGGCCGTATAGCGGCTTCAAGAGCTTCGAGCCGATCGCGCAGGCGATGGGCGGCGCCATGAGCGTCACCGGCTTTCCCGAGAACCCGCCGACCTACACTTTTCCGGCGATCGGCGATTCCGGCACCGGGATGCACATGGCGATCGGCATTCTCGCGGCCCTGCAGCAGCGCCACGCGACCGGGCGAGGCCAGCATGTCGAGGTGTCGATGCAGGACGCGGTGGTGAACCTGATCCGCGTCAGCCTGCGCGACCATCAGCGGCTCGGCCACCCCATGCCGCGTTCCGGCAATCAACTCGGCCACACGGTGCCCGGCACGACCTATCCCTGCGCGCCGGGCGGCCCCAACGACTACGTCTACATCTTCGCACAGCCGCAGATGTGGCGGGCGTTTCTCGGCGTGCTGGGTCAGCCGGAACTCGCCGACGATCCCCGGTTCAAGACCCCGGAGGCGCGCTGGGAGAATCGCGCGGCGCTCGATGGAATCGTCGAGGCCTGGACTCGCCAGCGCAGCAAGCACGAGGTGATGCAGGCGATGGGCGACGCCGGCGTGCCGTGTGGCGCCTGTCTCGACACCGGCGAGGTGCTGGCCGACCCGCATCTCAGGGAGCGCGACATGATCGTTGATGTCGAGTATCCGGCGCGCGGCACCTATCAAACGGTCGGCTGCCCCATCAAGCTATCCGACTCGCCCGCCGAGGTGGCCCGCCCTCCGCTGCTCGGCGAGCACACCGAGGCGCTGCTCGCCTCGCTGTGCGGCGTTGGCGAGGCGGATGTGCGGCAGCTGCGGAAGAACGGCGTCATTTGATGGCTTAATTGGCCGCAAGTAGAGTACCATGGTTGGGCAAGTACTCGTCATGGTCGGCGCAGGCCACTGTTGTCCGGCACGTCATTTGCTTGGCCAGAAGGCGAGTTGTGGTGTTGGTTTTGGCGGCGGGGGTGGCGGCGGGTCGAGCAGGTTGGCGAGGGGCCTGCGGGTGAACAGGTGAGCGCGGATGAGGGCGAGCGGGGTGACGGCGGCCTTGCGGGTCTGGGTGCGGGCATGCAGGGCGGCGATC
>JAFKFI010000123.1 GCA_017307285.1 Alphaproteobacteria bacterium | reverse complement strand
GGTCTGCGGGCCGGACCCAAAATTCATCGAGAACGACATGCTGGCCGGACTGCCGGCGGCATAGCCTGCCGTGGTCACGCCGCCTGTCGCATTGAGAACGTTTCCCACCGTGCCTTCCGGCACGCCGTTGCCGCTCGTGGCTCCGAACTGGACCTCCGCCGTGCGCCCCGGGGCGGGAGGGGGGCTGGTATCGTCCGGCGCGTTGATCGACACTGTCCAGTCGTTCGCGGCGTTCTGCGTCCAGTTCAGCGATACCATATGCGCAGTGCCCAGCGCGTCATACACCTGAATCTGCGACGAGATGGTGCTCCCGGTGGACGGCGTGGCGGGCAGGTTGGCGGAGAGCGTGACCTCCGTGCTGGCGACCGGATTGTACACCGTCTGGCTCACCTGGATCGGCGTGAGCGCGTTGCGGTTCACTGTGCCGGTCGTCGGGTCGACCGACCAGCCGTTGAGAAAATCGCCCGCCGAGTTCACGACGTAGCCGTTCTTGTCCATTTTGAAGTCGCCGGCGCGCGTATAGTATTGCTGCGGGCTGAAGGTGGGCAGGCCGTTGACCTGCCCGTTCTGCTGGCTGACCGGAAAGAACCCCTGGCCGGCAATGGCGAGGCCGAGCGGGTTATCGGTCTGCGAGATCGTGCCCTGCACGCTATTGATGTAGTCGGGCCGCGCGACGACCGCGCCGGATTCGTTGACGACCGACGAGCTCGTCGTGAGATAGTCGATGAAGCTCGTGTCGGTTCGCTTGAAACCAACGGTCTGGCTGTTGGCGACGTTGTCGCTGATGTTGCTGAACGCGCTGGATTGCGCGGACAGGCCGCTGATCGCGGTGCTCATGGCGCCGAACAGGGACATCGGGAACTCCTGCAACTTCCTGGCACGAGCAGCAGGAAGCGTGCCAAGCCGGAAATGCGCGGAATGGGCCCATTCCGATCCGCGAACGCCCGGCGGTGGCGACCGCCCGGCAATACCAGCCCGGCATTTCCTGCCGGTTAACGGCCGACCCGTGCGGGCAACGGCGGATTTCCTCGCGGTGTGCGCTGGCCCGGTTCTTGCGGCCCGGTTCTTGCGGGAGCGATCCCGGAAGGGAGCCCGAATGCCCGCCTCGTTGCCCATTATCGCAACTCCGCTCGCCCAGACTGCCTCGGCTCCAGCCGGGATGGTGAACGCGCGAGCGTCCGGCCGATCCGTGGTGCCCGACTTCACGGAACGCCTTGAGGCTGCGCTCGGACTATCCGCCGGCGTGCCATCGGATACCGGTCTTGCGATGCCGGCTCCCCTCGCTGAGGCCGCCGTTGCCGCACAGCCGGCTGATATCACCGAGCCCGACGCGAACGCACCGGCGGCACCGGCGGTCTCGGCTGCCGCCAAGCCGCTCGCCGTTATCCCTGCGGTACTGACGCTCCCACCGGCGGACCCGATCATGGCGAGCACGGCCGTCAGATCGAATGACACCGGCGCGGAACCGGCCGACGCTGCCCCTGCCCCCGCCGCCGCGCCTCCCCAGCCCGCCAAGCCTGCCGCCGACCGAGGACGGGCAGGGCGCGGGACCGCCGCTGAACCGGATTCCGACAAGGATGCCGCCGTGATCGATCCGGCGGCTCCGGCCGGAACGGCACCGCTCGACCCTGTGCTGCAGCCGGCCAGCACGGCGCCGTTGTCGCACGCGGACAGCCCGCCAAGCGCGATCCATCCCACTCACGTGAACGACAGCCACGCCCCTCCTCCGGCGACCGCGCCACGCAACGACGCTCCTCAACAGACCGCCCAGGAGCCGACGCAAGCGACAACCTCCCAGGAGCAGACCCCCGCCGCTCCCAGCGCCGAGACGCCGCCTGCCACACCCGATGCTCCCGCCGCGCGAAGAGCCGCTGAAGCCTCACCCGATCCCATCAAGGCGGCGATCCCGGCCGTACACGACGCCGTCTCCACGGAGGCTGTGGCCCGCGCCATCGCCGAGACCAGCCAGCCGGCCGCAGCTCCGGCCGGCCGCACGGCGCAGGCTGCCCAATCCTCGGCGGAACCGACCCGGTCGGAGATCCCGTCTCCCGCCCAACAGATCGCCGCCCCGCTGGTGGCGCTCGGCACCGGACCCGACCAGAGCCGGCGCATGACCGTCCGGCTCGACCCGGCGGCACTCGGTGCCGTCCAGGTCCGCGTTGACCGCCCGAAGGAGGGCCCCGCCCGGGTCGAGATCACTGTCGAACGGCCAGAAACCCTGTCACTGCTGCTGCGCGACCAGCCGCAATTGCAGCGCGCGCTGGACCAGGCGGGCATCCCCTCAGAGGGGCGGAACGTCGTCTTGCAGATCGCCGCGCCGGACCCGCAGCCACGCAATGACGCCCCCATCCCCGATCATCGGCAGAGCGATGCCGGCCAACCGGCGACAGGCGACAGTGGTGCCAGGAGCGAAGGATACGGTGGCGGCGGTGAAGGCGGCGGCTCCGGGCGGGGTCGGAGGGGCGGGGCCGACGAAGACGGCCCCGTCTATCGGTTCACCCCGTCGGCGGCGCAGCGCCGGCTGCGCGACGGACTAGACATCACGGCTTGAAGGAAGCTGACCCATGAGCCTCGCCTCGGTTGCCTCGCAGCAGAACTCAGCGCAGAACGCGACCGCCGCCGCGAACGCGGCCGCCTCGGGAACCTCGTCCACCGGTTCGACCGTCGGCACATCGAGCGGCAGCAATGCACTGAGTTCGTTGTCAGGCAATTTCAGCAGCTTTCTCAGCCTGCTGATGACCCAGCTGCAGAACCAGGACCCGACCAGTCCGCTCGACACCAACCAGTTCACCAGCCAGCTGGTGCAGTTCGCGGGCGTCGAGCAGCAGATCAATGCCAATACCAGCCTCACGCAGCTGATTCAGCTCACCCAGGGCAGCGAGCTGATGCAGGCCTCGGCGATGATGGGCAAGCAGGTGGCGGTGCAGTCCGATCACATGCCTTTGCAGAACGGCTCGGGCGCCCTCGCCTTCACCGCGCCGGCGGCCGAGCCGGCAGCAATTGCCATCTACAATGACGCGGGAGCCAAGATCCGCGACGCGCTGGTGAGTGCAACCAAGGGCCAGAACGCCTGGACCTGGGACGGCACCGACAACAACGGCAATTCGGTGCCGGATGGCTCGTATCGGGTGGCGGTGATCGGCGCCAACACCGACGGCACGACTTCGGCGCTGCCGTTCAACGTCCTCGGCATCGCGACCGGCGTGCAGAAATCGGGCAACGCCGTCCAGCTTCAGCTCGGCGCCCTGACAACGGACTTCACGACGATCCAGTCGGTCGCCGGGTCGCCCGCTGGCGGGCAGTAGACCCAGGGAGGGGCGGGAGAAACGCCGACGAGTTAACGGGACGGTAAGCGATCTCACGGCAAGGTTCCCGCACGGCAGGATGCCGCGCTGCCAGGGAACAGGCCGCACATGGACAGATCACCGCCATCCGCGCGTGAGGCCGCGCGATGAAGGCCGCGCTCGACGGGCTGAAGGCGCTGGGGCCGGCGCGGCTGGCCGCGATGGGGGCGGTCGCGCTCGGGATGCTCGGCCTTCTCGCATTCCTCGCCCTGCGCGGCGGCGGCGAGCAAATGGCCTTGCTCTACGGCGACCTCGATCTCCGCGAATCCGCGCAAGTCGTCGAGCAGCTCGGCCGCCAGCACATCGCCTACCGCATCGCCGGGCAAGGCAACCAAATCTTCGTCCCCGCCGACCAGGTGCCTCGCGCCCGCCTGCTGCTGGCGCGCGAGGGCCTGCCCTCCGGTGGCTCCATCGGTTACGAAATCTTCGACCGCGGCGACGGGCTGGCGGCGACCCAATTCCAGCAGACAATCAACGAAACCCGCGCGATGGAAGGGGAGCTGGCGCGGACCATCCGCGTCATCGACGGTATCCGCGCCGCCCGCGTGCATCTCGTGCTGCCCAAGCGCGAGCCCTTCGCGCGGGACCGGCAGGACGCGCGGGCCAGCGTGATGCTCACCATGACCGGTGCGGCTCGGCTCGACCGGGAGGGCGTGCAGGCCATCCTCAACCTGGTCTCCGCCGCCGTCCCTGGGCTCAAGCCGCAGAACATCGCCATCGTCGACAGCCGGGGCAGCATGTTGGCCCGCGCCGGCGAGCCCGTCGGCTCGCTCGGGGCCGCGCTGAGCGGGGACGAGATGCGTCGCACCACCGAGCTGCGCCTGTCGCGCGCCGTCGAGGAGATGCTGGAGCGCAGCCTCGGCCCCGGTCACGTCCGGGCGGAAGCGGCGGTCGAGATGGATTTCGACAAGGTCAACGAGACGCAGGAGCGCTACGACCCTGATGGCCAGGTGGTCCGCAGCACGCAAAGCGTCAACAACAACAGCCGCACGACGGAAGCCAACGGCACGGTCTCGGTGCAGAACAACCTGCCGAACGCCGATGCCGGCAATACTCAGGCGGGAAGCCAGGAGGGGCGGCAGGAGGAGACCACCAACTACGAGATCAGCCGCACCGTCCGCACGCTGATCCGCGAGCAGCCGCAGATCCACCGCATCAGCGTTGCCGTGATGGTGGACGGCGTGGTCGAGCCGGGCACCGACGGCAAGCCCGCGACCTGGCAGCCGCGATCGGCCGACGAGCTCGCCCGCATCGCGACCTTGGTGCGCGGCGCGATCGGCTACGATGAGAAGCGCGGCGACCACGTCGACGTCGTCAGCATGCGCTTCGCCACCGGGGACGACACCGCACCCACCGAGCGCGGCGGAGTGCTTGGGGTCAAGTTCGAGAAAGCCGACCTGATGCGGCTCGCCGAGACGCTGCTGTTCGGCCTGATCGCGCTGCTCGGGCTCCTGCTGGTGCTGCGTCCGATGGTGCTCCGGCTGACCACATTGCAGCCCGCGCTGCCCGGCTCCGCCGCGGCGCTCGCTTCGGGCGTTTCGCCCGCCTCGCTTCCCGGCGGCTCACCGCTCGCGCTCGGCGGCCCGGGTGTTACCGGCGAGCTGGCGGCGCCGGGCGTGGCCGGGCTGATCGAGGACGAAAGCATGATGAACATCGCCAACATCGAGGGCCAGATGCGCGCCTCCTCGCTCCGGCGGATCGCCGGCTTGGTGGAGAAGCACCCCGAGGAGACGCTGGCCATCGTGCGCGGCTGGATGGCCGAGGAGGCCAGCTGACATGGCGACGCACGAGGACTATCGCGCGCTCAAGGGGCCGCACAAGGCGGCGATCCTCATGCTGACCTTGGGCGACGAACTCTGCGCTCGGCTGTTCGGCATGATGCACGAGGACGAGATCCGCGAGATTTCCTCGGCGATGGCGCAGCTCGGTCAGGTGCGCGCCGACATCGTCGAGCGGTTGTGCGTCGATTTCGCCGACAGCATGGGCAGCGCCGGCACCCTGGTCGGCTCCTACGAGAGCACCGAGCGTCTGCTGCAGCGCGCCCTCCCACGCGAGCGCGCCGCACAGATCATGGAAGAGATCCGCGGCCCGGCCGGGCGGACCATGTGGGACAAGCTCGGCAACGTCAACGAGGCGGTGCTCGCGAACTATCTCAAGAACGAATACCCGCAGACCGTCGCAGTGGTGCTCTCCAAGGTGCGGCCGGACCACGCCGCGCGGGTGCTCGGCCTGCTGCCGGAATCCTTCGCGATGGAAGTGGTGATGCGGATGCTGCGCATGGAAAGCGTGCAGAAGGAAGTACTCGACGGCGTGGAGCGGACCTTGCGCGCGGAGTTCATGTCCAACCTCGCCCGCAGCACGCGGCGCGACGCGCACGAGATGATGGCGGAAATCTTCAACAACCTCGACCGCTCGACGGAGACCCGCTTCATCGCGGCCCTCGAGGAGCGCAATCGCGAGGCGGCCGAGCGCATCAAGTCACTGATGTTCACCTTCAACGATCTCCAGCGCCTCTCGTCCCCCGCGCTGCAGACGCTGATGCGCTCGATCGAGAAGGAGAAGCTGCCGATCGCCCTAAAGGGTGCGTCGGAGAAGATCCGCGACATGTTCCTCAAGAACCTCTCGGAACGTGCTGGGCGGATGCTGCGCGACGAGATCGACGGGCTCGGTCCGGTGAAGCTGCGCGATGTGGACGAGGCGCAGGCGGGGATCGTGCTGGTCGCCAAGGAACTCGCGGCACAGGGACAGATCGAGATCGGCGAGAGCCAGGACGAGGAGCTGGTCTACTAGCATGGAACCATCGCCATGAACGCGCTGCTGAGCCCGCGCCGGGTCGGCGCGGCGCGGATGCTGTTCGCCGAGGAATTCGACCTGGCACCCGGCGTCACGATCATCGAAGCACCAGTCGCCGAGCCCGAGATCATCGCCCCGGTATTCACCGCCGCCGATGTCGAGGCGGCGCGCGACACCGGCTGGGCGGAGGGGCGCGAGACAGGGTTGACCGAGGCGGAAGCGGCCAGCGCCGCCATCGCGCGCGAGGCCATAGCCGCGATCGGTGCTCAACTCGGCAACGCCGCCGAAGTCGCGGCACGGCTTGCCGAGCAAGCCGCCGAGGAGATCGCGCGGCTGCTGCTCGATACGGTGATGACCCTGCTGCCCGCCCTGTGCGCCCGGCACGGCGAGGCCGAGGTGCGCGCGGTGATCCGCGCCGTGCTGCCCCCGCTCACCCGCGAGCCCTCGATCACCGTGCGCATCAGCCCGCTGATCGCGACCGCGGCCGAGGAAGAGATCGCGCGGCTCGATCCCGAACTCGTCCAGCGGGTCCGGCTGATACCGACCGAGACGATGGCGGCGGGCGATATCCGGGTCGCATGGAACGACGGCATGGCGGTGCGGGATACGCGCTCCGTCTATGACGAGGTCGTCGCGGTGCTGTCCGGCCTCGGGCTGCTCGTCGGCGATAGGAAGCCGGAATGCAGCAGGCTCCCGGCAGGACAATTGAAGGAGAGCGTCGGTGTCGGATGAAACGGATTTTTCCGAGCTGCCCGACCAGGCGGCGGGTCCGGAAGCCGGCGCTCTCCGCGGCGCGCGCGACCTCGAGGCGGTCTACGACATTCCGGTCACGGTGAGTGCCGTACTCGGCAAGGCGACGATGCAGGTGAGCCAGCTGCTCAAGCTCGGGCGCGGCGCGGTGGTCGAGCTCGACCGCAAGCTCGGCGAAGCGATCGACATCTACGTCAACAACCGTCTCGTCGCGCGCGGCGAGGTGGTGATGGTCGACGACAGCCGGCTCGGCGTGACGATGACGGAAATCGTCAAGGCGGATCGGGCGATCTGAGTTGCGGGAAGTCTCATCATGCGCGTGCTGATCATCGGGTCGCTCGCCGCCGAGCTCGGGCAGGCCGCCCGCATCGCGATGGCGCGCGGGGCCAAGCTCGAACAGGCAGACGATCTCGAGGCAGGGCTCGCACGGCTGCGCGCCGATGCGCGGGTGGATCTGGTGCTATGCGACCTCGCGCACGATGTCGGCGGGCTGGTGCGCGCAATGGCAGCGGAACGGATCGCCGCTCCCGTGGTCGCGTGCGGCACGGGCGACGATCCCGAGGCGGCCGTGCGAGCCATCCGTGAAGGCGCCCGCGAGTTCCTCCCCCTGCCGCCTGACCCGGAGCTGATCGCCGCCATCCTGGAGGCCGCGTCCGGCGAAAGCCTCGCGATGGTGGTGCGCGACCCGGCGATGCAGGCGACCGTCCGGCGCGCCGAACAGGTCGCCCGGTCCGAGGCGTCGGTGCTGATCACCGGCGAATCCGGCACCGGCAAGGAGGTGCTCGCGCGCCACATCCACCGCCGCTCGCGCCGCGCCGCAGGGCCGTTCGTCGCACTGAACTGCGCGGCGATCCCGGAGAACCTGCTCGAATCGGAATTGTTTGGCCACGAGAAGGGCGCCTTCAGCGGCGCCCTGGCGCGCCGCCTGGGAAAATTCGAGGCGGCCGATGGCGGCACGCTGCTGCTCGACGAGATCAGCGAGATGGACGTGCGTCTGCAAGCCAAGCTGCTACGCGTGCTGCAGGAGCGCGAGATCGACCGGCTCGGCGGCACCGCGCCGGTGAAGGTGAACGTGCGCATCCTCGCCACCACCAACCGCGACCTGCCCGTCGAGGTGACGCGCGGCACGTTTCGCGAGGATCTGTATTTCCGGCTGAACGTTGTGACCTTGCGCACCCCGGCGCTGCGCGAGCGTCCGGCCGACATCGCGGCGCTCGCGGAGCATTTCGCGCGACGCTACGCCGAGGTGAACGGACTGCCCGCGCGACCGCTCAGCGAGGCGGCCCACCGGCGCCTCTCGGGGCACGCCTGGCGCGGCAACGTGCGCGAGCTCGAGAACACCATCCATCGCGCCGTGCTGCTGGCCGAGGGCGATTCGATCGAAGCCGAGGCAATCGAGGTCGGCCCGCCCGCCGCGCCAGCCGAGCCTCCGCGGGCCGGTTCCGAGCCCGCCGTCGGAGGCGTCGCGAGCCTGGTCGGCCGGCGGATGGAGGACGTGGAGCGCGATCTGATCCTGGAGACCCTGGGCCACACGCTCGGCAACCGCACGCACGCGGCAACCATCCTCGGCATCTCGATCCGCGCATTGCGCAACAAGCTGCGCGACTACGCGGCCCAAGGCGCCCCGGTGCCGCCGCCTTCCGCCGGCGTGGCGCCCGGCTCCGTCGCCGCGGCCTGACCCGCGATGCCAGAGATCGCGCTGCCCGGCTTCGTCACGGCACTCTCGGCCAAGCTGCGCCGCATAGCACCCGGCACCGATGTCGGGCTGGCGCTCGGTGTCGTGGCGCTGCTCTCGGTGCTGATCCTGCCGCTGCCTACCCTGCTGCTCGATCTCGGCCTGGCGCTGTCGATCACCGGCTCGGTGCTGGTCTTGATGGTCGCGCTGTTCCTCAACCGGCCGCTCGACTTCACCAGCTTCCCGACCCTGCTGCTGCTGACCACGCTGCTGCGTCTGTCGCTCAACGTCGCGACCACGCGGCTGATCCTGTCGCACGGCAACGAGGGCCCGACCGCCGCCGGCAACGTGGTCGCCGCGTTCGGCGGCTTCCTCATGGGCGGCGACGTGGTGATCGGCCTCATCCTGTTCGCCATCCTGCTGGTGGTGAACTTCATGGTCATCACCAAGGGCTCGGGCCGCATCGCCGAGGTCGCCGCGCGGTTCAGCCTCGACGCCATGCCGGGCAAGCAGATGGCGATCGACGCCGACCTGTCGGCCGGGCTGATCGACGAAAAGGTCGCGCGCCGCCGTCGGCGTGAACTCGAGGAGGAGAGCGGCTTCTACGGCGCGATGGACGGCGCCGCCAAGTTCGTGCGCGGCGACGCCATTGCCGGCCTTATCATCACCACAATCAACATCTTCGGCGGCTTCGCCATCGGCCTGCTGCGCCACGGGATGCCGTTCGCCGATGCCGCGTCGACATACACCACGCTGACCGTAGGCGACGGCCTGGTATCGCAGATCCCCGCCCTCCTGGTCTCCACCGCCGCCGGCATCGTGGTGACCAAGGGCGGCATCGAGGGGACCGCCGATACCGCGCTGATACGTCAGCTGGGCAGCAGCCCGAAGCCGCTGGCGATGGCGGCCGGGGCAGCCGCCGTGCTCGCGCTCATGCCAGGCGTGCCCACCCTGCCGTTCGTTGCCCTCGCCGGGCTGGCCGGCGGCGGCGCGTGGCTGCGTCACACCCATCCGCCCGCGCCGGAGCCGGTGGATGGCCCGGCCGCGCCGGCCCTCACCGCCGAGCCGCCGATCAGCGAGAGCCTGCGCATCGACATGATCCGTCTCGAGCTCGGCTACGGGCTGCTGGCGCTGGCGGGCGGCGACGCGCCGCGGCTCACCGAGCAGATCAAGGGCCTGCGCCGCTCGATCGCCGCCGAGGTCGGCTTCGTGCTGCCGCCGGTGCGCATCCAGGACAACATGGCGCTGGACGCCAATTGCTACGCGGTGCGGATCAAGGAGATCGAGGCGGGGCGCGGCGAGTTGCGCCCCACCATGCTGCTGGCGATGGACCCGCGCGGCGGCCTGCCCGACCTGCCGGGCGAGCAGACCGCCGAGCCCGCCTTCGGCCTGCCCGCGCGCTGGATCGACCCCGCCGCCAAGGAGGAGGCGATCTTCCGCGGCTGCACCGTGGTCGATCCCCCGAGCGTCCTCACAACGCACATCACCGAGCTGGTGCGCGAGACGATGGCCGAGCTGCTGTCCTATGCCGAGACGCAGAAGCTGCTCGACGAGCTGCCGCGCGAGCAGCAGAAGCTGGTGGGCGATCTCATCCCATCGCAGATCACCGTGGGCGGCGTGCAGCGGGTGCTGCAGGCCCTGCTCGCCGAGCGCGTCTCGATCCGCGACCTGCCGACCATTCTCGAAGGCATCCAGGAGGCCTGCGCGGGCGCGGCGCGCGCCATCCCGTCGATCGTCGCGCATGTCCGCGCCCGCCTCGCCCGGCAGATCAGCGACGCGCATGTCGGGCCGGCCGGATACATCCCGCTGATCACGCTCTCGCCCGATTGGGAGCAGGCCTTCGCCGACGCGCTGGTCGGGCCGGCCGAGGATCGCCAGCTGGCGATGGCGCCGTCCAAGCTGCAGGATTTCATGCAGCGACTGCGCGGCGCGTTCGACGTCGCGGCGTCATCCGGCGAAGCGCCGGTGCTGCTCACGAGCAGCGCCATCCGCTCCCATGTCCGCGCGATCGTCGAGCGCATCCGCCCGAGCACGCCGGTGCTGTCGCAGACGGAGATTTTCCCGCGCGCGCGCATCCGCACCGTCGGCAGCATTTGAGCGCGGATCGCGATCGGTTGCGCGAGTGTGGAAACCTCCTGGCAAGCCGTGCCCGGTAAGCTCGCCCGATGCGGCTGAAGCTTTATCGCGCCTCCGGCATGGCCGAAGCCATGAGCGCCATCCGCGCCGAGCTCGGCGCGGATGCGCTCATCTTGGCGACGCGCCGGGTCGGCTCGGGCGTGGAGGTCACGGCCGCGCTGCCCGATGAGGAGGACCACCCGCCACCCGCGCCGCCGCCCCCGCCGGACCCTGAGCGGCTGGCCTCGCTTGCCTTCCACAACGTGCCGGCGGCGGTGGCCGACCAGCTGCGGCATGGCAAGCTTTCCGACGCGCTCGGGCAGGCACTGCCGTTCGCGCCGCTGCCGCTGAGCCAAGGCGCGCGCCCGCTGCTGTTCGCCGGCCCTGCTGGAGCCGGCAAGACATTGACCGTGGCACGCCTCGCCGCCCGGCTGGTCATTGGCGGGGTGTCGCCGAGCGTGGTCACGGCGGACGGCCGGCGGGCCGGCGCCACCGAGCAGCTCGCCGCCTTCACCCGCCTGCTCGGGCTCAACCTGCTGGTGGCGAATCACCCCGCCACCCTGGCCCGCGCGATGGCGCACCGACAGGCCGGAGCACCCATGCTGATCGACGCGCCGGGGGCCGATCCGTTCGACCCGGCGCAGCGCGACGAGGTCGCGGCCCTCGCCGCCACGGCGGATGCCAGCGTGGTGCTGGTGCTGCCCGCCGGGCTCGATCCCGCCGAGGCCGCCGATCTGGCCAGCGCGTTCTCCGCCGCCGGCGCCACCATGCTGGTCGCGACCCGGCTCGACGTGACCCGCCGGCTCGGTGCCGTGCTCGCCGCCGCCCATGCCGGCGGCCTCGCCCTCGCCGAGGCCGGCATCGGCCCGGGTGCCGCTGACGGGTTGGTGCCGATGACTCCGGGCCTGCTCGCCGAACGACTACTCGCCGCCCCTCCCCAAATCCAGCCGGACCGCTTGCCATGACCAGCCAGCCAGCCATTCCCGCCCCCCGCCTGGTGGCAATCGCCTCCGGCAAGGGGGGGGTGGGAAAAACCTGGTTCGCCATTACCCTGGCCCATGCCCTCGCGCGGGCCGGCCGGCGCGTGCTGCTGTTCGACGGCGATCTTGGCCTCGCCAACGTCGACATCCAGCTTGGCCTGACCCCCTCGCGCGATCTCGGCTCGGTGGTCGCCGGCCGCGCCTCGATCGCCGAGGCCGCGCTACGCCATCCGGAGGGCGGCTTCGACATCCTGGCAGGCCGCTCCGGCTCGGGCACGCTATCGACCCTCGATCCCGCAGTGCTGGAGCACATCTTGGCGGCGCTGCGGCAGGAGGCGGGGCGGCGCGACATCGTCCTGCTCGATCTCGGCGCCGGGCTCGATCGGGCGACGCGCCGCATGGCCGCCGCCGCCGACCGGCTCCTGGTGATGGCGACCGAGGAGCCGACCAGCCTCACCGATGCCTACGCCGTGCTCAAGCTGTATGCCACAGACCGAGCGGCCGGCGACGCGCGGGTCGTCGTCAACCAGGCTGGTTCCCGCCTCGCCGGCGAGCGCACCCACGCGACCTTGCGGCGCGCCTGCGCCACATTTCTGGGTCAAACCCCGCCGCTCGCCGGCGTCATCCGACGCGACGACCGAGTGCGCGACGCAATCCGTCGTCAGACACTACTGCTGACCCGCCATCCCGCGAGCGCCGCAGCCGGCGACGTGGAAGCCGTTGCCCGCACGCTGTGGGCGCACGGTCGGACCTCGCAGGATGACCAGTCGACGCCGCTTTCCCCTGCATCCCCGGCCTGATAGCCGGCTCCCAGCATGCGCTCTGCGGGCGGGGCGGACCTGGTGCACAAGGCCGGCATGGACCTGGTGCTGAGCGCGAACCTGCACAGTTCCGCCGGTCAGGCCCTCGGTCGATTTCTTTTGACCGGCGCGGGGCGAGCCACCGAGCGGTAGCCGGCCATGCTGGGCAACCAAGCGCACTCGGCGTGCATTACCGCCCCTATGAGTAGTGGCAATCACAACCGGACACGGGAGGAAAGCGTGTCGGACGTGGCTTTCGATCGATGGCTACGGGATTCGCTCCGCCGAGAGTACGCGGCGATCCAGCATGAGCCGGTGCCGGACGCATTGTTGCGCCTGCTCGAGGAGTACCCCGCCGCGCCAGCAAGGGGTCCATGCCCAGCCCGACAGGGACGACGCTGCTAGGGCTCCCCGCTAGAACAACCCCTCGATGCGCCCGCCGGCGTCGAGACCAATGGTCTCCGCTGCCGGTACGCGCGGGAGGCCCGGCATGGTCATGATGTCGCCGCACACCGCGACGACGAACCCCGCCCCCGCGAGCAGGCGAACTTCGCGAATTGGCAAGATGTGCCCCTCGGGCGCGCCCATGAGGGTAGGATCGGCGCTGAAGCTGTACTGCGTCTTGGCGATGCACACCGGCACGTCGGCGAATCCGGCCGCCTCGAACGCCGCCAGCCGGCGCGCAACGGCGGCGGGCAGCGCGATGTCTGCGGCACGGTAGATCTCGCGCGCGACCGTTCGGAGCTTCTCCGCGAGCGGCATCGTGGCGGGATAGAGTAGGGTCGGGAGTGCCCCCGATCCGAGCCGCGCCAGCACGGCGCGGGCCAGCCCGGTGGCCCCCACCGCGCCGTCGGCCCAATGCGTGCACATCACCGTCTCGACATCGCGCTCCGCCATCGTGTCGCGCACCACGGCGAATTCCGCGTCGGTGTCGGACGTGAACCGGTTGAGCCCGACGACCACGGGGAGGCCGAACTTGCGCATGTTCTCGACGTGCCGCGAGAGATTGGCCATCCCGCGCGCCACCGCGCCGACATCCTCGCGGTCGAGTGCGGACTTAGCGACGCCGCCGTGCATCTTGAGCGCGCGAAGGGTCGCCACCACGACGCTGCAGGCAGGCCACAGCCCGGCCGAGCGGCACTTGATGTCGAGGAACTTTTCCGCGCCAAGGTCGGCGCCGAACCCTGCCTCCGTCACCACCACGTCGGCGAGCTTGAGCCCGAGCCGGGTCGCCATTACCGAGTTGCAGCCATGCGCGATATTGGCGAACGGCCCGCCATGCACCAGCGCGGGCGAGCCCTCCAGGGTCTGCACCAGGTTGGGCATCAGCGCATCCCGCAGCAGCGCCGCCATCGCGCCGTCCGCCTTGAGGTCACGCGCCGTCACCATCGAACCGTCGCGCCGCTGGCCGACGACGATCCGCCCCAGCCGCTCTCGCAAATCGGCCAGGTCGCGGGACAGACAGAACACCGCCATCACCTCGGAGGCCACGGTGATGTCGAACCCGTCCTCGCGCGGCGCGCCGTTGGCCCCGCCGCCGAGACCGTTTACGATGCTCCGCAGCGCCCGGTCGTTGACGTCCAGCGCCCGACGCGTGCTCACCCGCCGCGAATCGAGCCCCAGCGCGTTACCCCAGAACAGGTGGTTGTCCACCATCGCGGCAAGCAGGTTGTTGGCCGCCGTGATGGCGTGGAAGTCGCCGGTGAAATGGAGGTTGATCTCCTCCATCGGCACCACCTGCGCCCGACCGCCCCCCGTCGCACCCCCCTTCTGCCCGAAGCACGGCCCCATGCTCGGCTCGCGCAGACAGATCATCGTGCGCTGGCCGACGGCGTTGAGGGCGTCGCCGAGCCCGACAACGGTGGTGGTCTTGCCCTCGCCGGCGGCGGTGGGGCTGATCCCGGTGACGAGCACCAGCGCGCCATCGGGACGCGACTCGGCCTGCTGGATGAAGTCGAAGCCGATCTTGGCCTTGGTCCGGCCGTACGGCTCCAGCGCGTCTTCCGGGATGCCGGCGCGCGCGGCGATCTCGGCAATCGGGCGCAGCCGTGCCGCGCGGGCAATCTCGAGGTCGCTCGCCACGACGTCTCCCTTTCGTTGCTCTATGCCGCCAATGCGCTCGCGCGCCGGCGAACGCCGATCTCGTCCAGCGCCGCGCCCATCGCGACCACGGCGCGCGCCATGTCGTCCGGCGTGACCGCGCCGATCGCGCCGACGCGGAAGCTCGGCTCGGGGGTATTGTAGAAATTGCTGATGAGCACGCCGCGAGACTTCAGCGCGTCCACAAAGGCTTGCAAATCCCACGCCGGATCGGCCGGCGCGCGCACGTTCATCACCACCGGCCCCTGAGCCTTGGCCGGCAGATAAGGCGTCAAGCCGAGCCCGCACACGCCGTCATAGAGCGTCCGCATGTTCGCGGTGTAGCGGGCGAGCCGCGCCGGCTGACCGCCCTCGGCCTCGAGCAGGTCGAGCGCCACGGACAGCGCATTCAGCACCTGCGCCGGCGGGGTGAAGCGGAAGCTGCCCCAGCCGTTGCGCAGGGCGTGGGCATGGATGTCGGCGAGATCGAACGACCAGCTGCCCGCCTGCCCCGCCACCAGCCGGTCCACCCGGGCGAGCACGACGGCCAGGCCGGCGATCGCTTCCAGGCATTTGTTGGGCGTGAACACGACGGCATCGATCTCGGGCTGTGCCGCGAGGTCGAGCGGCAGTGCACCGAAGGCGGAGACCGCGTCGAGCAGCAAGCGCCGCCCGGCGCCGCGCACCGCCGCGCCCACGGCGCGCGGATCGTGGATCACGCCCGAGCCGGTCTCGCTATAGACCAGCCCGACGTGGCCGATCGCCGGGTCGGACGCCAGCGTCGCCGCCACCGCCTCGGGGTCGACCGGGCCGCCGAACGGCATCGGCAGCGGCACCACCACCCGCCCGGCCTCCCGCGCCAATCGCACGATCCGGTCGGCATAGGCGCCGGTCATCGGCACCAGGATCTTGCCGCCGAGCGGTACGAAGCTGCGCACCGCCGCCTCGACCCCGAAATGGCCGCAGCCCTGGAGCGGCAGGGTCGCGTGCGTCCCCGGCACGCCGCCCGCGAGTCGCAGCAGGCGCTCGCGCAAGCCGGCGTAGAGCGGACGGAAATCGTTGTCCCAAGGCGCGAAATCATGGGCAAGCGCGGCCCGGACTTCCGGGCGGGTCACGACGGGGCCAGGGATCAGCAGGAGCATCTGTCGGAATTGACACGGCCGGGCGCAAGAATCCAGCAATCAACTCAGGCGCCGTGCGCGGGCACGGTGTAGTTGCTTTATAGCAACAATATGGCCACACCAAAGCAGTCTTGCCCCGCTATCGCATGAAAAGCCGGCCGATCCAGTTGTAGTCGCTCAGCCGGCGCTCGGGGTTGGGCGGGCGCGGCGGCTGTCGCGCCGGCACTGGCCGGAGGCGCCGCGGCGCCTCCGGCTCAGGCTCCGGCCATTGATCGGCGCGCGAGCGGCGCAGCCGCGGCGGCTTCTCGCCGAGCGGGTAGCAGGGGGTCGGCTCCCAACTCCTGGTCCCGTCGGGCAACGTCACCCGACGCATCCGTGGCGGGCCGCTCCCCGCCGGCGGCCTGGCCGGGCGGGGCGGCTTGGGGGGCCGGGGTGGCCGTGGTTTCCGAGGCCGGGGCGGCAGCCGCAGGATGTCGGGCAGCACGTCCGGGGAGAGCTTGCGCCACAAGGGCCGCAAGATCCTCCCCGCCTGCGGTGCGGCGGCGAGGAATTCCCGCATCTCGGGGTCCTCCAGCAGGGCCTGCAGATGGCTGAACATCCGCAGCCCGAACTCGGTCAGCAGCACCGCACCCGGCGGGATCGCCGGCGCCCGACGCGCGGGCTTCTGCTCGGGCTTCGCGCCCTCAATCGTCCCCTGGGCAATCGCGCCCTCGGCACTCGCCTGTTCGGCGGCCTGCCGAGGGGCGGGGCTGCGGCGCGGTGCGGTGGCCAGCGTGCCGGCGACGAAGCGAGCGTGCAGGACGGCGAAGCGCCGCTGCGTCGCCGTGAGATGGTCGAACAGCCGAAGGAACAGCGGCGCCACCGCCACCGCGTTGCCGTCCACCCGCATCTGGCGCAGCGAGAAGGTCTCGCCCAGCGCCCGCTTCACCGCCCCGATGAACACCCCAAAGCGCGGCACCAGGCCGGAAGGGGGTGGGGAGGACGCATGGGTGCTCATGACCGGGAGAGGATAGGATTAGTTAGGACGTTTGTCAAACGCTATCGCGCCCGCGCGATGTCTGATCGCGCCGACAACCGGGCGGGCAGCCCGCACCGCGTGTCTCTCGGCCCGATCCGCCTCGGCTTGACCCGACGCCGCCGGCCCAACAAGCTGGCGCCGCAATCCAGAGCGGCGGAGAACGATGAACGCCATCGCGGCGGCGGCGCAGCACGAGGACACGGTCCGCCCGGAGTGGATCGACAACAACGACCACATGAACCTGGCCTATTACGTGCTGGTCTTTTCCGGCGCGACCGATGCGCTGGCGGCGCGGCTCGCCCTCCCCGGTCGGCTGCGCGTCACCCAGATGCACACCGTCTACGAACGCGAGGTGACGCTCGGCGACCGGCTGCGTGTCGCCACCCACCTGCTCGCCGCCGACGCCTCGCGCCTGCATCTGTTCCACGAGATGTTCCAGGCCGAGCAAGGCTACCGCGCCGCCACCCTGGAGATCGTCGTCGAGCACCAGGGCGATTTCCCGCCCGAGGCGCGCACCCGCATCGCCGGCCTGCTGGCGCGCGACTGGCCGCAAGGCGCCGGTCGCCGCATCGCCATGCCGCCGCCACGCGCCCCCACGGGAGAGCCCGCATGAAAGCCGCCATCCTCACCGGCGCCGGCCTCGAAATCCGCGACGTCCCGCGCCCCGACCCCAAGCCCCACGAGGTGCTGGTCCGCGTGCGCGCGAGCGGCCTCAACCGCGCCGACCTGCTAATGGCCGCCGGCCGGCCGCACGGCAATGCGGGCGGCGCCGGCGCCATCGCCGGGCTCGAATGGGCCGGCGAGGTCGCGGCGGTCGGCCGCGAGGTGCGCAACGTGAAGCCCGGCGACCGCGTGATGTGCTCCGGCAATGGCGGCTACGCCGAATACGCCGTCACCGATGCCGGCCGCGTCTCGCCGATCCCCGCCAACAACATGAGCGACGTTCAGGCCGCCACCCTGCCCGTGGCCCTGCAGACCATGCACGACGCGGTGGTGACGAACGGCCGGCTCGCCGAGGGCGAGACCGTGCTCATCCAGGGTGCGAGTTCCGGCGTCGGCCTGATGGCCATGCAGATCGCCAAGCTCCAGGGTGCCGGGCTGGTCATCGGCAGCTCCACCAACGCCGAGCGCCGCGCGAGGCTCGCCGAATATGGCGCCGACCTCGCGATCGACTCGCGCGATCCCAACTGGCCCGAGCAGGTGAAGCAGGCGACCGGCGGCGCGGGCGTCGACCTCATCGTTGACCAAATTTCCGCCGGCGTGATGAACCAGAACATGCAAGCCGCCGCGATCCAGGGCCGCATCGTCAACGTCGGCCGCCTCGGCGGCTTCGCGGGGGAGTTCGACTTCGACCTGCACGCCCTCAAGCGCCTCGCCTATATCGGCGTCACCTTCCGCACCCGCTCGGCGGAAGAGGTGCGAGAAATCGTCCGCCGAATGCGCGCCGACCTCTGGCCCGCCGTCGAGACCGGCGCCCTCCGCCTCCCGATCGACCGCCTCTTCCCCCTGGAAGAAGCCGCCGCCGCGCAAACCCACATGCGCGCCAACAATCATTTCGGCAAAATCGTGCTCACGATAGGCTGATGCGGAGCGACGCGAAGGGCCGTCTTGGTTGCGCCACCGTCATGGTCGGCGGAGGCCGACCATCCACGACTTTCCGGGCGAGCAAGCAAAGTCGTGGATGCCCGGCCTGCGCCGGGCATGACCAGGGGGGTATCACGTTCAAAGCCCAATCCGTGGACCTTCGGTGCAAGGTCAGGAGAGGGGTCCGATGCGAATGACCACCAAGACCCACACCCTAACCCCCATCGGCACCCTAGAAACCCCCTTCCGCACCCTCGCCGACTGCCCCCGCAACGGCCGCCAGCCCAACCCCGCCCCGCTCTGCCGCGCCCGCCTCTTCCCCGAGTATGTCCCCGGCCTCGCCAGCCTGGAGGGCTTTTCCCACCTGATCCTGCTCTACTGGCTGAACCGCCCCGCGCACGAAATCTCCCTGGTCTTCACCCCGCCCTTCGACGCCCACCCAAGAGGCCTCTTCGCCACCCGCAACCCCAACCGCCCCAACCCAATCGGCCTCTCGGTGGTGGCGTTCGACGGCTTCGAGGGGGCGGATTGCCTCAAGGTGCGGTATCTCGATTGCCTGGACGGGACGCCGCTGCTTGAGCTTGGCATTGGCGGTGTGCCAATAGGTCGTGCTCAGTATTCTCAGAGCATCGCTAGCGTTTATCCGCCCGTGCTCAATGACATAGTTTACAAGGCGGCGCTCGTCGGGTCGAGCGAGAAAGCGACAGCTTCACCAAGAACCTTGTATGCTTCGCTATCGAGCGAGTTTGTGCGGTTTGCCACATCATTGAATAGAACCGCACGCACGCCAACATGGTCGGCCTTATACTGCACCGTCGGGAGCTTCGCCTCAAGCAGTTCTCGTTTGATGCGCTTTGTCCCCTCGCTAATGCAACGCACCTCTCCAAACTCTCTCAGGATGAACATGAGAAAAGGATTGCGTGGCTTATGGAAGAGATTTTCTGGGGTCACGGATGGCATGAACCCACCTGGGCTCTCGACCACTAGATGATCGTCGAACAGCTTCACGAAGACAGGTTGCGTTTTCATGTGGTATGAGCGATGAACGCAAGCGTTCACAATAAGCTCGTAACCAAGCGTCTCTCGGATATTCTGGAGTTTGGTAGAACTTTCCTCCCCGAAACTCGGTGAATTCCCTAAGGTTAGCATCGAGTATGCCTGACGTATCCCGAATAATTTCTAGGATATTTCCTTCAATCATCCTATCCTTAGTAATGTTGTATTCCCGTCCCGTTTTCTCCTCGGTCCCATTGTAGCGAAGGAAGTGAACGTATGATCCGGGGAAGACCTGCCGCGGATCGTTTGCGAAGGTCAGAGCGCATACGTTGTTGGGAATGAATGTCCCCGCTTTTATCCTGCCAAGC
The DNA here is from genome assembly GCA_017307285.1 of Alphaproteobacteria bacterium. Taxonomy (GTDB): domain Bacteria; phylum Pseudomonadota; class Alphaproteobacteria; order Acetobacterales; family Acetobacteraceae; genus JAFKFI01. The sequence goes on along the minus strand of JAFKFI010000123.1, from coordinate 816 downwards.
CGCATAGACTCGAGTATCTGTTCGTCAGAAACTTCTGCCGAGCCATCCCTCGATGCACGAATTTGCGCCGCGAACCTCGCGATGAGTGGCAGGCGGAAGTCATCTGGGTAATCCAACGGGCACGACTCAAGCTCGAATGCCCGCTCGCCCTTATTAATGCGGATCTCTTGCTTCTCAGGTTCCGTCAATCGCCGACTTCTATCGGATTCCCTGCAGAATGCGGCTCCGTTGGTCAACTCAACGAGGCGTTCCTCCACGTAATATATCCTGGCCCGGATAATGAAATCAGGCCTGCCCTCGGCATTGACCACGGACAGTCGGTTCGTCGCGAACCGGCCATCTGGGCAATGGTCCCGGCCCATGAACTCGAGCTGCTGAAGCTTCTCCTCCGACAGGGAGGAACACCCCGTAACGGTCCCGTCCTTCTCGACCCCGATAACGACAACCCCTCCCTCGACAGCGGGTCCATTGCCGAACGCAGACAGGCACTCAGCCAGCCCCATAGGGGCGATCCTCGCCGACTTCCGATCGAACCGGGTGTTCTCTGGATGGCCGACGACAAACTTCCAGTCATCGCTACCGAAGACTTGGTCCGGCTTGACCAGCCCCTCGACAGTCGGACGCTCAAGCGCCTCAAGAAGGCTAAGCTGCTGAATCACAAGGAAAATCCGGTTCTACTCGAGGGTGCTCGAGTAAGGGAACTGTTACTCGAGCACCCTCGAGTAGAACATGGATTCCAAACACTGATGGCACCTTGACCGCTCGTCGTGATCCCACGCTCCTTAGCCGACTTTATCGGTCGAGAGGAAGCTCCGG
>JAFKFI010000122.1:8918-29708 GCA_017307285.1 Alphaproteobacteria bacterium | reverse complement strand
GGCGATACGGCGCCAACGCCGTGCTTTGCGGGCAGTTGCCGTGGCGAGTGCCCGGCTTTATGCCGGGCCCTTGCCGTCGTGGCCTTGAGGCAACGCCGCGTTGCCCCCCGCGTTGCCGGGCGATACCGTCCCGCCAGCTTAGCAGGAACCGGAGCCTGATCGGAATGATAGCCCGCCTCATTTTCGCAGCCGCCGCGCTCGCGATCGCGTGCGCCTCCGCGGCGGCGGCGCGGGACCTCACCATCGTCTCGCGCGGGGGCGGTTATCAGGAGGCGCAGCGGTCGGTCTATTTCAAACCCTTCACCGCGGCCACGGGCATTCCCATCCAGGAGAAGAATTGGGACGGCGGCATTGAGGCGCTGCGTGCGCACAAGGACCCCGCGGCCGGATGGGACGTGGTGCTGCTCCGGGGCGACGAGATGCTGACCGCGTGCGAGGAGGGCCTGATCGAGAAGCTCGACTGGTCGGCTATCGGCGGCAAGGACCACTACCTGCCCGCCGGAGTGAACGATTGCGGCGTCGGGACAAGCATGTACAGCACGGTGCTGGCGTGGGATCGGGACAAATTCCCGGCAACGCCCACCTGGGCGGATTTCTGGGACGTGGCGAAATATCCCGGCAAGCGCGGGCTGATGAAGGGGCCGCGAACCAATCTGGAGATCGCCCTGCTGGCCGACGGGGTAGCGCCCGGCGACGTCTATAAGACGCTGCGCACCAGCGACGGTATCGAACGCGCCTTCCGCAAGCTGGATCAGATCAGGCCCTACGCGGTGTGGTGGCAAAACGGCGACGAGGCCTCTCGCATTCTCGGTTCCGGCGAGGTGTTGATGACCAGCGCCAGCAACGGCCGCATCGCGCTGGCCAACCGTACGGAACACCGCAATTTCGGCGTGCAATGGGCGGGCAGCCTCTCGGCGGTCCATTTCTGGGCGGTGATGAAGGGCAGCCCGAACCTCCGCCAGGCCAACCAATTCCTCTACTTCGTCGGCGATTCGGCGATCGAGGCGCGATTGGTACCGCTGATCCCTTATCCCGGGCTCGCCAAGGGCGCCACCGAAGGTCTGTCGCCGGAACTACTCGCCACGATTCCCCTCAACCCTGCCAACCAGGCCGGCACGCTGGCCATCGACGAGGGGTTCTGGCGCGACAATCTCGACAAGCTTAGCCAGCGCTTTGCCGCGTGGCTCGCTCGCTGAGCCGAACTTCGGCGGCAATGCCGGAACGGCCAGTCGGACCTCCTGACGAGGCATTCAAGGTCGCAGGGATGACCGTGGCCGAACGCGCAGCCGCCGGTGGCGAGCCCGCCGTCGCGCTGGAATTTTCCGGCCACCTGGACGCCGAGGGCATTGGGCTGCTGTGGGAGCGGGCGATGCGTGCCGCGCGTCGTGCGGGACGCCGGGTGCTGGTGCTGGACCTTTCGGAGGTCACGCTGGTCGATACCGCTGGCGCCGCGTTCCTCACGTCGCTCGAGACAGCACATGGCGGCAAGGCGAGCCTGGAGGGGGAGCGGGAGCAGTTCCGCGCTCTGCTGGACCGGGTGCGTGCCGCCGGGACCAAGCTGCCGACACCCGTGAAACTGCCCCCGCTGCGGATCCGCGATATCGCCGCCGCGGGCGGGCGGGCGGCCGCCAACGGGATCGTATTCGTCGGAGAGGCGGCGCTCGCACTGGTGCGGCTGCCGCGCAACCATCGCGTGCTGCGCTGGCAGGACCTGCTGCGCTACGCCGACCAGGCGGGTGTGCGCTCGCTGCCGCTGGTGGTGCTGCTCGGCTTCCTGATCGGCCTGATCCTGGCGTTCCAGTCCGCTGTGCCGATGCGCCGGTTCGGCGCCGATCTCTACGTCGCCAACTTGGTTTCGATCAGCCTGTTGCGCGAACTCGGGCCACTGCTTGCCGCGGTGATCCTGGCCGGGCGCACCGGCTCGGCCTTCGCGGCCGAGATCGGCACCATGAAGGTGAACGAGGAGATCGACGCACTCGTCACGATGGGGCTCGATCCGATGACGATGCTGGTGCTGCCCCGGCTGATCGCGGCGATGCTGGTGATGCCGGTGATGACCTTGGTGCTCAACGTTGCCGGGCTGCTCGGCATGACGGTGGTGATGATGGCCTTCGGCTTCCCCCTGGTAACGGTCACCAATCAGGTGGTGGGTGCCGTGACGCTGACCGATCTGTTCGAGGGGCTGGTCAAGGCGCTCTGTTTCGGCGCGGTGGTCGCCGCGATCGGCTGCCGGGAGGGGCTGGGCACCGGGGTCGGCCCGCGCGCCGTCGGGCTGGCGGCGACCGGCGCCGTGGTCGGCGGGATCGTCTCGACCATCGTGCTCGACGGTGTATTCGCCCTGCTCATCTACCGGCTTGGCCTATGAGCGAGGGTCATGCCGAGATCCAGGCCACCGACGTGGCGCAGCGCTTCGGCGCGCGAACGATCTTCGAGCACGTGTCCTTCACTGTGGCGCCGGGCGAGGTGTTCGTGATCCTCGGTGGCTCGGGCTGCGGCAAGTCCACCCTGATGAAGCAATTGATCGGGCTACTGGCGCCGAGCGCCGGCACCATCGTCGTGCGCGGCCGCACGATCACCGGCCGGGACGGGGAGGCGGGGCGGCAGGGCATGCTGCGCGAGATCGGCGTGATGTTCCAGTCGGGCGCGCTGTTCGGTTCGATGACCCTGCTCGAGAACGTTATGCTGCCGCTCGAGATGTACACCGACCTGCCGCCGGCGGGACGGGAGGCCGTGGCGCGGGTCAAGCTCGGCCTCGTCGGTCTTGGCGACGCGGCGGCGCTGATGCCGGCGGAAATCTCGGGCGGGATGGCGAAACGGGCGGGCATCGCACGGGCAATGGCGCTCGACCCGCCGCTGCTGTTTCTCGATGAGCCGTCGGCCGGGCTCGACCCGATCACCTCGGCGGGACTTGATCGCCTGATCCTTGACTTGCGTCGCGACCTCGGGGCCACGTTCGTCGTGGTGACGCACGAACTTGCCTCCATCCTCGCCATCGCCGACCGCTGCATCATGCTGGACCGGGCCGCACGGGGCCTCATCGCCGAGGGCGACCCGCGGCGGCTGCGGGACGAGAGCGACAATCCCACCGTTAGGGCGTTCTTCCGGCGCGAAGTCCTGGCGCCGGAGGCTGCTTGATGTACGGTCGCGGCCTCTCGCTCCGCGTCGGCCTGCTGATCGTCGGCGGGATCGCGCTGCTGATCGGCTTGGTCGTGTTCCTGAGCGGCAACCGCTTTAGCGAAGGGGTGCCGTTCGAGAGCTACTTCAAAGAGTCCGTACAGGGGCTTGAAGTCGGCGCACCGGTGAAGTTCCGTGGCGTCACGCTCGGCCGCGTCACCAAGATCGGGCTGGTGAGCGCCGAGTACGGACGGAACGAGCCGCCGGACATCCGCAGCGCCACCTACCGGCTGGTCTTCGTTCGCTTTGTCATTGACCCAAGCCGCGTCGGCAAGCTGCCCGACACCGAGACGGCGGTGCGCACCGGCCTGCGCGCCCGCGTGGCCTCCCAGGGGATCACCGGACTCAGTTACATCGAGCTCGATTTCGTGCCGCCCGATCAGTATCCACCGCTCAAGGTGCCCTGGACTCCGCGCGCCGAATACATCCCCTCGATGCCAAGCACGCTGTCGCAAGTGCAGGACGCGGCGCAGCAATTCCTCGCCAAGCTCAACAGCGTCGATTTCGCCGCCCTCGCGGACGGGCTTACGGGCCTGCTGGGCGACGTGCGCGGCGAGCTGAAGACCGGCGACCTGCACGACACGTTGACCGAGGCGACCACTCTGCTCAAGAGCGTGCGCGAGCAGGTGAACGCGGCGGATCTGCCGGCGCTCACCGCTGATTTGCGCAAGACCTCGGGTTCGGTGCGCGACACCATCCAGGGCAAGGAGCTGCGCACATTGCTCACCAACGCAGCGACCGCCGCCGACCGGCTGTCAGTGGCGGCGGCCAAACTGCCGGCGCTCATCGCGGCACTCGACGCGACGGCGCGGCGAGCCAATAACGGCACGGCCGATCTGCAGCAATCGCTCGCGCCGCTGCTGCGCGACTTGCAGGCGACCGTCTCTAACCTGCGCGAAACATCGGAGGCGCTACGCCAGTATCCGGCCGGAGTGCTGTTCGGCGCGCCGCCCCCGCGCAATCCGGGGAGGCGGTGATGCGGCGGCGCATGGTGCTGGCTGGCCTGTTGGCGCTCGGCGGGTGCGGGCTGTCCGAGCGTCCTTACGCGGAGAAGCGGCGATGGCCGCTGGTGGTGCGCCGGCCGACCTCCGTGCCGCCGCCGCGTCGCGGCAAGGTCCTGCTGGTGCGCAGCATCGGCGCCGCGCCCGGTCTCGGCGTGCGGGGCCTGCAAATCCTGCAGCCGGACGGCAGCCTGAATGTCGATTTCTACGAAGAGTGGGCGGTGCCGCCGGCCGAGAGCGTGGAGAGCGATCTGCGCCAATGGCTGGCCGATTCCGGGAAGTTCCGCGCCGTGGTCGCGCCCGGCAGCCGGCTCAATGCCGATCTCGTGCTGGAGGGCACCTTGACGGCGTTCCTCGCCAACCCGCCGGCCGGCACTGCGCGCGTCACCTTGAACGTGGTGCTGCTGGATCAGCGGCCCAATCCGGTCAAGATCCTCATGCAGCGTAACTTTACCGCCGAGGAACGGTTGGCCTCGGCGGACCCACCGGCCATAGTCCAGGCCCTCCGGGCGGGCCTCGCCGACGTGCTGCGGCAGGTCGAGGATGCGGTGGGTTCGGCTGCGGCCTGAGCGTGCTCAGGCGGAAACCGATCGTGCCATGTAGTCGCCGAGCCGCCGTCCGCTGTTGTCTAGCTCGAACGTGCGGCCGCTCACCGTGACACGAACCTCGACCGCCGGATCGGCGCGAAACGGTCCTAGGTCGATACTGAAACCATGATTGCCGTTGCCGAAGCCGGCGGCGATCAGGTCCGCGCGAAACCGATCCGCCCTGAACGTCGTGGTCTTGCTGCCGTCAAGAAACAGGTCGAGTGCGACGGGTTCCAGTTCACCAAGCTGGCAGCACCAGCCGTGCAGCACGCCTTCTTGCAGCGCGTCGACGGAGCCAGCGAAATGGCGCCGCGCGCCGCGCAGATAGCTCTCAGGGTTCGGGCGCACGAGGTCGATCGCGCGGCGCCGGGCCTTGGCGCGAGGACGGAGCCCGCAAAAGCCGGTCAAGGTATCGACGAACTCGTCAGGAAAGATGAGCGCCTTTTCGTAGCTCATCAGCAGGCTCGGGCAATCAGTGTTCTGCACAAATGCGACGATGGAATTTTGCGCGACCACCGCGTCCGATAGCGCCGTCAGCTGGTCGAAATATTCGGAAATCGCGTTGCGCGCTGCCACGGCCAGGGGATCGCGGAAGATAAAGACCAGATGGGGATTGCGGAACCGGGACAGATCGGTGTGCCGCAGGAACACGTGGATGTTCGGTATCTTGAAGCCCCAATCCCGGTGCTCCGCATTGCGCGCCGCGATGGCGCGATCGAGCATCTCGGCCCGGCCGGCGTGCAGAATTGCCAGCATCTCCCGGTCCTCACAAACCAGCTCGGCGAGATGCTTGCCGAGGTAAAGGCCGGCCTCGCGTAGCACCTGCGCGGCCATCGTCGTGCCTGACCGCGCAAGGCCCGAGACAATGTAGGTCCGCCCCTCGGTCGCCGCCTTGGGGTTCGCGACCCCCGGCTTGACGATGCAACCCATGTTGACGAGTGCATCGTCCATCCGCGTGCCGATCCGTTGACTGCTCTCCGAGAATCCTACGCGTTGATTACGCCATTGTGAACAAACGTGGCAGACTGCCCGGTCAGGCCGCCCGGGCGGCGGCGAGCGCGCGCCAGACGCGCTCGGGCGTCGCCGGCATGTCGAGTTGCTTCACGCCTGCCTCGCTCAGCGCATCGACGATGGCGTTCATCACGGCGGGCGGGCTGCCGACCGCGCCGGCCTCGCCCGCTCCCTTCACCCCGAGCGGGTTGGTCGTGCAGGGCACTTCAATGAACTCGACCTCGATATCGGGCAGGTCGCCGGCGCGCGGCAGCGCGTAGTCCATCCAGCTGCCTGAAAGGAGCTGGCCGGAGGACGGATCGTAGGCGGTGCGCTCGAGCACCGCTTGGCCGAAGCCTTGGGTGACGCCGCCATGCACCTGGCCGCGCACGATCATCGGGTTCACCGCCTTGCCCACGTCGTCGCACACGACGTAGCGGACCAGCTCGATGTGCCCGGTATCGGGGTCGACCTCGACCTCCGCCATGTGGCAGCCATTGGGAAAGGTGTGATTATCGATGTTGGCGATCTCGGCGGCGTCCAGCGTGGTCGCCTGCTGCCCGGCCCCGGCCTTCTGGCGCTGCGTCGCGGCGAGGGCAAGGATGTCGATGCCCCGGTCGGTGCCGACGATGGAGAAGCGCCCGGCGTCGAACGCGATGTCGGCGACTGCGGCTTCCAGCGCCTCCGAGGCAGCGCGCTTGCCTTTTTCGATCACGCTCGCCGCGGTGACAAGGATCGCCTGGCCCTCGGAATAGAGGCTGCGCGCGCCGCCAGTGCCGCCGCCGACCGGGATGGTGTCGGTATCGCCCTGGCGGATACGGACCTTGTCCCCGTCGATGCCGAGACGGTCGGCGGTGAGCTGCACATAGGCGGTCTCGTGGCCCTGGCCGGTCGACTGGGTGCCGACATAGACGTCCACGAACCCATCATCGGCGAAGCGGATTTCCGCCCGCTCCGTGGGGTCGCCGCCGGTCGCCTCCAGGTAATAGGAGAGACCGATGCCGCGCCGCTTGCCCCGCCGCGTCGCTTCCGCGCGACGGCCGGCGAAGCCGTTCCAGTCCATCTTGGCCAGCGCCGCGTCGAGCACCCGGACGAAATCGCCGCTGTCGTAGGTCTTGCCCACCGGGGTCGAGTGCGGCATCGCCGAGGGCGGCACCATGTTGCGCCGGCGCAGCTCGACCCGATCGATCCCGAGCTCGCGGGCCGCCGCATCGACCAGCCGCTCGACGAGATAGTTGGCCTCGGGCCGTCCGGCGCCCCGATAGGCGTCGACCGGCACGGTGTTGGTGAACACGCCGATCACATTGGCGTAGACCTGCTGGAACCCGTAGACGCTGGCGAGCACGCTGGTCCCGGCGTAGGTCGGGATGTAGGGGCCGAAATTGGACAGATAGCCGCCCATGTTGGCGAGATTGCGCGTGCGCAGAGCGAGGAATTTCCCGTCCTTGTCAACTGCCAACTCGCCGAGCGTCACGTTGTCACGGCCCTGCGTGTCGCAGAGGAACGCCTCGCTGCGCTCCGACGTCCATTTCACCGGGCGGCCGAGCTTGCGCGCGGCGTAGCAGGTCAGCACGTGCTCGGCGTAGAGGAACAGCTTCATGCCGAAGCCGCCGCCGACATCGGGTGTAATGACGCGGAACTTGTCGGGCTCGGCACCGAATAGAGGGGCCATGAGGTTCTTGATGAGCCAGCCGCCCTGGGTATTGGCGTAGAGCGTCCAGCGCGCCTCGCCCGCATCGTACTCCGCCAGCGCCACACGCGGTTCCATTGAGGAGACGACGATGCGGTTGTTCACCACCGTCAAGCTCACGGTGCGCGCGGCCTGCGCGAACAGCGCGTCGGTCCGCGCCTTGTCGCCGATCTCCCAGTCGAAGGCGATGTTGTTCGGCACGTTGTCCCAGACCAGCGGCTGGCCCGGATCAGTCGCTGTCGGCAGGTCAGTGACGGACGGCAGCACGTCGTACTGCACGTCGATCAGCTCGGCGGCGTCGCGCGCGGCATCGTCCGTTTCGGCCACGATGAACGCCACCGGGTCCCCCACGTGATGCACAGCGCCGTCGGCCAGCGCGGGGTGCGGGGGATCGGCGCGATCGGAGCCGTCGCGGCTCTTCACCGGAACCGCGCAAGGCAGCCCGCCGATGCCGTCGGCCTTCAGGTCGGCGCTCGTATAGATCGCGGCGACACCCGGGACCGACTTGGCGGCGGCGATGTCGATTCCGGTGATGCGCGCAGCTGCGTGGGGGCTACGCAGCACCACGCCACACAGCATCCCCGGCGGGGCGATGTCGTCGGTATAGCGGCCGTTGCCTTTCAGCAGGCGCGGGTCCTCCACGCGCCGGACGGGCTGGGCGATGCCGAACTTGCTCATGGCTGCTGTCTCCGCGAACTATGGGCCGGATTGAAGCATGTGTGCCGGGCGCTGTCAGGCCAAGGCGGCGTGACTTCTGCGCCAAGCCGTGCCGCTAGGCTCCCTCCCGCGGTCGCTCCCCGCGAAAACGCGCCTTCGTGTATTCGCGCACCGACTGGAAGGTGACGTAGAGCATCGGGATCAGGAAGATGCCGATGGCGCTCGCCGCGATCATGCCGGCGAATACCGCCGTGCCGACGGCGCGCCGGCTGAGCATCGCGGCACCCTGCGCCCAGACCAGCGGAATGAGACCGAGCACGAAGGCGATCGAAGTCATCATCACCGCGCGGAACCGGGTCTTCGCTCCCATCGTTGCCGCCTCTCGGATCGGCAAGCCCGATTCCCGCTGGTCCTTGGCGAACTCGACGATCAGGATGCCGTTCTTCGCCGCCAGCGCGATCAGCACCACCAGGCCGATCTGCGCGTAGAGGTCGAGCGGCATTCCCGCGAGATGGATGCCGACAAACGCACCGAGCACGCCCACGGTGACGGAGAGCAGCACCGGAATCGGGATCATCCAGCTTTCGTAGAGCCCGACCAGGAACAGGTAGGCGAACAGCACGGCTAGGCCGAGGATCGCTCCGGTCTGGCCCGAGGCCTGGATTTCCTGATAGGCCGTGCCGGTCCACTCGTAGGAATAGCCTCGCGGCAGGGTCTTGGCGGAGATCTGCGCCATCGCCGCCAGCGCGTCACCCGACGAGACGCCTGGCTTCGGCCCACCGTTGATCGTGACCGAGCGGTAGTTGTTGTAGCGGCTGATGACCTGCGGCCCGACGACCATGCGGACGCTGGCGATCGAGCGCAGCGGCACTACCGCGCCGCTCTTGTTGCGGATGAAGATCTTGAACATGTCGGAGATGTCGCTGCGGTCGCGCGCCTCGCCCTCGATGTTCACCTGCCAGGTGCGGCCAAACAGGTTGAAGTCGTTGACGTAGATGCCCCCAAGCGTCGCCTGGAGCGCGGTGAACACGTCGAGGATCGAGAGGCCGAGCGCCTGCGCCTTCTCGCGGTCGATGTCGAGATAGATCGAAGGGTTGGTCGGGCTGAAGGTGGAGAACACGCGCGCGAGGCGCGGGTCCTGGTTGGCCGCCGACACCAGGCCCTGCACCACGCTGCCCATCGCCGCCGGGTCTTGTCCTTCGAGGTTCTGCAGCTGGTACTCGAAGCCGCCGCTAGTCGAGAGGCCGATGATCGGCGGCAGGTTGAAGGGGAAGGCATTTGCCGTGCGGATTTGCTGCAAGGCGCCGAAGGTGCGCCCGATTACCGCCTGCACCTTGTCGTTGGCGGCGGTGCGGTCGGCGAAGGGCTTGAGCCGCGCGACCAGGAAGGCCGAGTTCGACTGGTTGCCGCCGTCGAGCAGCGAGAAGCCGACGATCGACAGCACGCCCTGGATCTCGGGCATGGGGCGGACCAGCTGCTCGATCCGTCGTGCGACGTCGCGGGTGCGCGATACCGAGGCGCCGTCGGGGAGCTGCACGGCGATGAAGAATGCGCCCTGGTCCTCCTCCGGCAGGAAGCCGGTCGGCGTGATTTTGCTCATCCCGAAGACGCCGAAGCCGCAGACCGCGATGACGAGCACGCCGATCACCGCCACGCGCACCAGGCGCCGCACCACGGCGGCATAGCCGTCACGGACGAGGTCGATGCCCTTCAGCACGCCTCCCATGATGCCGCGTCGCGGCCCCGGGTGACGCAGGAACACCGCGCAGAGCGCCGGCGAGAGGGTCAGCGCGTTGATCGCGGAGATCAGCATGGCGACGCTGATGGTGACCGCGAACTGGCGGAACAGCTGGCCGGAGATGCCGGGGATGAAGCCGATCGGCACGAAGACCGACAGCAGCACCAGCGTGATCGCGATGATCGGCGCGGTGATCTGGCTCATCGCCTTCTTGGTGGCTTCGGCCGGCGTGAGATGGGGCTCCTCCTCCAGCACCCGCTCAACGTTCTCGACCACGACGATCGCATCGTCCACGACGATGCCGATGGCCAGCACCAATGCCAGCAGCGAGACGGTATTTGCGGAAAAGCCGATCGCCAGCAACACCGCGAAGGTGCCGATCAGGCTGACCGGCACCGCGACGGTTGGGATGATCGTGGCGCGCAGATTGCCGAGGAACAGGAACACGACGATGACGACGAGGATGAACGCCTCGCCGAGCGTCTTGAGCACCTCGTGGATGGTGTCCGAGACGAAGGTGCTGCTGTCGTAGAACACCTTCGAGTGCAGTCCCGGCGGATAGCGGGTACTCAGCTCGTCGAGTGCCGCCTGCACGCGAGCCGAGGTCTGCACCGCGTTGGCGCCTGGTGCGAGATAGATGCCGATCGAAACCGCCGGGTCCTCGTCGAGATAGCTCTCAGTGTCGAGGTTCTGGGCGCCGAGCTCGACCCGGGCGACGTCCTTGACGCGCAGCACCGAGCCGTCAGGGTTGGCGCGCACCACGATGTCGCCGAACTGCTCGGGCGTGGTGAGGCGGCCCTGAGTCTGCACGTTGAGCTGGAACTGCACGTTCTCGTTGGTCGGGCGCGCGCCGATGCGGCCCACCGGGGCCTGCACGTTCTGTTGCTGGATCGCCAGCATGATGTCGGACGGCGCGAGATGTAGGGCGTTCAGCCGGTTGGTGTCGAACCAGACACGCATCGAGTAGTCGAGCTTGCCGAACAGAAACGCCTGCCCGACGCCCGGCGTGCGTGACAATCGGTCCAGCACGTTGATGGTCACGTAGTTGCTGATGAACAGCGGGTCCTGCTTGCCGCCCTCGCTGTAGAACTGCAGGAATTCGAGGATCGCCGAGGATCGCTTCTGCACCGTCACACCGCCGCGCTGCACCTCGGGAGGGAGCTTGGCGAGCGCTGTTTGCACCCGGTTGTTGACGTTGACGGTGTTGATGTCCGGGTTGGTCCCCAGCTCGAAGCTGACGGTCAGGCCGTAGCTGCCGTCATTCCCGCTGTTGGACTTCATGTAGATCATCTTGTCGACGCCGATGACCTGCGCCTCGATGGGCTGTGCGACCGTTTGCTCGACGACCGCCGCGGAGGCGCCCGGGTAGGTGGTCGAGACTTGCACCTGCGGCGGCACGATGTCGGGGAACTGCGCCACCGGGATGCGCAGGATGGACAGCAGCCCCGCGATGGTCATCACGATCGAGATGACCACGGCGAGGCGCGGGCGGTCGACGAAGACCGAGGAGATCATCCGTGGGGTGTCCCGCTGCTCAATGCTGGGCCGAACCGCCGCCGCTGCTCGCGGCTGGCGCGCCGCTGGTCGGCGTCGGGTTGGCCGGGCTGCTCGCCGCGGTCTTCGCGGGACCGTTCGTGGCGTTCGGCGTGGATTGGGCGTTCGCGGCAGCGGCCTTGGGCAGTCCCGGCGTAGCCGGGTTGGCGGGGCCGGGTATCACCGGCTGACCGGGGCGAACCCGCTGGATGCCATCCACCACTACTTTCTCGCCTTCCTTGAGGCCCGACGCGATCACCGCGACGGTGGGGGTGGACTGCCCGAGTGTCACGCGCCGCTGCTCGGCCACGTTCTTGTCGTTGACGACGTAGACATAGCTCCCCTGCTGGTCGGACAGGATCGCCGAACGTGGGATGGCCAGTGCTTGGACCGGCTCGATCCCCTCGACCAGCACGGTGACGAACTCGCCGTCGATCAGCGGCCGGTCCACCGGCTCGCCAGGGACCGGCGGCTTGCGCGGCGGGTTGGCGATGGTGGCGCGCAATACGATCGTGTCGGTGTTCTGAGCGATGGTCGGGGCGACGAAGTTGATCTTGCCGACCGGCCCGTACATGCTTCCGTCAGCCAGCCGCAGCCTGACCTCCACGGCGTTCAGGCCACCACGGTCGGCGTATTGCTTCTCGAGTTCGAGCTGTGACCGCGCGGCGATCGGGAACTCGACATACATCGGGTCTTGGCTGACGATCGTATTGAGTGGTCCGGCGCTGGGCGAGACCACGTTGCCGCGTGTGAACCGGGTCTGGCCGATCTTGCCGCTGACTGGGGCGCGGATCTCGGTGTAGTCGAGATTGATCTGCGCCACTTTGAGCTGCGCCTGCGCGGCGGCGAGCTGGGCGGCTTGGGACATTTGCTGGAAGCGTGCGTCGTCATAGGTCGAGCGCTGGCCCGCCGGGGTGTTGAGCAGGGCCTGTGCGCGACCGAGCGTCGTCGTGGCGTTTTGCAACAGCGCCGTGAGATTGGCGACGGTGGCCGATTGCTGTTGCACGGCGGCCTCGAAAGGCGCCCGCTCCAGCCGGTATAGCAGGTCGCCCTGCTTGACCTCGGTGCCCTCCTTGAACAGCCGCTCTTCGACGAAGGCGGTCACGCGCGCGGTGAGGTCCACGCGGTCGATGGACTGGACGCGGCCCACGAACTCCGAGCTTTCGGTGACCGCTTGCTGGCGCACCGAGACCACGCCGACAGCCGGTGGGGGGCCGCCCGGTCCACCCATCTGGGCCATCGCGGGGGACAGCATCAGGCCAAGAGCGGCCAGCAAAGCCGGCACGAGACGCAGCGTCATCTTTCTACCTTTGTCGGGCCGGTCGCTGGGGCCGCCAGAAGTTTGGGTGTGCCCGGCGATTGCACAAGCCTGGGCGAATGGACAAGCCATGCGGGCGGCGGTCATAGGGAGAAGGTGGCCCGGCGGTCAACCACGAAGGGTGAGCACCTTGCACGCGGCCAGCCGCCGCCGCACCCTGTCGGCCTCCGGTTTGCTCTTATATACGTGATCCCATCGTCTCACCCGCGAGGTACCAGCGCCATGACTAATCCCGCCACGAAGGAAACCATTCGCATTTGCGAGGTCGGCCCGCGCGACGGGCTGCAGATGGCGAAGTCGCGGATGGAGACGGGGACGAAGGTGCGGTGGATCGCCGCCATTGCCGCCGCCGGGGTGCGCGAGATCGAGGTCGGCAGTTTCGTGCCGCCCAGGGTAATCCCGCAACTGTCCGACACCCAGGAGGTGGTGGCTCGATCGCTCGAAATCCCCGGCTTCGCGGTGCAGGCGCTGGTGCCCAATCTACGTGGGGCGCAGAACGCCTACAATACGGGGGCGCACCGGATCAGCTTCCCGGTATCGGTAAGCGAGGGCCACTCGCGCGCCAACCTCAACCGCACGCCGGCCGACTCGATCGCGGAAGCAAAGCGGATGATGCAGTGGGTGAAGGCGCAGGAGCGGAAGATGCCGGTGATCGCCGGCTGCTCGACCGCCTTCGGCTGCTCGATCGACGGGGTGGTGACGACCGACCAGGTGGTGCGGGTGGCGACCGGCCTCGCGGAGGCGGGAGTGGACGAGATCGCGCTGGCGGATACGGTCGGCTACGGACATCCGGCGCAGATCAAGGAGGTGGTGCGCGCCGTGCGCGCCGCGATCGGCGACGTGCTCGTCGGACTACACCTGCACGACACCTGCGGTCTCGGCATCGCCAACGCGCTGGCCGGGGTCGAGGAGGGGATCCGCATGTTCGACAGCTCGCTGGCCGGGCTGGGCGGCTGCCCTTACGCGCCGGGGGCCTCGGGCAACATCGTCACCGAGGACCTGGTGTTCATGCTGGAGAGCATGGGCTTCTCCACCGGCATCGACCTCGATAAGCTGATCGCCGCCCGCGCCATCCTTCATGAAGGATTGCCCGACGAGCCGATGCACGGCCAAGTCCAGAAGGCCGGCATCCCCAAGACATTCCGCGCCGCCGCCTGATGGGCCGGCTGCCGCTGGAGGGCGTCAAGGTCGTCGAGTTCGTCCACATGGTGATGGGGCCCACCTGTGGCCTCGTGCTGGCCGATCTCGGCGCCGACGTGGTGAAGGTCGAGCCAGCGCCCGATGGCGACAACACCCGCCGGCTGGCGGGCTCCGGCACCGGCTTTTTCGCCGCCCTCAACCGGAACAAGCGCAGCCTCGCGGTGGACCTCAAGAACCCCGACGGGATCGCACTGGTGCGCCGATTGCTGGCTGAGGCCCACGTGCTAGTAGAGAATTTCCGCCCCGGCGCGATGGACCGGCTCGGGCTCGGTTGGGACGAGGTTTCCGCGCTCAACCCGCGCCTCGTCTACTGCTCCTGCAAGGGCTTCCTGCCCGGCCCCTACGAGCATCGCACGGCACTCGACGAGACGGTGCAGATGATGGGCGGGCTCGCCTACATGACCGGCCTGCCGGGCCGGCCGCTCCGGGCGGGTTCTTCCGTGAACGACATCATGGGCGGCATGTTCGGCGCCATCGGCATTCTCGCCGCGCTCAACGAGCGCCACGAGACGGGGCGCGGCCGGCACGTGCAGTCCGGCCTGTTCGAGAACAATGTTCTCCTCATGGCGCAGCACATGGCGCAGATCGCCGCCACCGGCCGCGAGCCGCCGCCGATGTCGACCCGCACGCCGGCCTGGCCGGTCTACGACATTTTCGACACCGCCGACGGCGAACAGGTGTTCGTCGGTGCCGTCACCGACACGCAATGGCCGATCTTCTGCGACGCCTTCGGTCTTGCCGAGCTTGCCGCCGACCCGACGCTCTCGACCCGCACCGAGCGCGTCAACGCCCGCCCGCGCACCCTGCCGATCATCGCCGCCGCGCTCAAGGGCTGGAGCAAGCCCGACCTCATGGCGCGTTGCGAGGCGCTTGGATTGCCCTTTGCCCCGATCGCCAAGCCTGCCGACCTGTTCGACGATCCGCACCTCAACGCCTCGGGCGGCCTGGTGCCCACCACATTGGCGGACGGGCGCCCGACCAAGCTGCCCGCGCTCCCCCTCGCCTTCGACGGCGAGCGCCCCGGCTTGCGGCGTGATCTGTCGAAGGTCGGCGAGCACGATGCGGAGATCGCGCGCGAACTCGGCTATGGCGCCGCCGAGATTGCCCGGATGCGCGCCGCCGGCACCCTGGTCTGATCCCGGACATGGGCGCACCGCCGACGCTCTGGGAGCGCTGGACCGAGATCACGAGCTTTCCGCTGCTCTGGATCGCGGTCTACCTTCTGTGGGTCGCCTTCCTCGCCGCGTTCCTTTTCTGGCTGTTCCCGATCGGCGGCATCGTCGTGCAGGTCGTGGTTTTCGTTGTCCTATGCGCGCTGCCGGGCGGTCTCGTCCTGCTCTCCAACGGGATGCTGAAGGCGTATGGCCGGCAGTAGCCGGCACCTCACCGCAATGGCCAGACCCATACGATCAACAGCGTCCCTAGTACGGCGGTGAGCACGCTCAGCGGCAGGCCGAGGCGCCAGTAGTCGCCGAAGCGGTAGCCTGCGGGCCCCATCACCAGCGTGTTGTTCTGGTGGCCGATCGGGGTCAGGAAGTCGCACGCCGCCCCCAGCGCCACCGCCATCAGGAACGGGTCCACCGCAAGGCCGAGATTCTTCGCCACCGCCGCCGCAACTGGCCCCATCACCAATACTGCCGCGGCGTGGTGCAGCAGCGGCGTCACCAGCATGGAGACGACCAGCACGAGCCCGACAGCCAGGGTGCCCGACAGATGCGCGGCAGCGAGGGTCAACCCGTCGCCAATCAGCCCGGCCGCGCCAGTCTCCTTCAGCCCCTCGCCCACGGGGATGAGGCAGGCAAGCATCACCACGATCGGCCACTCCACCGAATCATAGGCCTCCTTGGGCGAGATCACGCCGAGCAGCACGACGAACACGGCGGCCATGAAGAAGCCGAGTTCCGCCGGCACGAGATGCGCGGTGATCAGCCCGAGGGCCGCCGCGAGCACGATGAGCGCCGCCAGTCTCGGCCGCGGCCGCCCAATTGCCAGATTCCGCTCGGCCAGCGGCAGGCAACCCAGCCGCCCTAGCGTTTCCGCCATTCGGTTGCGCCGTCCCTGCAAGACGATGACATCGCCGGCGCGAAAACGGTTCTGGCGCAGTCGCGTGGTCAGCCGCGCGCCACCTCGGCTGAGAGCCAGCAGATTGACTTCGTGCCGCTGCCGGAGCCGAAGCTCCTGAGGCGTGCGCCCGACCAGCGGCGAGTCGGCCGAAACCACCGCCTCCACCGCTTCCAGCTCGTCATCCCGGTTCTGCGGTTTTCGCTCCGCCGCCTCGGCCGCGCCCAGCAACTCGAGCCGTGCCTGGTCGACCACCGGCTTGAGCTCCACCGGGTCGCCCTGCAGTACCAGCAGATCCCCGGCGAACAGCACCCATTCGGCGGCGGGAATATAACGGTGCTCCTGCTCGCGAATGATCGCTGCGACCGTGACCTCGCCTTCGCCCAGCGCCTCCAGATCCGCCACCGTCTTGCCGACCAGGGGCGAGTCCTCGGGCAGCGTGGCCTCGCTGGTGTAGTCCTCGATCTGGAACTTCTTCTCTTCCGACCCGCTGCCCCGCCGATCCCTCGGCAGCAGCCGCCAGCCGACGCTGAGGAACGCAACCGCCACGATCGACAGCGGCAGCCCGACTGGGGCGAAGTCGAACAGCCGATACGGATGGCCCGTGATGTCCTGTCGCACCGTGGAGATCAGCAAGTTGGGCGAGGTGCCGATCAGCGTGATCGTCCCGCCCACGAGCGAGCCGAAGGACAGCGGCATCAGGTAGAGCGATACGGGTCGCTTCCGCCGCTCCGCCGCCTGGATCGCCAGCGGCAGGAACACGCCCAGCGTACCGACATTCTTGATGAGCGCCGAGAGAAAGGTCACGGCGGCGGTAAGCGAGCCGACTTGCAGGGTGGTGGAGTTGAGCCGCCGCAGCAGCCGTCGCATCGCCGCATCGATCACCCCGGACACGGCGATGGCCCGGCTCAGCACCAGCACCGAGGCGATGATGATGATGACGGGGTTGGCAAAGCCCGAGAACACCTTTCCCGACGGCACCACGCCGGTCAGCGCGGCACAGCTCAGCGCCAGCGCGGCGACCAGGTCATAGCGCAGGCGGTCAGACAGAAAGAGCGCGAGCATCCCGGCGATGATCGCCATCGACTCGATCTGGTGCAGGGTCAACGCGCGTCTCCGGCAACGGCAGTGGCAGAACGCTTGTCGCCGGGTTGGGATCGCGCCCATTTTGTCGGGGCGCAGCTTTCTGGGGCCAGTTCAGGCTGCTCCGTGCCGAAACGCGCACCGACTTTGACCGCTGGCGACGTTGGCCATTCTATGCCGACAGGGGCCAAAAATTGACTTACCCGCCGCCTCCGGCGGGCAACCGCTTACCAGTCAAACCGGTGTGCGGCTGGCTAACGCTTGGCCGGGCCTCCCGCCTGCTCGCGGGCCAGGAAGGCGCGGGTCACATCGGGAAGGTGATTTTGTAACCAATCCGCCATCGCCCGTTCCTCCTCCAGGTTCTCCCGACAAACCCGCGCGGCCTCTGGCAAGCCCTCGTGTTCGGCGGCGCTGATCAACGAGACGTAACTGGCGATCTCGACGTGCTCGAACACGTAGCCGGCCATCGCTCCCTTGACGACCTCGTCGCCGGCGAACATGCCGCCCAGACCTTGCGCCATCGCGGCGAGCCGTCCCGCCAAATCTTTCACCCCGGACGTGTCGCTTGCTAGCTGGCCGAGGCAGGTCTGCAAGCGCGCCGCTTGGGTCTTGGTCTCCTCGATATGGCGCTGGATACGCTGACGCAGCTTGGGATAGTGCTCTAGCCGGCTAGCCTGCGCATTCAGCATCGTTTCCGCCTGCTGTTCCATCGCATGTGCGTCGCGCAGCCATTGCACGACCCTGTCGCGTCCGTCTGACATCGGTGCTCTCCTGCTGAACTACTCGCGGCCGGTGGCAGCCGGCAGACCGGCTGTTCGCCATCACCTCGATGAAACAGCGGCCCAGGTCGTCCCTGGGCCGCTATTTGCTCCTACTTTTTGCCGTGCTGCTCTTGATAGGTCCGGGTGTGGTGATGGACGTTGCCTTCCGCGTCCTTGTATTCGCGCGACTTCAGGTCATCCCCCTGACCGCGCGATTCCGAACCCCCACGACTTTCCCTGCCGTGCTCGCTGTCGGAGTGGTGGCCGTGGTCGCCACCGTGACCGCTCTTGCTCTCGTGGCTCCGGGTATCTCCATCGCGTGAATGGCTGCTCTTTGCCGGATCGTGTCCGTGCCCGTGCGCCCGGGCCTCGCTGCCTGGGGTTGTTCCCTTGGTCCGCCCCGCTTCCCGATTTTCCTTCAAGCGGCCGTCGTGCTCGGGATCCTTGATCTGTCCGCGATGTCCGTCGTCGTGGCTGGGAGTCATGGCTTTTCCTTCATTCCCGATGAACGCCGGGAACGGATCCGCCCGGTCCAGGCGCCTGGATGCTTAACGCGCGAAAGAGCGGCCGATCCGCCGCTCCCGAATGTGTGCTACGCGGCCTTCACCGGCTTGGTCTTGCCCGCTCCGGGACCCGCTCCGAGGTCGGCTCCGGTGGTCGGATCGATGTCGGTCCGCGAGGCAGTCCGTTTGGCAGCTTCTTTTGCGATCCGCTGATCCTTGCTGGGAAGCTTCACGGAGGCGGTGCCATCGCCGCCATCGACTGCGACTTGTTTCTCGCGATCCTCCACGAACTCCCACTGGGCACCTTCGTTCCAGGGCCCGCGCATGTCGCCCTTGCCCTGTGACATGTTGTAGTACTTGTCGGTGAACTCCGGCTGGCCGGGCAGCTTGCCGGGGGGGAAGTTCGCTTCCATCGCGTAGAGGGCCTTCTCGAACGATTTCTGATGCGCGATCTCGCGCGTCATCAGGAACCCAAGGCTCTGCTTGATGTCGGGGTCGTCGGTGATGTTGATGAGCCGCTCGTAGATGATCTTGGCGCGGGCCTCGGCGGCGATGTTGGAGCGCATATCGGCGGTCGGCTCGGTCCGCGAGTCGACATAGGACGCGCTCCACGGCACTCCGGCCGAATTGACGAGCCCAACGCCGCCGCCGAACAGCAGCGCGCCGGTGTGGCTCTCGCCGCCCTGCGTGATGGTCGCGAGCAACTCCGCCGGCTCGGTCCCTTCCGCCATCTCGCCTTTAACGCCGGCATTCAACATGCAAACGATGGTGCCGACGACTTCCAGGTGGCTTAGTTCCTCGGTCGCGATGTCCATGAGCAGGTCCCGGCGGCCCGGGTCGAGGTCGGCCAGTCCCTGCGTGAAGTAGCGCATCGCTGCGGCCAACTCTCCATCGGCGCCGCCGAACTGTTCCATGATGAGGCTGGCGAGCTTGGGGTTCGGCTGCGACACACGAACCGTATGCATCAGTCGTTTGTTGTGCATGAACATCCGGGATACGCTCCTGTTCTGGTTTCGGCATTCTTGCTCTGACGGCGACCCGGCAACGCGGTATCGCCTAGGAGGTTGGCAAGCGGAGTGCCCGGCCAGGGGCTTTGCAGCTAATCGTGAAGCAGGGACGAGGGCGCCGCCGCGTCGCCTGGCGGAATCTGCTATGCCAGTTTCCGCATGAAGGGGGCCGCTTTTGCCGGAACAACATAGTACGCCGCTCGTCGCCATCATCGCCGGCGGGCTGGTGTTGGCATTCCTGTTTGGACTGGTGGCGCACCGTGTGCGCGTCTCGCCGCTGGTCGGCTACTTACTCGCCGGTGTGGTGGTCGGCCCTTTCACGCCGGGTTTCGTCGCCGAGCAGGCGCTCGCCAACCAGCTCGCCGAGATCGGCGTGATCCTGCTGATGTTCGCGGTCGGCCTGCACTTCTCGCTCAAGGAGCTGATGGAGGTACGCGCTATCGCAGTGCCCGGCGCCTTGCTGCGCATGGGGGTCGGCACGCTGCTCGGCATGGGCTTGGCCCACGTATTCGGCTGGTCGATCGGCGGCGGCGTGGTGTTCGGCCTCGCGCTATCGGTGGCGAGCACCGTCGTGCTGGCGCGGGCGCTGCAGGACCGGCGCATCATGGAGACCGAGCGCGGACGCATCGCCATAGGCTGGCTGATCGTCGAGGACATCGCCACGGTGTTCGCCCTGGTACTGCTGCCCACATTGGCGCCGGACCACCCCGAGGCGATGTCCGCCTGGGGCGTCGTAGCCGCGTTCGCGTTGACCTTCGGCAAGGTCGCGGCGTTCATCGCGCTCATGCTGATCGCGGGGCGGCGGATCATTCCCTGGATCATGCACTACACCGCGCATACCGGTTCGCGCGAGTTGTTCCGTCTCGCGGTCTACGCGATCGCACTCGGCGTCGCCTTCGTGGCGGCCCGGCTGTTCGACGTCTCTTTCGCTCTCGGCGCATTCCTCGCCGGCATGGTGATGGGCGAGAGCCCGCTCAGTCAGCGTGCCACAGAGGAGGCGCTGCCGTTGCGCGACGCCTTCGCCGTGCTGTTTTTCGTCTCGGTGGGCATGTTGTTCGACCCGCACGTGCTCATCCAGGCGCCGCTTGCGGTGTTGGCGGTGCTGGGCATCATTGTCATCGGCAAGTCCCTGGTCACCTTTGCCATCGTGCGTGCCTTCGGCCACTCGACCGGCACGGCGCTCAGCATCTCGGCCAGCCTCGCGCAGATCGGCGAGTTCTCGTTCATCCTGGCGGGACTCGGCATGACGTACGGGATGCTGCCGCACGAGGGTGCTGATCTGATCCTCGCCGGAGCGATCATCTCCATCCTTATCAATCCACCGCTCGTCGCGGCCGCCGAGCGGCGTCGGGTCTACGCGCCAGTGCGCCATGTTGAGCCCGCCGGTGCGCCGGTCGAGGCTCCGGCGGCCCTTCCCATCTCGGCGGCGGAGCCCGAGCCCGAGGAGGCGGGCGGGCCGCCACCGGTGACGCATCTCGCCGGTCACG
>JAFKFI010000122.1:0-8912 GCA_017307285.1 Alphaproteobacteria bacterium | reverse complement strand
TCCTGCGGGCGGGCCGACCGGTGCTGGTGTTCGAGGAGCGCGAGGACGCGATCCAGACCGCGTGCCGCGACGGCGCCGAAGTGGTGATCGGCAACGCCGCTGACCCAGAGGTGCTCGCAGCGGCCAATCTGCCGCTCGCCAGGCGCCTGTTCGTCACGATTCCGGAGACGTTCGAGGCCGGTCAGGTGGTCGAGCAGGCGCGCGCCGCGAACCCGATGCTCGACATAGTGGCCCGCGCCCATAGTGACGCGGCAGTGGAGCATCTCGCCAAGCTCGGCGCGACCCTCACCGTCATGGGAGAGCGGGAGATCGCCGATCGGATGATCGAAAGCGCGGTGGGGGCGGAGCGACCGGCGTAGGATTGCCGCGGCAGGCGACGAGGCCAAGGCCAAGCAGGCCGGCAATCAGGAGAACGAGGCTGGCGGGCTCGGGCACCGGCGTCCCGCTGACCGGATTGCCGGTGACGGAGAACATCAGCAGCGGTGGACCAGCCGGTGCGGTGAAGAAGTCGCTCCCCGGCGCGTAGGCGGCGAGCTGGCTGGAGTTGAGCACCGATCCAGAGAGATCGATCGTCACGCCGGGTCCGGCGAGGCTCGAGAAATTGCCGACAAGCCAGCCGAGTCCCGAGCCGCCTGTGTCCGACGCAGCAACCAGATAGTACGTATTCGGCCCGAGGGTCAGGCCGGTGAACAGCGTCTCGAGCGCGCCGGCCGCCGGGATGTTGCTCAGCGAAATGCGGGCGATCTCGTCGGCCACGCTGGTCCCGGGGCCGGTTCGCTTCGTCAGGTAGACGGTGCCTTGGCCCGGCACGGAGTTTGGGAGGGCGTTAGCCAATCCCGCGGTGATGGTCACGTTCGAGTAGGTGGAGGTCTGTGTCCAGCTCACGAAATTCGCTGCATCACTCAGCGCGGCGCTGGACGTGCCGGTTTGCGCCGCGATGACATCGGCACCAGCGGGGCTGCCAAAGCCGAGGATCGCCAGGGCTAGGATGATTCCGCGTCCGGTTCGCATGATCGCTTCTCCCGTTGCGCAGCCTCTCGGCCGCGTCGTTGACGGGAAACTTAGGGCCGCCTCATGTTTCTGTCGCGAGAAGAATGATCCAAAGTCGAGATTAATTCAGAAAAATCTTCCCCGGGTTCATGATCCCGCGCGGGTCGAGCGCCGCCTTGATCGAGCGCATCACCGCCAGCGCCTCGGCCCCATGCTCGCGCTCCAGAAATTCGCGCTTGCCGATGCCGACGCCGTGCTCGCCGCTACACGAGCCGCCGAGATCGAGCGCGCGGGCCACGATCTTCTTGTCGAGCTCCCAAGCGCGTTCGAGCCCCCCGGGCTCGGGCGGCACCAGGATCACCGTATGATAGTTGCCGTCACCGACATGCCCGACGATCGGCGCGGTCAGCCCCGAGGCGCGGATATCGGCTTGCGTGCCGAGGATCGCCTCGTCCATGCGTGAGATCGGTACGATCGAGTCGGTCACGAACGTCTTGTAGCCGGGCTTGAGCGCCAGCACCGCCCATAGGGCGTCGTGCCGCGCCTGCCAGAGCTTGTGCCGATCTGCCGGATCGGTCGCCCATTGGAAGCCGTGCGCGCCGTACTCGGCGGCGATGTCTTCTGCTTGTTGCGCCTGCTCCGCAACACTCGCCTCGGTGCCGTGGAATTCGAAGAACAGGCTGGGCAGCGGCTTGAGGCCCTCGAGCTTGGAATAGGCGATGCACGCGGCGGTCTGCACGTCGTCGAGCAACTCCATGCGTGCGACGGGAATGCCGCTCTGCAATATGCCGATCACCGTCTCGACCGCGCCGCGCAGCGTGTCGAACTGGCAGGTCGCCGAGGAGGTCGCCTCCGGTATGCCATGTAGACGCAGCTGGATTTCGGTGATGACGCCGAGCGTGCCCTCGGAGCCGACGAACAGCCGGGTCAGGTCGTAGCCCGTCGAGGATTTGCGGACGCGCCCGCCGGTGCGGATCACCCGCCCATCGGCCAGCGCCACGGTGAGGCCCAGTGCGTTCTCCCGCATGGTGCCGTAGCGCACCGCGTTGGTGCCGGAGGCGCGGGTGGCGCACATGCCGCCGATAGTGCAGAGCGCGGTGCCGGGATCGACCGGGAAGAAAAGCCCCTGGTCGCGCAGATGGGCGTTGAGCTGGTCTCGCGTGACGCCGGCCTCGACGCGGCAGTCCATATCGGGCTGGCTCACCTCGATGATCCGGGTCATCCGTGAGAGGTCGAGGGTGATGCCGCCGCGCACCGGCGTCACGTGCCCCTCCAGCGAGGTGCCGGCGCCCCAAGGCACCACAGGGACGCCCTGCGCATGACACATGCCAAGAACCTTGGCAGCTTCTTCCGTGCTCTCGACGAAGGCCACGGCGTCGGGAAGGGCAGGGGGCTGCGTGTCCTGCCCGTGCGAGTGGTGCTCGCGCAGCCCGGGATTGGTGGTCACTCGCTCGCCCAGGGCGCCGCGCAAGGCCTCGATCACCGTCTCGACAGGGCTTGGCATGGCTCGTTTCCTCCTCGCTCTGCGATACGAGGCCGTCTCGGGCCATGCAAGGGTGCTCGCGTTGACGCACCACGGCGGCCCGCCTAGCGTGCGGCTCCGACCGGAAATGAGGGAACGTCCGCCATGTCGAACCAGCTCAGGCAGCGTCTGAAATCGGGCAAGGCCGCCGTCAATGGCTGGCTCGCGATCCCGTCAGGCTTCTCCGCCGAGGTGATGGCCCAGTGCGGCTGGGACAGCGTGACCGTCGACATGCAGCACGGTGTGCAGGACTATCTCTCGATGGTCGCCTGCTTCCAGGCCATGCAGCCGCACCCGATCACGCCCCTGGTTCGCGTGCCCTGGAACGAGCCCGGCATCGTCGGCAAGGTGCTCGACGGCGGGGCGATGGGCGTGATCTGCCCGATGGTCAACAACAAGGCGGAGGCCGAGGCGCTCGTTTCGTACAGCAAATATCCACCGCTCGGCAAGCGCAGCAACGGCCCGATTCGCGCCGCGATGTATGGCGAGGCCAGCTCCTACCAAGCCACCGCCAATGACGAGGTGATGGTCATTCCGATGATCGAGACCGAGGAGGCGATCGACAACATCGACGCCATTCTCGACGTTCCCGGGATCAGCGGCATCTATGTCGGCCCGTCCGATCTCGGCCTCTCGCTTGGCATGACGCCGATCCTCGACCGCGAGGAGCCGAAGATCCTCGGCATCTACGAGAAGCTGCTCGTCGCGACGAAGAAGCGCGACCTGTTCGCCGGGTTGCACAATGGCTCGGCCGCCTACGCCGCGCGCATGATCGGCATGGGCTTCCGCTTCGTCACCATCGCCAATGACAGCGGCCTAATGGCGAAAGCGGCGCGCGAGGCGGTCCAGGCGGCACGCAAGGCGGCTGGCGAGGTCGCGAACTAAGTCCGAGAACCGGCCAGCCTGTGGGTGGGGGCGTGCGCTCGGCGCGTCCCCATGAATGTTGCGTTTCGGCCGCAGCCGGCGATAGGTTTGGAAGGGCGGAGGAGGTTCGCGATGTCGGCCGTCGCGCCACAACGCGGAAAGCTGCTCGGCATCCAGGCCGGTCGCGGCGTCGCTGCATTATTGGTGGCGCTGTATCACGGTGGCCGGATGATCTCTCTGCCGCAATATGGCGGCTCGATACCGCTTGGCGCGTGTTTCACCTTTGGCCATGCGGGGGTCGACTTCTTTTTCGTCCTCAGCGGATTCATCATCTATTTCGTCCACCATCGCGACATCGGCTCACCGCAGCGTCTCCCGTCCTATCTGTGGCGTCGGATTACCCGGATCTATCCGATTTACTGGGTGGTGACGTTCGCACTGTTCGGGATGCACCTGATGTCGCCCGCCGGGGGACATGATCTCTCCATTGGCTATCTCGTACAGTCGCTCTTGTTGGTCCCACAGGACCGCGAGCCGCTGCTTGGCGTCGCCTGGACGTTGCAGCACGAAGTCCTGTTCTACGTCGCCTTCGCGGTTGCGATTGCGGGGCGTTGGCTCGGTGGCATCCTCTTCTCCGGCTGGATTCTCCTTACAATTTTCGCCATCTTGTTGCCGATCGACAATGACACGTTGATCGGCTTTTTCTTGTCTCCGTTCCATCTGCAATTCGTCATGGGAATTGGCGCGGCGTATGCCGTGCTGCGCGGCGGAGTGGCCTGGCCTCGCACGCTGGCCGTCGCGGGCGGCCTCGGATTTCTCATCGTAGGTCTAGCGGAAGACGTTGGCTGGATTCCGCTCACTGGCACGGTAGGCCGATTGCTCTATGGCTTCGCCGCGATGTGCCTTCTGGTTGGGTTGGCAACGGCCGAGCAGCGCAAGTTGGTTCGGGTGGGTGTTGTCGGTGCGTTCACGGGCGCCGCGTCATATTCGCTCTACCTCGTGCATGCAATTGTCATCGGACTCACCGCTCGCGTGATCGCGATGGTTGGCGGTTTCCGGTACTTGCCGGACTGGCTGGCGTTGCTCGTTGTCGTTGGCGCCGCTCTGGCAGCGGCGGGGCTGTTGCATCGCTTTGTCGAACAGCCGATGTTGGAGGCGTTGCAGGGTCGGGCAAAACGGACGCGCCCCGTTGCGTTGACCGGCTGATCGGTCGGGCCCTGGTTTCGCACCGGGAGGGAAAAATCACGATGGATTCCGTGACGATCGAAGTCTCCCCGCGTCAGGGCTCCGACTGGGTCGCCCCCGATTGCGCCGGACAGGATTTCTATGCCATCGACCGCGGCTTGCGCGATCTGCTGGCGCTTTATCTGCCCGTTGAAACTCGGGAAATCCTGGAGCCGCACTTTGCCCGGCTCGGCGCTCTTGCCGGTGGCCGGCTGGATGAGCTCGCGCGCGTGGCGGACCGTCATCCGCCGGTGCTGCACGCACGCGACCGCTTCGGCCGCGACGAGGACTGGATCGAGTACCACCCGGCTTATCGCGAGATGGAGCGGATCGCGTTCGGGGATTTCCAGTTCCACGCAATGAGCCATCGAGGCGGCGTGCTCGGCATGCCCGGGCCGCTGCCGCCGGCCGCCAAATACGCATTTCAGTACCTGTTCGTGCAGGGCGAGTTCGGGCTGATGTGCCCGATCAGCGTGACCGACACCTCCACGCATCTAATCCGCCGCTTCGCCTCGCCCGAGCTGCAGGGCATCCTCTTGCCGCGCATGTTGTCCGCCGACCTCGCGACGCTGTGGAAGGGCACGCAGTTCATCACGGAGAAGGCGGGCGGTTCCGATGTCGGCGCGATGGAGACCGTCGCTCGCCTCGAAGGCGGCGAATGGCGTCTGTATGGCGACAAATGGTTCTGTTCGCACACCGACGCGGACGTCGCGCTGATGCTGGCTCGTCCTGAGGGGGCGCCCTCCGGGACGCGCGGGCTTGCCCTGTTCGCACTGCCGCGACGGCTAGAGGACGGCTCGCGCAACGCTTACCGAATCGTGCGCCTTAAGGACAAGCTCGGCACCCGCTCGATGGCGTCGGGCGAGATCCGGCTGGAGGGTGCGTTCGCTTGGCTGGTCGGCCAGGTGGATCGCGGCATCCAGCAGATGATGGAGCAGGTCAACCTCTCGCGCCTGTCGCACGGCGTCCGGGCGGCGGCGATGATGCGCCGCTGCGTCAACGAGGCGCTGACCGTGGCGCGCGGGCGGATCGCGTTCGGCCGTGCCGTCGTCGAGTATCCGCTGATGCGCCGGCAGCTGATGAAACTCATCGTGCCGACCGAGCAGGCGCTGTCCATGTCCTTCGCCGCCGCCGACGCGATGGGCCGCGCGCGCGACGGCTCGCCCGAGGCCGAGGCAGAGCTCCGGATCTTGACCCCGCTGCTCAAACTGCGTGCCTGCCGCGACAACGCGATCGTCGCCACCGGCTCACTGGAGGCCCGCGGCGGCAATGGCTACATCGAGGACTGGGTGAACCCTCGCCTGGTGCGCGACGCGCAGGTCGGGCTGCTGTGGGAAGGCACGAGCAACATCAACGCGCTTGACGTGATCACTCGCGCGGTGGGCAAGAGCGGCAGCCATCGCGCGCTCGCTGCGCTGTTGCGGCGGCGACTGGAGGCGTCGGGGAAGCTGCCTCCACCATTCCGCGACCGCCTCGCCGCAATCCTCGACCGCGCGCTGCTGCTCGCCGAGCGCGTGGCCGGCGATGCCGACGCGGAGGCACTCGCCCGACAGGCGGCGACGGCGTTGTACGACGCGGCGAGCGCGATTCTTCTGGCCTGGGAGGGCAGCCAACCCCGCGCCGACGCGGCCCGCGCGCTGATTGCGCGCTGCGTGCTGGAGCACCGCCTCTCGCCGCGCGACCCGCTCGCGCCGGAGAACCCGCCCTGGGAGCGCGCGGCAACGGATGCGGTGCTTAGCGGGCGGGCGCTCGACTTCGCCGAGGTTGCGCCCTTGCTCGTGGCGTGAGCGACCCCTTCAACCCTCCACGACGCGCTGCGTCTGCTCGCCCAGCCCGTCGATCCCCAACCGCATCGTCTGTCCCGGTTTGAGGAACA
Organism: Alphaproteobacteria bacterium; assembly: GCA_017307285.1. Lineage (GTDB taxonomy): Bacteria > Pseudomonadota > Alphaproteobacteria > Acetobacterales > Acetobacteraceae > JAFKFI01. The sequence continues at coordinate 2,436 of JAFKFI010000122.1, read as the reverse complement.
CCGGCTCCGGCTTCACGCCGCTGCCAACGCCGGGCGGCGTGCCGGTGCTGATGATGTCGCCGGGGGCTAGCGTGATGAAGTGGCTGACATAGCTCACCAGCTTGCGGACGCCGAAGATCATCGTGCTGGTGTTGCCGTCCTGGAAGCGCCGTCCGTCGACCTCCAGCCAGAGACGCAGATTCTGCGGATCGGGCACCTCGTCGCGCGTCACCATCCAGGGACCGGTCGGGCCGAACGTGTCGCAGCCCTTGCCCTTATCCCAGGTGCCGCCGCGCTCGAGCTGGAATTCGCGCTCGCTGACATCGTTGCAGACGCAATACCCGGCGACGTGCTCCATCGCCTCGTTCTCCGGCACGGAGCGCGCGAGTCGTCCAATCACCACGCCGAGCTCGACCTCCCAGTCCGTCTTCTTCGCTCCGCGCGGAATCCTCACGTCGTCGTTCGGGCCGGAGAAGGCGCTGAGCGATTTCAGGAAGATGATCGGCTCCTTGGGAATCGCCATGCCGGACTCGGCGGCGTGATCGGCGTAGTTGAGCCCGATGCACACGTAGTTGAGCGGTCGCGCGACGCACGGGCCGATGCGCGGCGAACCGGCGACCTTCGGCAGTGTGTGCCAATCGAGCGCGGCCAGCTTGCGCAGGGCCTCGGGCGCCAGTGCCTCGCCGTCGATGTCGCGGACCACGCCGGAGAGGTCGCGGATCGCGCCGTCAGGGTCGAGCAATCCGGGCTTCTCGGCTCCCGGCGGGCCGTGGCGCAGCAGCTTCATCGCATCGCTCCCTTGCTTACAATGTCCAGCCGCCGTCGATCACCACGGCCTGGCCGGTGACGAAGGCCGCCTCGTCGCTCGCGAGATAGACGGCCAGCGCCGCGATCTCCTCGGGCGAGCCGAGCCGTCCCATTGCTTGGCGCGCGACGAAGGCGGCGCGTGACGCCTCCACTGAACCGGCCTGCCCGGCGTTCGCCGCGATCCGCTCATCGAGGCTCGGCGTCTGCACCGTGCCGGGGCAGATGCAGTTGCAGCGGATGCCTTGCGCCACGAAATCGGCGGCCACGGACTTGGTGAGCCCGACCACCGCCGCCTTGGTGGTGCCGTAGATCGAGCGGTTCGGCGCACCCTTCACGCTGCTGACGGCGGAGGACATGTTGATGATCGACCCGCCGCCGGCCGCCAGCATTCCCGGCAGGACGGCGCGGATAGTACGGAACATCGAGCGCACGTTGAGTGCGAAGGCGAAGTCCCACTGGTCCTCGGTTGCGTCGAGGATGGTGCCTTGGTGTACGTGGCCGGCGCAGTTGAACAGGACGTTCACCGGCCCCGCCTCGCGTGCCGCCGCCGTGATCTCGGCCGGGTTCGTGGCATCGAGTCGGGCGGCGCGGATGCCGTCGCCGGCGATCTCCCGCACCAATGCCTCGTTGAGGTCGGTTGCGATCACGCGTGCGCCCTCGGCGGCGAACGCGAGCGCCGTGGCGCGGCCGATCCCCTGGCCGGCGGCGGTGACGAAGGCGGTCTTTCCGGTTAATCGTCCTGCCATTAGGAGCCTCCCTCGCGACGCCCGGAGGGTGGCCATGCCGGGTTTGAGGTGTCAACGCCGGAGGCAGGGGATGACGATATGAGCTCGGACCGCGTGTTCCTCGTCACTGGTGCTGCGAGCGGTATCGGTGCCGCGACGTGCCGTGCGTTCGCCGCCCCTGGCGCGCGCATCGTCGCTCACACGCGCCGCAACCGCGCCGGCGTCGATCGGGTCGCGGCGGAGATCCGCGAGGCAGGCGCCGAGGCGCTCGTGGCGCTGGGCGACCTGTCCGATCCTGCGGTGCCCAGCCGGCTAATCGACGGGACGGTGCAAGAGTTCGGAAGGCTGGACGTGCTGGTCAGCAATGCCGGCTTCGCCGATCGTACGACGGTCGCGGAGTTGAGCGACGCGGCGATGGCGCGGTCGGTCGACGCGATCCAATACGGCTTCTTCCGACTGGCGCGGGCGGCGATGCCATATCTCAAGGCCGGCCGCGAGCCGCGTATCGTCGCCGTGAGCAGCTTCGTCGCACACGTGTTTCGCGCGGATGTCGCGGCCTTTCCTGCCTCCGCCGCGGCGAAGGCGGCGACAGAGGCGTTGGTCCGCGCGTTGGCGCTCGAGCTTGCCCCATTCGGCGTGACCGTCAACGCGGTGGTGCCTGGTTTCATTCGCAAGGATACCGGTGCGCACCTCGCACTGCCGCCTGGGCAGGCCAGCGCCCAGACCGCGCGCATCCCACTTGGCCGGGTCGGTCTACCGGCCGAGGTAGCGGCGGCGATCGCCTTCCTCGCCTCGCCCGCGGCGGGCTACATCACCGGCCAGGCGCTGCATGTCAGCGGCGGTCTCGTGGTGTGATCAGGTGAACGATCCAGCTCGTCCCGCGAGTGTGATCATGCGGTAGTATTCCGCGAATCGGTAACCGTCT
>JAFKFI010000121.1 GCA_017307285.1 Alphaproteobacteria bacterium | reverse complement strand
GAAGGCGCTGCTACGCAAGGCCGCAGCCCGCACCCGCGAAGCGCTCTGGAACGCAATCGGGCACCTCCTCAAAGCTTTCAGTCCAGACGAGTGCCGATCATATCTCCACCACGCCGGCTATGCCTCCGAGTAAACCGAAAATGCTCTAGGCGGCAACCTGCAAGGCGGCTGCGATCCGGTCGCTCAGCACGCCAAGCGCCTGGCTCATCGCCGCGGCGATCGCGCCGGCTTCGCCCGAGCCGGCTTCGCGCGCGATGGTCTCGCGATGGATGATCGCGGGACGGCCCTTGCCCTGCGATACCGCCCAGTCGGCGTCGAGCACCACGTGGCCGGAGGCGTCGCCGATGAAGTTGCGGATGGTGAGCGTGACGGTGTGCGCGTTGGGCGGCACGGGGTCGCCGGGGGCGATCACCGCGCCGGCGGGAAGGCGGCGCGCGAGGTCGGCCGCGAGCACGCGCCGGACCATGCCTTCGAGCGGCGCGGCCCAGCGATCCTGGTCGGACACCGAGATGCGGTTGGCGTCCTCGCGCGTGACGAAGGAGAGTCGGTCCAACTCGGCGGGCAGCGTGATCTGCCCGACGGCGACGGCGCCCTTCGTCCGCACGAGACCGCTGCTTGGCGTGCCGGTCGGCTCCAGCGTGTAGAAGCGCGTCGGCGGCGAGCTGCCGCAGCCCGCGAGCAGGATCAGCACCAGCAGGTAGCGCAGTTGCGTCATTCGTTGCCCTTGCCCCGCAGCAGCGCCTCGGGATGCCGGTCGAGATAGTCGGACAGCTCGCGCAGCGACCGGGCGGCGCGTTTCAGCTCGTACAACGTGCTCGGCAGGCCCGCACTGCCCGGCGCCTCGACCGCTTGCGCGCCGCCCATGACGTTCTGTGCGGAGGCGAGCGTCTGCTGCGCATCGCGCGCGGCGCGGCGGATTTCCGTGAGGATCGGGCCAATATCCGTACGTGCCTCGGCCGTCACGTGCTCGATATTCGTCACCGAGCGATCGAGGTTGCGCAAGCTCTGCGTCAGTTCCGGGGATTGACTGAGAGCGGCGAGCTGCTGCGTCGTCTGATGGATTTCTTCGGCGATCTCGGGCAGCGGCAGATGGTCGATCTTGTCCATCACGTCGCCCGCCTTGGCGATGATCGCTTGCACGTCGGCGCCCGAGCCGGTGGGGATTTGCGGGATCGCGCCGTTGCCGAGCGTGGCGGATTTGGCATGCGGCACGAAGCGCAACGAAACCATCGTCCCGCCGATCAGCGGCGTCGTCTTGCCGAGCTCGGCTCGCAGCCCGTGCTCGATCAGGTTGCGCATCATCGCGTCCATCGAGGCGCGTGAATCGCCGGGCGCGTCGATGGTCGGCTGGATCAGTTTAGGATCGAGCGCGATGGTTGCCTCGGTATCGAGCGTGCCGGTGCCGGGGCGATATTGCAGCGCGCTCTCGCGCACCGTGCCAACCCGGTTTCCTTCGAGCATCACCGGTGCGCCCACATCGAGGCCTCCGGATTGGCCGGAGAAGGTGACGCGATACGGCACGTCCCCGGGATGCGGTGCGTGCTCGGCAGCATCCTTGCTGGCATAAAGCGTGAAATTCGCGTTGCTGGTCGCCTGCTCTCCGGTCGCCATGTCTTGCGGCGTATCGAAGGCGATCGCTCCCTCGAACAGCGCGGGCAGGGATTGCACGTGCAGGCTGGGGCCGCTGCCATTGGTCGAGAGCCGCACCGCGCTGGCATTCCAGAAGCGGCTGCCGGTATGCACGAGCTTGTCGAACGGCGCCGGGATGAAGGCGTACACCTCGAAGCTCCGCTTGTCCTTGGCGAGCTGGAAGCCCTGCACCTCGCCGACCTTGAGGTCGAGATAGTAGATCGGCGAGCCGCGGGAGACCGAGCTTAGGCGGTCAGCGTGAAGCGTGTAGCGCGTGCCAGGCGGCTCGGCCTTCAGCACCGGTGGTTGCGGCAAGCCCTGGAAATGGTCGGTTTGTTTGCCGGGGCGCGGATCGATGCCGATATACGGCCCTGAGACCAGCGTCTTGATCGCGGAAAGATTGGTCAGGCTCAGATTCTCGCCCTCGATCCAGAACCGCGTATCGGGGCCGAGATGCCCGCTCATGGTCGAGTTGAGCCGCAGGGTGACGTCGACGTGTTGCAGGTCGGGCTTGAGCTGCACCTCCTCGACCTCGCCGACCACCATGTCCTTGTATTTCACCTTGGTGTCGCTCGCCTTGACGCCACCGGCGGTTTCAAACGTGACGGTGACGGACGGGCCTTGGCTGGCGAAGTAGCGGAAGCCGAGCCAGCCGACGATGGCGAGTGCGGCGATGGGCACGGCCCAGATCCAGCCGGGCCACCAGCTCTTCTTGTATTTCGCTTCCGGCGGCTGTTGCTGCTGGTCGCTCATCGCGGCTCTCCCGCCGCATCCCACATCAGCCGCGGATCGAACCACCGCGCGGCGACCATGCTGGCCACGACCACCGCGAGGAAGGCCGCCGCTCCGGTCGCGGTATGGATGGAGACGAGCTGGCCGACCTGCATCAGCGGCAGGAACACGACGATGGTGTAGATATCGACGTTGGACCAGCGGCCGATCTCGTGGATGACGCGATAGACGCGCGTCTTGGTGCGTAAGGCCCAGCGCGATTTCCGTCGCACCGAGATGCACAGCCAGGTCAGCCCGATCAGCTTCAGCATTGGGATGCCGATGCTGGTCATGAAGATGATGGCCGCGAGCGGCCATAGATTGGCGCCGATGAGTTCCTGCACGCCATCGAAGATCGTGTGCGGCTTCGGGCTGCCGAGCTGCACCGCGATGCTCATCGGGTAGATGTTGGCGACCGGGTAGAGCAGGTAGCCGGTGGCGACCAGGGCGGCGGTACGCATGATGGAGAACGGCTTGCGCGGCCATAGCCGGGCGCGGCAGCGCGGGCACCGCGACCCCGGCTCGTGCTGGTCGGTGACGAGATCGCAGCTGGTGCAGGCGAGCCCGCTCGGCGCGACCATCTCGGGCGGTTCGATGAGGCGCCAGATGGTCCGCCGATCCAGGCTGGCGCGCGTCACCATCGTGAGGAACGCCGCGCCGATGACGCACCAGCCGCCGGCCTCGATCTGCACCGGCAGCGAATGGCGCACCCGGCCGTAGCCGACGAACAGGCCGATCAGGAACACGTCGGGCATCGCCCAGAGATCGAGCCGCTCCGACCAGCGAAAGCCGATGCCGACCCACGGTCCTGCCCGCCCGAGCCGTAATGCCGCCAGCACCGATGCGAGCAGGCCGAAGCGGAAAAACGGCAGGACCACCGCCTGCGCCGCCACCACGATGGCCATCAGCATGAAGCCCTGCTGCCACATCAAGGCAACGCCAGCCGCAAGCCGGCTGGCGCGATCGCTGCCCAGCAGGGAGACGCTCATCAGCGGCAGGAGGTTGGCGGGGAACAACAGCAGGAAGGTCGCGATCGCGCAGGCAAGTGCTGCATCCAGGCTGCGGCCGTTCGACCGCTCCAGGGTCGAGCCGCAGCGGCGGCATTGCACCACGCCGCCCCTGCGCAGGCCGGGCAGGCGCTGGACGGCCGCACAATCGGGACAGGCGATGACGTCCGCCATTCTTCGGCTTCGCGCTGGAGGCGCGCAATTCTCTGCGCAGTTTCGCGAGGTACGAACGTGCGGCAATGCTGGCCGGTTCCGACCGTCCGCAACCGGGCGGCATCACGACCTCAGCTATTCGTGAGGGCAACCCGTCGGGCCATCTCGCACGTTCCTGTCAGTGGCACCGGCGCGGTGCCGACTCACCGGTATGCGGAGGATGGAATGCGCGCGGCCAAGCTGCGACACGACCGACGGCTTTCCCGATTGCCCGCCCTACTTTCCGCCGCTCCCCCATCGCCAAGACCGAAACCAGACGTGCAGGCGCTTTCGACGCGGGCCGCGCGTCGACTGAACCGCGGGTGTGCGTGGCTGTCGGCTGCCGTCCTGGCCGACAGCGCCGTCGAGCATTATCGCGGGATGTTCTTCAATCGCGCGATGTACGCTCCGTTGGCCGTGTCGAGCCTGACGCTCGCGGCCAGCGTTCACGGTGGCAGCGATCGCAGCGGCAAATCGCATCCGGTGCGCGATGGGATCTATGCGCTGGCCGCGCTGACCGGGCTCGCGGGTACCGGCTTCCATCTTTACAATGTGGGAAAGCGGGAAGGCGGGTTCTCGTTCGAGAATCTGTTCTATTGCGCGCCCGTGGGCGCTCCGTTCGCGCTGCTGCTCGCCGGACTGTTCGGCCGCGCCGCCGAACGGGTGCGCGATACGGCGCCCGGGGACGTGCCGCAACTATTCGGCCTGCCCGCCGGGCGGGCGCTCGCGGGCGCTTCGGCTCTCGGCATGATGGGCACGGTCGGCGAGGTTGGGCTGCTGCATTTTCGCGGTGCCTACCACGATCCGTTCATGTTCTTGCCGGTCTCGGTGCCGCCGGCCGCCGCGGCGACGATGGCGGCTGTGGCGGTGCAGCCGAAGCGACCGCGATGGCGGCTCGCGCGACTTCTGCTCCGTCTCGTGCAAGGGCTCGGCTTCGCGGGCGTGGGGTTTCACGCGTACGGCGTGCATCGCAACATGGGCGGCTGGCGGAATTGGAGCCAGACCATGCTGAACGGCCCGCCGCTGCCCGCGCCTCCGAGCTTCACCGGCCTCGCGCTCGTTGGCCTCGCGGCGCTCGATCTGCTGGAGGAGCGCCATGACTGAGCGTTTCCCTGGCTATGATGTGCTCGCCAAGCGCGATACGCCGTCGTGGAACGACGCCAGCCGCCGCGTTATCGACCATCGCCTCGCCTTGGAAGACGAACCGCGCTTCCTTACGCAAGACGAATGGCGGCTGCTGGTCGCGCTGTGCGATCGCATCGTGCCGCAACCACCTCATCGGCCGCGCATTCCCGTCGCCGTGCTGATCGATCGCAAGCTGCAGCAGGATCAGGGCGACGGGTACCGGCAGGCCTCGATGCCGCCGTTGCGTCAGGCGTGGCGACAGGGCTTGCACGCGCTGAACGAGGAGGCGCGGCTGCGCTTCGGTGGTAATTTCGTCGAGCTTGCACCGGGACAACAAGACGCTTTGCTGGAACTGCTCGCACGGGACCAGGTGCGCAGCGAGGCGTGGCAGGGGCTTGGGGCGAAGTCGTTCTTCAAGGGCCGCGCGCTACACGATATTGGCAGCAGCTACTACGCGTTTCCGGAATCCTGGAACCAGATCGGCTTCGGTGGTCCAGCCAGCCCGCGCGGCTATGTCCGAATGGACTTCAACCGACGCGACCCCTGGGAAGCAGTAGAGAGCAAGCATGTCTGAAATCGTCCCCCAGGTCCCGCGTGCGCGCGACGGCCGGGCGCCCGACGTGTTCCACGTCGGGGGCTGGGTGCCAATGCGGGAATACGCCGATGACGACGAGGTGGACTTCGCGATCATCGGCACCGGCGCCGGCGGCGGCACCTTGGCGTGCCGTCTCTCGGAGGCGGGGTTTTCCGTCGTCGCGCTGGATGTCGGCCCATACTGGCGACCGCTCGAGGATTTCGCTTCTGACGAGCACGAGCAATTCAAGCTCTATTGGCGCGACGAGCGTATCGTCGACGGCACGGACGCACTGCAGCTTGGTCGCAACAACAGCGGCCAGAGCGTTGGCGGCAGCATGGTGCATTTCGCGATGGTGTCGCTGCGCTTCCGCCCGGAATGGTTCAAGGCGCGCAGCCAGTTGGGCTACGGCCATGACTGGCCGGTCGATTGGCGGGAGATGTGGCGCTACTACGGCGAGGTCGAGGAGGCGCTGAAGATTGCTGGGCCGGTGCGCTACCCGTGGGGGCCGCATCGTCCGCGTTATCCGTACCGCGCGCATGAGCTGAACGCGGCGGCCCGCGTGCTGGCGCGGGGGTCGGAGGCACTCGGCATCAAGTGGGCGCCGACGCCGCTTGCGACGTTGTCGGCGCCGCGCGGCGACGCACATCCGTGCGTCTATCGCGGCTTCTGCATCGCCGGCTGTTCGACCAATGCCAAGCAGAGCGCGCTAACGACTTGGATTCCGCGCGCGCTCGCGGCCGGCGCGGAGATTCGCGATCTCGCGATGGTTGGGCGCATCGAGCTTGGCAATAGCGGGCGCGTCACCGGGTTGCATTACCATCGCGAGGGGCGCTGGCGGTTTCAGCGTGCGCGACATGTCGTGGTCGCGGGCTATTCGATCGAGACGCCGCGCTTGCTGTTGAACTCCGCATGTCCGCGATTTCCCGACGGTCTCGCCAACAGCTCGGGCCTGGTCGGGCACAACCTCATGGCGCACTCGAACCAGGGCGTCTATGGCGTGATGGAGGACGAGATCCGCTGGTACAAGGGGCCGCCCTCGCTCGCGATCACCGAGCACTGGAACTACACCGACGAGGGCAAGGATTTTCACGGCGGCTATTCCTACATGAGCCAGGGCCCGCTGCCGGTGGAGTGGGTCGGCACGATGACCGGCAATCGCGGGCTGTGGGGCGAGGCGTTGCAGCGCGAGATGCAGAAATACATTCACCAGGCCGGGCTCAAGATCGTCGGCGAGACGCAGGCGCGCGACGAGAACCGGGTGCGGCTGGCGGACGAGAAGGACCGTTTCGGCCTGCCCGTCGCGCATGTCACCTTCTCCTACGGCGACAACGACCATCGCCTGATCGCGCACGCCAAGCGATTCATGCGCGACAGCCTCGCCGCCGCCGGCGCGCGCGATATCTGGGCGGAGGAGAGCGAGACCGCGCATCTCATGGGCACGTGCCGCATGGGCGACGATCCCAGCACCAGCGTCACCAATGCCGATGGGCGCAGCTGGGATATTCCCAATCTGTGGATCTGCGACGGCTCGCTGTTCCCGACCAGCGGCGGCGTCAATCCGTCGCTCACCATCCAGGCGCTCGCCTGTCGCGCCGCCGACCGCATCAAGCTGCTCGCGAAACGGGGGGAGCTATGAGTTGGCGGGTTCCTCCTCCGCCTGCACCACGCCGAGCAGCCGTGCTTGTAGGGCGGTGTCGGCCTGCAACTCGCGCGCGCTGCCTTGGTAGGCGACGCGGCCGTTGACCAGCACGTAGGCGCGATCGACGATCGGCAGCACGGTTTCGGCGTGGTGTTCCACGATCACCATGCTGACCCGTCCGCGCAGCTTTACCAGCGCGTCGGTGACTTCCTTGACCAACGCGGGCGCCAGCCCCTCGAAGGGCTCGTCGAGCAGCACGACGCGGCTCGGCACCATCAGGGCGCGGGCGATCGCCACCATCTGCCGCTCGCCGCCCGACAGGCTTTCCGCTTTCGAGCGTTGCAGCAGGCGCAATTTCGGGAACAGCGCGAAGATGTCTTCCAGAGGCGCGCCGCCGGCGCGTGCCGCGAGGCGCAGGTTCTCGATCACGGTCAGATTGGGAAACAGCCGACGGCCCTCGGGCACAATCGAGGCGCCGAGGCGGTTGATCGCGTGCGGCGCCGCCGCGGTGATCGGCTTGCCATCGAGCGCGATCTCGCCACCGCCGATCTGCACCACGCCCATGATCGCGCGCAAGGTCGTGGTCTTGCCGACGCCGTTTCGGCCGAGCAGGGCCACGGCTTCGCCCTCGCGCACGGTGAGATCGATGCCGTCGAGGATGCGGCTGCCGCCGTAGCCGGCGCTGAGGCCCTTGAGCTCCAGCACCGGCGCGCCACCCGCCAGCGGTTCGCGGGCAATCGCCTGTTCGGGGGCCTGCTTCGGGGCGCCGAGATAAGCGGTGATCACCGCCGGGTCCGCCGCCACGTCGGCCGGCTTGCCGTCGGCGATCAGGCGGCCCTGGTGCAGCACTGTGATGCGGTCGGACAGCGCGAGCACCCGGTCGATGTCGTGCTCGATCAGCAACACTGCATGGGTTTGCGCGAGGCGGCGGATCAGCGCGCCCACCGTCTCGCGATCCGCCTCGGCGAGGCCCGCCAGCGGCTCGTCGAGCAGCAAGAGCTTGGCGTCGGTGGCGAGCGAGATGGCGATTTCCAGCAACCGGCGCTCGCCGTGCGACAGGTTGGCGCAAGCCTCGCCCGCGCGGTCGGCGAGCCCGACCGCGTCGAGCAGCGCCCAGCTCTCGGCGTTGAGCGCGTCGAAGCCGTAGGCGTCGCGCCATAGACCGTTGCGATGGCGGCTGTGCGCTTGTACCGCGACGCGCACGTTCTCGAAGGCGGTGAGATTGGGGAACACGCTGAGGATCTGGAAGGATCGGCCGATGCCGAGACGGGTGCGCCGATGCACCTTCATGCGGGTGATGTCGCGCCCGTCGAAGCGGATTTCTCCGCCGTTCGGCGCGATGAGTCCGGTCAGCATGTTGAAGAACGTCGTCTTGCCGGCGCCGTTCGGGCCGATGAGGCTGTGCAGCTGGCACGGCACCACGTCGAGCGAGACATTCTCGGCGGTGACGAGCGAGCCGAAGCGCTTGTGCAGGCCGCGCACCGTGAGGATCGGTTGCGTCGGATCGAGCTTCGGCGCGGTGTCGTGCCAGGGCGGGATGGTGGCGGGGCGGGGCGGGATGCCGCGTCGGACCAAGGTCCAGCGTTCCCGCCGGAAAATCCGCTGCGCGAGGCCTTGGATGCCCTCGGGCGAGCCGAGCGCGAAGGCCATGATGATCGGCGCGAACAGCAGCCACCAGTTCTCGGTGATCGAGCTCAGCTTGTCTTGCAATGACAGAAAAGCGATGGCGCCCCAGAGCGGCCCGAGGAACTGGTGCACGCCGCCGAGCACCGTCATCAGCAGCGCGTCGCCGGCGTGCTGCCAGTTGAGATTGTCAGCGTAGGCGCCACGCAGCAGCAGCGCGAGCAAGCCGCCGGCATAGCCCACCAGCACGGCGGCGATGGTGAACGCCTCGAGCTTGAGCGCGAAGGTGCTGTAGCCGAGGCACATCACCCGCTGCTCGTTGTCGCGTAACGCCTGCAACACACGCCCGAACGGCGCGTGGGCAATCCGCCACAGCAGCCACATGGCGAGCAGCACCGTCGCGATGGAGAACCAGTGCAGCACGCGCGGGTCGCCGAGCAGCGGCACCGGGACGTTCTGCAAACCGTTCTCGCCGCCGGTGAAATCGGTCCACTTATAGGCGATCTCGAAGGCGATCTGCGACGCGGCGAGGGTCAGCAGGGAAAAATACAAGCCGCGCCGGCGCAGGATGAACAGCCCCAATGCGAGCCCGAGCAACAGCGAAAACACCAGAGCGGCAATGAGCGCGACGATCTCGCTGCCGATGCCGCGCAGCAGCGTGATGGCGACGAAATAGGTGGCGCAGCCGAAGAACACCGAGGCACCGAACGGCACCAGCCCCGTGTAGCCGACGAGCAGGTTCACCGCCGCGCCATACAGCGTGTAGATCGCGATCTCGGTGATCTTGCTGAGCGGCAGGCCGAGATAGGGCGCCGCGACCGTGAGGCCGACCAGCACCACGCCGAGCAGCAGGATCGGGTGCAGGCCCGGCCCGAGCCGCCTCACTCGAAGCGCTCCCACCGCTCGCCGAGCAACCCGCGCGGGCGGACCAGCAGCACCAGCGCCATCAGCACGTACATCGCGGCGTTGGAGGCGGCGGGGGCGAACTGCACCGTCAGCGCGGTGACGACGCCGACCAGCAGTCCGGCGATGATGGCGCCGACATAGGAGCCGAGGCCGCCGATCGTCACCACGACGAAGGCGGGCATGATCGCGGCGGTGCCCATCGACGGTGTGACCGTCCAGAGCGGCGCCGCCAGCAATCCAGCGATGCCGGCGAACAGGCAGCCGAGGCCGAAGGTGAAGGTCAGCACGCGCGGCAGGTTGATGCCGAGCAGGCCGACCATCTCGGGGTCGCGCGAGCCTGCCCGCAGGATGCGGCCGAGCGGGGTGAATTGCAGGAACGCCCACATTCCGATGAGCAGCACCACGGTCGCGACCAGCACGCCGAGGCGGTACTTGGTGATGAGGATCGGCCCCCAGAGCAGCACGCCGCGCAGGAAGGCGGGCGGGTCGAACGGCCGCCCCGCCGGCCCCCAGATTTGGCGGATCAGCGCCTCGATCAGCAGCGCCAGCGCGAAGGTGGTGATGAGGCTGACCAGCGGGTCCTTGCCGTAGAGGCGCCGGACCAGCACGCCTTCGACGAACATGCCGACCACGCCGACCAGGATGACGCCGAGCACCGCGCCGGGCCAGCCGAGCACGCCGAACAAGGTCACGGCGAAATAGGCGCCGAGGGCGAAGAACGTCCCATGCGCGAAGTTCACGATGCCGAGCAGGCCGAAGATGACCGACAGCCCGATCGCGATGAGCACGTAGAGGAAGCCGAGCACCAGGCCGTTGGCGGCCTGCATGATGAGGATATCAAGCATCAACGCGACTCCGGCAGCGCCGCCGCGCGCGGGCGGTCAGGCCCGAGGCCTCGCATATGGCTCGCTCGTCGTCTTTTCGTCATGGCCGGGCTTGACCCACTGCTGTCCGGTCTCGCTTTGCTTGCAAGTTTGGTTGCTTGGCCCAGGATTTCCGATCCGATACCGTCATGGTCGGCGCAGGCCGACCATCCACGACTTGCGGGCGGGCCAAGCAAAGTCGTGGATACCCGGCCTTCGCCGGGCATGACGAATGGAGTACTTGGGCAAGTGCGCGAGGCAACTTGCGGCTATTCCGGACAGCAACGGGCTTGACCCGGCCATCTGTCGCGCCCGGCGAATTCTCGCATATTCGGCACAGCTGAAACGACCGCACGAGATCGCCGGGTCAAGCCCGGCGATGACGACGGAGGGAAGGCGGCCATATGCGATAACCTAAGGTCAGGCAGGCGGCATCTTGCAGTCGCTCTCCTCCTTGGAGCCGAACGCCTTGGCGAGACCCTCCTCGCTGTCGGGGGCGGAGGCGAGCACGTCGAAATAGTCCCACTTGTTCGGGATCTGCTTGCGGATGCCGAGGATCAGCATCCGGTGCACGAGCTGATGGTCCCAAGGGCGGAAATACACGGGCAGCTTGCCGTCGGTGCCGCGCCAGGTCTCCATCGCGTGGACGATGGCGGCGGGCTCGGTGGATTTTGCGTTCTCGATCGCCTGGAACAGCGTGCGCGCCGCAAACCATCCCATCCATGCCTTGTCGGCGGCCGGGCGATTAAATTTCTTCTGGTAGGCGGCGGCGAAGGCCTTGTCCTCGGGGTTGTTGTTCGGGTCTTCGTACCACCAGAGCGAGGTGTAGATGCCGGTCGCGGTCTGCGGGCCGACCGCCCAGAGGTCGCTGTCGCCGATGGCGATTTCGGTGAAGGGGATCTTGTCCTTCATGCCGAGCTCGTTCCACTGCTTGAGGAAGTTGGACAGATCGCCCGCCGGCACGCCACCGATCACCAGATCGGGCTTCGCCTGGCGGATCTTGAGGATGTACGAGCTGAAATCGGACGTGCCGACCGGCACCTCGTCGGCGCCGACATTGGTGCCGCCGATTTCCTTCAGCAGATCCTTGAAGGACCGCGCGATGTCCTGGCCGAACGCGTAGGAGGCGGTGAGGAAATACCAGCGCTTGCCGATGCCCTTGAGGTAGTCGAGCATCGCGCGCGCCTGCACCGGCACCGGCGGGTTGAGCCGGAAGGTGTAGCGGTTGCAGCTCGTGCCGGTGATCTCGCGGGCGGCGGCGTTGTTGACGAAGAACGGTATCTTCAGCCGCCCGGCGACCGCCTCCTCGGCGAGCGCGCTGGAGCTCAGCGCGCCGCCGAGCAGGGCGACCACCTTCTGCTCCTGGATCAGTTTCTGCGCGTTCTGGGCGGCCCCCTGCGGCGAGGGCTCGTCCTCCCAGATGATTTCGGCGGGGCGCCCGAGGATCGTCTTGTTGATGTCGTCGAGCGCCATGAAGGTGCCTTGCTGCAGGTATTCCACCTGCTCGACGATCGATCCCTGCTTGGCCAGCAGCAGGCCGATGCGGATGGGCTCGGCGGCGGCGGCGTTGCGGATGAACGGCATCGCCAACGGCGCGGCGGCGATCGACGCGGCACCCAGCAACGCCCGACGGCGCGTGGTCGTGGGACCAACCATCCTGGCACTTCCTCCCTCGTTGCGCACGGCTTGTCGCGTGCTATCGCCCGGTGCGGCGCGGGCCATGTCCCGACGACTATCATGCCGAACAGGGCCAAGCTAGGCTCGCCGCGCGAGCGGATGGGAGGAAACGATGGCGCAGGACAATCTCGATTGGCTGGGCCTCCAGGGTCGGGTTTGCGTCGTGAGCGGCGCGGGCAGCGGCATCGGGCGTGCGATCGCGACCGGCATGGCGAAGGCGGGCGCGTCGGTGGTGCTGCTCGACAAGGACCGCGCGAATTGCGAGGCGGCGGCCGATGCGCTGCGTGCCACCGGCGCGAAGGCGTTGGCGGTGGCGTGCGACATCGCCGACCCTGAGAGCGTCGCCGCGGCAGAGCAGGCGTCGCGCGCCATCGGGCCGTGCGACGTGCTGGTGAACAACGCTGGGCTGCTGCGCCCCGGTCCGCTGGCGACCTTGCCGCTCGCGGAATGGAATCTGCTGCTCTCGGTGAACCTGACCGGCTACCTGCTGTGCGCGCAGGCCTTCGGCGAGGCGATGATCGAGCGGGGGAAGGGTGCGATCGTGCATACCGCTTCGATCGCGGCGAGCAATGCGCAGGG
Source organism: Alphaproteobacteria bacterium (assembly GCA_017307285.1). GTDB lineage: Bacteria > Pseudomonadota > Alphaproteobacteria > Acetobacterales > Acetobacteraceae > JAFKFI01. The sequence continues at coordinate 8,884 of JAFKFI010000121.1, read as the reverse complement.
CTTCTCTGGCGCATACAGCGTCAGCAAGGCCGGGGTGGTGATGCTGTCCCGGCAGCTCGCGGTCGAGTGGGGACCGCTCGGCGTGCGTAGCAACGTGCTGAGCCCCGGCCTCGTGCGTACCCCGATGAGCGAGAGCTTTTACCAGACGCCCGGCGTGGAGGAGCGCCGTGCTGCCGCCATTCCGGTCGGGCGCGTCGGGGCACCCGAGGATATGGCGCAAGTCGTGCTGTTCCTGGCGAGCGATCGTGCGGCCTATGTGAACGGTCAGGAGATCGTCACCGACGGCGGCTTCGCCCACATGCTGATGAGCCTGGTGCCGCGCCCCGGATTCGAGCGGGGCAACTGAAGGCGCGATGCCCGATACGGAGCGCACGCAGGTCGGGATTGTCGGCGCGGGGCCGGCGGGGCTGCTGCTGGCGCATCTGCTGGATCGGCAGGGTATCGCCTCGGTGGTGCTGGAGGCGCGGTCGCGGGAGTATGTGGAGAACCGCATTCGCGCCGGGGTGCTGGAGCAGGGCACGGCGGACCTGCTGACCGCATCCGGCGTCGGCGAGCGGATGGCGCGGCTCGGGCTGCCGCATGAGGGCATTATTCTCCGGTTCGGCGGCCAGGATCATCGGATCGATTTCCGCGCGCTCACCGGCAAGGCGGTGATGGTCTACAGCCAGCATCTGGTGGTGCGCGACCTGATCGCCGCGCGGCTGGCCGCCGGCGGGCGCATCGTGTTCGAGGCCGAGCGGGTGAGCGTGCATGATTTCGATACCGACCGCCCGCGCATCCGCTATCAGGAGAACGGCGCCGAGCGGGAGCTGGAATGCGACTTCATCGCCGGCTGCGACGGGTTCCACGGAGTCTGCCGCCCATCGATCCCGCCCGGTGTGCTGACCGAGTTCGAGCGGGTCTATCCGTTCGGCTGGCTCGGCATCCTGGCCGACGCGCCGCCTTCCTCGCACGAGCTGATCTACGCGAACCACGAGCGGGGCTTTTCCCTGCTGTCGATGCGCTCGCCGACGGTGAGTCGGCTTTACCTGCAATGCGCGCCGGACGAGGACATCGAAGCGTGGTCGGACGCGCGGATCTGGGCGGAGTTGCAGACCAGGCTCGCCGGCCCCGGCTTCACCTTGCGCGAGGGGAAAATCACCCAGAAGGGTGTGACGCCGATGCGCAGCTTCGTGGTCGAGCCGATGCAATGCGGCCGGCTGTTTCTCCTCGGCGACGCGGCGCATATCGTGCCGCCGACCGGCGCCAAGGGGCTCAACCTGGCGGCCGGCGACGTCGCGGTGCTGAGCCGGGCGCTTGGTGCGTGGTACGCGGCGGGCGACGAGAGCGGGCTCGCGGCGTACTCCGCGACCTGCCTGCGGCGGGTTTGGAAGGTGCAGCGGTTCTCCTGGTGGATGACCTCGATGTTGCACCGGTTCGAGACGCATAGCCCGTTCGAGCGGCGGGTGCAGCTGGCGGAGCTCGACTACGTGGCGTCCTCGGTCGCGGCATCGACAGCGCTGGCGGAGAATTACATCGGGCTGCCGTTCATCTAAGAGCCTGTCTATGGATAGAGCCGCACTGAGGACGGGCGATACCGAGTTTGTGATACAACCGGAACGCAATGATCGAGAGACCGCAAGACGAACCTGTGTTGAAGCGCTTCCGAGCCGCCGTGACGGAAATCTACGGCGACCGACTACAGCGCGTGGTTTTGTTCGGCTCCCGCGCGCGCGGCGATGCGCGACCCGACTCCGACTATGACGTCGTAGTGTTCTTGCGCGACATGCCTGACCGCGCCAAGGAAATGACACGGATTGCGGAGGTGGAAACGGAGATCCTCTACGAGACCGGCGCGCTCATCAACGCGCTTCCCCTTCCGGCTGAGGCTTACCGTGAACGCACCGGCTTCATGAGCGAGCTGCGAAGGGATGGACTTGATCTGTGAAGCCGGAAAGCGCCGCTTATCTCGCCAAGGCCCGCGAGTGCCACAGCCGGGAAACGCGGACGAGTGCCAAGAGCGGCGGTTTCGCTCTCATTCAGAGGCAGTCCCTAACTGGGCCGCCGCTCAGCCCGGGAGCGCCCCGTGCTGGCGCAGGAAGCCGAGCAGCGGCAATAGAGGCAGGCCGAGGATGGAAAAATAATCACCCTCGATGCGGTCGAAGAGCTGCACGCCCATGCCCTCCAGCCGGTAGGCGCCGACGCAGGCGGTGAGCGCGTCGCCCTCGGCGGTGAGATAGGCGTCGAGGAACTCGTCGGAAAAATCCCGCATGGTGAGGCTCGGCCGCGCGACGTGGTGCCAAATACGGGCCCCGCCGCGCTGACACAGAACGGCCGTGACCAAGGTGTGCGCCCGGCCGCGGAGGGCAAGGAGCTGCGCGCGGGCAGTGTTCAGGTTGGGCGGCTTGTCGAACCACTCTTCCCCGGCGATGAGGAGCTGGTCGGCGGCGATGACCAGGGCGTCGGGCTCACGGCGGGCGATGCGGGCGGCCTTGAGCTCGGCGATCAACAGGGCGGCGTCGTCCGGGCCGACGCCGTCCGCCTGGGCGGCTGCCTTGATCTCCGCCTCGTCGACATGCGCGGGATGGGCCTCCACGGCGAGGCCGGCGCCGTGCAGCAAGGCGAGGCGTGCGGTGGAGGCGCTGGCGAGGATCAGGCGGGGCGGGGCGGCGTGTGGCATCTTTGTGCTCCGTAGCCGGATTGTCACAGTTCAGATGGGGCGCGGGGCTCGCCATATCCCACCCACACCCTTATCGTCCCGACCCGGCATGATGACCGATCTGCCCAACTTGTTGACCTTGTCGCGCATCGCGGCGATCCCCCTGATCGTGGCCCTGGTCGCCGTGCGCCATCCCGCCGCCGACCTTGCCGCCTGCGTGGTGTTCAGCATCGCCGCCATCACCGACTATTTCGACGGGCGGATCGCGCGGGGGCGGCGGCAGACCTCCGATATCGGGCGGATGCTGGACCCGATCGCCGACAAGCTGCTGGTCGGCGCCACGCTGATGATGCTGGCGGGCATGGGCCGGCTGCCCGGATTCAGCCTGTATCCCGCCGTGGTGATCCTGCTGCGGGAAATCCTGGTCAGCGGGCTGCGCGAATACCTCGCCGGCATCCGCATCGGCCTGCCGGTGACGAAGCTCGCCAAGTGGAAGACCGGGTTCCAGATGGGCGCGCTCGGCACGCTGCTCGCGGGCGATTCCTCCGCCGTCATGCTGCATCTGGCCTTTATTCCGGTCTCGCTGATCGGCGAGGCTATGCTGTGCGTCGCGGCCGTGCTCACGCTGACCACCGGCTGGGACTATCTGACCGCCGGGCTGCGTCACGCGAGCGGTGCCGCGCCGCATGGCGGGCGCACCGGCCCGGTGCCGCCGCATCCGTGATCCGGTGAAGGTTCTCGGCGTGATCGGCTGGTCCGGCAGCGGCAAGACGACGCTGCTCACGGCGCTCTTGCCGCTGCTGCGCGCGAGTGGGCTCACGGTCTCCACGGTGAAGCACGCACATCACGGCTTCGACATGGACCGGCCCGGCAAGGATAGCTTTCGCCACCGCGAGGCAGGTGCGCAGGAAGTGCTCGTGGTGAGCGGCTCTCGCTGGGCGCTGCTGCACGAGGTGGCGGGGCCAGAGCCGCCGCTGGAGGCGCTGCTCGCGCGGTTGGCGCCCGTCGATCTGGTGCTGGTGGAGGGGTTCAAGACGCATCCCTACCCGAAGCTCGAAGTGCACCGCCCGGAACTCGGCAAGCCGCCGATCTGGCCCGAGCAGCGGGATGTCGTGGCGGTGGCGACGGACGCGGCGCTGGCTTGCGACCGGACGGTGTTGCCGCTCAACGAGCCGGCGCGCGTGGCGGAATGGACGCTACGCTTCCTCGAAAGCACGGCTTATATCCAGCAGTCCTTGAGCGGATGACGCACCAGGGGCACATTCCCGCTGCAATTCAACCCGACCGCCTCTTGGAGCCCTTCTGTATGCGGCGTTTTGCCCTGCTCGGCCTTGTCCTGTTGCTGCCCGGCTGCACCGGCTTCGCGGACTTCATGGGCGACACGATGACCTATGGGACGAACCCGAACGCGCCGGTGGGGGATTCGGAGAACATGCGCCGCGCCCGTGGACTGGACGCCGAGGTGGAGCCGCTCATGCCCGAGCCCGGCAATATCTGGCCCGGCCCGGTACAGCCGATGCCGACCTTGCAAGACCTCGAGAAAAGCGGCTTCCAGCCCTCACCGACCGGGCAGCCCTATGCCCCCGATCATCGCCAGCCGACGCCGCGGGGTAGCTCGACGCCGCCGGGGAACGTTCAACCTGGCCTGCCGCCGGAGTTGCAGCCCCGCCCGCCCTCGGTCTCCACCACCCCGCCCGCGCCCAGCCAAGCGGGCCGCGCAGTGCAGACGCCGAGCCGCTCGGGCGTGACCTCGGGCGGCACCTCGGGGTATCAGACCCTGACCTCGCCACAGGGACAATCCGTGATCGTGCCGAACGGCAACGGCACGAGCACCGTTATCCACCCAGACGGCACGGTCGAGACCATCCCCACGCCACGCTGAGGGCCATGCAGACGCCAGACACCCGCACTCTCAAGATCCTCTATTTCGCCTGGCTGCGCGAACGCACCAGGGTGGCGGAGGAGGAAGTGTCGGTGCCCGGGTCGGTGGCGAGCGTGGGGGCGCTGATCGAGTGGTTGAGCGCACGCAGCCCCGGCCATCGGGCGGCGTTCGCCAACCGGCGCACGGTGCGTTGCGCGGTCAACCAGGACTTTGCCGATCTTGCCACGCCGCTTGCCTCCGGCGACGAGGTGGCCTTTTTCCCGCCCGTGACCGGCGGCTGAGGGCGCGCGATGGCGACCATCCGGGTGCAGGAGGCGGATTTCGACATCGGCGCGGAGTTCGCGGCGCTGACGGCGGGGCGCAGCGACATTGGCGGCATCGGCTGCTTCGTCGGCACGGTGCGCGACCATGCCGGCGGGCGCCGGATCGAGGCGATGACCTTGGAGCACTATCCGGCGATGACCGGCCCGGCGCTCGGGCGGATCGTCGCCGAGGCGGAGCGGCGCTGGTCGCTGCTCGGCTGCACGGTGATCCATCGCGTCGGGCGGCTGCGTCCGGGCGAGAACATCGTCCTCGTGCTCGCCGCCGCGCCACATCGCCAAGCGGCGCTGGACGCCGCAGGGTTTCTGATCGATTTCCTCAAGACCCGCGCGCCCTTCTGGAAGAAGGAGACCTTCGCCGAGACCGGCGAGGAGGCCTGGGTCGAAGCGCGCGAAGGCGACGACGCGGCGGCGGCGCGGTGGCAATCAGGCTGAGCCGCCAGCCCGCGCAATCAGGGCCTCGAACATTTCGATGGCTACTTCGACAAGAATTTCCTCGCCCTCGTCGGCGGGCGAATAGCGACGCAGGGGCGTCAACGCGCGACGCGACGCCGCGATGACGTATTCCCTATTTCTTGGGAGCTCCGCTTCGAGCCGGTTGTACAAGTCCAGGAACTGCGCGATGAAGTCGCTGAAACTCATCGCCGATGTTGGGGAGCGTCTTGTCCCTGGAGGACGAACTCGGGCTCAAGATCGATATCGATCGGGCGTCGTAGGATCGCCTCGATCTCGCTATCGAGTTCCGCTTCGGCATGACCCCGCTCGGCGAGGCGCCGACGCAGGCGCTCGCGAAGGAGACGCTCTGCCGGCCCGGAAGCGATGACGCTCGGTCGCATGATGTCCGATCCTGCTATGATGCCGAATCCTAGATAGGCGACCTGATCCGGTAAACCAAATAGGACGTGCCTTCTGGGAGAGGCCGGCGCGCCGGAATAGATCGAATGCGGCGACGTCTACCAGCGGATGTGTGCTGGACAGTCAGGGAGGGGAACGTCATGCCGAATTTTGCTCGCTCCATGCTAGTGGCCTGTGCCGTGCTCGGTTTCGCGGCGGCGGCCGGAGCACAGACGCCGACCCGGATTCGCGGCACGATCGAGGCGGTGAACGGGCGGACGCTGGCCATCGACACGCGGGAGGGCAAGAAAATCTCGGTGCAAGTACCGGAGCCGGTGACCGTGATGGCGGTGAAGCGGGCCGATCGCTCGTCGATCTCCCCCGGCGCCTTCGTCGGCATCGCCGCCGAACCGGACGCGCAAGGCAAGCTCAAGGCGCAAGAGGTGCTGGTGTTTCCCGAGAACATGCGCGGCACCGGCGAGGGCCAGTACGGCTGGGACCTGACGCCGAAAAGCAACATGACCAACGGCACGGTCAAGGCCGCGAAGCAGGGCGGCGGCGAGCAGTATCTGGAACTCACCTATAAGAACGCGGAGGCCAACATCACGGTGCCGCCCGATGTGCCCGTGGTGACGCTCGTGCCGGCCGAATGGTCGGACCTCAAGCCGGGCGAGAAGGTGTTCCTCGGCGCGACCAAGAAGCCGGATGGCGAGTTCACCGCGTCGCGCATCATTGTCGGCAAGAACGGCGTGGCGCCGCCGATGTAGCGCGGCTATTCGCGGGCGAGCAGGCGGTCGTTGACGAAGCTGGCGAGGCCGCCGGCGACGAAGTCGCGGCGCAGCGCCATCTCGTCGTAATCCTCCCGCAGCCAGTCGAGGAACGGCTTGCGGCCTTCGCCCTCGAGCGCGTAGCGGATGAAGAAGGCGTCGAGAATGCCGGTGCGCGAGCGGTTGAAATGGCCGAAGCGCCAGGAGAGTTGCGCCAGGGCGTCGCGCGCGGTGCCGCCGTCGAGCAGGATGAACAGGCCCGAAGCGAGGCCGGCGCGGTCGGCGCCCGACTTGCAGTGGATCAGCGCGGGCTCGGCCATCGTGCGGTAGATGTCCGCCAGCCGCAGAATGCGGTCCTTGTGCGGCGCGCCGCGACTCTCGAAAGGGGCGTCGATATGCACGAGGCCGATCCGCCCCGCCGCCTCGCGCGAGAGCGCGTCGGAGCCGCATTGGCGATGGCCGCGCAGGTTGATGATCGTCTTGATCCCGTGTCGCCGTGCGGCGCGGGCGAGGCGCGCGGGGGTGGGGTGGTTGCAGCGATAGAGCCGGCCGGGGGCGACCTCGGCCCAGTTGTCCCACAGGACGCGGAACGCGGCGTGGTCCACGAGCAGGCTGTCGGACCAGGCGCGGGCGCGGTCGCGCCGGGAGGTTAGGTCGCCGCGGAACATTGCAACCACCAAGCACCGTCATGCCCGTGCTTGTCACGGGCATCCACGACTTGCCGGTTCGCCCGCGAAGTCGTGGATGCCCGGCCTTCGCCGGGCATGACGTCCGTGAGGAATGTCACGGAGAACTGTGGCGGCAAACCCGCTAAACCACCCGCTCTACCAGCAACTGCTTGATCGCCCCGATGGCCTTCGCGGGGTTGAGGCCCTTGGGGCAGGTCTGGGTGCAGTTCATGATGGTGTGGCAGCGGTAGAGCTTGAACGGATCTTGCAGCGCGTCCAGTCGCTCGCCGGTGGATTCGTCGCGCGAATCGGCGATCCAGCGATAGGCCTGCAGCAGCACGGCGGGGCCGAGATAGCGGTCGCCATTCCACCAGTAGCTCGGGCAGGCGGTGGTGCAGCAGAAGCACAGGATGCACTCCCACAGCCCATCGAGCTTGGCCCGCTCCTCGCGGCTCTGCAGGCGCTCGGCGTCGGGCGGCGCCGGTGTGTCGGCCTGGAGCCAGGGCTCGATGGCGCGGTATTGCGCGTAGACCTGCGACAGGTCGGGCACGAGGTCCTTCACCACCGCCATGTGCGGCAGCGGGTTGATGCGGACGGCGCCCTTCACCTCCTCGATCGGCTTGAGGCAGGCGAGGGTATTCGTCCCGTCGATGTTCATGGCGCAGGAGCCGCAGATGCCCTCGCGGCAGGAGCGGCGGAAGGTCAGCGTCGGGTCGACCTCGTTCTTGATTTTTATCAATGCGTCGAGAACCATCGGGCCGCAGGCGTCGAGGTCAATCTCGTAGGTGTCCATACGCGGATTGGCCCCGTCATCGGGGTTCCAGCGATACACCTTGAAGTCGCGCACCCGCTTCGCCCCGGCGGGCGCTTTCCACGTCTTGCCCTGCCCGACGCGGCTGTTGGCGGGCAATCTGAACTCGGCCATTCGTAACCTCAGTTTTTGCCAGGCGTCACGGCTGAAGGGCCGTGACCGCGGGCATCAGGTCGTTGTTGTCCTCGATGCGGAGCATCCGGATGTCGCGCACCGAGGGAGAGAACCAGGGATAGCTCCGCGCAAGGTCCTGCACGGCGAGCACACAGCGGACTGCGTCCACGGTATCATCACCAAAATAGACGCTGCCCTGCTGCCGGTCGAACCCGTGCTTCCGCAAGGAGCGGCCGATGTCATAGTAGGCGTTCTGCCACGAGGCGTTGTGATAGCTCGCCTGCAGCGCCGTGGTGTCCATGTCGAACGTGATGGCGAACATCGACGGGCGCAAGCTCCGCTGAGAATTGTGGCCCGGTCCGGCACGGCGCAGCGGCGTGACCGACATGATCGCCTCGCTCAATAGACCCGCTTCTTCGGCGGAAACACGGACACCTCGTTGGTTAGCGTCTGCATCCGCACCGGACGGTAGTCGAGCCGCACCGTGCCGTCATCGGCGCACCAGGCGAGGGTGTGCTTCATCCAGTGCTCGTCGTCGCGCTCGGGGTAGTCGTCGTGGGCGTGGGCGCCGCGGCTTTCCTTGCGGGCCTCGGCGCCGACCATCGTGGTCATGGCGTTGCCCATGAGGTTTTCCAGCTCCAGCGCCTCGGCGAGATCGCTGTTCCAGATCAGGCTGTGATCGGAGACCGACATGTCCTCGAGGCCGCGCCAGACCTGCTGCATCTTGGCCACGCCGTCGGCGAGGGTCTTGCTGTTGCGGAACACCGCGGCGTGGCCCTGCATGGTGCGCTGCATGTCGAGGCGCAGATCGGCGACCCGTGTGCCGCCGCTGGCGTTGCGGGTGCGGTCG
>JAFKFI010000120.1 GCA_017307285.1 Alphaproteobacteria bacterium | reverse complement strand
CACTGTGCTGATGGATCATCCCGCCGTCGCGCAATGCCTCACCTTCGCCATGCCGCATGAGATGCTCGGGGAGGAGGTCGCCGCCGCGGTCGTGCTGCGGGAAGGTGCCACGGCGACGGATCACGAGTTGCGCGACTTCCTCTCGGCCCGCCTCGCGCCGTTCAAGGTGCCACGCAAGGTCATCTTCCTCGAAGAAATCCCCAAGGGCGCCACCGGCAAGCTGCAACGCATCGGGCTGGCGGCGAAGCTCGGCCTGGTCGCGTGAGGATCGGCGTCTTCGGCGCGGGCGCAATCGGCGGCCTGCTCGGGGTAAAGCTCGCGCAAGCGGGCGCCGACGTAACCTTCATCGCGCGCGGTCCGCATCTGGCGGCGATGCAGGCGAACGGCGTCACTCTGCTGAGCGGCGGCGAGCGCATCACCGTACGCCCGCGCTGCCTCGCCGATTCCGGCGAGGCAGGGGTGCAGGATTTCGTCATCGTCACCCTGAAGGCGCACTCGCTGCCCGCCGCGGCGCCGGCGGTCGCCCGCATGATGGGGCCGGAGAGCGGGCTTGTGACCGCGATCAACGGCGTGCCCTACTGGTATTTCTACGGCCTCGACGGCCCCTGGCGCGACCGGCGGGTGGAGAGCGTCGATCCGGGCGGCGCGCTGTGGACCACCCTGCCGCCCGCCCAGGCGATCGGCGCGGTGGTCTACCCAGCCGCCGAGGTGAGCGAGCCTGGCGTGATCGAGCACACCTACGGCGACCGCTTCACCCTGGGCGAGCCCAACGGCAGCCGCTCGCCGCGCATCGAGGCGCTGTCGAAGGCGTTGATCGCCGCCGGGCTGAAGGCGCCGATCCGTCCGCGTATCCGCGACGAGATCTGGGTGAAGCTCTGGGGCAATCTCGCCTTCAACCCGGTCTCCGCGCTTACGATGTCCACGCTGGACCGCATCGCCGGCGATCCTGATCTGCGCGCGCTATGCCGAACGATGATGCTTGAAGCGCAGGCCATTGCGGAGGCGCTTGGCGTGCGTTTCGCGATAAACGTGGACAAGCGGATCGAGGGCGCGGCGGAGGTCGGCGAGCACAAGACCTCGATGCTGCAAGACCTCGAACGTGGTCGGCCAATGGAAATCGACGCGCTGCTCGGAGCGGTGGTCGAATTGGGCGAGACGGTCGGACAGGCGATGCCGACCTGCCGCCACGTGCTCGCCTTGGTGCGCGAGCGGGCGCGGCAGGCGGGATGCTATTGAGCTGAACTGAGCAGCGGGGGAGGGGGCGACGTGGCGCGCAGCATCGCGGCTGGACTGGGGCTGATGGAGTTTCCGTTCGACACCACCGCCGGCTTCTGGCGCTGGGTCGATCTATGCGAACAAGGCGGCGCCGATTCCATCTGGCAGACCGACCGGATCGTCAGCGGCGCCCCGATGCTCGAATGCATGGCGACGATGGCCGCACTCGCCGGCCGCACGCGGCGGATCAAGTTCGGCGTCAACGTGATCTCGCTGGCAATGCGCGACCCCGTGCTGCTTGCCAAGCAATGCGCCACAATCGATTTCTTGTCCGATGGGCGCCTGCTGCCGGGCTTCGGCATCGGCAGCCCGCGCGGGCCGGAGTGGAAGGCGCTGCATCTCGATACCACCACGCGCGGCCGGGTGACGGACGAGGCGCTGGAGATCATCCATCGACTGTGGACCGAAGATCGGGTCGATTTCGAGGGCAACTACTTTCGCCTGACCGGCGCCTCGATCTCGCCCAAGCCGGTGCAGCCCGAACTGCCCATCTGGATCGGCGGCAGCTCCGAGGCGGCGATCCGGCGTACCGCACGCTATGGCACCGGCTGGCAGGCCGGCGCGGAGGCACCGGAAGAGGTCGCGCCAGTGGTCGCGGCGATCCGCGCCGCCGCGATCGAGGCGGGCCGGCCGCTCGACGAGGACCATTACGGCGCGGCGTTCTCGTTCCGCTTCGGCAGCCCCGACGATCCCGGCATGAAGCCGGCGATGGAGAGCTACCGCAAGCGCACCGGTCGTGATCCGCTCGGCTATTTCGCGGTCGGCGATGCGACGACCATTCTGCAGCGAATCGCCGAGTACGTCGAAGCCGGCATCTCGAAATTCATCCTCCGTCCGGCGGCTTCGGGCGATCAGGACATGATGGAGCAGACGCGGTTGCTGGTCGACCAGGTGCTGCCGCAGATGAGCGTACGCTGGCCGAAGCCGCGCAAGGCGGCTTAACTTCGGAAGCACGCAAGCGGGAGAGCGGCATGGACCTGACCTTGTCCGGGAAATACGAGGCGCTGCAGGCCGAGGTGCGCGCCTTCATTCGCGAGCATGGGCACAAATCGCCCAAGGTCGGCGGTCCGCGTCGGGATCCCGATCAGAAGACGCGCGACTGGCAGAAGCTGCTGGTCGAGCACGGCTACGCCGCGCGCACCGTCCCGCGCGAATATGGCGGCTTCGGCGCGCAGCCCGATGTCTTGGAGGCTGCGGTGATCGCCGACGCCTTTGCGGAGGCAAATGTCTCGCAAGGGCTAGCGAACCAGGGCATCAGCATGTTGGTGCCGACCTTGCTCGAGGTCGGCACCGAGGAGCAGCGGCGCGCCTATGTCGGCCCGACGATCCGCGGCGACATGTTCTGGTGCCAGGGCTATTCGGAGCCGGGCTCGGGCAGCGATCTCGCCTCCGTGCAGACCCGCGCGGTGCTGGATGGCGACGAGTTCGTGGTCAACGGCCAGAAGATCTGGACCAGCTCGGCGCATTTCGCCGACATGATGTTCCTGCTGTGCCGCACCGAGCCCGAGATGCCGAAGCATGCCGGGCTTTCCTACATCCTGCTGTCGATGAAGACGCCGGGGATCGAGGTGCGCCCGCTCACCACCATGACCGGCCGCGCCGAGTTCAACGAGGTGTTCTTCACGGACGTACGCGTCCCGGCGAGCCAGATCGTGATGAGCCGAGGTCAGGGCTGGCACGTCGCCAACGTGACCTTGAAATACGAGCGACTGTATCTCGGCGACGCCAACAAGATGTCGGTTCGCCTGCGCAAGCTGGTCGATCTGCTGCAAACGACGGAAATCGATGGCGAGAAGCTGATGGCACTACCGGAATACCGCGATCGGCTGCTGCGGATTCAAGGCGAGGTGATGGCGTGGCGCGCCCATCAGCTTCGATTGCGGACCGAGCAGGCCGACGGTGTCGATTCCGGCGTGAAGCGCCTGATCGTCAAGTACGGCGGCACGATGCTGCTGTGGCGCATGTCGGCGCTCGCCGTCGACGCGGTTGGCGCGGCGGGACTGCCGTACGATCCGAGCGAGACCGATGACGCCACGGCGGCCAATCTCGACTACATGTTCGACATCGGCATGATCATCGGCGGCGGCAGCTCCAACATCCAGAAGAACGTGATCGGCGAGCGCGGCCTCGGGCTGCCGCGCGAGCCCAAGACGCAGCCGGCCGCCGCCGGCGGGAGGGCCTGAGCGATGCGGTTCGGGCTCACCGAGGAGCAGCGCCTGTTCGACGATTCGCTCCGCGCCTTCCTCGCCGACCGCGTGCCGATCGAGACGTTGCGGCAGCAGGCGCAGACGGGCAGGGGATTCGATCCGGCGATCTGGCAGGGCTTGTGCGAGCTCGGGCTGCCGGGCCTGCTGGTGCCGGAGAGCTACGGCGGCGCGGGATTGGGCGTGCTTGACGCAGCCTTATCCGCCGAGGCGCTGGGCCACGCAGCAGCACCGATCCCGTTCGCGGCCAGTGCGGTGATGGCGCCGCTCGCTTTTGCCAACAGCGCCAGTCGCGATCAGCAAAGTGAGTTCCTGCCCCGCATCGCCGCGGGCGAGATGCGCGTCGGCATGGCGTTCGCCGGCATCGGCGGGCAGACCGGCGACGCCACGCTGACCTTGCAGGGCAACCGCCTCTCCGGCCGGGTGCAGGGCGCGCTGGATGCAGGCGAGGCAACGCACCTGCTCGTCTATCTGCCAGACGGCAGGGCGGCCCTGGTCGAGGCAGGCGCGAACGGTGTCTCCGCACAAGTGCGTCGCAGTGTCGACCGCACGCGGCCGGTGACTGACTTGTCGTTCGAGAACGCCGAGTCCGCCGTGCTCGACGCGGCGAACGACCGCATGGCGGCGGCGCTCCGCGTGGTCGATGCCGGGCGGGTGATGCTGGCAGCGGATACGCTGGGCGCCGCGCAATACATGCTCGACCAGGCCGTCGCGTGGGCCAAGGAGCGCGTGCAGTTCGGCCGCGTGATCGGCAGCTTCCAGGGCGTGAAACACACGCTCGCCGAGATCGTCACCATGCTGGAGCCATGCCGCGCCTTCGTGTGGCACGCGGCCTACGCGCAGGACGCGCTGCCCGATGAGGCACGCCTCTTCGCCTGCCAGGTCAAGGCGCATGTCGGCGATGTCGGCCGCGAGGCGTCGCGCATGGCGACCGAGGTGCATGGCGGCATGGGTTTTACGGATTTGCTCGGCCTGCACTACTGGTTCAAGCGATGCACCTTCGACCGCCAGATGCTCGGCGGCCCCCAACGCTGCCGCGAAGAGGCCGCGCGGCTGCAAGGTTGGAAGCTGGCCGGGTAGGGGGAGAGAAATGGCTGCTTCTGTCGATATCGACGCTCTGCGTCACCAACTCGGGCGCAAGATCGTCGAGGAAGACGAGGCCACGGCGGCGCCGATGCGCGGCATGACGGTGACGTTCGAGCGCGAGGAGAAGCCGCCCGCGCGCGGCGAACCAGTGCCCCCCGGTTGGCATCTCGCCTATTTCCCCGCCGCAGCACCACGGAACACGCTGGGTGCCGACGGCGCGCCGACCGGCTTCGGCGTGATGCCGGAGATGCCATTCCCCCGTCGGATGTACGCAGGAGCGAAGCTCACCTTCCACGCCCCGATCCTGGTAGGCGACGCACTGCGCCGCGAGACCGAGTTCTCCGACGTGCAGCTGCGCCAAGGCAGCACCGGCGCCCTCATCCTCGGCGTGCAGACCCGCCGCATCTACACCCCGCGCGGCTTGGCACTCACCGACGAACAGCAGACCGTGTTTCGCGAGGAAGTGCCGCCGGGTCAGCAGAGCGGCATCCCGAAGCGCGAGGAGCCACCCGCCGACACGCCGTGGCGGAAGGTCTGGGCGCCGGACTCCGTCACCCTATTCCGCTACTCGGCGCTTACTTTCAACCCGCACCGCATCCACTACGACCGCCCGTACGCGATGCAGACCGAGGGCTATCCGGGCCTCGTCGTGCACGGCCCGTTCTCGCAGCAATGCCTGCTCGACCTGTTGCGCGACAATGCGGGTGGAAGGGAGATCAAGAGCTTCTCGATGCGCGCCCGCGCGCCGTTGTTCGACGTCGCACCGTTCACCGTCGTCGGCCGGCCGACCCCGAACGGCGCGGAACTCTGGGCCGTAACACCGCAAGGGACGATCGCGATGCAAGCGCAAGCCGAACTGGCGTAGGGCGGAATTCATTCCGCCCTCGCTGTCAGGCCAGCGTCATCAGCGCATCCGCGATCGTCAGCCCCGACCCGTCGGCATGCAGGATCACGGGGTTGAACTCCATCTCGCGAACCCGCCCACGATGGTCGATCGCCGCTTCGGAGATGCGCGCGATCAACGCGGCGAGTGGTGCGATGTCCACCGCCGGCGCGCCGCGGAACCCTTCCAGCAGTCTGGCCGATCGCAGGCTGCGTACCATCTGCGCCGCTTCCGCTTCCGAAATCGGCGCGGGACGATGCACCACGTCGCCGAACAGCTCGACCGTCGTGCCACCGAAGCCGACCATCACCACCGGGCCGAACGTATCGTCGTCCACCACGCCGATGACGAGCTCGTGTCCCTTCGGCGCCATGCGCTGCACCAGCACGCCCTCGATCGCCGCACCCGGACGATACCGTTCGGCGGCGGCGACGATCTCGCGATAAGCGACCTGCACGGCGTTGGTGTCGGCAAGGTTGAGCCGCACCCCACCCGCTTCGGTCTTGTGCGGAATGTCGGGCGACTGGATCTTGAGCACGACGGGAAAGCCGAGGGCGGCGGCGGCCGCGGCGGCCTCCTCGGCGGAGCGCGCAAGCCGGTCGGGCGAATGCGGCAACTCGTAGGAGGCGAGTGCCGCCTTCACGCGATGCTCGGTCAGAACGGGCGGCAGCTCCTCGGGAAGCTTGCCACGCGACGCGCGCCGCTCCGGCGGCTCATGCGCGAGCCGCAGCCGCTCGGCGAATGTCGCGATCTTGCCGAGCGCCTGGCAACAGGCGCGCAAATCGGAGTGCAGGAACATCCCGCATTTGGCGATGTGGTTCCGCCCGAACGTCGAGGGCAGCGTATAGCTCCACGCCACCACCGGCTTCTTGCCGCGTTCCAGGACAGGCCGCACGCGCGCGGGATCGAGCGACGCGCGCGTCTCGCTCGACATCGAGCTGACCATCACCACCATGTCGATCTCGTCGGCGTCCTCCAGCAATTCGAGCGTCTGCATCTGCATCGGCCCGGTATTGGCGCCCTGCGCGGTGGTGTCGATCGGGTTCTGCGGCGAGCCGTACGCCGGGATGTAGGCGCGGATCTTGGTTTGCAGCTCGGGCGAGAGCGTCGGTATCAGCAAGCCGTTCGCGGTGAGCATGTCCGAGATCCAGGCGCCGCCGCCGCCCGAAACGGTCGAGACCGCGACGCGCTTGCCCTTCGGCAGCGGGCAGGTCGCGAGAATGCCGGCGATGGCAATGGCCTCATCCGGGTCCTCAGCCTCGATAATGCCGTACCGCTCGAAGATCGCCCGATACGCGGTATGCGAGCCGCTGAGAGACGCCGTGTGCGAGGCTGCCGCGCGTTGTCCTGCCTCGGAGCGGCCCACCTTGATGGCGATGATCGGCTTGCCCCGGCGCTGCGCATCAGCTGCCGCGGCGATGAACCGGTCGGGGTCGCGCACCGCTTCGAGGAACAGCATCACCGCGTCGGTGCGCTCGTCCTGCACCATGTATTCGAGGAAGTCGGCGATCGTGAGGTCAGCTTCGTTGCCGGTCGAGATCACGTAGCTGTAGCCGAGCCCCACCACCTTACCGCGATTGAACAGCGAGAAGCCGATCCCGCCGCTCTGCGCCGCGACCGCGATGCGCTTGGCCGACACAAGGATCGGCTCCTCGCCTTCCTTGCGCTCCACGGTGGGGCTGAACGTGGTGGAGGCGCGGCTGATCGCGTTGAAGTAGCCCTCGCAATTCGGCCCCGCGACGCGAATGCCGGTGCGCTTGGCGATGGCGGCAAGCTCCGCCTGCTGCGCCGACGCGACCTCGCCCTCCTCGGCAAATCCCGAGCTGATGATGACGACGTTCTTCACGCCGTTGCGCGCGCAATCCTCCACCGCCGCGTTCACCGCCGCGGCGGGAATGGCGATGACCACCATGTCCAACGTCTCGCCCACCGCCTCGAGGCTCGGGTAGCAGCGCAGCCCGTCGATCTCCTGGTAGCTCGGGTTGATTGGCACGATCCGCCCGTCCCAGCCAGTGCCGCGCAGGTGATGGAGCAGGGTGCCGCGGATGCGCTTGGTGTCCGGCGAGGCGCCCAGAATGGCGATCGAGCGCGGCCAAAAGAAGCTTTCGAGCGGATGCGTGCTCACGAGATTTCCCCTTGGGCGGCGGGCACTTCCGGTCCGCTCTTGCCTTGGATTGGCTGCTGAACCCTAATGGCGAGGGGGTGCCTGTCAATCCCGGCCCCGCCCACGAAGGAGGCCCAGAGATGGACGGCATGAGCGTAGCTCTCAGCGAAGAACACCGGATGATCAAGGACCTCGTCGCGCGTTTCGTCGCCGACGAGCTGATGCCGCTGGAGCGCGCCGTGCTGGAACGCGAGGCGGCGGGGCAGGGGTATTCGCTAACGGCGGAAGAGAAGGCGAAGATCGACGCGAAATCTCGCGAGCTCGGCTTGTGGGGGCTCGACGCCCCGGCGGAGTTCGGCGGCTCCGACTTGCCCGTGGAGGCGATGGTCGGGGTGAATGAGGAACTCGGCCGCACCGTCACGCCCTACACGCCGCCGCCGGACAGCCCGAACCTACGGATGCTAATGCTCACCTGCAACGCCGAGCAGCGCGAGCGCTATCTCATGCCCTACGCGCGCGGCGAAACCACGTCGGCCATCGCGATTTCCGAACCCGGCGCGGGCGGCGACCCGGCGGAGATGAACACGCGCGCGGTGCGCGACGGCGACGACTGGGTGATCAACGGCCGCAAGATCTGGGTGAGTCGCGTCGGCTATGCCGATTTCACCATCCTGATGGCAGTCACCGACAAGAGCAAAGGCGCGCGCGGCGGAATTTCCGCTTTCCTCGTCGACAAGGATACGCCCGGCTTCAACGTGTTGCGTCGCATTCCAATGCTGGGGGGTGCGTACACCTACGAAATCGCCATCGAGGATTTGCGGCTGGAAGGCTGGCGGCTGCTTGGCCGCGAAGGCTACGGCTTCGCGCCAATGCAGCAGCGTCTCTCGACGAGGCGCGTGCAGATCGGCGCATGGTGCGTCGGGCTGGCCCAGCGCGCACTCGACATGATGGTGGAATACGCGCCGCAGCGCGTCACCTTCGGCCAGCCGCTGTCGCAGCGCCAGGCGATCCAGTGGTGGGTAGCGGACGCGGCGACGAAGATTCACGCCTGCCGCCTCATGGTCTACGACGCCGCGCGCAAGATCGACCAGGGCACCGATCCGCGTGTCGAGGTATCGATGATCAAGGTCTACGCGACCGAGATGGCTTGGGAGATCATCGACCACGCCATGCAGACATTTGGCGGCATGGGCATGACAAAGGAACTGCCGCTGCAACTGATGGCCAATCGGGTGCGGCTGATGCGCGTCTACGAGGGGCCATCGGAGGTGCACCGCATGGTGATCGCCCGCAAGATTCTCAACGTGCGCTGAGGAGGCTGATATGGCCGAGCAAGTCCGCGACCTAGCCGACCGGTCCGGCGGCACCGGTCAGGCGAGCCGCCTCAAGGTGATCGACTGCGACGTGCATCCCGTCGTCGATGGCGGCATCGGCAGCGTGTACCCGTACATGCCGGTGGCGTGGCGGGAGCGGTTCAAGCGCAAGCGTGCCGAGGCCCCGACCAGCAATCTGCCGCTCAAATACATGCACCCGAACGGTGGCGTGATCCGCGCCGATGCGCGAACGCCCGAAGGCAAGCTCGGCGGCTCCGACCCGCGCTTCGTCGTCACCGACCTGATCGAGCCGAATGGCATTGACGCGGTGCTGCTGAACTGCACCCAGACCAGCGCGCTCGCGGCGACGCTCGCTACCACGGACGAGAGCATCGTCCTATGCAGCGCGTTCAACGACTTCTTCGCCGACAAATGGCTGCCGGTCGACCAGCGACTACGCTACGCGATGTGCGTACCCAGTCAGGACCCGCTCGCGGCTGCCGAGGAGATCCGGCGTTTCGGCAAACACAAGCAGGTCGCCGCGATCCATCTGCCCGTGATCAACATGCTGCTCGGCAACCGCTATTTCTGGCCGATCTACGCGGCCGCGCAGGAGGTCGGGCTGCCGCTCATGATGCACGTCAGCGGCACGGACAGCATCTTCCACGGGCCGCCCATGTCGGCCGGTGGCATCCCCGACAGCTATATCGAACGCTACATCACGCTGACCCAGGCCGGTGAAAGCAACGTCAACAGCCTGGTGTTCAGCGGCACGCTGGAGAAGTTTCCGGGTATTAAGTTCCTGTTCGTCGAGTACGGCTTCCTCTGGATACTTCCGCTGATGCTGCGGATGGACCGCACTTGGCGGCAGCTGCGGCATGAGACGCCGTGGGTCAAGCAGTCGCCGATCGACACGGTGCGCCAGCGCATCCGCTTCACCACCCAGCCGATCGACGAGCCGAACGACCCCGAGGATATGACCCGGCTCGTGCGCATGATTGGTCCTGAGTGCCTCTGCTTCTCAACGGATTACCCGCACTGGGACAACGATATGCCCGGCCAGACTTTGCGTATGCTCTCGGTAGCCGAACGTCAGGCGATCTTTCACGACAATGCGGTCGGCATGCTGCGACTGGGAAGCTGATGGCGGGGCGCGAGATCGAGATTGGTGCGACCGAGGACTTCCCTGTCGGGGTGTTTCGCATTCTGGAACTGGCGGGGCACTCGGTCGGTGTGATCCGGCTCGTGGACGGGAGTATCCACGCTCTGCGCAATCATTGTCCGCACAAGGGTGCGCCGGTCTGTCGAGGCATCGTTGGCGGAACATGGCCGCCCTCCGAGCCGGGTGAGCTCGCGTACACGCAGGCGGGCGAGGTACTGATTTGCCCGTGGCACGGCTACGAATACGATATCCGTACTGGGCGCGAGCTGTTCCGCGATATCCCGACCGTGCTGCGGAAATTTCCGGTGAGAGTTGCGGACGGAAGGGTGCTCGTGACGATCTGAGCCTCGCCAGGTGGTGATCGCGACTGGCGCGGCAGGGGTGCTAGTCTGAGGCGCAGGCAGCCGCATGCAGGAGACGGGCGCCATGACCATCACCCTCAACCACACGATCGTTCCGGCGCATGACAAGGCGGCTTCGGCGAGGTTTTTCGCCGACATATTTGGGTTGACCTACGATGGCGCGAAAGGGCACTTCGCTCCGGTGCAGGTCAATCCCACGCTGACGCTCGATTTCGACGATGCGACCGAGTTCGACAGTCACCACTATGCGTTCCATGTCGAGGATGCCGAATTCGACGCCATCCTGGGGCGCGTGCGGGCGGCTCGCATCCCGTTCGGCAGCGATCCTTGGCACACCGAGAACGGCGAGCTGAACTCGTGGAATGGCGGGCGCGGCTTCTACTTCCGCGATCCCAACCGGCATCTGCTGGAACTGCTCACCCGTCCGTAGAGCGGATCGTCAGAGCGGGACGGCCCCCGCCTAGGAGCCTGGCGGCGGCTGACCGGACTCAGTTGCGATCCTCCTCGCCATCCCTTGCAGCGTGTGTCGTTCGATTTTGTTCGTGGCGGTACGGGGCAATTCGCCGAGGATTCGTACGAAGCGCGGCACCTTGTAGTCGGCCATTCGCGCCCGGCAGAATGCGATTATCTCGTCAGCACAGAGCGTCGCCCCTGGGCGCGCTTCGACGAAGGCGAAACAGACCTCTCCGAGCCGCGCGTCGGGTACGCCGCAGACGACGGCCTGCGCTACCGCCGGGTGCTGGCCGATGAAGCGCTCGATCTCTGCCGGATAGGCATTGGTGCCACCGACGATGAACATTTCCTTCAGTCTGCCAGTGATCGTCAGATTGCCGTCCGAATCGAGTCGGCCGAGATCGCCGGTGCGGAACCACCCATCAGGCGTGATCGCCGCGTTCGTGGCTTCCTGGTCATCGAAATAGCCCTGCATCACTAGGTAGCCACGCACGCGGATTTCTCCGTCCGAGCCGGGCGGGAGCGGCGTGCCTCTGAGCGGGTCCGTGATCCTCAGCTCGAAATCGCCGATTTGCTTTCCCTTGTTGGCGCAGACCAGCTCGATCGGCGCACCCCATTCCGTGTAGGTTGTCGCTCCTCCAGTTTCGGTCATGCCGTAAACCGCTGCGAGCGAATGGATACCGAGCCGTTCGACCGCCCTGCGGGCCACCTCGGGCGGCACCGCCGCGCCGCCGATCCACGCCGAGCGGATCGTGTCGCGCTGCAAGCGCTTCTCACCGAGTGTTTGCAGCAGGTCGATGAAATGCGTCGGGATGCCACCGAACACATTCACCCGCTCGGCCTCGATCAGCGCCAGCGCCTCCGCCGGCGCCCAAGAATGCATCAGCACGACGGCTTGGCCGAATTGCAGCGCCGGGATCAACGTCGCGACGCTGCCAGCGACGTGATAGAACGGCATGTGTCCGAGCACGACGTCGCCCGCTTCGTAGTGACGGCTCCGACCGATATTGGCGCCATTGCGCAGGATGCGATGAGCTTGCCGCGCTCCCTTCGGCCGGCCACTGGTGCCGGAGGTGTAGACGATGATCGTCGTGTCCTCGGCAACGACCGCCCTGGCCGCCGCCTCAAGCCGGCCTTTCGGGAGCGTGTCGCCAGACGCGAGCAGCGACGCAAGCGAGGCCGCGGCACCAGTCTCGGCATCGCCACGCAACAGGACCCACCGCAGCGCGGGAAGGCGCGCGGCATTTAGCGCGCCGCCCCGCTGCTCGTCGTCCATCTCGGGAACGAACGAGCGTAGGATCGCGAGATAATCAGTCGTCCAGAGCCGCGCCGCCATCACCAGCATCGCCGCGCGGGAGTGGCGGAGCACGTACTCCACTTCATCCGCGCGATAGCGGGTGTTGATCGGCACAGCGGCGGCCCCGATGCGCGCGCAAGCGAGCCACACCAGTGCCCACTCGATGCAGTTGGGCAGCCAGATCGCGACCACGTCGCCGCGCCCTACGCCGGCTGCGAGCAGCCCACGGGCGTGCCGATCCACTTCATGGTCAGTCTCGGCGAAGCTCAGCCGGCGGGCGCCGTCGATCAAGAATGGCCGCCCGCCCCAGAGCCGCGCAGCCCGGCTCAAGGCGCGCCCGATCGTCCAGCCCATCCAATCCGCGCTGCTCCGCATCATCGGAGCTTAGGCATGCCCTGGGCCGCCTTGCCAGAGCTGCCCTTTCCGACCGAACATCGCTCAACCGCCGACCAGGGCGCCCGGGAGCAACGTCGCGATGAAGTTTGGCATCTTCTACGAGCATCAAATTCCCCGCCCTTGGGGCGAGACCAGCGAATACGAGCTGTTTCAAAACTCGCTCGAGCAATTCGCGCTCGCTGACCGGCTCGGCTACGATTACGCCTGGGTGGTCGAGCATCATTTCCTCGAGGAGTACTCGCATTCGCCCTCGCCCGAGGTGTTTCTCGGTGCCGCCAGCCAGCGGACGAAGAACATCCGCCTCGGCCACGGCGTGATCCAGCTCACCACCAACCAGCCGCACCGTGTAGCGGAAAAGGTCGCGACCTTGGACCTGCTCTCGGGCGGGCGGGTTGAGCTCGGCATGGGCGAGGCGGCGGGGCCGGCCGAGTTGCATCCGTTCGGCGTGCGGGTGCGCGACAAGCGCGAGCGGTGGGAGGAGGCGGTGCGCGCCATCATCCCGATGTTCACCAAGGATGCCTGGGAGTTCCACGGCCAGTACTACGATTTTCCCGCGCGCAATGTCGTGCCGAAGCCGATGCAGAAGCCGCATCCGCCGCTCTGGGTGGCGTGCTCGAACATCCAGACGATCGGCAAGGCGGGCGAGTGGGGCATGGGCGCGCTCGGGTTCAGCTTCGTCTCGCCGGAAGCAGCGCGCGCCTGGGTACATCGCTACTACAACAACCTGATCCGCCGGCCGAACCATCTGGCCGATTACAAACCGAACCCGAACATCGCGATCGTTAATGGCTTCATGTGCGCCGAGACCGACGAGGAGGCCCTGGAAAAAGCAGCAGGCTGGACCTTCTTCATCTTCGCGCTCGGCCACTACGGACGGAAAGGCATTGACGCGCCGGGAACGGGCGATCTATGGCGCGAATACCAGGAGTGGCGCGGCACCGAGAAGGCGCAGCAGGCTTTGCGCAATGGGCTGATCGGCTCGCCTGAAACCATCCGCAAGCGCCTGCGCATGTTCGAGGAGGCGCATGTCGATCAGGTCATCCTGCTCAACCAGGCCGGCAAGACCAGCCACGCCGATATCTGCGCCAGCCTGGAGCTGTTCGCGCGCGAGGTGATGCCAGAGTTCCGCGCGCGCCAGCCGGCGCAGGAGGCGTGGAAGCGCGACGTTCTGGCTGGCCGGATCGAACTCGAGGATCTCGACACCGAAAAATACGACCTCTACTCGCATCAGAACGAGGACATAGTGCGGCTGACGCCCGAGCAGCTGAAGCAGCGCATGGCCGAAAAGGATCGAGCGAAACAGAGCGCGTAGGAGGAAATTATGCGCTTCGGTGTGTTCGACCACGTGGATCGCAACGCCCGCGTGCCGCTGGGTGAGTTCTACGCCGACCGGCTGGCGCTCGTGGAGGAGTACGACCGCTCGGGCTTCTATGGCTATCACGTCGCCGAGCACCATGCGACGCCGCTTGGCCTCGCGCCGTCGCCCTCGGTGTATCTCTCGGCCGTCGCGCAACGCACGAAACGTCTCCGCTTCGGGCCGCTGGTCTACACCCTACCGCTCTACCATCCGATCCGGCTGCTCGACGAAATCTGCATGTTGGACCAGATGAGCGGCGGGCGACTGTTGCTCGGCATCGGCCGTGGTATCTCGCCGCTCGAGCTGCGCTATTGGGGGCTCGACCCCGAGACGGGGCCGGAGCAATTCGCCGAGGCACGCGACCTGATCTTGCGCGGGTTGCAAAGCGACCGCCTGACCTTCGAGGGGAAATACTACAGCTTCCACGATTTCCCGATCGAGGTTCCGCCAGCGCAGAAGCCGTTTCCCTCGCTCTGGTATGGGTTGAGCCGGCCCGAGACGATCGGATGGTGCGTCGAGCACAACGTAAACGTCGTGACCAACATGGCGCCGCAACCGACTCGCCAGATCACCGACCGCTATCGCGCGGCCTGGCAGTCGGCCGGCCGGCCAGAGAGCGCAATGCCGATGATGGGCTTTACCCGCCATCTGGTGATCGCCCGCACGGACAAGGAGGCATACGAGATCGCGCGCCCCAACTATGCACGCTGGCGCGACAGCTTCCTCAAGCTCTGGAGGAAGCACGATGTCTATCCGCCCAACGTGGCCTCGCTCGCTCCCGATACGCTGGAGGGTGCCGAGGAGTTGGGGCGCGCGGTCATCGGCTCACCGGAGAAAATCCGCGCGATCTTCGCGCGACAGATCGAGGAAAGCGGCGTCAACTACGTGCTCTGCCGCTTCGCCTTCGGCGACATCTCGCGGGATGAGGCGCAGCAATCGGTGCGGCTCTTCACCAATGAAGTGATGCCGGCGTTCGCGTGAACCAGGGGGAACGGTATGAGCCGGAAGGATCTTGAAGGCAGGGTTGTGATCGTCACCGGCGCGGCCGGCGGCATCGGTCGCGCCCTGGTGCGGACATTCCTAGACAACGGCATGCGAGTCGTGGCGGCCGATCTCGATGGCGAGCCGCTTCGACGCCTGCATGGCGAGATTGACAGCGACCGCCTCGCCGCCGTGCCCGTCGATATTTCGGACTACGGCTCCTGCCAAAATTGCGTGGAGCGTGCTGAGGCGCGGTTTGGTCGCGTGGACTGCCTCGTCAACAACGCAGGGCTCGGCATGGGCCTGGTGCGCGAGGATCACTTCTCGCGCCGCGTGCAGATCGAGGATATCCGGCCAGAGGTCTGGCAGAAGATCGTTACCGTGAACCTGACTGGCGGGTTCTTCATGGCGCATGTCTGCGTGCCGCGCTTCCGCGCCCAAGGCTTCGGCCGCATCGTCAATGTGACCACAAGCTTCTTCACCATGCTCAATCCCGGCTTCTCGCCATACGGGCCGGCGAAGTCAGGGCTGGAGGCATGGAGCGCGAGCCTTGCCGGCGAACTCAAAGGAACTGGCATTACCGTCAACGTGGTGGTGCCCGGCGGCCCGACCGATACGCCGATGGTGCCAGACAACAGCGGCATCGCACGCGATCAGATGATCAAGCCGGAGCAGATGGCGTACCCGATGCTGTACCTGTTCTCCGACGACGCCAGCGAGGTGACGGGGCGGCGCTACGTCGCCGCGCATTGGGAGCCGGCGCTGCCGGATGTCCAGGCGGAGGCGGCGTCGGGCGCGCCCGCCGGCTGGCCGGATCTCGCGCGCAATCCGGTCTGGCCTGGCAGGAGGCCCGGGCAGTGAAGGCCGTCATCTGCGAGCGCTTCGGCGGGCCGGAGGTGCTGGCGCTGCGCGACATGCCCGACCCGCCGCCGCCCGGCGCCGGAGAGGTGCAGGTGCGCATCACGGCACGCGGCGTGCAGTACACCGACGTGTTGATGACGGCCGGCACGTATCAGACGAAGAAGGAGCCGCCGTTCATTCCTGGGAGCGAGGCCGCGGGCGAGATCGTCGCCGTCGGCGCGAGTGTCAGCCGCTTCAAAGTCGGCGACAAGGTGATGTGCCGGCCCGCTTCGGGCGCCTTCGCCGAGCTTGCCAATGGGCGCGAGCATACTTGCGATCCCGTGCCCGCCGGCATGAGCATCGAGGAGGCCGCCGTGTTTCGCGGCGGTTTCACCACCGCGTACTACGCGCTGCTGCAACGCGGCCGAATGAAGCCGGGAGAATGGGTGCTGATCCACGGTGCTGCTGGCGGCATCGGCATTGCGGCCATTCAGATCGCCAAGCTGTTCGGCGCCAAGGTGATCGCCACCGCCGCCACCGAGGAAAAGCGCCGCGTGTGCCTGGAACAGGGCGCCGATCACGCAATCGACTATCATGGCAAATTCCGCGACACGGTGAAGGAGCTCACCGGCGGGCGCGGTGTGGACATCGTCTACGATCCGATCGGCGCTGAGGTGTTCGACGAGAGCACGCGATGCCTGGCTCCCTGGGGAGGGCGTCTGCTGATCCTCGGTTTCCTCGGCGGCCCGCCGGCGCTCGCCAAAACGAACCATTTGCTCGTCAAGGGGGCCGACGCGATCGGTGTGTGGATCGGCGGCCTCGGCATGAACGAGCCGGAGCAGGCGGCGGCGAACATGCGCGAACTCCTACGCCTCGCCGGTGAGGGCAAGCTGCGGCCCTACATCTCCCACCGCTTTCCGCTTGAACGTGCCGCCGACGCGCTTCAGGCGGTGATCGACCGCAAGATCATCGGTAAGGGCGTGATCGTCGGCTAGGCCTTGACCAGCGGGCAGCCGCCCTCGCTCAGCGGACGCCACGCGTCCTCGGGCGCGATCGTGGCGACCGGCTTGCAGAAATCGTATTGGTATTTGGATTCCGAGGCTGGCTTGACCTGCCAGAGATGCATCGCGTGCATCACCCGCCCGTCCTCGCGAATTTTGACGTTCGTATTGTACATGTCGTTGATCGGTGTGGCCTTCATCTTCGCCACCACGGCGTCGGCATCGGTGCTACCAACCGCCTTCACCGCTTTGAGCCAATGCGTCGTGGCGCAGTAGCTGCCAGCGTGGAGCAGGCCGGGCGGTGTGGTCATCTTCGCCATGTAGCGCTTTGACCAAGCGCGCGTGCTGTCGCTCATGTCCCAGTAGAACGAGTCGGTATAGACTAGGCCCTCGCACGCTTTCTGGCCCAGCGACGTCACGTCGGAAATTTGCATTAATAGGGTGGCGATCCGAATGCCGCCCTTGGTCAAGCCGAACTCGGCGGACTGCTTGATGCAATTTCTGCAAATCAGTGCCCGCATTGGCGAACCCAATCACCTTCGCACCCGAGGCACGCGCCTCGATGAGGAAGCTCGAAAAATCGGCGGTGCCGAGCGGTGCGCGCACCGTGCCGAGCACACTCCCGCCAGCTTGCTTCACGGCGCCGATCGTGTCGCGCTCCAGCGCGTAGCCGAAGGCATAATCCGCAGTGATGAAGAACCACGTATTGCCTCCGGCCTTCGTCAGCGCGTTGCCGGTCGAGTGCGCCAGCGCGTAGGTGTCGTAGCTGAAATGGATGCCGTAGGGGGAGCACTGCTTCCCCGTCATGTCGGAAGTCGCGGGGCCGGTAATGAGATAGATGCGCTTCCGCTCTCGCGCGACCTGCTGGATCGCCAGGCCGGCGGAACTCGCGGCGCCGTCGGCGAGCACGTCCACCCCTTGGTTGTCGATCCACTCCCGCGCCAGGCCACTGGCGATGTCGGGCTTGTTTTGGTCGTCCGCCTGCAGGATCTCGATTGGTCGACCCAGCACCGAGCCGCCGAAATCCTCGATCGCCATCTCGGTGGCGACCCGATTGCCGGGGCCGCCAACGTCGCGATAAGGACCGCTCATATCGCTCAACAAGCCGATCCGAACCGGCTTGGACGAAGTCTGGGCGCGCAAGATGCCGGGCATGGCGAGCGGTGCCCCGGCCAGTCCGGCGAGCACGGTGCGGCGGGCGATATCGGGCATGGCGCATGTTCCTCGATCGGTCTGGCGTCGTTCCTCGTCAGCTTGACGGTTTGTTGTGCGCGACGGAAGCAACTTCCGCGCGAAAGCGAAGGGGCCAAGGCTAGACCCCGCGCGACGGCTCCGCCAATATCACGCCACATCCAATGAGGGGAAACGGAGCCGATGCTCGAGCCCGGACGCGCCAAACCCGTACCCACGCCGGAGACCCAGCATTTCTGGGACGGCACCAAGACTGGCGAACTACGCCTGCAACGCTGCGGCGAATGCAGCAAGGTGTATTTCCCGCCGCGCCCGTTCTGCCCGGAATGCGGTTCGCGGAACGTCAGCGCGTTCAAGGCGAGCGGTAAGGCGATCCTCTATAGCTACGTGATCCATCACCGGCCGGTGCCGGGCTTCAAGCCGCCCTACGCGATCGCGGTGGTCGAGCTGGCGGAAGGTCCGCGCATGATGACCAACATCGTGGATTGCGAGCAGACGCCCGAGGCGTTGCAGCTCGACATGCCGCTTGAAGTGGTGTTCGAGCCGATGGACGACACCATCACGCTGCCGCTGTTCCGTCCGGCGAAGGGGTAATCGAAATGGGTGCGAGATCCGTCGCCATCGTCGGCGCCTCCGAGACCACCAAACTGGGCGTCGTGCCCGACATGTCGCAGATCCAGCTGCACGCGGATGCGGCGCTCAACGCGATGAAGGATGCCGGGCTGAAGCCCAAGGACATCGACGGCGTGGCCACAGCGGTGGAGACGCCGCAGCAGATCGCGCACTATCTCGGCATAACGCCGAGCTGGGTCGACGGCACCTCGGTCGGCGGCTGCTCGTTCATGATCCACCTCCGCCACGCGGCGGCGGCGATCGAGGCGGGGCTGGCCAAGACCATCCTCATCACACACGGCGAAAGCGGCCGCTCGCGCGTCGGCCAGCCGGGCCGTTCGGTGCCGCCGAGCAGCCTCAACGGCCAGTTCGAGCAGCCGTTTGGCCCGTTCGGCCCGCCGACGATGTTTCCCATCCCCGTGCTGCGTTACATGAAGAAGTACGGCGTCACGCACGAGCAGATCGCGATGGTCTCGGTGGTGCAGCGCGAATGGGCAGCGAAGAACCCGCGTGCCACGTTCAAGGACCCGATCACCGTCGACGATGTGCTGAACTCGCGCATGATTGCCTATCCGTTCCGGCTGCTGGAATGCTGCCTGGTCACGGATGGCGGCGGCGCGCTCATCGTCACGCATCGCGACCGCGCCAAGGACTTTCCGCAGAAGCCGGTCTACGTCCTCGGCACGGGCGAGAGCGTCGAGACGCCGATGATCAGCCAGATGGCTGACTTCACCTCCTCGCGCGCCTTCAGCGTCGCCGGCCCAACGGCCTTCAAGGAAGCCGGCATCACGCACAAGGATGTGGATCACCTGATGATCTACGACGCCTTCGCCCATCTGCCGCTCTACGGTCTCGAGGATCTCGGCTTCGTGGGTCGTGGTGAGGCTGGCCGTTTCATCGCCGAGCGCAACACCGCGCCGGGCGGCAAGCTGCCGGTGAACACCAACGGCGGCGGCCTGTCCTACATGCACTCGGGCATGTACGGCATGTATGCCTTGCAGGAGAGCGTGCGGCAGATGCGCGGCACGGCGCCGGCGCAGATTCCAGGTGCGAAGATTTCGGTCTGCCACGGCGTCGGCGGCATGTTTGCCGCGAGTGGCACGATCATCTTCAGCAATCAGGCTGCCTGAGATGCGTGGCGGCGATGAAGCGGGCGGGGTTTTCTCCGGCCTCAAGGTGATCGACTGCGCCAGCTTCGTCGCCGCTCCGGCGGCGGCCACCATCCTGTCGGATTTCGGCGCTGACGTGATCAAAGTAGAGCCGCCAGGTGCTGGCGACGCGTACCGCAATCTTGGCCGCCTGCCGGGGATGCCGGCGAGCGAGCATGACTGGGCGTGGCTGCTGACCGGGCGCAACAAGCGAAGCCTGGCGATGGACCTCAAGCTGCCCGAGGCACAGGCAGCGCTGCACCGGCTCGTGGCGGGCGCTGACGTTTTCATCACCAACTACCCACTGCCTGTGCGGGCGCGGCTCGGGATCGACCACAAGACGCTGGCGGCGCTTAATCCTCGACTGATCTACGGCTCGTTCACTGCCTATGGCGAGGTTGGTGAGGAGGCGGAGAAGACCGGCTTCGACTCAACTGCGTACTGGGCGCGTTCGGGGCTGATGGATCTGGTTCGCGCCGATTCCAACGCCATGCCGGCGCGCTCCACACCCGGCATGGGCGACCATCCCAGTGCGTCGTCACTGTACGGCGCAATCGTGACCGCGCTGTACCGGCGGGAGCGGACAGGGCAGGGCGCGCATGTCAGCACCTCGCTGCTCGCCAACGGCCTGTGGGCGAATGGCTGTTTCGCTCAGGCCAAATTGTGCGGTGGCGTCTTTGTCGATCGTCCGCCGCGCGAGCATGCCTCGAATGCCTGTACAAACATGTATCGCTGCCGGGACGGCCGCTGGTTCATGCTGACCATGCTGAACGAGGAGCGGCAATTCGAGCCACTGCTCGCAGCATTGGAGCGCACGGACCTGCTGGGGGATCCGCGCTTCGCGACGTTGCCGGCGCGGCGCGAAAATTCGCGCGCGCTGACCGCAATCTTCGACGAGTCATTCGCGTCGCGGGATTTGGCCGATTGGCGCATGCGGCTGGACAAGGCGGGCATCACATTCGGCATCGTCGGCACGCTCGACGACATGCTGCACGATGCCCAGATGCGCGAGATCGAGGCGCTTGTTCCATTCGCGGACGACGATCTGCTGACAATCAGCAGCGCGTTCCAGATTGCCGGCGAGCGGAAGGTCCGGCCGCGCCGCAGCCCCGAGGTCGGCCAGCATAGTGACGAGGTGCTACGCGAGGCGGGCTACTCGCCGGACGAGATCGCCCGCCTGCGCGCTCTAAAAGTGCTTGTCTAACGCGCGTCCTGACTCAGTTGATTGGGTCCAGGACCACGACCGGGATCTCGCGATCCGTCTTCTTCTGGTAGTCGGCGTAGGGTGGCCAGAACTCCAGTCCCTTCTTCCACAACCGCTCCCGCTCCTCGCCTGTCGCGGTTCTGGCCTTTGCCTTGAGCTTCTTCGTGCCGACCTGGACCTCGACCTCGGGATGAGCGAGAAGGTTGCGATACCAACCGGGGTGCTCAGGCGCGCCACCTTTGGACGCGACGATGATGTAGCTATTTCCCGTCTCGCCATAGAACAGCGGGAAGGTGAATTTCTCGCCCGACTTCCGGCCGGTCGTGGTTAGCAGCAGCGACGGGACATTCATCTCCGAGTAGCCCGGCGGGGTCACTTTATATATGTGCCCCTCCTTGCCGCCGCTCGAGATGTACTGGTTCGCGTGGTCGACCATCCATTTGGGAAGATTCGGCGCGAGCTTCGCTTCAGCCATCGTTTAACTCCCTCTGAGTGCGAGAATGCCTCACGCGCACGCCAGCGCGTAAACTTGCTTGACCTGCTCGGGCAGCGGGAACTCCATCCAGCTTCCGCCGCCATCCCGGGTTCCGAACACCTGGCCGTTGCGGGCGACGGTGTAAATCTGCTTTGCGTCCCGTGGATGCAGTGCCACCGCCATCAAGGTGCTGCGCGGGTCGGTGCCTTCATCGACGCGCTTCCAGCTTTGTCCCACGTCATCGCTGCGATAGAGCGAGCCGAAGCTGCTGTTGGCGGCGACACTCAGGCACGAGTAGAGCACGCGCGGGTCTTGCGGCGAGACCCGGATGTCGCGGCCGTAGGTGACGGGAGAGAACCG
>JAFKFI010000119.1:27811-30446 GCA_017307285.1 Alphaproteobacteria bacterium | reverse complement strand
CTTGACCCACCCCGTGAACTGCGGCCGCCGCCCACCACCAGTGGCGATACCGACCAGACCGATCCCATCTCGGCCATCGCGTAGCGACCTGGGGTCGCCACGCCGGTACGCCTCAAGTAATGGATCGACCCCCGCTGCACGTGTCAGGGTCTACCTGCCCGGATCGGACAGCTTTTACCGCTGGCCGCCTTGATGGTTGGCAGTGACCAGATCGATCGGCGGGATGTAGCCGGTGATGCTGTTGATGGTGCGATGCAGGCCGTGGTGCAGCGCGTCGATGTCGCAGCGGGCCAGACCGCCGGTGGTGGCGATGACATGTTCGGTGGTCAACGCTAGATCGTTGATGGTGCCCAGGATACGGCGGTCGGCGGTCTTGGCCACGGCCTTCCCCATCGCGTCAGCCCATTGCCGCGAAACCGAGTACGGCTACCAGCGCGGCCAGACCCGACCCGGCGGCGATCTCCTGGCCGAGCCTGCGGGCAAGCTCGGCGCGCTCGGCCGCACCATTGGCGAGGCGGTGCAGCTCGGCATCGGCTCGTGCCAGCACCTGTGCCGCCTGCGCCGCACCTTGCGCGTCCCGCGCCAGCGCGCCGGGATCGTCGATCAGTGCCAGCATGGGTGCCAGCTGCCCAGCCGCCGCGAGCCCGCGCAGACGCTCCTGCAGCTCGTCCCGGCGACTCTTGTTGCGCCATGTCGAGACAAGCACATCTGATGCCGAGACCAGCCACGCCGCGACGCCCGGCAGCGGATGCGGATGGAACCGGCTCTGCAGCTTGGTGAGGAGCCGCAGCTGAGCCGCCACGGCGCCCGGACCCTGGCCGAACAACTCGGGACCGGCCGGCTCCTCCGACCGGGCGGCGATGAACGCCGCAACATGCGGGTCGAGCGGCAAGCTGCCCGCGGGATCGCGCCGGGCGGATGCCACTTCCAGCGCCGGCAGTAGGTCCTGCATCCGCGCGACGCAGCGCCCGTCGAGCAGCGGACTGGTGCAAGACTGCAGCGGATTCAGCGCGTAGAGCAGGCGCGGCCGGCCACCACCCCGCATCCGCAGGGTCGCGCGCTGTTGGCGAGCCTCGACGCGCAGCAACGTCAGGTCGCATCGCTCCGGCCGCGCCGAAGCCCAGATCCGTGCGGCCTCGACATCGACGATCTCCTCGATCCGATCGGCGATCTCGGCGGAACCTTGCTGGGCGGCGGCGAGAGCCGGGCCGAGCCCGTCGGGCCATACCGCGATACCCCGCCAGCACAGCGGGGCCAGCGGGTCGAGCACGCTCACCGCCTGCATCAACAGGCTGGCATCCGCCTGGGCGCTGTGGCCGGCATCGGCGCTCGAGCCGCGCACCCGCTCCTCGACGCGGGTCGCCGTGGTCGCGTCGCCCACGCCCCGGCGCAGCCAGCGATCCGCCGTCCCGTCGCGCAGCGCCTGGAGGCCTTCGGTCGGATGACTGGCCATTGCGTGAGCCAAGGCCCGCGCGTCCCAGATCTCCTCGCCGGCGAGTTCCAGCGGCCGTTGTGCGCGGCGAGGCGGTCGTGCCGCGACGCGGCGCGCGCGGGCGGCGGCCGGATCGGCGAGCAGCGCGAGAGGCGGCCGGTGGTCGGGGTCCTCCGCCAGCATCCCGCGCACCAGGTCACCGATCATGCCGGGCAGCCGCTCATCGCCCGCCAACGCCGCGAAGCTGCCGCGATCGAGCTTCCGCCGCAGAATCGCCGCTTCATCGAGCCCCGCCAACGGCACACGGCCGAGCGCCAGCGCCAGCATGGTCACGCCGAGCGCGTAGACGTCGTCGGCGGTGCTGCCGTTGCCGCGTCCCCCCGGCAGGCACATCGCCGAATAGGGCGGCTCGAACACCGCCGGCTGCAAGCTCGCCGGCGGTGCCGCCCAGGCGCTGCCGAGCACCACCGGCTGTCCGGGTCCGGGCCGGAACAAATTGTCCGGCCGGATCGCGCGATGCGTCACCCCGCGCTGCTGCAACCGGTCGAGCGCCTGGACGGCGGGGCGCAGCAGACAATCGAGCAATTCGCCCTCGGACCACGGCCGCGCGACGACACCGAGCGCCGGCCCGACTGGCGCCGGCCCCACGACGAAATACGCCTCCTGTCCGCCCGCGATGGCCGCCGGCCCGTGCGCCACGGGCACTAGCACACCCTCGAGCGATGCTCCCGTGAGCGCCGCCAGGGCATCCGCGCGGGGCGGCAATCCGGGCTGCACCTGCACCGCCATCAGATCGGCGCGGCCGCGCCGGTCGGTTACCGCGAAAGCCGGCAAGCCGCCACCGGCGCCGCCCAGCGGGCGGGCTGACTCGACGGCATACTGGCCGCCGATCAGCTTCTCAGCGGAGGGCACGGCTTGGTCCGGTCCTGACATTCATGCGCAACCAGAAGGGGCGCAGAATGCTCGGCCAGAAAGATTGCCGAAAAGCAAACCGGGGCGGATCAGCCCTCGAAGGGGTCCTTCACCAGGATGGTGTCGTCCCGCTCCGGGCTGGTCGAGAGCAGCGTCACCGGCGCCTCCACCAGCTCCTCGATACGCCGGACGTATTTGACCGCCTGCGCCGGCAGGTCGGCCCAGGAACGCGCGCCATGCGTCGAGCCGGACCAGCCCTCCATGACCTCGTATTCCGGCTCCGCCGCCGCT
>JAFKFI010000119.1:0-27803 GCA_017307285.1 Alphaproteobacteria bacterium | reverse complement strand
GGCGCGGCGGGCAAGTGCCGGAGCGCCTCGCCCCGGATGCGATAGCCGGTGCAGATCTTGAGCTCCGGCAGCCCGTCGAGCACGTCGAGCTTGGTCAGCGCTAGGCCCTGGATGCCGCCCACCTTCACCGCCTGGCGCACCAGCACCGCGTCGAACCAGCCGCAGCGCCGTCGCCGGCCGGTATTGGTGCCGAACTCGTGCCCCCGGTCGCCGAGCAGCTCGCCGGTCGCGTCCTTGAGCTCGGTCGGGAACGGGCCGGAGCCCACCCGTGTCGTGTAGGCCTTGGCGATGCCGAGCACCGTGCCCACCGCCGACGGGCCGAGGCCCGAGCCGGAGGCGGCGGTGGCAGCAACCGTGTTGCTGCTGGTGACGAACGGATAGGTGCCGTGGTCGACGTCGAGCATCACCGCCTGGGCGCCCTCGAACAGAATGCGGGTGCCAGCCCGCCGCGCCTCATCGAGCCGCTCCCAGACCGGTTCGGCGAAAGGCAGGATGCGCGGCGCCAGCGCCATCAGCTGCGCCATCAAGGCCGCCTTATCGAAGGTCTCCGCGCCGAGCCCCTTGAGCAGCGTGTTGTGGTGCAACAGCAGCTCGTCGAGCTTGTCCGAGACAGTCTCGGGTTCGGCGAGGTCGCACACCCGGATCGCCCGCCGCGCCACCTTGTCCTCGTAGGCCGGGCCGATCCCCCGCCCTGTGGTGCCGATCTTGCGATCGCCGCGCGCCGCCTCGCGTGCCCGGTCGATCGCCGCGTGCAGCGGCAGGATCAGGGTGGCGTTCTCGGCGATGCGCAGGCTCTCGGATGTCACCTGCAACCCTTGTGCGCGCACCCGATCGATCTCGGCGAGGAACGCCTCGGGGTCGACCACCACGCCGTTGCCGATGATGCCGAGCTTGCCGCGCACCAGCCCGCTCGGCAGCAGCGAGAGCTTATAGGTCTCGTTGCCCACCACCAGCGTGTGGCCCGCGTTATGGCCACCCTGGAAGCGCACCACGATCTCGGCGCGACTGGCGAGCCAGTCCACCACCTTCCCCTTGCCCTCGTCGCCCCATTGGGCGCCGATCACCGCGACATTGGCCATGATCCAGCTTTCAGTTTTCAGCCGTCAGTGTTCAGAGCTACCGCCTCGCCGTCGAGGAGGACATGCGTGCAACGCAGCCTGCGAGCCTCCGCGCTCGTGTCCTCGAAGGCATCGAGGGCCGCAACGGTCGCGAACCCCTCGCCACGCAGCGCGGCCGCGCGCGCCGGATCGGCACCGAGCGGCACGAACAGCCGGGCGCGCGGGGCGCGCGGAGGGGCGGCCCGCAGCACCGCGTCGGGGAACAAGGTAAGGCCCGTGGCCGGCTCGGTCTCGCCGCACACGTAGCGGCCACCGCGTCCCAGCTCCTCGCGCCGGCCGGGGGCGTAGACGGTCACGCAGATACCTGTGTGGTAACGAAAGCCGCGGAACTCGACCGGGTCGATGGTCAGGCGCAGCGCCGGCGCGCGGGCGCGGATCGCGGCGACGGTCTCGGCGAGCCGCCCGGCGAGCGCACGCGCCGCTTCCGGCAACGCCGCCTCCCGCAATGCCGCAAGGGCACGATCCGCCGGCCCGGCGGCGCGCAACAGGTCGGTCAGCACGTCGGCCAGCTTGCCGCCATGCCGGACAACGGCGGCCACATCCTTGCGGTCGAGGCCGCGCGACAACGCCTGACGCTGCGCCCCGACGATCCCGGCATCATCCAGCAGCGCCTGGGCCAGCGTGGGGATGGTGAGATCGAAGCTCAGCCGGTCGAGCCCGACCGAGGCCAGCGCCTCGGCACCCACCAGCACGATCTCCGCGTCCGCCGCGGGCGCATCCGGACCGATCAGCTCGATCCCCGCCTGCGCCACCTGGCGGTCCGGGTCGAGCTGCGACCCGCGCACCCGCAAGCACTGTCCGGCATAGGAAAGCCGCAGGGGCCGCGGCGCGTTGGCCAGCCTCGTGGTGGCGATCCGGGCGACCTGCGGCGTAGTATCGGCACGCAGCCCCATCATGCGCTGGCTGTCCGGGTCCATCAGCCGGAAGGTCTGCTCAGCGACCGCGGCTCCCGACCCGGCAAGCAGATTGTCCTCGAACTCCAGCAGCGGCGGCTTGACCCGCTGATAGCCATGCGCCGCGAACACGTCCATGAGCGACTCCACCGCCCCCGCCTCGGTCTCGGCCTCGGGGGGCAGCAGGTCGCGCAAGCCGGCGGGCAGCAGGGCCGGGTTGTTGCCGGGGAGATCGTCGTCGGTCATCGCATCAAGGGAAATGGGCCGCGCGGCCTATACCACCCGTCGCGCCGCGCAGAAAGCCTGGTGCGAGCCCTCGCGAACCCTCCCCTCAGTGGGCGTAGCCCGCCTCGTTCGGGTCCACGATAATGCGCTCCAGGCGCATCGCCGAGTTGCCGAAATTGGCCGGCACGTAGCTGAGCTGGCCCTCGCCCTTGTAGAAAGCCTCCATCATCGACGTATCGCCACCGAAATAGAACGGAATGAATGCCTTGCCGGTGATGTGACCGGCGGTATCGGTGGGGGGGCCGATGAGGTCCTCAACCTGACGCATCGGCATCCCGATCGACACGCGGGAGAATTTGCTGCCAGGCGCTGGCCTGCCGATGATCTCGCCCTCGAACCCGTCGGCCGACTTGACCTTCTGTGCACCCGCCGTCGAAGCCGCCTGCGTCGCACCGGATGGACGCGCGGACGTGTTGGAACCTCCCGCGGCGCAGCCCACCAAGGCCAGAGCGGCCGCCATCATCCAGAATGCGCGCATCCTCATCTCCTGGTTCCAATTGGCCTCGCAATGAAGCGACCCTTTGACGGATCGCGGTACGAAGTCAATCGGGCGGGCAGGAGATTTAATGAAACGCGTAAGCGTCCATCCGCAACACGCTGTACATGGCGCTGGAATGCAAGCGCTCGCCGCGCGCCGACGGACCCGCCGCACCCATCGCGACATGGAGCGGCAACAGGTGCTCCTCGGTCGGATGGTTAAGTGCGGCGTGCGGCGCGTGCGTTCGATAGGTCAGCAGGTCACAGGTGCGGCCTTCCGCGATGGCGGCGTCGAACCAGCCGGCGAAGGCGGCCACGTCGGGCGGCTCCGGCTCGTCGAGGCTGCCGCGCCGAATGCGCGACAGGTCGTGGGTAAAGCTGCCGCTGCCGATCACCAGCACGCCTTGCTCGCGCAGCGGCGCCAGCGCGCGGCCCACCTGGAAATGGTGCGCCGGGCCGAGTCGGCTTTGCAGCGAGACCTGCAGCACCGGGATGTCGGCCTCGGGATACATCAGCCGCAACGGCACCCAGGCCCCGTGGTCGAGCCCCCGCGCCCGGTCGATCCGGCTTGCGAGCCCCGCCGCGCACAACAGGTCGGACGCCTGCTCGGCAAGCTCGGGCGCGCCGGGGGCGGGATAGCGCATGGCGTAGAGCTCGGGCGGGAAGCCGTGGAAGTCGTGGATCGTCTTGTTCTCCGCCACCGCGTTGAGGGTCGCCGTCGGGGTCTCCCAGTGCGCCGAGGCGACCAGGATCGCGCGCGGCCGGCCGAGCTGTTCGCCGAGCGCCATCAGGAAATCTCGCGCCGGGCTCTCGGTGAGCCCCAGCATCGGCGATCCATGACTGATGAAGATGCTCGGGAACAAGGTCGCCTCCTCACGAAATCCGGGCCATTGGCGTTCGCCGCCGTGGCACCACTTTCCCGCAACGTAGAAACGCACCGGCCGCGCGACGAGACGGAACCGCCGCACAGCCATCATGCACACATGCATTGGAGCCGATGATGCTTGATTGGGACGATCTGCGCTCCTTCCTGGCGATCGCCCGGCACCGCACCCTCTCGGGGGCCGCGCGCGCCCTCAGCGTTCAGCAATCCACGATGGGACGGCGGCTCGATGCGCTGGAGGAGCGCGCCGGCGTCATCTTGTTGCAGAAGACGCCCGGCGGCTATCTGCTCACCGGCGCCGGCGAGGCGGTGCTCGGCCATGTCGAGCGGATCGAGCAGGAGACGCTCGCCATCGAGCGCACCATCACGGGGCGTGACGTGCGGCTCGAGGGCAACGTCCGGCTCACCACGGTCGAGACGATGGCGGTGGACATCCTGACGCCGATCCTCACCGCCTTTCTCGCGCGCTACCCCGGCATCACCCTGGACCTCGTGACCGACACGCGCACCCTGAGCCTGTCCCGACGCGAGGCGGACGTGGCGGTCCGCCTGATACGGCCCGAGGGGCACGAGCTGGTGGCACGGAAAATCGGCGAGATCGGCTTCGGCCTCTACGCGAGCCCCGGCTATCTCGAGCAGATGGGAATGCCGGACCTCGAGGCCGGAGCGCCCGGCCACCGCGCGATCCTCTCGCTCGACGAGCTGACCGGCGCTGCGGAGACGGCCTGGATTCGTGATGCGTTCAGCCAGACGCAAGTCGCGCTGCGCACCAACAGCCGCTACGCCCATGCGGCGGCAGCCGAGGCCGGCGTCGGCATCGCCGGCCTGACGCATTACCTGGCGCAGGGCCGCAACCTGGTCCGGCTGCCGACACCCACACCGACGCCCCGCCGGGAGGTGTGGCTGGCGGTGCACGAGGACACGCGCCACACGCCCCGCATCCGCGCCCTGATGGAAGCCCTCACCGCCGGTCTCAAGGACCAGGCGCACCGGCTTCTGGGCGACTGAAACGAAAACCGCGGCGCCGAGTCCCCCCGGCGCCGCGG
The DNA here is from genome assembly GCA_017307285.1 of Alphaproteobacteria bacterium. Lineage (GTDB taxonomy): Bacteria > Pseudomonadota > Alphaproteobacteria > Acetobacterales > Acetobacteraceae > JAFKFI01. Next base: position 23,101 of record JAFKFI010000119.1, on the reverse strand, counting down.
CCATCCTAGTTTCGCTATCGCCGATCAGGCTCGCGACGGGCTTTGCTTGTTGCGCCTCACCTCAGATACGGCCGTTGTCGACGCCGGTCTGCTCGGCCGCGGCCAAGTGATAGATGCCGTTGTCGACACCCGTCTGCTCCGCAGCCGCCTGATGATAGGCGCCATTGTCTACACCGGTCTGTTCGGCCGCCGCCTGATGAAGCGCGCCGTTATCCACGCCGGTCTGCTCGGCAGCCGCCTGCCGCAAGGCGCCGTTATCCACGCCGGTCTGCTCGGCAGCGGCCTGGCGGCCATACATCGAGTTTCCGCCGCGGGTACCCTCGGCCTGGGCATAGGGCTCCGCCTTCTGCGGCGAGCTCATGTGCTGGATCATCGCGCCGCTCTCATAGCGCTGAACCGCGTCAGCGTGGGCAGCCTGCATTCCAAGCAGACCGAAGGCGGCAGCGGCGGCGATCATGGTCATACGCATAGTCATTCTCCTGTCCGCATCGCGCGGGAAGTTCGTGTTCGTTTCTTTTCTTCTTCGGGCGGTCCGGCTTCGCGTGCTCCGGCTTGGATTGCCCCTGTGGCGTGCTGTGCCTGGGCCTCGCGTGCCTACCGTCGAGGCGGAAGATCGGACCGGGGGGGGCAAATGGAAATTGGCGAAACCCGCCACATGGCTATGCGCGAGCGCATGGCCCGCCGCGAGCTATGGCTCAGGCGCGCAACAAGCGTCGCGCGCTGCGCACCAGAGGGCGCTCCACCCAAACATGGACGCCAACCGCGACGACGCAGGAAGCAGCCATGCTCACCGCGATGAACGAGACGATGCCGGCGGTCCCGGTCAGATGCAGCCGAAACCAGATCTCGCGCAGCAGCCGCGTCGGGAACAGATGCACGAGGTACAATGCATAGGAGGCATCGCCCAGCAGCAAAGCTCCTCGCGCGATCAGCGAGGTGCCCGCCCGTCCCGAGCCGAACGAGACGGCCGCGACGAAGCACGTGGCCGGGATGCCGTAAGAGAGCGCGCGGGTCTGCGTGTCGTCGACGCCGACCGCCAGCATGATGCAGAGTCCCGCCGCGATCAGGCCGAGACGAACCGGCCAGGATAGCTGCAGCCCTTCGAGCCGCAGCGCACCGAGCAGGACGCCGAACGCGAATTCGCTGACGATCGGGTCGGTCCAGAAGCCGATCTGCGTATTCCCCGTCCATGTCAGCTGACCCACCACGACGAGCGCGCCGATCGCCGCGACGACGCCCAGCACCGCCCAGCGGCGCGTCAGCATCACGAACGGCGTGAAGATCACGTAGAACAGCATCTCGTAGTTAAGCGTCCAGCCGAGCCGGAATACCGGCTGCACGAAACCATCCGGGCGCGCCCAAGGGATGAACAAGTAGCTCGCGACGACCGCATCCCAGCCGCTGCCGAGCGGCTCGTTGAGCAGTCCGGGCCGCACCACCGCGACCAGCACCGTCAATGTCGTGAACAGCCAGTAAAGCGGCACGACGCGCGTGATGCGGCGGCTGAGAAAGTCGCGCGACGCGCCGTCCGCGCGGAACAGCCGGTCCGACGCGTAGACCATCACGAAGCCGGAGATGACGAAGAACATGTCCACGCCGGCTTCCCAGGGGATCGCCCGCAGCCACGGCCACGGGCTCTCGCCGACCCGGCCGACGAACACGCCGGCGGATTGCTCGATGTGCAGGAACGCGACCGACAGCGCCGCGAGGGCGCGCAGGATCTGGATGCCCGCGATCTGCCGCGGGGCGGAGCGGGCGCGGGTCGCGCCGGAGATCGTCTGGTCCGGCGCGGCCGCCCCGCTCACGGTTCAGAACGCGAGCGGCGTTGCCTGCACGACGAGCGGCAAGGTGCGCACCATCGCCAGCACGTCCTCGGGCACGGGCTCGTCCACGGAGACGAGGCAGATTGCATCGCCGCCGGGCTCGGCGCGGCCGAGATGGAAGGTGGCGATGTTGATGCCCGCCCCCGCCAGGGTCGCGCCGAAGCGGCCGATGAAGCCCGGCTTGTCCTGGTTGGTCACGTACAGCATGTGCCGCGCGAAATCGGCCTCGACCGGAATCCCCTTGATCTCGACCAGGCGCGGTCGCGACCCCGCGAACAGCGTCCCGGCGACGGCCCGGGTCTGCTGGTCCATCTGCACGGTCACGCGCACCAGGGTCTGGTACTCGCTCGGCCGATCAAGCACGGTCTCGGCCACGTCGATGCCGTGCTCGCGCGCGGCGACCGGGGCGTTGACCATGTTGACGCCCTCCATCATCGGCGCCATGAGGCCCGAGAGCACGGCAGCAGTCAGCGGTCGAGGGTTGAGTGCCGCCGCCTGGCCCTCGTACTCGATGGTCACGCGCCGGATCACGCCCTCGCGCGCTTGGGTGAGCTGCCCCGCGAAGCCGCCGAGCAGTCGGCAGAGTTCCATGTACGGCTTGAGGCGCGGCGCCTCCTCGGCCGAGACCGACGGCATGTTGATCGCGTTGGCCACGGCGCCATTGAGCAAAAAATCGCTCATCTGCTCGGCGACTTGCAGCGCCACGTTCTCCTGCGCCTCGGTCGTCGCGGCGCCGAGATGCGGCGTACAGACCACGTTCTCCAGCGCGAAGAGCGGGCTATCAGTCGCCGGCTCGGTCTCGAACACATCGAGCGCCGCGCCCGCGACATGGCCGGACTTGATCGCCTCGGCCAGCGCCGCCTCGTCCACCAGCCCGCCGCGCGCGCAGTTGATGATCCGCACGCCCTTCCGCGTCTTCGCCAGCGCGTCGCGCGAGAGAATGTTGCGCGTCGCCTCGGTAAGCGGCGTGTGCAGCGTGATGAAATCGGCGCGCTCCAGCAATTCGTCGAGCTCCACCTTCTCGACACCGAGTTCCAGGGCTCGCTTCTCGCCAAGGAACGGATCGAACGCGATCACCCGCATCTTGAGCCCGAGCGCCCGCTCGGCGACGATCGAGCCGATATTGCCGCAGCCGATCAGGCCAAGCGTCTTGGCGGTGAGTTCGACGCCCATGAAGCGGTTCTTTTCCCACTTCGCCGCCTTGGTCGAGGTGCTGGCCTCGGGGATCTGCCGCGCCAGCGCGAACATCATGGCAATGGCGTGCTCGGCGGTGGTGATAGAGTTGCCGTGCGGCGTGTTCATCACCACGACGCCGCGTGCGGTGGCCGATTTGAGATCGACGTTATCCACGCCAATGCCGGCGCGTCCGACCACCTTGAGATTGGTTGCCGCGTCAAGCAATTCCTTCGTCACCTTGGTGGCGGAGCGAATCGCCAGGCCGTCGTACGGCCCAATGATCCCGCGCAGATCGGCCGGCGTGAGGCCAGGCTTCACGTCAACCTCGATGCCGCGCCGCCGGAAAATCTCGACGGCGGCGGGAGAGAGCTTATCGCTGATAAGGACCTTGACCATCGCGCTCACTCCGCCGCCTGCGCCGGCGCGAACTCGCGCGCCACGGTGTCGAACGCCCAATCGAGCCAAGGCAGCAGCGCCGCGATATCGGCGGTCTCCACTGTCGCCCCGCCCCAGATACGCAGGCCGGGCGGCGCGTCGCGATAGGCGCCGATGTCGTAGGCGACCCCTTCCTTATCGAGCAGCCCGGCGAGCTGCTTCGCGGCTTTCGCCTGCCCGTCGGGGGCGAGCATGGTGAACCAGGGTGCGACGATCTTCAGGCAGATCGAGGTGCAGGAACGCGTCGCCGGATCGTCGGCGAGAAAGTCCACCCACGGCGTGCGATCCACCCATTCGGCAACGGCGCGGAGATTGGCCTCGCTGCGCGCGATCAGGCCGTTGAGCCCGCCGACCGATTCCGCCCAGCGCAGCCCGTCCAGCGCGTCCTCGACGCAGAGCATCGACGGCGTGTTGATGGTCTCGCCCTTGAAGATGCCCTCGATCAGCTTGCCGCCCGAGGTCAGACGGAAAATCTTCGGCAGCGGCCGATCCGGCTTGTAGGTGAGCAGCCGCTCAACCGCGCGCGGCGACAGCGCCAGCATCCCATGCGCCGCCTCGCCGCCCAGCACCTTCTGCCAGGACCACGTGACGACATCGAGCTTTTCCCAGTCGAGCGCCATCGCGAAGGCCGCGCTCGTGGCATCACAAATGGTCAGCCCGGCGCGATCCGCGGCGATCCAGTCGCCGTTGCGCACGCGTACGCCGGAGGTGGTGCCGTTCCACGGAAACACCACGTCGCGCGAGAAGTCCACCTGCGCCAAATCTGGCAGGGCGCCGTACTCGGCGGAAAGCACCCGCGCATCGGCGAGCTTGAGCTGCTTCGAGACATCGGTCGCCCAGCCCTGGCCGAAGCTCTCATAGGCCAGCACATCGACGCCGCGCGCGCCGAGCAGCGACCACAGCGCCATCTCGACCGCGCCGGTATCGGAAGCAGGCACGATGCCAAGCTTCCAATGACCCGGGATCCCGAGGATCGCGCGCGAACGCTCGATCACCTCGGCAAGCCGCGCCTTCAGCTCCTTGGCGCGATGGCTGCGGCCGAGCATGGCGCCCGACAACGCATCGAGCGTGAAGCCGGGGCGCTTGGCGCAGGGGCCGGAGGAAAAATTAGGATTGGCCGGACGCGAGTCCGGATTGGTGGCGATTGCCATTGCGGCTCTCCCTTTCAGAAGAGAAGCGCCCCGGTGGGGGGGCGTGACCCGCGCGCAGCCCTAGTCCCTCGCCGCGGGGAAATCAATTCCTTTGATAGCGAATGACGGGCGCGCGATTGGACAGGCTGGCTACTCACGAGTAACCTCCTCCTATCGGGTGGGGGCCAGCGATCGGGGATTGCTCCGTAGGGGCACGCCGGCTCCGCGTGGCAACGAAGCGCCGACTGGCGCGCACGAGGAGGAAGAATGTCGACTACACTCTCCTGGACCGACTCCACTGTCGAAGTGGCGGGCACCAAGCTGCATCTTTCGCGGGCCGGCAGCGGGCGGCCGGTGCTGGTGCTGCACCACGATATCGGCACCGTCGACCGCTTGCCGTTCTATGACGAGCTAGCGCGCAACTTCGATGTTCTGGTGCCGCACCATCCCGGCTACGGCAAGTCGGAGCGACCGGTGTGGCTGCGCCATCCGCGCGACATCGCCGCTATGTACCAATGGCTACTCGCCGATCTCGGCCTCAAGGGCGTCTCGCTCGTCGGCCTCGGCTTCGGCGGCTGGATCGCCGCCGAGATGGCCAGCCTGGCGCCGACCGATTTCCATCGCCTCGTGCTGGTCGGGGCAATGGGGATCAAGCCGACAGGCGGCGACATCCTCGATCAGGCGATCATCAGCTACATCGACTACGCGCGCGCCTTCTTCAACGACGAGGCGGCGTTCAAGCGCGTCTATGGCGACGTCTCCACCGATCAGCTCGAACAGTGGGACATCTGCCGCGAGATGAACTTCCGCGTCGCCTGGAAGCCCTACATGTACAGCCAGACCCTGCCGCATCTGCTGGGCGGCGTGAAAAGCCCGGCGCTGGTGGTGTGGGGCGAGCAGGACAAGGTCGTGCCGGCCTCGACCGCCGAACAATATGTCGCCGCGCTGGGCCAGGCCCGGCGCGAGATCGTCCGCAACAGCGGGCACGCCGTGGAGATGGAGCAGCCGGCCGAGCTCGCCCATCTCGTCTCGAGCTTCGTGAACGCGGGCTGACAGCAACCCCAACGAGGGAGGAATTCGATGCACTTGATGTATTTCACCGAGCAGCCGATGTCGGCCTACTCGGCGGAGGAAGGGCTGAAATTCGGCGCCACCGCGCTGATGTTCTCGAACAAGCACTATGACCCGGTGGCCGGCAGCCGGCTCTATAACCAGTATCTCGAGGACTACATCTACGCCGAGGAGTGCGGCATCGAAGGCATCATGCTGAACGAGCACCACAATGCGCCGTTCTGCATGCAGTCCAAGACCAACGTGTTCGCCTCGATCCTCGCCGCCGTCACCAAGAAGGCCAAGATCGTCATTCTCGGCAACCCGCTGCCGCTCGCCGAGAACCCGGTGCGGCTGGCCGAGGAATTGTCGATGATCGACATGATCTCGAAAGGCCGGCTGGTCTCCGGCTTCGTGCGCGGCGGCGGCCAGGAGCAGCTGGCAACCGGCGTTAACCCCGCCTTCAACCGCGAGCGCTTCATCGAGGCGCACGACCTCGTCACCAAGGCCTGGACCACCCCCGGCCCGTTCCGCTGGGAGGGCACGCACTACCAGCACCGCGTGGTCAACCCCTGGGCGGTGCCGCTGCAGAAGCCCTATCCGCGCGTGTGGATTCCCGGCGTGCTGAGCCGCGAGACAGTGATCTGGTCGGCGCAGCAGCGCTATCCCTACATCTGCCTCAACACCTCGATCGAGGCGACCAAGAAGATCTGGGAGACCTACGACGCGGCGGCGGCCGAGGTCGGCTATGAGCCGGGGCCGGAGAATCGCGGCTACCTGATCCGTTGCCACGTCTCCGACACCGAGGAGAAGGCGAAGAAGAACGCGCGCCAGTTCATGTGGATGCAGGGCGAGTTCACCGGCCTCGCCCATCCTGTATGGTCGAGCCCGTCGGGCTATTTCTCACCCACCCAGCGGCGCGGCTTCGTCGAGTTCGCCACCGGGCGCGCCGTCAGCCCGCGCGGCAACCCGACCTTCGAGGACCAGCTCGACAGCATGATGATCATCGCCGGCACGCCGGATCAGGTGATCGCCAAGCTGAAATACATCATGGAGGAGACCCGCCCCGGCATCATGGCGCTCTGGGGCAATGACGGCGCGGTCTCCCCCGAGGACGCCCGCACCTGCATCCGCCTGCTCGGCCAGGAGGTGATGCCGGCGCTGAAGTCTTACGGCCGCGAGCTCGGTCTCACCGATCCGTTCGAGATCGATGCGCCGGTGCATCTCCGCTACTCGAAGGATCTCAAGCAGCCAGCCGTCGCCGCCGAGTAGCCCAACCTCTCCAGGCCGCTTGACGCCTGCTCCGGGACTGACTATCACGACGATAGTCAGTCCCGGAGATCGCTCCCTTGCATCTCGACCCGACCGCGCCCGCGCTCAGCGTTCCGCCCATGACCCTGGCGCGCCCGGCACCCGCAGCGCCGGCAGTCCTCAATCCGCGCACCGAGCTGCTGCTCAGCGGGCCGATCCTTCCCACTCTGCTCCGCATGGCCTGGCCGAACATCCTGGTGATGCTGGCGCAGGCCTCGACCGGGCTCATCGAGACCTGGTGGGTGTCGCGCCTGGGCGGTTCGGCGCTGGCCGGCATGGCGCTGGTGTTTCCCGGCTTCATGATGATGCAGATGCTGTCGGGCGGCGCGATGGGCGGCGGCATTTCTTCCGCCATTGCCCGCGCCCTCGGCGCCCGGCGGCGCGACGACGCTGACGCCCTCGTGCTGCACGCCATCGTCATCAACGTGATCCTTGGCCTGCTGTTCTCTGGCCTGGTCCTCGCCTTCGGCCCGACGCTCTACCGCGCGCTCGGCGGCGAGGGAGAGTCGCTCGACGCCGCGCTGCAATACTCGAACGTGGTGTTCGCCGGCACCGTGCTGGTCTGGCTGATGAACGCGCTGGCGAGCGTGATCCGGGGCAGCGGCAACATGCTGGTCCCGTCGCTCGCGATCTGCCTCAGCGTCGTCCTCCTGATCCCGCTCTCGCCTTGCCTGATCTTCGGCGTCGGCCCCTTCCCGGCACTTGGCATCGCCGGCGGCGGCGTTGCGGTGGTGTTCACCACGGCGCTCACCACCCTCCTGCTAGGCTGGTACGTGCTGTCTGGCCGCAACCTCGCGCGGGCGCGGCTCGCACGGCTGCGCTGGCCGATGTTCGCCGACATCCTGCGGGTGGGCGGCGTCGCCTCGGTCAGCACCTTGCAGACCTCGCTGACCGTGGCGCTCACCACGGCGCTGGTCGGCGCGGCGGGCGGACCTGACGCCATCGCGGGCTACGGCATCGGCAGCCGGCTGGAATATCTCCTGATCCCGCTGGTCTTCGGCCTCGGCGCGCCGCTCGTCGCCCTGGTCGGCACCAATATCGGCGCCGGTCAGCGTGAGCGGGCGCTGCGGGTGGCACTGATCGGTGGCGGGCTGGCCTTCGCCATGACCGAGACGGTCGGCGTTGCGGCGGCGATCTGGCCGCACGCCTGGCTCGGCCTGTTCGGCGCCGAGCCGCAGATGATCGCCACCGGGGTTGCCTATCTGCGCCTCGTCGGACCCGCCTACGGCTTCTTCGGCATCGGCCTCGCGCTCTATTTCGCCTCGCAGGGCGCCGGCCGCCTGGCTTGGCCGCTCCTCGCCGGCTTCCTCCGCCTGTGCCTGGCGATCGCCGGCGGCTGGCTCGCGCTGCACCTGACCGGCTCCGTCGCCTGGGTGTTCGCCGCCCTCGCCTTCGCGCTGGTCACGTACGGGACGACGCTCGCTTCAGCCGTGGCGGCGGGCGCCTGGTTTCGCCGCCAGCGGCCTCGGCCGGCCTGAGCCCAATCGGATGCGTCACGCGCCGGATCGGGCTTGTCGAGTTCGGGACCTTCCCATCGTCTTCCTCGGCGAAGGCCGAGGATCCACGACTTTTCTAGCCGCCACAAAGGAAGGCATGGATGGTCGGCCTTCGCCGACCAAGACGAGGGGCAGGGTCGGCCGCGATTGCTGTCAGCCCCCAGCCACGATCTCCGCCAGCGCCCGCCCGACATCCTCTGTCCCAGCCTCCCCGCCCATATCCCGCGTCTTCGGGCCATTCCCCCGCAGCAGGGTCTCGATCGCGGTGACGATCGCGTCCGCCGCGTCCTTCTGCCCGAGATGCTCCAGCATCATCGCCGCCGACCACACTTGGCCGATCGGGTTGCAGATGTGCTTGCCGGCAATGTCGGGCGCCGAGCCATGCACCGGCTCGAACATCGAGGGGAACACCCGCTCGGGGTTGATGTTGGCCGATGGCGCGATGCCGATGCTCCCCGCCACCGCCGGGCCGAGGTCGCTCAAGATGTCGCCGAACAAGTTGGAGCCCACCACCACGTCGAACCAGTCCGGGTGCTGCACGAAATGCGCGCACAGGATGTCGATGTGGAACTGGTCGGTGCGGATCGCCGGGTAGCTCTTGCCGATCTCGGCGAAACGCTCGTCCCAATACGGCATCGTGAAGGTGATGCCGTTCGACTTGGTGGCCGAGGTCAGGTGCTTCTTCGGCCGGGTCATGGCGAGCTCGAAGGCGTAGCGCAGGATGCGGTCGACCCCCTTGCGGGTGAACACGCTCTGCTGGCTGACGAACTCGCGCTCGGTGCCCTCAAACAGCTTTCCCCCGACGCTGCTATATTCGCCCTCGGTGTTCTCGCGCACCACGTAGAAGTCGATGTCCGCCTCGGTCCGGCCCGCCAGCGGCGTGCGCACGCCCGGCATCAGCTTGCACGGCCGGAGGTTCACATACTGGTCGAAGCCGCGCCGAATGGGGATCAGCAGCCCCCAGAGCGAGATATGGTCCGGCACGCCGGGCCAGCCGACGGCGCCCAGCAGGATGCTGTCCGCCTCCGCGAGCCGCTCCATGCCGTCCGCCGGCATCATCGCGCCGGTCTGCTTGTAGGTCTCGCAAGACCAGTCGTACTCGTCGAGCACCAGCCCGAAGCCGAAGCGGCGGGATGCGGCGTCCAACACCCGCAGCGATTCCGGCACCGTCTCCTTGCCGATCCCGTCACCGGGGATCACCGCGATCCGGTATTTCGTCTCGGCCATGCTCGCCTCCCTTTGCCGGCGCTCGGTGTAGACCGCGCGCCCGGATCGTCAATCCAGCTTCACCAACCGCCGGATCGCGTCCGCGACGTGGCCCGCCTCGTCGAGCGGCTCGCGGCTCCACGGCGAGAGGCTGTCGCCCAGCATCTTGACCTGACCGGCCTCGACCAGGCTGCGATGCAGTCGCCGGTGCCTACCGCCGGCGAGTTCCGGCAGGGCGATGAAGACCGGCGCGTCGGTGGCGCAGGCCTCGCTCACCATCGAGACCGAATCGGCCGAGACGACGACCGCGTCGGCCATCGCGAGGAAGCCGAGATAGGGGTTCTCCCCCGGCTCACCCCAGCGGAACATCAGGTGCATGGAGGCATCGAGCCCGGCGGCCACCGCCTCGGTCGCCTCCGAGCCGGTGCGCCGGCTGGTCGTCGCCATCACCGAGCCGCGGCGCGTATTCGCCAAGCGCGCCACTTGCCGTGCCAGCCGGTGCGCCAGCGACGGCTGCAGATCGGCGCCATGAATCGGACCGCCCACCAAGAGCGCGACGCGAGGGCTCGGCAGATGACCGAGGCGCTCCGACCAGATTTCGCGCGCCCGGCGCAGCGCATCGGGCGATACACGATGCGGCACGCCGAGGACCGGCATCACGTTTGGCCCGCTTGGCCCGCGATCGTGCTGCGGCACCACCAGGAGGTCGAATCGGTCCCCGACCAGCGGCGGCCTCATGCAATGGACGCTGCGGCAGCCGAAGCGCCGGCGGAGCCAAAGCGCGGCGGCGGCCGAGCGGCTGCCGGCCGAGATCGTCAGCACTGGCGGCTCGGTCGCCGCCCGCACTATCGCGAGCCCCTCCGCATCCGCCCCAGCGGCCGAAGCCCAGCCGATCGGTGAGCCGCGCGGCGCCAGCACCGCCATGTGCGCCAGCCGGTTCCACGACATCGGCACCAGCCGGAACGGCACGCCCAGCCGCTCGGCAATCCCGATCGCCTGGCCCGCCGTGCCCGGCCGCGGATCGTCCAACACCCAGACCGGCGTTGCCGCGCTCACGCCGGAAAGCTAGGACAGCGGAGGATAGCGCAAGGGATGCGAGCGATGGCCAATCCTGCCCCGGCCCAGAAGACGGCGACACCGAAGGCGATCATACCGAAGGCAAGAGGGCACATGTCGGACTGGGACCGCGATGCCGCGCTGACCACCGCGCGCATCCTGCTGGAGATCAAAGCCGTCAACTTTCGCCCCGAGGAACCCTATACCTTCACGTCGGGCTGGAAATCGCCCGTCTACATCGATTGCCGACGGATCATCTACTTCCCCCGCGCCCGCGCCAAGATCTGCGAGCTCGGCGTGGAAAAGATCGGCCGCCACGTGGGCTACGAGAGCATCGAGGCGGTGGCCGGCGGCGAGACGGCGGGCATTCCCTTCGCCGCCTGGATCGCCGACCGCATGCTCGCGCCGATGGCCTATGTGCGCAAGAAACCCAAGGGCTTCGGCCGTAACGCGCTGATCGAGGGCGACGTTCCGGAGGGCAAGCGCACCTTGCTCGTCGAGGACCTGACCACCGACGGCGGCTCCAAGATCCAGTTCTGCCAGGCGCTGCGCGATGCCGGGGCGATCGTCAATCACACCTTCGTCGTGTTCTTCTACGGCGTCTTCCCCGGCAGCTTCGAGACCCTGGCGAGCATGGACATTGCCCTGCACCATCTCTGCACCTGGTGGGACGTGCTGGAGGCCTGCCGCGAGCGGCCCTATTTCGACGAGCCGGCGCTCGCCGAGGTCCGGCGCTTCCTGGAAGATCCGGTCGCCTGGTCCGCGGCGCATGGCGGGATCGCCAGCCAGGAAGAAGCGGCGGCGCGCAAGGCGGCCGCCACTGACTGACGCGGCGCCCCCGAACGCCCGGTTGCATTATTACCTTGTAAGGTTCGCCTGGCGCGCTTGACCTGGGCCGCCGTGATGCCGTCTCTTCGGTTCAAGACCGAACAAGAACGATCCGCCGCCCGAGCGGACGGGCTTGGCGAGATCGGCGTCATGCCATTTGGGAGCCATGCAACCATGAAGCTGTCACGACGCGGGCTGCTCGGCAGCGCCGCCGCCCTCTCCACTGTCCCGCTGATCCGCGCCAGGGCGCAGGAGAAGCCCGTCATCCGCATTGGCGTGCTGACCGACCTCTCCGGCACCTATCGCGACAACACCGGCCCGACCTCTGTCGCCTGCGTCCGCCAGGCAGTCGAGGAGTTCAACGCGCCGAGCCACGGCTTCACCGTCGAGGTGCAGGAGGCCGACCACCAGAACAAGCCGGATGTCGCCTCCACCATCGCGCGGCAATGGTTCGATCAGGGCTTCGACGCGGTCGCCGACGTGCCGACATCCTCGGTCGCCCTCGCCGTCTCACAGGTTGCGAAGCAGAAGGACAAGATCCTGCTCGACGCCTCGGCGGCGGCGATGGACGTCACCGGCGCGCAGTGCAGCCCCAATACGATCGTGTGGAGTTTCGACACCTACGAATCGGCGGCCTCCACCGGCGGCGCCCTGGTCAAGGGCGGCGACAAATCCTGGTTCTTCGTCACCGCCGACTACGTGTTCGGTCATTCGCTCGCTGAGCAGGCCTCCGCCGTGGTCAAGCGCTACGGCGGCGAGGTCAAGGGCGAGATCCAGTACCCCTTCCCCGACACCACCGACTTCTCGGCCTTCCTGCAGCAGGCGGCGGCGAGCGGCGCCAAGGTGCTGGGGCTCGCCAACGCTGGCACCGACACCATCAACTGCGTCAAGCAAGCGCGTGAGTTCGGCCTCAACAAGCGCATGAAGATCGCGCCGATGTTGATGTTCCTGCAGGATGTCCACTCGCTCGGGCTCGACACCGCGCAGGGGCTGGTGACGAGCGAGACGTTCTACTGGGACCTCAACGACCGCACCCGCGCCTTCACCAAGCGCGTGCTGCCCAAGACGCCGAACAACTACCCGAGCCAGGCGCACGCCAGCGCCTACGCCATCGTGCTGCACTATCTCAAGACGGCGAAGGCGATGGGAGCGGCCGAGGCGAAGAAGAGCGGCCGCGCCACCGTCTCCCACATGAAGGCCATCCCCACCGACGACGACGCCTTCGGCAAGGGGCGCATCCGGGCCGACGGGCGCGGCGAGTTCCCCGCCTACCTGTTCCAGGTGAAGACGCCGTCCGAGAGCAAGATGGCGTGGGACCTCTACAAGCTCTTGCAGACCACCCCGGCCTCCGAGGTGGTGCATCCCATGCTCGACAAGTGCAACTTCCCCGTCGCCTGACGCGGCCCGGCCCCTCGGAATGACCGTGGCGGCGTCGAGCCGCCGCCCTTGCGCCTCGCCGGACGGTTGCGCATCTTGCTTCGAGGCGGCAAGAGGGCCGCGCGATCGGCGCCAGCCGGCCGTGGCGGAGAGACGGAGCGGATAGGCATGGACGGCGGGGCAGACGCGAGACGCATCACGATCCACACGCCGGAGGATTTCGCAGGAATGCGCGCCGCCGGGCGGCTGGCGGCGGAGACCCTGGACATGATCGCGCCGCACGTGGTGCCCGGCGTCTCGACCGGCACGCTGGACCAGCTCTGCCACGATTTCATCGCCGAGCACGGCGCGGTGCCGGCGCCGCTGAACTATCGCGGCTTCCCTAAGTCGATCTGCACTTCGATCAACCACGTCGTTTGCCACGGCATCCCCGGCGAGCGGAAGCTCGACAACGGCGACGTGCTCAACATCGACGTGACGGTGATTCTCGATGGCTGGCACGGCGACAGCTCGCGCATGTACGTGGCCGGCACGCCCTCGACGCGGGCGCGCAACCTGATGGAAGTCACCTACGAGGCGTTAATGCGCGGCGTCGAGGTGGTCCGCCCCGGCGCCACGCTGGGCGATATCGGCCACGCCATCCAGACCTTCGTAGAGGGCAACCGCTTCTCCGTCGTGCGGGATTTCTGCGGCCACGGCATCGGCCGGCGGTTCCACGAGGCGCCCAACGTGCTGCATTTCGGCCGCCCCGGCGAAGGTCCGGTGCTGCGGCCGGGCATGTTCTTCACCATCGAGCCGATGGTGAACGCCGGCCGCCCCGAGGTGAAGGTGCTCGACGACGGCTGGACCGCCGTCACCCGCGACCGCAGCCTCTCCGCCCAGTTCGAGCACATGATCGGCGTCACCGAGCACGGCTGCGAGATTTTCACCATCTCGCCCGCCGGCCTGCACAAGCCTCCGTACCAATTCGCCTAATTGTTTTCATCGCAGGGCCGTTCTGGCAACCTGCGATGGCATGACGAAACCTCCGCGTCACCCCGAAACGCTCGATCTGCTGGAGCCCGACCGGCTCGCCCTGAGCGGCGGAACGGAAGGCCATAGGGCGCGGATGCGCGCCCGGCTGCTGAGTGCCGGGCCGGACGCGCTCGCCGATCACGAGATGCTGGAGATGATCCTGTTTCTCGCCCTGCCCCGCCGCGACACCAAGCCGATCGCGCGGGCGCTGATGACCCGCTTCGGCAGCTTCGCCGCGGCGATCGCCGCACCCTTGCAGGAGCTGCGTGGAACCGAAGGCCTGGGCGAAGCCGGCGTCGCCGCGCTCAAGACAGTGCACGCCGCTGCTTTGCGGCTCGCCAGAGAACGTTAATAGGTGGCCTCCAAGCTTCCCCCTCGGTTGCCGACTCGCCACGGCCGTGCTGAAATTCCGCTCGCGGTCCGTTCCTGGACACGACCAATAAAACGGGTGGGGAATATGAAAAACACGATTTCCGCCGTGGCGGGTTTGGCCGCCATGATGGCGTTCGGCTCGCAGGCACATGCAAACGTAGTCGGATTCTCGTTCAGTGGCGGCGGCGGCGTGAGCGGCACCGGTTATCTGACGGTCGCGCCCAACGTGTCGCCAGCGGACCCCAATCCGAATTGCGGAACGCCGGGCAACAATCCATGCCGGTCGGACCCCGCCGGCGCCTACGCGATCACGGCGATCAAGGGAACGTTCTCCGACCCCACGCACGGCATCCTCAATGCGGCGATCACCGGCTTGGTGCCGATCAACCCGGCCAATGAGAGGGACCTGGTGTTCGACCCGCTGGTTCCGACCAGCCTCAGCTTCCTCGACTACAACCCACCGAGTGGCTATCTCACCTACAACAACCTGTTCTTCCCCAACGGGTCGCCGATCGACTGCGACTTCCCGTTCAGCGGAACCTTCGTGGACGTGTTCGGCGTCGCCTTCACGGTCGCCGGCGGCTACACCGTCAATCTCTGGGGCGACGGCGACATGAACGGCCCCGGCACCACGACCTACGGCGTTGCCCTGACGCAGGGGACCACGCAGCTCGTCTATCAGTTCGCCGGCGTGAATGCGGCCGTGCCCGAGCCAAGCTCCTTCGCGGTGCTCGGCGCTGGGTTGCTGGGAATGCTGGCTTGGCGGAGGCGGGCGCAAACCGGCGACTAATGCGTCGCGTGCCCGATGAAGTCCGACACGCCCTCGATGATGCGCTCATCGAGGGTCGTGTGCGCCGCGACCTCGTGGGAGCCCTCCCAGATCATGTGCAGCGCGACATAGAGCACGATCAATAGGCCGACCCAGGCGATCCAGCGGAAGCGCTCCAGCAGGTTGGCGATCAGTCCGGCGGCGAAGCCCATCAGCGCCACGGACAAGACGAGGCCGGTCCCCAGCACCCACATGCTGCCCTTCGCGGCCCCGGCCACGGCCAGCACGTTGTCGAGACTCATGGAGATGTCGGCGAGGATGATCTGCAGCATCGCCTGGCGCAGCGTCTTGGCGCGGCCGACGGCAGCGTGCTCGGCGTGATGGCCCCGGCGCAGCTCGCGGTACATCTTCCAGCAGACCCAGAGCAGCAGCAGCCCGCCGGCCAGCATGAGGCCGATGATCTCGAGCAGCTGCAAGGTGATCAGGCCGAAGCCGATGCGGATCACCGTGGCCCCGGCGATGCCCAGGATGATCGCCCGCCGCTTCTGGTGCGAAGGCAGGCCGGCAACCGCCAGACCCACCACCACGGCATTGTCGCCGGCCAGTGCCACGTCGATGAGGATGACCTGCAGCAGCGCGGCAAGATCGGCGGTCAGGGCAGGCGTCAGCATCCGGGGCGGGGTCCTCGCGGCTTGTCAGAAATCGGCGTCGGGTCTAGCTGCCCGCAGCCGGCGCCTATATGTGGGCGGCGTCAGACAAGTGGAAACGCGGATCATGGTCCCTCGCTACACCAGACCGGAGATGGCCGCCATCTGGGCGCCGGAGAACCGCTTTCGCATCTGGTTCGAGATCGAGGCCCTGGCCGCCGAGGGCATGGCGGCGGTGGGCGCCATACCGGAGCACGCGGCGCGCACCATCCGCGAGCGCGGCGCGGCCAAGGTCGCCGACATCACGCAGGCCGATCTCGACCGCATCGACGCGATCGAGCGCGAGACCCGCCATGACGTGATCGCCTTCCTCACCTGGCTCGCGGAGGGGATCGGCCCGGACAGTCGCTTCGTCCACCAGGGCCTGACCAGCAGCGACGTGCTGGACACCTGCCTCTCGGTCCAACTCACCCAGGCCACCGACCTCTTGCTGCGCGACGTCGACGCGGTGCTGAAGGCACTGCGCACCCGCGCCTTCGAGCACAAATTCACCCTCACCATCGGCCGCAGCCACGGCATCCATGCCGAGCCGACCACCTTCGGCCTCAAGCTCGCCGGCCATTTTTCCGAGTTTGCCCGAAACAGGGAGCGGCTGCGCGCGGCGCGGGCCGAAGTCGCCGTCGCCGCGCTGAGCGGGGCAGTCGGCACCTTCGCCCATGTCGACCCCCGCGTCGAAGCCTATGTGGCGGAAAAGCTCGGCCTCGCCGTCGAGCCGGTCTCCACCCAGGTGATCCCGCGCGACCGGCACGCGGCCTATTTCTGCGCCCTCGGGGTGGTCGCCAGCGGCATCGAGCGGCTGGCAACCGAGGTGCGGCACTTGCAACGCTCCGAGGTGCGGGAGGCGGAAGAGTTCTTCCACCCCGGCCAGAAGGGGTCCAGCGCGATGCCGCACAAGCGCAACCCGGTGCTCAGCGAGAACCTGACCGGCCTCGCCCGCCTGGTGCGCGCCGCCGTCGTGCCCGCGCTAGAGAACGTGGCGCTATGGCACGAGCGCGACATCAGCCACTCGAGCGTCGAGCGCGTGATCGGGCCGGACGCCACTTTGGCCCTCGACTTTGCCCTGGTCCGCCTCGCCGGGATGATCGAGAAACTCACCGTCTATCCCGAGCGGATGGCCGCCAATCTCGATAGCCTCGGCGGCGTCGTGCATAGCGGCGAGGTGCTGCTGGCGCTGACCCGTGCCGGCATCTCGCGGGAGGACGCCTATCGCATCGTCCAGCGCAACGCGATGGCGACCTGGGAATCCCTCGGCCGCCCGGGCGCGCGCGGTTTCCGCGCCAATCTCGCAGCCGACCCGGACGTCGCCGCCCGGGTGCCCACGGAAGCGCTCGACAGCGCGATGGACCCGCAGCTGCACTTGCGCGAGCTCGATCGGGTGTTCGGGCGCGTGTTCGGCGAGGCCGGGCCGTCCCTCAGTCTCGCCACGAAGGCACCATAGCCCGGCCTCCTTCGGCGGCCAGATTCGGCGGCAGCTGAAGGAGCAAGCCATGACGATGATCAAGGCCGCCGCGATCGCCGCCGTCCTGGGCATCGCCGCCATCGGCAGCGCGACAGCCAGCCCGGTGCGGCCGGCCGGCCACGCGGACGGGACGATGGCGATGGAGGTGCAGTACTATGGCGGAGGCTACCGTCATCATCACTACAGCCCGCCGCCGCGCCATTATCATCGCCACTACAACCATCATCGCTATCAGCCGCCGCACTACCGTCATCACGGCGGCTACCATCGCTACTGAGTGGTAGGGCACGGCTGGTCAGGATCGGCCGGCGGCGGCATAACGGCATTGTGTGTACCGTCGTCCTGCTGATCCGGCCCGGCCATGCCTGGCCCGTCCTCCTCGCCGCCAACCGCGACGAAAGGCTCGACCGCGCGTGGGAGCCGCCCGCAGCTCATTGGCCGGAGCAGCCCGGCGTGGTGGCGGGCCGGGACCGTACCGGCGGCGGCACCTGGATGGGAGTGAACCGCGCCGGGGTGGCCGCGGCGGTGCTCAACCGCCAGGGCACGCTCGGCCCCGCGCCGGGCAAGCATAGCCGGGGAGAGCTGCCCTTGATCGCCTTGGCCCAGGATTCCGCGGCCGATGCCGCCAAGGCGGTCGGCGCGCTGGACGCCGGGTTGTGGCGCAGCTTCAACATGGTGCTCGCCGACCGGCACGGCGCGTTCTTTGTCCGTGGCCTCGGGCATGGCCGGCCGGAGGCCTGGGCTTTGGCGCCTGGCGTCCATATGGTCACGGCGCACGACCCCGACGACATGGACAGTCTTCGGGTCGCTCGCCACCTGCCCCGCTTCCGCGCCGCCGAACCGCCCGGCCCAGGCGATTGGGGAGCGTGGCGGGAAATCCTGTCCGACCGCTCCGGAGCCGCCGGGGAGCAGATCAACGTCCCACCGCGCGCCGGCTACGGCACCGCCTCATCCGCCCTGCTGGCCCTGCCCGCCGAAGGGCCGCCGCGCTGGCTGTTCGCCGCCGGGGCACCGGACGAAGCGCCTTTCGAGCCCGTCCCGTTGCCCTAATAACGGGCAGCCGCCTTGTCCCTAGCCCCGTGGCGGGCCGGGACGCCCGCTGCTATACCGGCCGCGCCGCGATCTCGCGCGGCGCCGCGACCCGCGCCCCCGCCGACCGTTCACCTCGGGGGGTCTGCCAAAGGGAAACCAGAATGGCCCGCCGCCGCCAGCTCTACGAGGGCAAAGCCAAGATCCTGTTCGAGGGCCCCGAGCCCGGCACCCTCGTCCAGTACTTCAAGGACGATGCGACGGCCTTCAACGCCCGCAAGAAGGGCGTCATCACCGGCAAGGGCGTGCTCAACAACCGCATCAGCGAATACCTGATGATGCGGCTGCACGAGATCGGCATTCCCACCCACTTCGTCCGCCGTCTCAACATGCGCGAGCAACTCATTCGCGAGGTTGAGATCATTCCCCTGGAAGTGGTGGTCCGCAACGTCGCCGCCGGCAGCCTCTCGGAGCGGCTGGGCATTCCCGAGGGCACCCGCCTGCCGCGCTCGATCCTGGAATATTATTACAAGAACGACCAGCTGAACGACCCGATGGTCAGCGAGGAGCACATCACCGCCTTCGGCTGGGCGACCACGCAGGACATGGACGACATCGTCGCCCTCACCTTGCGCATCAATGACTTCCTAACGGGCCTGTTCCTCGGCGTCGGCATCACCTTGGTCGATTTCAAGCTGGAATACGGCCGGCTGTGGGAAAACGAGGAGATGCGGATCGTGCTGGCCGACGAGATCAGCCCGGATAACTGCCGGCTGTGGGATAGCAAGACCAACGAGAAGATGGACAAGGACCGCTTCCGCCGCGACATGGGCAAGGTCGAGGAGGCCTATCAGGAGGTCGCCAAGCGCCTCGGTATCCTGCCGGAAGCCGGCATCCGCGACCTCAAGGGGCCGGAGCTCATCCAATGAAGGCTGTCGTGACGGTGATGTTGAAATCGGGCGTGCTCGACCCGCAAGGCAAGGCAATCGGCCACGCCTTGGCCAATCTCGGCTTCGCCGGCGTCGGCGAGGTGCGCGCCGGCAAGGTCATCGAGATCGAGCTCGCCGAGACCGACCCCGAGCGGGCCCGCGGCGAGGCCGAGGAGATGGCGCGCAAGCTGCTGGCCAACACGGTGATCGAGAGTTTTCGGGTGAGCGTGGCGGAGTGATGCGAGCTTCCCTTCCCGTGTGGGCAACAAACCCCTCACCCCCACCCTCTCCCACAAGGGGAGAGGGAGAAGAGAACCCCCTCCCCTTGTGGGAGGGGGTTGGGGGAGGGGTTCGGCGGCTACCAGGTGAGAGACAATGAACGCCGCCATCGTCCTGTTCCCCGGCATCAACCGCGAGCGCGACATGGCGATCGCGCTGGAGCAATCGTCCGGCCACAAGCCACGGATGCTGTGGCATACCGAGACCGACCTCTCCGGCATCGACCTCGTGGTCCTGCCCGGCGGCTTCTCCTACGGCGACTATCTCCGCTGCGGCGCGATGGCGGCGCAGTCGCCGGTGATGGGCGCGGTACGTGATTTCGTGGCGCGCGGCGGCTACGTGCTCGGCGTATGCAACGGCTTCCAGATCCTCACCGAGGCCGGCATCCTGCCCGGCGCCCTGCTGCGCAACGCCGCGCTCCGCTTCCTCTCGCGCGACTGCCACCTCCGCGTCGAGCGCGCCGACACCGTCTACGCCTCGCGCTATCGCCGGGGCGAGGTATTCCGCGCCCCGATGGCGCACGGGGACGGGAACTACTTCGCCGACGACGCCACGCTCGACCGGCTGGAGGGCGAGAAGCTCATCGCGTTCCGCTACGCCACGCCCGCTGGCGAGATCACCGAGGCCGCCAACCACAACGGCAGCGCCCGGAACATCGCCGGCATCTACAGCCCGAACCTGCGGGTGCTCGGCCTCATGCCGCACCCCGAGGATCTGATCGATCCGCTGATGGGCGGCACCGACGGCAAGCCGCTGTTCGACGGCCTCTGCTCGGCACTCGCGGCTTGAGCGCGCGCCCGGTCAATCAGGCGCTGGCCCAGGAATTCGGGCTCAGCGGTGAGGAATACGCCAAGGTGCTGGCCATCATGGGCCGTACGCCGACGCTCACCGAACTCGGCGTGTTCAGCGTCATGTGGTCCGAGCATTGCTCGTACAAATCCTCAAGAGTGTGGCTCAAGCAGTTGCCGACAAAGGCGCCGTGGGTGATTCACGGGCCGGGCGAGAATGCCGGCGTGGTGGATATCGGCGACGGGCTCGCCGCCATCTTCAAGATGGAGAGCCACAACCACCCGAGCTTCATCGAGCCCTACCAGGGCGCGGCCACCGGCGTCGGCGGCATCCTGCGCGACGTTTTTACAATGGGCGCCCGACCGATCGCCAACCTCAACGCGCTGCGCTTCGGCCGGCCCGAGAACCCCCACACCAAGCGGATCGTCGACGGCGTGGTGCGCGGCATCGGCGGCTACGGCAACTGCGTGGGGGTGCCGACGGTCGGGGGCGAGATCGATTTCCACTCGGCCTACGACGGCAACCCGCTGGTCAACGCCATGACCGTCGGCATCGCCCCCACCGACCGGATTTTCCTCAGCGCCGCCGCGGGCGTCGGCAACCCGGTGGTCTATGTCGGCTCGAAGACCGGGCGCGACGGCATCCACGGTGCCACGATGGCCTCCGCCGAGTTCGGCGCCAATTCCGAGGAGAAGCGCCCGACGGTGCAGGTCGGCGACCCGTTCACCGAAAAGCTCCTCATCGAGGCGTGCCTGGAGCTGATGGCGACCGACGCCATCGTGGCCATCCAGGACATGGGCGCGGCCGGCCTCACCAGTTCGTCGGTGGAGATGGCCGGCAAGGGCGGCGTCGGCATCGAGCTCGACCTCGACGCGGTGCCGCAGCGCGAGACCGGCATGACGGCCTACGAGATGATGCTGTCCGAGAGTCAGGAGCGCATGTTGATCGTGCTCCGCCCCGACCGGGCCGAGCAGGCGCGCGCCATCTTCGCCAAGTGGGAACTCGATTTCGCCGTGATCGGCCGCATCACGGATACCGGCCGCATCGTGGTGCGGCACCAGGGGACGGTCGAAGCCGACATCGCCCTCGCCCCGCTTGCCGACGAGGCACCGCTCTACACCCGCCCGACCGCCGAGACCGCGAAACAGCCGATCCTCAACGCCGCCCGGCTCGACAACCGGCACGGGCTGGCGGATGCCCTGTTGATGCTGGTGGGCTGCCCCGATCTCTGCTCGCGCGCCTGGGTGTGGGACCAGTACGACAGCACCATCGGCGGCCAGACGGTCAAGCGGCCGGGCGCGGCCGACGCCGCCGTGGTGCGGATCGAGGGGCTCGACCGCGCGCTGGCGCTGACCACGGATTGCACGCCGCGCTATTGCGCCGCCGATGCCGAGGCGGGCGGCGCCCAGGCCGTCGCGGAGGCATGGCGCAATCTCACCGCCGTCGGCGCAAGGCCGCTCGCCATCACCGACAACATGAATTTCGGCAACCCGGAAAAGCCCGAGGTCATGGGCCAGTTCGCGGCGGCGATCCGCGGCATGTCGCAGGCCTGCCGGGTGCTCGACTTCCCGGTCGTCTCCGGCAACGTCTCGCTCTACAACGAGACCGAGGGGCGCCCGATCCTGCCCACCCCGGCGATCGGCGGCCTCGGCGTGCTGGAGGAGGCCGCCCGCGCGGTCGGCCTCGCACTTGGCCCCTGGCTCGACCTCGTGCTGATCGGCGAGACCAAGGGTTGGCTCGGCCAATCGCTCTGGCTACGCGAGATCGCCGGCAAGGAGGAGGGCGCGCCGCCACCCGTGGATCTCGCCGCCGAGCGCCGCAACGGCGATTTCGTGCGCGGCCAGATCGAGGCCGGCCGGGTGCGCGCCTGCCACGACGTCTCCGACGGGGGCTTGCTGGTGGCGGTCGCCGAAATGGCGATGGCCGGCGGCACCGGCGCCCGCCTCTCGGCCGGGCCGCGCGATGTGCCGGGCCACGCCTTCTGGTTCGGCGAGGACCAGGGCCGCTACGTGCTCGCCGTCACCGATTCGGCCGCCACCATTGCCGCCGCCGAAGCGGCCGGGGTGCCGGCGATCCGCCTCGGTTATAGCGGCGGGGAGGATTTGACACTGCCCGATGGCGGAACCATATCCGTCAAGGCGTTGCGCGACGCGCACGAACGCTTCTTTCCAGCCTGGATGGACGCTCCATCCGGCTGAACCCGAGGGGGGTCCAGGCATGGCCATGACGGCCGGCGACATCGAAGCCATGATCAAGGCTGCCTTGCCCGACGCGCGCGTGACCATCGAGGATCTGGCGGGCGACGGCGACCACTACGCCGCCACCGTCGTCAGCGAAAAATTCCGCGGCCTCTCGCGGGTCCGGCAGCACCAGATCGTCTACGCCGCGCTGAGCGGCCGGATGGGTGGCGAGCTGCACGCCCTCGCCCTGCAAACCTCCGCCCCAGAATAGGAGACCCTTCCGGCATGTCAGAGAACCCCGTCTTCGACCGCATCCAGGCCGAGATCAAGGAAGCGCCTGTGATGCTCTACATGAAGGGGAACGCGATGTTCCCGCAATGCGGCTTCTCGGCCCGTGTGGTGCAAATCCTCTCGCACCTCAACGTGCCCTTCAAGACCGCGAACGTGCTGGAGGATGACGCGCTGCGCGAGGGCATCAAGCAGTTTTCCAGCTGGCCCACCGTGCCGCAGCTCTATGTGGCGGGCGAGTTCGTCGGCGGCTGCGACATCGTGACCGAGATGTTCCAGTCAGGCGAGCTCGAGACCCTGCTGAAGGAAAAGGGCGTCCCCCACGAGGCGTCCGCGGCCTGAACCCCTCACCCCGGCCCTCTCCCGCAAGGGGAGAGGGGGAGGAAAAGCCCTCTCCC
>JAFKFI010000092.1 GCA_017307285.1 Alphaproteobacteria bacterium | reverse complement strand
TGACCGAACGCAGGCGAAAGGCACGACGTATGAGTTTGGGTGGTTTGATTCGCGCGACGCTGTTGGCATCGACGGTTCTTGCCAGTGTCGCTCCTCTCTCCGTTGCACCGGCCAGGGCGCAGTCACTCGAGGAGATGAAGGCGCAGATCCAGGCGCTGCAACGGCGGATCGAGCAACTCGAGGCACAGCAGAAGCGCGCGGCTCGCGTGCAGCGCCAAGCTCCTCCGCCGGCCGTGGCACGCGCCGCGCCGGCGGCGAGCGCGGCGCAAGTCGCGGCGGCGCAACGCGCGGCCGAGCAGGCACAACAGGCAGCGGCGGAGGCGCAGCGGTCCGTGGCTCAGGCCAAACAGGAGGCCGCCCAGGCCAAGGAGACGGCCGCCGCCGAGGTGAAGGCCGCCTACGCGCCGCCGCCCGGCAAACCGTCCGGCACGTTCCGGATTCCCGGCACCGAGGTGGCAGTGCGGCTGTATGGTTTTGCCAAGGTCAACGGCATCTGGGACACCACGACGCAGAACCGCAGCGACACGCTCAGCGCACAGTCGATCCCGCTGTTCGGCACCGCCAATCAGCGCACCGGCGGCGATATGCAACTCAGCGCCCGCCGCTCGCGCCTCGGCTTCGAGACCTGGACGCCGATCAACGACACGTTCGGCGAGTTCCATTCTCTTGTCGAGATGGATTTCGCCGGGCAGAACACCGACCTTACCACCCAGGCGACTAGTAGTTCCTACACACCGCGCTTGCGCAAGGCGTATGTCGATTTCGGCCACGCGACCGGCGGCTGGGGCTCGGTCCTGTTCGGCCAGGACACCACGCTGTTCGGCGACCAGGCGCTGCTGCCGATCCAGTGGATGAGCGACTGGGACTTTGTCGGCCTGTCGAACAACCGCCAAGGCCAATTCCGCTACACCTACGGCTTCGGCGAAGGGCTGTCCGCGGCGTTCGCCATCGAGTCGCCGTATAGCGATATCACCACCTCCTCAGGAACGAGCTATCCCGATTCCAATGGCGGGGCCGGGTTTGGCTTCTCGAACACGCCAGACTTCACCGGCCGGGTGCAGTGGAAGCAGGGCTGGGGCCTGCTCGCGCTGCGCGGGGTCGTTCGGCCGCAGATCGAGCTCAACAATCAGAGTGCGGCGTCGGCCTCGGCGCGCTTCAGCCAATCGGTGGCGGGATATGGCCTCGGCGTCACCGCGGTTGGCAGCTTGCTGGACGGCAGCCTCGTGCTGATGGCAAGTGCCAATGGAGGCAACGGGATCGGCCGCTATCTCGACAACACCGCCGCCGGCTTCGGTGCGGTGTCCAACGCCGGCTTACCTGGAGTTTCGATCGCCAACACGAGCCTGGACGCGGTAACGAGCTATGGCGGAATGGTCGGGCTGCAATATTTCTTCACGCCTACCTTGCGTACCAACATGGCGCTCGGCGGCGCCCGCCTGATCATGCCGAGCTACACCAGGAACTTCGGTGGCTGTGTCGGTGCGGTAAGCGCCACCGGCAGCTGCAGTGGGACCAACAAGTCGGAATGGGCCGGTTCGATCAACCTGGTCTGGAGCCCGTTCAAGGCGGTCGATATCGGCCTCGAATACCAGCACGTTGAGCGCGTCTTGCAGGGCAGCTTCGCGACCGGCGGCGGCAACGCGACCACCGGAGGCATCGCTAACCGCATCCAGCTGACCGGTATCGGCCGCTTCTGAACCGCGGCTAGTGGCGGCTATCCTGGCTGGGGCGACCCGACCCGGCGTTTTCGCTCGGGCCGCCCTTGCCGGTTGATTCGCTGCTGCCGAGCCTTTTGTTCCCCATGCGGCCGTGTCCGGTGTAGCCGGCCGCCGGCGCGGTGCGATCGGGCGCCGCCGAGCTGCTCGGCCCTGCGCCTTGCTCATTTCCGGTCTGCGCGACGGCGGGAGCGGCCACCGCCAGTCCGAGCAACATGGCGGAGAGGAACACGGTCATTCGCATCGAGGCTTGTCCTGCTGCTGGACGGTCGGGCTTGCAACGCGCCAAGCGTGGAAGGTTGCCAACCTCGCTGCGCACCCGCAGTCTGCGCCGCCGATGATCGAGGGATGGCGAACCATGAACGGTGCGGAAAGCTTAGTGCAGACCTTGCTCGGGAGCGGGGTCGATACCTGCTTCTCCAACCCCGGCACGAGCGAGATGCACTTCGTCGCCGCGCTCGATCACATTCCCGGAATGCGCTGCGTGCTCGGTCTGTTCGAGGGCGTGGTGACGGGTGCGGCGGATGGCTACTACCGGATGGCGGAGAAGCCCGCCGCCACCCTGCTGCATTGCGGCCCCGGCCTCGCCAACGGCCTTGCCAACCTGCACAATGCCCGCCGTGCCCAGTCGGGCGTGGTCAACATCGTCGGCGATCAGGCGACCTATCACCGGCCCTACGACGCGCCGCTCACCGCGGACACCGAAGGTTGGGCGCGGCCAGTGTCGGCCTGGGTGCGGACCGCCATGCGTGCGGCGACGGTGGGTGCCGACGCCGCCGTCGCGGTGCAGGCCGCGCGTACCTCGCCTGGCCAGATCGCCACCCTGATTCTGCCCGCTGATACCGCCTGGACCGATGGCGGCGAGGTGGGCGCGCCGCTGCCGGTGCAGCCCGCGCCCCACATTGCCCCCAATGTCGTGCAGCAGATCGCCCGCGTGTTGCGGAGCGGCGAGCCCGCCCTCTTGCTGCTCGGCGGGAAGGCCTTGCGCGCGGGCGCGCTCGAGTCCGCGCATCGCATTGCCGCCGCGACCGGCGCTCGGTTGATGGCGGCCGGCTCGAATGCCCGCGTCGAGCGTGGCCGGGGGCGGGTCCCAATCGAGCGTGTGCCGTACCCGGTCGACCAAGCCGTGAAAGCCCTTGCCGGGATCAGGCACCTGATCTTGGTGGGCGCGGGGGACCCCGTGGGCTTCTTCGCTTACCCCGGCAAGCCCGGCCGGCTCGCCCCGCCCGATGCCGCTGTGCACGTCCTCACCCGCGCCGAGCACGACCACGCCGAGGCGCTCGCGCATCTCTGCGACGTGCTGGGCGCGCCTGCCGCCCCGCTGTCGGAGCCCGCCCACCCGTCCGGCGCGGCACGCGGCGCACCGACGCCGGAGGCCATCGCGCAAACTGTCGCGGCACTCTTGCCCGAGCAGGCGATCGTGGTCGATGAGGCCGTCACCACCGGTCGTGGCTTCTTCCCGGCAACGCACGGCGCGGCCCCGCATGACTGGTTGCAGCTCTGCGGCGGGGCGATCGGCGAGGGCATTCCGCTCGCGGTGGGCGCCGCGATCGGCGCTCCCGGCCGCCGGGTCGTCGGACTGCAGGCCGACGGTTCGGTCATGTATACGGTCCAGGGCGTGTGGACCCAGG
>JAFKFI010000118.1 GCA_017307285.1 Alphaproteobacteria bacterium | reverse complement strand
CGCTGCGCGCCGAACTCCCACGCTCAACCGCACGGACAAGCCGCCGGCGCAGATCCTGAGACAAAGGTGCCGCCATCACAGCCTCGCTGCTCAACCGGCATTCTCGAATCAGAACCCGCCGACTCTACGCAAGCCTAAATTGCTCTAGATATTTTGGTGGGCGCTTCTCCCTACGGCACCACTCAGCTGTACCCGGCCAGCTCCCGCCATTCCGCCTCGGTGACGGTACGCACGCCCAGTTCCGCGGCGCGGCGGGCCTTGGAGCCGGCATCGGCGCCGAGCACCACGAGGTCGGTTTTCTTGGACACCGTGTCCGTGACCTTAGCCCCGAGCGCCTCGGCGCGTGCCTTGGCCTCGGGGCGCGACATGCTCTCGAGGCTGCCGGTGAACACCACGGTCTTGCCGGTGAGCGCGCTCTCCACCGCGTTCGCCTGAGCCGCCGGCTCGATCGTCAGCGTGGCCGCGAGCTCGTCGATGGCGGCGACGTTACGGGGCTCGCTGAAGAACTCCGCGAGCTCCTCGGCGATGGCGGGGCCGATGCCGAGAATGCTGCCGAGCTCGCTGCGTGCCTCGGAGCCGATGGTGGTGGCGGCGAGCATCTGGGTGCGCCAGTTGGCAAAATCGTGGAAGTGATGCGCGAGCAGCCGCGCGTTCGCCTCGCCGATGCGGCGGATGCCGAGCGCGTAGATGAAGCGGTCGAGCGGAACGCGTCGTCGCGCTTCGATGGCGCGCGCAAGATTGCGCGCCGAGACGCGGCCCCATCCCTCGCGCGCCGCGATCTCCGCCTCGCGCGCGGGCAGGCGGAACAGGTCGGCGGGGCCGTGCAGCCAGCCTTCGTCGTAGAATTCTCGAACGGTCTTCTCGCCGAGCCCGTCGATGTCGAACGCGGGGCGGGAGACGAAATGGATCAGCCGCTCGACGCGCTGCGCCGGGCAGATCAGCCCGCCGGTGCAGCGCCGCACCACCTCGCCCGCTGGCCGCGCGGCGACGCTGCCGCAGGCTGGGCAGTGGTCGGGGAACACGTATGGCACGGTGCCGGGCGGGCGGCGCTCGGTAACGACTGAAACGATCTGCGGGATCACGTCCCCGGCGCGCTGCAGCACAACGGTGTCGCCAATGCGCACGTCCTTGCGTGCGATCTCGTCCTCGTTGTGCAAGGTGGCGCGCGCCACCAGGACACCGCCGACATTGACCGGCTGCAACGTGGCTACCGGCGTCAGCGCGCCGGTGCGTCCGACCTGGACGCGGATGTCCTCAAGCACGGTGGTCGCCTGCTCGGCGGGGAATTTCCATGCAATCGCCCAGCGTGGTGCGCGGCCGACGAAGCCGAGCCGGCGTTGCAGCGCGAGGTCATCGATCTTGTAGACCACGCCGTCGATGTCGTAGCCGAGCCCAGCGCGCTCGGCGCCGATGCGCTCCTGGAAGGCCGCCGCTTCCTGCTCGCTGGTGAGCGGCGCGGAGAGCGGATTGACCGCGAAGCCCCATTGCTTGAGCCGCGTGAGATAGGCCGAGTGCGTCGCCGCGATCGCCTCGCTCGCCTCGCCCATCGCGTAGGCGAACAGCGACAGCCGGCGGCCGGCGGTGATGCGTACGTCGAGCTGGCGCAGGCTGCCGGCGGCCGCGTTGCGCGGATTGGCGAAGATCTTCTGACCGGCGGCGGCCTGCGCCTCGTTGAGTGCCAGGAAGTCCGCCTTGGTCATGAACACCTCGCCGCGAATCTCGATCAGCGCCGGCGCGGCGCCGTGCAGTTGCTGCGGGACGGCGCTCATGGTGCGGAGGTTGGCGGTGACGTCCTCGCCCTCCATGCCGTCGCCGCGCGTCGCACCGCGTACGAAGCGCCCGTTCTCGTAGGTGAGATTGATGGAGAGCCCATCGATCTTGGGCTCGGCAACGAAGGACAGTTTCGCCTCGGCGGCGAGGCCGAGAAAGCGGCGGGCGCGGGCGCAGAACTCGGCGAATTCCGCGGCATCGAAGGCGTTGTCGAGCGACAGCATCGGCTGGCGATGGCGCAGCTTGGCGAAGCCGGTCGCGGGCGCGTCGCCGACGCGGTTCGAAGGCGAGTCGGGGCGGATCAGCTCGGGAAAGCGCGCCTCGATGGCGGCATTGCGACGACGCAGCGCGTCGTACTCGGCGTCGGTGATGATCGGCGCGTCCTGCTGATGATAGGCGCGATCATGCTTGGCGATTTCCTTGGCGAGCGACTCCAGCTCGGCCGCGGCATCGCCTTCGGTCAGCTCCTCGACCGGGTGCTGATCGGGCGCGGCGGCGGCACGCGGCTTGCGGCTCATGCGGGGGCTCCGAGCAGATCGTCGGCGGCGGCGCGGGCGGCGTCGGTGATGGTTTCGCCCGCCAACATGCGCGCGATCTCCTCGCGTCGCGAGCTCGGGTCGAGGCGATCCACCAGGGTCGCGGCGCGGCCGCGCGCGGCGGATTTCGCGACCCTGAGATGCGCCGCGGCGCGGGCGGCGACTTGCGGGCTGTGGGTGACGACGAGCACCTGCACGCGTTCGGCGACGCGCGCCAGACGCTCGCCGACCGCCGCCGCCGTGGCGCCGCCGATGCCGGAATCTACCTCGTCGAACACCAACGTGGGCACCGACGATCCGCTCGACAGCACGACTTTCAGCGCCAGCATGAGTCGCGAGAGTTCGCCGCCCGAGGCGATGCGGGCGAGCGGGCCGGGCTCCTGGCCGGGGTTGGTGGCAATGAGGAAGCGTACGGCATCGGCGCCGGTCGGCCCCCAGGCGGCTTCGTCGAGCGGCATCACCGCGACCGCGAAGCGGGCCTTGTCGAGCCGCAGCGGCGGTAGTTCCTTGGCGGCTGCGCGCTCCAGCTTCGTGGCGGCGGCGGTGCGGGCCTGGGAGAGTGTGGCGGCGGCGGCGCGATACGCCTCCTTGGCACGCGCAGCGGCATCTTCGAGCGCGCTCACTTCGGCGGCGCCGGATTCCAACGTATCCAGCCGTTCGCGGAGCGAGGCCAGCAGTTGCGGCAGTTCGACCACCGCGACGCTGTGCTTGCGCGCGGCGGCACGCAACGCGAATAGCCGCTCCTCGGCCTGCTCCAGCAGACGTGGATCAGCCTCAGCGTCGGTGGCCAGCCGTTCCAGCATCGTTTCCGCCTCCGCCAGCGCCTCCTCGGCACGTTCCAGGGCGGCCATCGCCGGGGCGGCGGGATTTTCGGCGTCCTCCCCGGCGGGTGCGAGGCGTTGCAGCACGCGGGCAGCGGCACGCAAGGCGGCGGCGGGGCCTGTGCTGCGCCGGTCGCGCGGCGTGAGTTCGGCGAGGGCTGCGGCGATTGCTTCCGCCCGGCGCTCGCCTTGCTGCAGGCGCTTGCGCTCGGTGGCGAGACGTTCCTCCTCGTCCTCCTCGGGTGCGAGGGCGCCGAGCTCGTGCAGTGCGTGGCGCAGCCATTCCTCATCCCGCGCCGCAGTGGCGATTGCCTCGCGCGCGGCGGCGAGCGCGTCATCGGCGGCACGCCATCCGCGCCATGCCTCGCCGACCGCCCGGCGCAGCCCCGCGGCGACGCCGAACGCGTCGAGCAGGGCCGCGTGGCTTGATGGATCGGCGAGGCCCATTTGCTCGTGCTGACCCTGGATCTCGACCAGCAATGCGCCGACGCGCCGCAGCAGCGCGACCCCGACCGGCTGGTCGTTGACGAAAGCGCGCGAGCGGCCATCCGCGCCGAGTACGCGGCGCAGCACGATGTCATCCTCGGCGTCGAGGCCCTGCTCCCCGAGCAGCGCGATGGCGGGGTGATCGGGCGGTGGCGCGAAGCTCGCGGTGACGCTGGCCTGCGCGGCGCCGGCGCGCACCAGGCCGGCATCGGCGCGCGCGCCGAGCGCCAGCCCGAGACTATCGAGCAGGATTGACTTGCCGGCGCCCGTCTCGCCGGTGAGCACGGCGAGGCCAGGGCCGAAGGTGAGGTCCAGCCGCTCGATCAGCACCACGTCGCGGATGGACAGCGCGGTGAGCATCCGGCCGGCTCCCGGCGGTCTAGATCAGAAGATCGTGTTCCAGGCGCGCGTGAAGAAGCCCGCCTCTTCCTTGGGCTTGGTCCGCTCGCCGTTCTGCACCAAGCCGACGTCGAGCAGCTGGTTGTAGCTGTCCTCGTACCATTCGCTGCCAGGATAATTGTAGCCCAGCACCGACGCGGTCTTGCGCGCCTGGTCCTTGAGGCCGAGCATCAGGTAGATCTCGGTCAACCGATGCAACGCCTCGGGGACGTGATTGGTGGTCTGATAGTCGTCGACGACGCGCTGGAATCGCCCGATCGCCGCCTCGTAGAGGTGCTGCTTCTCGTACCAGCGGCCGACCTCCATCTCCTTGCCCGCCAGATGGTCGCGCGCCAGATCGACCTTCAACCGCGCGTCGCGTGCGTAGGCGCTGTCGGGGAACCGGTTGACCACTTCCTGCAAGGCCGCCAAGGCGAGTTCCGTGCCTTTCTGGTCGCGCTGGATGTCGGCGATCTGCTCGTAATAGTCGAGCGCGCGGAGATAATACGCGTAGGCGATGTCTCGATGCGCGGGATGCAGCTGAATGAAACGGTCCAGCGTTCCGATCGACTCGGTGTAGTGATTCTGCAAGTACTGCGTGTAGCCCTGCATGAGTTGCGCATTCACCGCCCAGGAGGAGTAGGGATAGTACTGCTCCACAGCGTCGAACTGATTGTTCGCGGCGACGTAGCGTTGTTGGCTGAGCGCGTCCACGCCCTCGTTGTAGATGCGCTCGGGTGGAACCTTCGTGTAGTCGACCTTCTCCTCCATATCCTCGGACTTGCCGGACCAAGGCATGACGGAACTCAGGGTCTGGCAGCCCCCCAGCAGCACGAGCGAGACGAGTGCGGCGAGGCGCAGTACGGAGCGGGTGGGCATGGGAGCGGGCTGATCCTGTCTCATCGCCGCGCTTATAACACGCAGACTCCGGCGGCGAAGGGGGCCTGCTCAGGCGGCGGCGGAGAGGGCGGGGGCAACATCGCCCGCGAAGCGCCAAGCCGAGGCGTCGGCGAACAGCGCGCGCAACAGGCGGTTGTTTAAGGTGTGGCCGGAGCGGTGCGCCGCGAATCGACCACGCAACGGCGCGCCGGCCAACGCGAGGTCGCCCACCGCGTCGAGCAGCTTATGGCGGACGAACTCATCCGGCCGCCGCAAACCGCCGGGGTTCAGCACGCGCGCCGCGTCCACCACAACCGCGTTGGCCAAGCTGCCGCCTTGGGCGAGCCCGGCCTTGCGCAGCTGCTCGATATCGGCGGCGTCGGTGAAAGTCCGAGCGTCGGCGATCTCGCGCCGGAAGCTGGCAGGCGTGAGCTGCAACGATAGCGCCTGCCGGCCGATGGCGGCGGCTTGGAAGTCAATCGACATCGCCATACGAAAGCCGGGACCGCCTGGACGCAGCTCCGCGAATGCCTCGCCATCCGTCACCCGGACGGTGCGCAATATTTCGATCTCCTGGCGCGGAGAATCCTGATCGACCACGCCGGCGCAATCGATCAGGAACACCAACGGCGACGCGGAGCCGTCGACGATCGGCAGTTCCGGTCCATCGATTTCGGCGATGGCGTTGTCGATGCCACAGCCTGCGAAAGCCGCCATCATGTGCTCGACAGTGCCGAGGCGCGCGGCTGGCTGACCCGGCACGCCGAGCACGGTGCAGAGGCGCGTGTCGATCACCCGGTCGAAGCGGGCGGGGAAGTCGAGGCCAAGATCGGTCCGGCGAAATACGATGCCGGTTCCCGCCTCCGCCGGACGCAGGGTCAACGAAACCCGACGGCCTGTATGCACCCCGACGCCCACGCAGCCGATCGCGGCGTTCAAAGTGCGCTGGGTGAGATAGGGGGTAGTCTGGCCGTCCATTGCGTGTTCCGGGTCAATGCAGCGACTCGGCGCGGGCGGTGCCGCGACCGGGACGAAAGCTATGCGGCCTCCGCCCCGGTCGCCAGTCAATGATTGTTGCTGAATATTTCCGTGTAGCCTATTGATTATACGATATTCACGAGGACTGCCGGCGAAGGAAGGCGGGGATGTCCAATCCCATCTCCTCGCTCGCGGCCGGTCGCACCGAGGCGCGCACCGGCTCCGGCTTGGCCTCTTGCATCTGCGGCTCGGTGCGGGGCTGGGCAGGCTCGGCCGGCGGGGTGCCCACGCCGCTCAGGGTGTTACGCAGGCGGCCCGTGACCGTCTGGAAGATGCTGCGGCGGGCCTCGGTGCCGTTGACCGGCTGGCCGTTGATCGGCTGATTGGCCGGAGTGGCGGTCGGCGCGGCTACGGCGACCGGCGTGCGCGGCGGATCGGCGAACAGGCCGCCGCGCCGCGCCTGCTGTGGGGCCGGCGGCGGCGCGGCGCGGCCAGGACCGGCTGGTTGCGGTGCGCCCGTGGCCGGCTGCTGTCGTGCAACGGCGGGCTCCGCCCCCTGCTCGATCACAACAGGGGCTGCGTGAGTGCCCGGCTGCACAGCCGCTTGCCGCTGCAGCGCGACCGGACCGGGAACGAAACCCTGCTGCGCGGCTTCCGCCTGGGCTGCCGCCTGCGCCGCCATCGCGGCCGGCATCGGGATCGGGCCGGGCATCGCGCTGCCGCCCACGGCCACCAAGCGCGGACGCTGCGCTTCGCTCTCCGCCGGGCTGTCGATCCCGGTCGCGACGACGGAGACGCGCACCTTGCCCTGCAAGCTCTCGTCGATCGCCGAGCCGAAGATGATGTTGGCATCCTCGTCGACTTCCTCGCGGATGCGGTTGGCGGCCTGATCGACCTCGAACAAGGTCATGTCCTCGCCGCCGGTGATGTTGATCAGCAGGCCGCGCGCGCCCGACATGCTGGTATCCTCGAGCAGCGGATTGCTGATCGCGGCCTCGGCGGCGCGGATGGCGCGATTCTCGCCCTCAGCCTCGCCCGTACCCATCATCGCCTTGCCCATCTCCGCCATCACCGTGCGGATGTCGGCGAAGTCGAGATTGACCAGGCCGGGCGCCATCATCAGATCGGTGACGCCACGCACCCCCATGTAGAGCACGTGGTCCGCCATCTTGAAGGCGTCCTTCCACGTGGTGCGTTCATTCGCCATGCGGAAAAGGTTCTGGTTGGGAATGACGATCAACGTGTCAACGTAGGCCTGCAACTCCTCGATGCCGGCATCGGCGGCGCGGGCCCGGCGGCTGCCCTCGAAGCTGAACGGCTTGGTCACCACGCCGACGGTGAGAATATTGCGCTCGCGTGCCATGCGCGCGATGACGGGCGCGGCACCCGTGCCGGTGCCGCCGCCCATGCCGGCGGTGATGAACACCATATGCGCGCCGTCGAGATGGCGATACAGCTCGTCGGCCGCTTCCTCGGCGGCGGCGCGGCCGATCTCGGGCTTCGCACCGGCACCGAGACCCTGCGTGATGTGCGGCCCGAGCTGGATGCGCCGGTCGGCGCGCGAGTGCATGAGCTGTTGCGCGTCCGTGTTGGCAACGACGAACTCCACGCCCTGCAAGTTCAACGCGATCATGTTATCGACGGCATTGGTGCCGCCGCCGCCGACGCCGATCACAGTGATGCGGGGGGTGAAATCGGTGTGGCTCTGCTGCGGAATGGTGAGGTTCAGGGTCATCGGGACTACTCCCCCCAAGGGACGGAAATGAGGTTGCGTTGCTGGGCGGTTGGTGGCCGAAGAAGCCGCATCACACGCGCTCCTTCAGGAAATTGACGAAGCGGCGGAACAGCCCGGTGGGCTGCGCTGCTTCGAGGTCGAGATCGTGCATCGTACGGCCCTCGCCGGCGGTCCAGGCCAGCAATCCGGCGGCGGTCGAGAAGGCAGGCCCGGAGGCGCTGTCCGGCAGCCCGCGTAAACCATGTGGCCGGCCGATTCGCACCTGGCGGCCAAGGATGCGCGCCGCCATTTCGCCTGCACCTCCCAGGAGCGACGCGCCGCCGGTGAGCACGACGCGGGTTCCGGCAGCGCGCGACAGGCCGGAGCCGTCGATGCGTTCCTTCACCAGCTCGAAGGTCTCCTCGAGGCGCGGACGGATGATGTTGACGATCATGCTGCGCGGCACCTTGGCGATCTGATGCTCTTCCTCGCCGACCAGCGGCACGGGCAGCATCTCGCGATCGTCGTCCGCGCAGGTTTGCGCATTGCCGTACAGTGTCTTGAGCCGTTCGGCGTGCGCGACCGGCGTGGAGAGCAGGCGGGCAAGATCGTTGGTCACGTGCACGCCGCCGACCGGCAGCTGCGAGGTGTGCAGCAGCTGCCCTTCGGCGAACACCGCCATTCCGGTGGTGCCGCCGCCCATGTCGATCACCGTGACGCCGAGCTCGCGCTCGTCGTGCACGAGCGTCGAAAGGCCCGCGGCCATTGGCGCCGAGACGAGTTCGGAAATGTCGAGATCGGAGCGCGCGATGCAGGCTCCGAGACTGCGCAGCGCGGTGGTCGCCGCGTCGATCACGTGCAGTCGCGCGGTGAGCGTGGCGCAATGCAGCCCGCGCGGATCGGCGACACCTTGCATGTCGTCGACGGTGAAGGTGAGGGGCAGCGCATGGATGGTGTCGCGGCCCTCCACCAGCGCGCGGGCGCGGCCTTCGTGCACCACGCGGCGCACGTCGGCTTCTTCCACGGCGCGGCCGCCGACCGGCCATTGCACGTTGAACAGCCGGCTCTCCGGCTGGCCGCAGGTGAGATTGACGGTAACGGCGCGAAGCCGCGTGTCCGCCATGTCCTCGGCTTGGCCGACGCAGGCGCGGATGGCGCGTTCCGCCTCCTCAAGATCGACGATGCCGCCGCCGCGCACGCCGCGACCCTTCTGCCAGCCGAAGCCGAGGACGCGCAGCGTGCCGTCGCTCTCGGTGCGGCCGATGAGACACGCGATCTTGGTGGTGCCGATATCGAGCACGCCGAACGGCGCGGTGCGCATGTTGCGCGGCCGTGACGGCTCCTCCGGTCCGGTCGAGGCGGGCGGCAGGACGCGACGTGACATGTCGTTCATCGTCTCGCTTCCCTCATGTCGGACGGCGTGGCGTGGCGGACGGCGGATGCCCACCCGTCGCGGGATCGGATTTCTGCGGGTCGGGCAGCGGGCGCAGTACGAGCCGGTCGGGCAGGCGCATATCAACCACGGCGAGCGGGCGATCGAGCAGCGAGTGCTCGTTTTGCAACGTGACCAGCCGGTCGAGTGCCGCGACTTCGGCGCCTTCCGGCAGCAGCACGTCGATCCCGCTGTCCATGTGCAAGTTCCAGCGACGCTCGCCGATGCGCACCGCCGCGACGACGTGCGATTGCAGAGCGGGCCGCTCGGTGAGCGCGTCGAGCAAGGGCGCGGCGGCGGCGGGCGCGCCGGGGCCGACGACCAACGGCAGCTGCCCGAATTGCGCGACGTTCTGGTCGGCGACGATCTGGCCGTCGCGGTCGATCAGCGCGAATTTGCCCTGGTTCTGCCAGATCGCGAACGGCCGGCGCTCCTGCAACGACACGACGATGGTGGAGGGAAGCCGGCGCTCGACGGTCGCGTGCTCGACCCAGGCCAACGTCTCGATCCGCTGGCGGGCGGCGGCGACGGAGAAGCCGAGAATCGGTGCGCCCTTCGTCACACCGAGTGCGGCGCGCAGCAGCGGCTCCGGCGTGTTGGCGCGGCCCTGGATGTCGACGGTCTGCACGCGCAGGCCGAACACCGCGGTCGCGTTGCCCAGCCTCTCACGCAGACTGGTGAGCGTGTCGGTCGACCTGTTCGAGTGGATCAGGACAGCAAACAGCAGCACGAAGGCGAGGCCGAACACGCCCCAGCCCATCGGGCGCAGGAAACGGCGATAACGCCGCGCGAGCAGCTTCCATCGGCCGGGGCGGTCGTTGATGCTGTTGCGCGGCAGGCGGCTCACGCGCGACATGCGGCGTTCTCCACCATCCACGCGCAGAGGCGCGGGAAGCTCATGCCGAGATGCGCCGCCTGCTCGGGCAGCAGCGAGGTCGGCGTCAGGCCGGGCTGCGTGTTGACTTCGAGCAGCACGAGACGGCCGGGCGTCTCGACCGTGTCGTCGTAGCGGAAGTCGGCGCGCGAGGCGCCGCGACAGCCCAGTGCGCGATGTGCGGCGACAGCGACCTGCATGGCGCGATCATAGGTGGCCGCGTCGATTCGCGCGGGGATGACGTGGCGCGAGCCGCCATCGGCGTATTTCGATTCGTAGTCGTAAAAGCTGTGGCTGGCGACGATCTCCGTCACGGCCAGCGCGCGCTCGCCCATCACGCCGACAGTGAGCTCGCGCCCGGCGATGTATTCTTCCACGAGTGCCGTGTTGCCGTAGCTCCAGGAGCGCGCGATCTCGACGCGGCGATTGTCGCCCTGGCGCACGATCTGCACGCCCACGGAAGAGCCTTCGTTCGACGGCTTGACAACATAGGGACGGGGCATCGGGTCGGCGGCTTCGAGTTCGGGCATCTCCACCAGCCGGCCGGCAGCGATCGGCAATCCGGCAGCTGCGAACACCGCCTTGGCGGCGACCTTGTCCATCGCCAGCGCCGAGGCGCGCACGCCGGAATGGGTGTACGGAATGCCCATCCAGTCGAGCACGCCCTGAATGGCGCCGTCCTCGCCGAAGCGGCCGTGCAGCGCGTTGAACACCGCATCGGGCTTCGGCGTGAGGGCGGCGATGACGGCGCCGAGATCGGCGCCCACGTCAATCGGCAGCACATCGAAGCCAGCCTCGCGCAACGCCACGATTACCTGCTCGCCCGACGAGAGACTGACCTCTCGCTCGGCGGAGATGCCGCCGTAGAGCACTGCGACGCGAGTCATTGCACGGCCTCCGGCTTGCCCGCCGGAATGCCGATGCGGTGGATCTCCCATTCGAGGTCGACGCCGCAGGCGGCGCGCACGCGGCGGCGGACTTCCTCGCCGAGACCTTCGAGATCGGCCGCCGTCGCGCCGCCGGTGTTAATGAGGAAGTTGCAGTGCTTCTCCGAGACCTGCGCGGCGCCATGCGTGAGGCCGCGGCAGCCGGCGGCCTCGATCAGCTCCCACGCCTTCATGTGCGGCGGGTTGCGGAAGGTGGAGCCGCCGGTGCGTGCGCGCACCGGCTGACTCGCCTCGCGATTGGCGCGGATTTCCGCCATGCGCGCCGCGATCGCCGCGTGCAGGCCGGGGCAGGCACGAAACCGCGCCCGCACCACGACACTCTCGGCGGGCAGGCGTGCGTGACGGTAGGCGAAAGCAAGATCAGCGCTGCTGAGGCGAACAGTCTCGCCCGAGCGCGTCACGATCTCTGCCCAGTCTAGGCAGCTCGCGACATCGCCGCCGTAGGCGCCTGCGTTCATCGCCACCGCGCCGCCGATGCTGCCTGGAATGCCGGAGAGAAATTCGATGCCGGCAAGCCCGGCGGCGGCGGCGTGCTCGGCAACAGTGATGTCGAGCGCGGCGGCGCCGGCGACGACGCCGTTGCGCTCCATCGCGATCGTGCCGAAGCCGCGTCCGAGCCGGATCACCACGCCGCGCAATCCGCCGTCGCGGATGATGAGGTTGGAGCAGGCGCCAATGACGTGCACCGGCACGGTGTGCGGCAGCGCGCGGAGGAATGCGGCGAGGTCGGCGGTGTCGGTCGGGCGCGCCAATACTTCGGCGGCACCGCCTGCGCGGAACCATGTGGTCGGGCCGAGCGGCGCGTCCGCCTGCACGCGCCCGCGCAGGGTCGGCAGCGTGTCGACCAGATGCATGATGGTTTCAGCGGCGCTCATCCACCCGCTCCCGCCACACGCCGGCCACCGCCCGCCTGCAATTCGGCGAGTTCGGTCGGCAGCGACTGCGCCCACTGCGTGATATTGCCGGCGCCGAGGCAGACCACGAAATCGCCCGAGCGCGCGATGGCGTAGACCATCTCGGCGAGATGCTCCGGCCCCGGCAGCGGCACCACGCTGCGATGGCCGCGCGCGCGCAAGCCATCCACCAGCGCGTCGCGGTTGACGCCGGGGATCGGCGACTCGCCAGCCGGGTAGACGTCGGCGACGATCACCGTTCCCGCGTCGTTCATGCAGGTGCAGAATTCGGGGAACAGCGATTGCAGCCGCGAGTAGCGATGCGGCTGCACCACGGCGACTACGTCGCGCGCGCCTGCTTGCCGCGCTGCCTTCAGCACGGCGGCGATCTCCACCGGATGATGACCGTAATCGTCGATCACCGTGATGCCGCCGGTCTCCCCCGTCTTGGTGAAGCGGCGCTTGACGCCACGGAAACTGGCGAGCGCGCTGCGCAGCGTGCCGTCGTCGATGTCCATTTCGATGCCGACAGCGACGGCGGCGAGCGCGTTCTGCACGTTGTGTCGGCCGAGCATGGGCAGGCGGAACGGACCCATGCGGCGCGAGCGGTTGCGGTGCCGGTCCGTCACCATCACCTCGAATGTTGCGCCGAGCTTGTCAGTGACGATGCGCTCGGCGCGCACATCGGCCTGTGGGCTGAAGCCGTAGGTGACGATGCGATGATCGGACAGGCGCGGGATCATTTGCTGCACCGCTGGGTGGTCGATGCACAGCACCGCGAAGCCGTAGAACGGCACGTTGGCGACGAACTGGTCGTATCCCGCCGTCATCGCCTCGGCGGTGCCCCAGTGGTCGAGGTGTTCGGCGTCCATGTTGGTGACGACGGCGATCACGGCGGGCAGGCGCAGGAAGGTGCCGTCGCTCTCGTCGGCCTCGACCACCATCCACTCGCCGGCGCCGAGGCGCGTGTTGGTGCCGTAAGCGTTGATGATGCCGCCGTTGATGACGGTGGGGTCGAGCTTCGCCGCCTCCAGCACCGAGGCGATCAGGCTGGTGGTGGTGGTCTTGCCGTGCGTGCCGCCGACCGCGACTGACCATTTGAGGCGCATCAGCTCAGCCAGCATCTCGGCGCGGCGCACCACGGGGATGAGCCGGGCACGCGCCGCCTGGATCTCGGGATTGTCGCGCTTGACGGCCGTGGAGACGACGACGACTTGCGCGGAGCCGAGATGCGCCGCGTCGTGGCCGATGGCGACGGGAATGCCGGCCTCGCGCAGTCGGCGCACATTGGCGCTGTCGGCGATGTCGCTGCCTTGCACCGAGTAGCCGAGATTGTGCAGCACCTCGGCGATACCGGACATGCCGATGCCGCCAATGCCGACGAAATGGATCATGCCGATGGACAGCGGCAGGGCTCTCATGCGCGCGTCTCCTGCTTCATGAGGGCCTCGACCAGATCAGCGAGACGCGCGGCGGCGTCGATGCGGGCTTGCGTGCGGGCCGCGTCGGCGGCGCGCGCGAGGGATGCGGGATCGTGC
Source organism: Alphaproteobacteria bacterium (assembly GCA_017307285.1). GTDB lineage: Bacteria > Pseudomonadota > Alphaproteobacteria > Acetobacterales > Acetobacteraceae > JAFKFI01. Next base: position 28,439 of record JAFKFI010000118.1, on the reverse strand, counting down.
AGCAGCGTCGCGAGTTGGGCTGCGAGAGCGGCGGACGTGAAACCCGGCTGCGGCATCACCCAGGCGGCGCCGGCATCGGCGAGCGCATGGGCGTTGGCGCTCTGGTGGTCGTCGATAGCGCCGGGCAGTGGGACCAGGATGGCGGGCCGGCCGGCGGCGGCGAGTTCCGCGACTGTGGATGCGCCGGCGCGCGCGATGACCAGTGAGGCGGCGGCGAGGCGGTCGGCCACGTCGGGGAAGAACGTCGCGAGCTCGGCGGCGATGCCCGACGCGGCGTAGGCGGCGCGCACGCGCTCCACATCCTCGGCGCGGCATTGCTGCACGACGGAAAGGCGCGCGCGCAGGCCGTGCGGCAGCGCGGTGAGGGCGGCGGGCACGACGTCGCTGAACACCCGTGCGCCGAGCGATCCGCCGAGCACCAGCAAGCGGGTGGCTTCGCCCGGCAGCGTGTACGCGCGCTCGGCAATCGCGGCGATGGCGGCGCGCACCGGATTGCCCGTGAGCACGGTTTGCGCCGTCTCGGGCACGCGCTCGGTCGCCTCGAAGCTGAGCGCCAGCGCGGTCGATTGGAACGCGAGGAAGCGATTGGCGCGGCCGAGCACGGCGTTCTGCTCGTGCAGGATGACGGAGGGTCGGCGGCGCAGCAGACGCGCGCCGAGCGTCGGTGCAACGGACGGATAACCGCCGAAGCCGACCACGGCGGCGGCGTCGATGCGTGACAGGATGGCGCGTGCCTGCGCGACACCGGCGGCGAGCGCCAGCACCGCTTGCGCGCCACGCAGCGCGCCGCGACCGGCAATGCCGGCGCCGCGTAACGTGAACCGCTCGCGCCCGGCGAACACCGACGACGCGAGTCCGCCCGAGCGCGCGTCGGTCATCAGCGCGATGCGATGGCCGCGCGCGACAAGCTCGCTCGCCAGCGCCTCGGCCGGGAAGAAATGCCCGCCCGTACCGCCGGCGGCGATGACGATGGGCCTGACCACCGGGCCCCTCATGGCACGTCGCCGTGGTGGCGCCGCCGGGTCAGCGCCAGCAGCATTCCGATGCCGAGTGCGACGGCGAGCACCGACGAACCGCCGTAGGAGATGAACGGCAAGGTCATCCCCTTGGTCGGGATCAGGTGCAGCGTCGAGGCCATGTTGACGAAGGCCTGCAATCCGAAGCCGGCGACCAGGCCGGTGGAAGCGAGCACGACGAACAGGTCGGGCTCCTTCAGCAACCGCAGCAAGCCGCGCAGCACGATGAAGGCGAACACCATCGCGATGACGACGCAGACGATCATGCCGAATTCCTCGCCCGCGACGGCGTAGACGAAATCGGCGTGCGCGTCGGGCAGCACGTCCTTGACGTGACCCTCGCCGGGGCCGCGCCCGAGCAGGCCGCCATTGCCGAACGCCTCGAGCGCAGTGGTGATCTGGTAGTGATCGCCCGCCGCCGGATCGAGGAAGCGCTGCACGCGGCTCTGGACGTGCGGGAATATCGCGTATGCACCGACGCCCGCCCCGCACAGAGCCAGCACGCCGAAGCCGACAAAAGCGAGATTGAGGCCACCGACATAGAGCTGTGCCAGGAACACGGCGGTGATGACGGCGAGCATCCCAATGTCAGGCTGGGACTTCAGCAGCAGCACGATCAGCAGGAACACGCCGATGGCGAGCGCCATGCCGGGGAAGCGCGGCGTGCGGCGACCCTCGCTGATGAGCCACGCGGCGACGACGGCGAAACACGGTTTCAGGAACTCGCTCGGCTGCAGCGAGATGCCGGGCAGCGCAATCCAGCGCCGGGCGCCTTTGATCTCCACGCCGACAACCATCGTCGCGGCGGTGAGCACGAGGGCGATGATGCAGCCGACGATCGCGAGGCGGCGGATTTCGCGCGGCGAGAGCAGCGAGACCGCGACGATCACCGCGCCGGCTAGTGCGAGAAACAGCACCTGCTTCAGGATGAACATGTCGCGCGACTGACCGATGCGCTCGGCGACGGCGGGCGAGGCGGCGAGCATCATCACGTAGCCGAAGCCGATGAGCGTGGCGCAGGCGGCCAGGGTCCAGCGGTCGACCGTCCACCACCAGCGGCCCAGGGTCGAGTTGTCGGCGCGTGACAGAGGCATCAGGCGGCTCTCCCACGGGCAAGCTGGGTGACAAGCTCGGCAAAGCGGTCGCCGCGCGCGTCGAAGCCGCTGAACTGGTCGAAGCTCGCGCAGGCGGGCGAGAGCAGCACCACTGGCGCGCTGTTCGCGCGCGCGGCGGCGAGGGCGGCGGGGACGGCGGCGTCGAGCGTTCCGGCAATCTCGTGCGGGATGCGGTGCGTGGCGAGCGTCGCGGCGAGAGTGGGTGCATCGCGGCCGATCAGCACCGCGTGGGCGATGCGCGGGAACAGCGGCGCCAATGGTTCGATGCCGCCTTCCTTGGCGATGCCGCCGGCGATCCACACCAGGCGGCCGTAGCAGCCGAGCGCGCGGGAGGCCGCATCGGCGTTGGTCGCCTTGCTGTCATTGACGAAGCCGATGCCGTCGATCGTGCCGACACGCTGCTGACGGTGCGGCAGGCCGGGGAAGGTCCGCAGTCCGGCGGCAATCGCGTCTTCCTCGGTGAAGGGCAAGAGATCGTGCGCGAGTGCCGCCGCCGCCGCGGCATTCTGGGCATTGTGGCTTCCCGGAAGCGCCGGCGCCTCGCGCATATCGAAGCCGATGAGCCGTTCCGAATCGTGCAGCCAGTTGTTCACGACGCAGACCTCAGCCTCGCGACAGCCGGAGATGCGAATGCCGCGCGTCATTTCCTCGGCGATGGCGGCCGACAACGGATCGTCGATACCGATCACCGCGAGGTCCGTATCGCGCTGACGATCGAAGATGGCGCGCTTCGCCGATGCGTAGCCGGCCATGTCGAAATGGCGGTCCAGATGATCGGCGCTGAGGTTGAGCATCGCCGCCGCATCGAAGCGAAGCGTGGCGATTCGCTCCAACATGTAAGATGACATCTCCAGCACGTAGATGCCGCGATCCGGCAGCAACGGTAGCGCCAGAGCCGCGGGGCCGAGATTGCCGCCGGCCGCCACGATCTCGCCCGCCGTCTGAAGAATATGTGCCAGCAACGCTGTGGTCGTTGACTTCCCGTTGGTGCCGGTAATGCCGACGAAGCGCGCCTTCGAGCCGGCGCGGCGCACCGCCTGGAACAGCAGCTCGGCGTCGGAAAAAATCGGCACCCCGGCGGTGATCGCGCGAGAAGCGATGGGGTGCGGGGCGGGAAAGCGATGCGGGATGCCCGGCGAGAGCACCAGGGCGTCGAACGCGAACTCTTCCCCGGCCAGCGGATCGCGCACCGGCACCCCGGCCGCGACCGCCGCGTCGCGAGCCGCCGGTGTATCGTCCCACGCGGTCACGTCGGCCCCCATCGACGCGAGCGCTTGCGCGGCGGGCAGGCCGTTGCGGCCGAGGCCCACCACGGCGTAGCGCCGTCCGGCGAACAGGTCGGGGGGGAAGCCGGTCATCGGATCTTCAGCGTGGCGAGGCCCGCCAGCGCGAGGATCATCGAGATGATCCAGAAACGGATGACGATGGTCGGCTCGGCCCAGCCCTTCTTCTCGAAATGATGGTGCAGCGGCGCCATGAGAAACACACGCCGGCCGGTGCGCTTGTACCAGAACACCTGGATGATGACGGAGACGGTCTCCAGAACGAACAGCCCGCCGACGATCAGCAGGACGATCTCGTGCTTGGTCGCCACCGCCACAGCGCCGAGCGCGCCGCCCAAGGCGAGACTGCCGGTGTCGCCCATGAACACCTTCGCGGGCGGCGCATTGTACCAGAGGAAACCGAGTCCGGCGCCGACCAGCGCGGAGAGGAACACGCAGAGTTCGCCCACTCCGGGGACCGGGTTCAATTGCAGGTAGTCGGCGAAGATGCGATTGCCCACGAGGTAGGCGATCAGCGCGAACACGCCGGCGGCGATGATGGTCGGCACGATGGCGAGGCCGTCGAGCCCGTCGGTGAGGTTCACCGCGTTGGAGGCGCCGAGCATCACCAGCATCCCGAACACCGGGAAGAACACACCGAGCGGGATCAGCACCTCCTTGAACACCGGGATCGACAGGCTGGTGCCGAGTGGGCCGCGCGTGGTGTAGGCGATGGCGACGGAGGCGATGAGGCCGATCACCGCCTGGGCGATCAGCTTGGTGCGGCCGGAGACGCCGCGATGGTTGCGCTTGGCGAGTTTCATGTAGTCGTCGGCGAAACCCAGCGCGCCGTAGCCCAGGGTCACGAACAGCACCGCCCATACGTAGAGATTGCGCAGATCGGTCCACAGCAAGGTCGAGGCGGTGAGCGCGAACAGGATCAGCACGCCGCCCATCGTCGGCGTGCCCTTCTTCTCGATTATGTGGCGCTCCGGCCCGTCGAGGCGGATCGGCTGGCCTTGGCGCTGCACCGATTTCAGCCAGCGGATCACCATCGGGCCGAGCAGGAAGCTCACCAGCAACGCGGTGAGGCAGGCAGCACCCGAGCGGAAGGTGATGTAGCGGAACAGGTTGAACAGAAAGAACTGGTCGGCCAGTGGGCGGAACAGGTTGTAGAGCATCAGCGCGTCTCCGCGATGGTCTCGATGGCGGCGACGACGAGCTTCATTCGACTTCCCAGACTCCCCTTAATCAAGATCGCGTCGCCGGGTGCGACGGCGTCGGCGACGATTGGCGCGAGCGTGGCCGCATCCGGCGCGTGCGCGCCCCGGAGCCCCGGCGGCACCGCGTCGAATATGATTCGTGTCAGCGGCCCGCAGGCGAACAGGCGATCGGCGGAGGCGATGACGTCGGGTGCCAGCGAGGCGTGCTCGGACGGTCCTTCCGCGCCGAGTTCCAGCATGTCGCCGAGCACGGCGACGCGGCGCGCGGCGGGCTGCAGCCGGAGCACGGCGAGGGCGGCGCGCACCGACGCGGCGGAGGCGTTGTAGCTTTCGTCGAGCAGCGTCGCCTCGCCGCCGGGCAGCTTAATGCGGCGCCGCGCGCCTCGGCCGGCGACCGGCGCGAATTCTTGCAGCGCTCGCGCCCCGACGGCCACGTCGGCGCCGAGCACAGCGGCGGCGGTAAGCGCTGCGATGGCGTTCATCGCCATGTGGTGGCCCGGCGCGGGCAGGCGGAAGCGCAGTTCCTGCCCGGCGATCAGCGCCGTGATGTCGGTTCCCTCGGCGTCCGGTGTGGCGGCGAGCAGCCGCGCACCTGCGTTCTCCGCCGCGCCAAAGGTGACGATCGGCCGTCCGCCGGCGGCGGCGCGCAGGCGAGGGAGCATGGGCGTGTCGGCGGGTAGGACGAGAGTGCCGCCGGGTTCCAGTCCCTCGGCGATCGAGCCCTTCTCGTCGGCGATCACCTCGATGCCGCCGAGATGGCCGACATGCGCGCGCTCGACCGACGTGACCAGCGCGACATGCGGGCGGGCGAGGCGGGAAAGGGGAGAAATCTCGCCGGCATGGTTCATGCCGATCTCGGCGACGCAGAACGCGGCATCTGGCGGCAGGCGCGCCAGGGTGAGCGGCACGCCCCAGTGATTGTTGTAGGAGGCCTCGGCCGCGTGTGTGCGGCCCTGGGCGGCAAGGATGGTCCGCAGCATCTCCTTGGTGGTGGTCTTGCCGACGCTACCGGTGACGGCGACCAGCCGGCCGGTGAAGCGGGCGCGGGCGAAGCGGGCGAGTGCGCGGAGGCCTTCCAGCGTGTCTTGGACGGTCAGGAGCTTGACGTCGTCGGGGAGGTTCGGGAGGGCCTGGTGGACCAGGGCGCCGGCCGCGCCGCGTGCCAGCGCGTCGGCAACGAAAGCGTGGCCGTCGCGGTTTTCTCCGACGAGGGCGACGAACAGATCGCCAGGGCGGACGGTGCGAGTGTCGATGGACAGGCCCGTGGCGGCGAACGGGACGCGCAGCGTGCCGGCGGTGGCGCCATCGTCGAACGGCACCACCACGCTGCCGATCGTCTGGCCCTGCTCGTGGCCCTTGCCGGCGACGGCGAGCACGTCGCCGGGGCCGAGCTCGCCGAGGGCGGCCTCGATCGCCCGCGCGCGGTCGCCGATCTCGGTAGCGCCGGGGCAGGCGGCGAGGATGGCGGCGCGGATGCTGGCGGGGTCTTCGCTGCGGGGATTATCGTCAGTGACGGTGGCGCGGTCGGCGAGGCGGGCGGCGACCTCGCCCATGAGAGGACGCTTGCCCCGGTCACGGTCGCCGCCGGCACCGAACACGACGTGCAGCCGGCCGGCGGTGTGAGGACGCAAGGCGAGGAGCAAGCGCTCCAGCGCGTCCGGTGTGTGGGCGTAGTCGACATAGGCGGCCGCGCCGTTCGCCAGCCGCGCCGCGAGCTCCATGCGGCCGCGCACGCCGGTGAGGCGAGGCAGGCTCTCGAGCACGCCGCGCGCGCCGGTTGCCTGTGCGAGGGCTGCGGCCAGCAGCACATTGTCGGTCTGGAAGCGGCCGGGCAGGGCGAGCGGGATAACGTGGCGCCTGCCGTCAACTGCAATCTCGATTTCCTGCCCATCGGGGCGCGGCTCGACGTGCAGCAGGCGGATCGCGGTGCCGGTCTCGCCGACGGTGCGTAAATCGAGGCCACGGCGTCGGGCGGTGTCGCGCAGGGCGTCCAGCGTGGCGACGTCGGCCGTATCGCTTGCGACGGCGGGGCTGCCGGGGGGGAGCAGGTCGGCGAACAGGCGGAGCTTGGCGGCGCGGTAGGCGTCGAGCGTGCCGTGATAGTCGAGATGGTCGCGAGTCAGATTGGTGAATCCCGCCGCCGCAAGCCGCACGCCGTCCAGCCGGAATTGGTCGAGCCCGTGCGAGGAGGCCTCCATCGCCGCACGCTCGATGCCGGCGCGGGCCAGGCGGGCGAGGGTCTGGGCGAGTGCCACCGGATCCGGCGTGGTCAGGCCGGGCCCGGCGTCGAAGCCGGGCGCGGTCAGGCCGAGCGTACCGAGGCTGGCGGCGGCCTCGCCGGCGAGCGCCCAGATCTGGCGCAGGAACTCGACCGTGCTGGTCTTGCCATTGGTGCCGGTGACGGCCACGACCGTCTTGGGCTGCCGGCCGGCGAGGGTGGCGGCGAGCTTGGCGAGGCGGCGGCGCGGCTCGGGGTCCTCGATCAACGGGCGCGGCGGCACGCCGGAGGGCCAGTTCGTGCCGACCGGCGCGAGCACGGCGGCGGCGCCGCGCGACACCGCCTCGGCGATGAAGGCTCGGCCGTCCCGCGCCGAACCGGGGAGGGCGACGAACAGGAAGCCGGGGGCGACCTGCCGGCTATCGGCGGTGATCCCGGAGACGTCGAGCTCGCCGGCGCGCAGCCAGCCGCGAGCGGAAAATTCGGACAGGCCCGCGATCATCTCAGCGAGCCGCAACGGCTGGGACCGCGTGCGCGCCGCCGGTCGGCGTGACTTCGAGCCGGGCCTCGTGGCGCAGATCGTTGAGGGTCTTCTTGGGCTTGGTCGCTGGGGCGCCTGCTTGCGGCTTGGGCTGATCGCCGATCATCACCGCGGCGCGCCCGGCGCCGGCCGGTCGGCCGGGCTGCAGTGGAATGTAGAGCGCCTGCTGGATCGCCTCCTTGTCATCGAGATCGGGCAGCATTCCGAGCATCGGCCCGATGCGTGCGATGACCCGGCCGGCGGCGGGGGCGGCGACCCAGCCGGCCGTCGCGTAGCCGTGCGTGCTGGCGTTGGCGTGCGGCTCGTCCAGCATGGTGTAGACGGCGTAGCGTGGCGCGTTCATCGGGAATACGCTCATGAACGCGGCGACGTTGGCGTGCTTCTTGTAGCCGTGCGCGCCGACCTTCTCCGCCGTGCCGGTCTTGCCGCCGGGGTAGTAGCCTGGCACCTCGGCGCTCTTGCCGAAGCCGTCGGTGACGACGAGGCGCATCAGCTTGCGCAGCGTGTCCGAGGTGCTCTGCTGCATGATCCGGGTGCCGCGGGGCGTGGCGTCGGGCGGCCGGGCTAGGATGGTGGGATCGAACATGATCCCGCCATTGGCGATCACCGCTGTGCCGCGCACCACGTGCAGCGGGGAGACGGCGATGCCGTGGCCGAAGCCGACGGTCATCGTCGTGAGCTCTTTCCAGTTCGCCGCCGCCTGGTAGATGGGACGGGCGGCTTCCGGCAGCTCGATGCCGATGCGGTCGAACATGCCCATCTTGCGCAGCCAGGCACGCTGGCGCTCGGCGCCCACCGTCTGCGCGATATGCGCCGCGCCGAGATTGGATGAGTAGGCCAGCACCTCGGGCAGATAGAGCCAGCGATGCTTGCCCTCGAAATCGGTGATGGTGAAGCGGCCGATACGGATGGGGCGGGAGGCGTCGAACTCGTTCCAGATGTGGACCAGGCCGGAATCGAGCGCCATCGCGGCGGTCTGCAGCTTGAACGTGCTGCCGGGCTCGTACATCCCGGTCACCGCGCGGTTGAAGCGGTCGTCGCCGGGTGCGGTGCCGACGTTGTTGGCGTCGTAGTCGGGCAGGCTGACCATCGCCAGCACTTCGCCGGTATCCACATCCATCACGATGCCGCAGGCGCCGATCGCCTGGAACTCGTCCTTCGCCTTCCAAAGCTCGTCGCGCATCACCGCCTGCACCCTGACGTCGATCGACAGGCGAAGTGGGCCGGGATCGTCGCGCAACCGCTTGTCGAACTCGCGTTCCACGCCGGCGACACCGTTGCCGTCCACGTCGACGCCACCGAGCACCTGGGCGGCGGTGCGGCCCATCGGATAGCGGCGGCGCTCGGTCTGCTCGAAATAGACGCCGGGGATGCCGAGCGAGTTGATACGCAGCTGCTCGCGCGGCGAGAGCTGGCGCGCGAGGTAGACGAACTGCTTCTCCTCCGACAGGCGCTTCTGGACCTGCTCCTCGTCGAGCCGGGGCAGCGCCTGCTTGAGCTTCCTCGCGGCCTCCGCGGGGTCGATCATCTCGCGCGGGTTGGCGTAGAGCGCTGCCGTGGGCAGCGAGATCGCCAGGATCTCGCCGTTGCGGTCGGTGATCATGGCGCGCCGCGCCCGAGGTCCGGAATCCTGCAGCTTGGGCGAATTGAAGAGCTGCGCGATCGGCTTCTCCGGCCGGTGCGGCGGCAGCGGCTGGATGATGGTGGCGTCGGCGAGCTTCAGCACCACTGCAAGGAACAGCAGCGCGAAGCCGAGCGCGGAGAACACCAGGCGGGAGCGCGTCTTTTCCATCGCCGCGCGACGCTTGAGGTCGGGTGCGGTGACACGCACCGTCTCCATGCGCGGCACGGCGCCGTCACGCGGGGCGCCGAAGCGATGCGCGGGTGCGCCGGGCGGCGGGGCTTCCGGCGGCGGGGTGTCGAAATCGTCGGTCATCGCGCGTCAGCCACCGCCGCCCGGAGTGGAGAGCGGTGAGAAGGGCACCGGCGGGGCGATCGCCGTGCGCGAGATGCCGAGGACGGACGTGACCGCCGGCGCCGGAGCCGGCGCCGCGACGGGCGCGTAGGCGGCGACGGGCGAGACCGGCCGGGGCACCCGCGCCATTACGCGCGTTATCACGGAGTGGGTCTCGGCTGTGGCCATGCGCGGCGGCGGCGCGGGTTCGTGCCGGCGCTCGGGTGCGCGCGGCGCGACCGTCGCGACCTTCACCGGCGGCGCGGGGGCCGGGCGCGGTGCGGCGGTCTCGCGGCGCGGCGGCTCGGCGCGGGGTGCGGGGCGCGGCGGTTCGGGGCGGGGCTCCGGGATCGAAGCCACCTTCGCCGGCTCCGGCTCGGTCTCGGGCACGCTGGCAACGAGTGGCGCGTCCTCGTCCATCCCCGGCCCTGGCGCGGTCTCGGGCGGCTTGATCGGTGGCAGGCGTTTGTCGAGCTCGGCCATCGAGGTGAACTGGCCGGGTGTTACCGTCTTGAGCGTGAGGAAACGATCCGCGAGCTGTGCGAGGCGCTCGGGGTCGTTCTGCAAGGTCCACTCGGCCCGCAGCACGCCGATGCGCTCCCGCGCCGCTTCGGTGGCGTGGATGGTGTTCGTGATGTCGCGGTCGAGCAGCTGCACGCGGTGCTTGGCCTGATACAGATACAGGCCGGACGCGCCCGCCAGGACCATGCAGACGCAGGTGAAGGGGCGGATCATGCGAGGGCCTTGCTTGCAAACGACGACGGGGAGGCGGCGAGGCGTTCGAGCGCGCGCAGCCGGGCGCTGCGGGCGCGCGGATTGGCTGCGGTCTCGGCGGAGCTGGGGCGCAGCGCCTTCGGGGTGAGCAGTCGGAAACGCGGCGCGGCGCGCGCGCCGATCCCGCGTGGATCGTGGCGCGACGGTGCCGGCGCGCGGCCGGCGGCCTCGCCCATGAAGCGCTTCACGATGCGGTCCTCGAGCGAATGGAACGCCACGACGACGAGCCGACCGCCGGGGCCGAGCAGTTCGGCGGCTTGCGTGAGCGCGCGCTCGATCTCGCCAAGCTCGTCGTTCACCCGGATGCGCAGCGCCTGGAAGCTGCGCGTCGCCGGGTCGATTCCGGATCGATCCGTCGGCACCACCGAGCGGATGATCGAGGCGAGCCGGCCGGTGGTCTCGATCGGCGCGGCGGCGCGTGCCGATACGACGGCGCGGGCGATGCGGCGGGAGCGGCGCTCCTCGCCGAATGCGAACAGGATGTCGGCCAATTCCTGCTCGGGGAGCGTGTTGACGAGATCGGCGGCAGTCGGCCCGGCGCGGCCCATCCGCATGTCGAGCGGACCGTCCGCGCGGAAGCTGAATCCGCGCGCCGGATCGTCAAGTTGATAGGAGGAGACACCAAGATCGAGCACGACGCCATCGAGCGACGACACGCCGGATTCGGACAACAGGGAAAGTAGGTTTCCAAAACTTCCCTGCAACAAATGCAGCCGTCCGGGGAAGCGCGCGGCGAGGCTCGCACCGCGCGCGATGGCGTCGGGGTCGCGGTCGATCGCCCAGAGCGTGCAGGAGGCCGCGCCGAGAATGGCCGCCGCGTAGCCGCCCCCGCCGAACGTGCCGTCGAGATAGGTTCCGCCCGCGCGCGGCGCGAGCGTCTGCATCACCTCGGCGAGCATCACCGGCACATGGCCTTGCTCGATCATGGCGCACTCCGGGGCGGGTTGCCGGGCAGGGTGAGGCCGCCGGCGCGGGCGCGCTCGCGCGCCTCCGTCCGGCGGCGCTCGGCGGCGGCGGGTTCCCAAATCTGGAAGGTGCGGCCGAGGCCCATGAACACGACGGCATCCTTGAGCCCGGCATGGGCGGTGAGGTGTTCGGGCAGGACGATGCGTCCCTCCTTGTCCGATTCGGCGGGGAAGGCGTCGGCATACAACGCGGCGGCTAGGTCGTCATGGTCCTCGCTGAACAGATCGAGGCGATCGAGCGGCGTCGCCAAGGATTGGAATACGGCGGCCGGCCAGCCCTCGATGCAGGCGTGCTTGTGCGAGGGGCGGAGCACCAGTTGCGGCCCCGGCAGGCCGGACGCTTCGGCATGAGCACGTAGGGCCGCGCGGAAGGGCGCCGGGACCGAGACCCGGCCCTTGGCGTCCAACCTGTTCTGATGCGTGCCCAGGAAGTGGGTCATCCGGCGCGGTCGGTCCTCTCGCTCGCGGCCTCGGTGCTGCCCTTGGGACGCCGCCCCCGGCCCTTGGGATAACATGGGATATCATGGGCCAGCATGGGCGTCAAAGGGTTTCACTCGGGATCGTTGCCGCCAGCCCGGAATTTTCGCTTGCATATCAGGGCATTAGGCAGAAGCGCGGACAGGCCCCCGAAAGAGCTTCGGAGACGCAAATATTCCCGTTTCGTTCTTGTGGAAAACTCGGTGGATAGAGCGCTGAAGCGCGGGCGACGAGGTGCGGGGAGAGGTGCCAGACGGCCTGTAAGCCGGGTTCTGTCCGCGCTCGCCGTATCGCTACGGCGGGCGTGGGACGGCCATTCCTCTGGGACGCGCCTCGCGGCGCGCCTCGCGCGACCAACCCGGGCGACGGGGCGGGAATGCCCTTGCGCCAGCCTGGCGGATCACTCCGCCCGGCCTCGCCGGTCGCCCCTATTCGGTCTTGCTCCCGGTGGGGTTTGCCCTGCCGCCCCTGTTACCAGGCGCGCGGTGCGCTCTTGCCGCACCGTTTCACCCTTGCCGGCGGGGGACGGACCCTTGCGCCGGCGGACTGTTCTCTGTGGCACTTTCCCTGGGGTCGCCCCCGCCGGCCGTTAGCCGGCACCGCATTCCCGTGGAGCCCGGACTTTCCTCCAACGCCTAAGCGTCAGCGGCCGTCCGGCCGTCTGGCGAAGGGTGAGATGCTGAAGTTGGCGTTGCTGGTCAAGTTGGCTCGCCTGGTGCGACTTGATTTGATCGTTCAAGACGCCGATGTGTATGAACCGGGAGATGGATACACAGGATCGGCGCCGTGCGGACCAACATTGAGATCGACACTGATCTGATCAATCAGGTCCTCAAGAGGACCGGCCTACCCTCGAAGCGGGCGGCGGTCGACGCCGCGCTTCGACTGATGCTTCGGCTTGAGCGCCAGAAGGACATCCTCGCCCTCGCGGGCAAGGTGCAATGGGAGGGCGATCTCGACGAAAGTCGTCAGGGCCGCCGTTTCGACAAGGAATGATCGCTGTCGACAGCTCGGTTTGGATCAACCATTTGATCGACAGGCCGACGCCGAATGTCCTCCGGCTCCGCTCGCTCGTCGGCGAGGAACTGGTGCTCGTTGGGGACATCGTGCTCATGGAAGTGTTGCAGGGCGTGCGGAACGAGCGGGAGGCGGTCCGCATTGAGCGGCTCCTGCGCCAGTTCGAGGTACAGCCGATGCTCGACCCTCAGATCGCGGTCCGGGCGGCCGCCAACTATCGGCTGCTGCGCGGCAAGGGAATCACAGTCCGCAGGTCGATCGACCTGATTATCGGGACATTTTGCATCGAACGGGGCCACTCTTTGTTGCACGAGGACCGCGACTTCGAGCCGATGACGCAGCATCTCGGATTGCAGTCGGCTGGCGACCGGCAGGCGCTTCACTGACCCTGGCACAGCCGCGCCACGCCGAGCAAGCGGGCGAGGGTGCCGGAATCGGCTTGGCCGGTGATCGCCTCGGGGCGCCAGTGGCGCTGGAAGGCGCGGAGGACAGTGGACAGCGCGGGGTCGAGCGCGCCCTCTGGAGCGACGCGGTAGCCGATGTCGGCGAGGGCGCGGCGCACGTCGCGCAGGTTCGCCGCGTCGCGCACAGCGCCGCCGGTGCCGAGATCGGGCACGCCCTCGGGCCATAACCCGACGCCGTTCATCGCGAGCTGTTCCCAGTCAAATTTTTCGCCTGGGTCTTCCTTCCGGTCAGGGGCGACGTCGCTGTGGCCGACCACGTTGCGTGGGGGGATGGGATGGCGGGCGAGGATCGACAGGCACAGATCGCACACCGCCGCGACCTGCAGGATGGGGAATTCGCGATAGCCCCATTCGTGGCCGGGATTGACGATCTCGATGCCGATGGAGCGGCCGTTGAGCTCGCTCGCACCGCGCCAATAGGAGATGCCGGCGTGGTATGCGCGCCGCTCCTCGGGTACCAGGCGCGAGATCGCGCCGTCTTCATCGACGACGTAGTGCGAGGACACCTTGGCTTCCGGGTCGCGCAGCCGGTCGATCGCGTCGCGTGCGGTCTTCATGCCGGTGTAGTGCAGGATCAGCATGTCAATCGGCACGCCGGCCGGGCGGTCGTCCTGGTTCGGGCTGGGCAGGTCGCGGATGCCGGAACTCACGGCCAACCGGGGCTCACAGGCCCCGCTCGCGCTTGATGCGGTCCCAGGCGGCGTTGATGCGCGCGACCTTCTCGCCGGCGCGGTCGATGAACTCCTTGGGCACCCCGCGCGAGGCGAGGCTGTCAGGATGGTTCTCGCGCATCAGCTGCTTCCAGGCGGCGCGGATCTGCTCGTCGCTCGCGGAGCGGACGACGCCGAGCACGCCGTAGGCGTCGGGCTCGTCCGACGGCGGCTGGCGCGGCAGGGCGCCGCGCGCCCGGTCCCACGCGGCCTGGTCGAGGCCGAAGCCGCGATGGACGCGCGAGAGGAAGTCGAGCTCGGCGACATTCACCGGCCCGTCGGCGCGGGCGATCACGAACAGGGCGGCGAGCACGTCCTCAAGCATCCCGCGATTATCGGCGAAGGCCTCGCCGAGCTGGTCCGCATAGGGAGCGAAACTGTCGCCGCTCTCGCGCGCCTGGTCGAACAGCCGGCCGATGTCGCGCACCGATTCGGGCGGAATGCGGAACTGGCGCTTGAAGGCGTCGATCTCGGCGCGCTTCACCGGCGCGTCGCACTTGGCGAGCTTGGCGGCGAGCACCACCACGCTGATGGCGAAGAGCTGCTCGCGCTGGCCGAGCAAGGCGGCCATCCGCGCCGGGCTGAAACCGAGCTCGCCCAGGCGCATGTTGGGCATGACGCCGCCATCCGCGGCATGGCCGAGGGCGGCGCCGAGCACCGCGCCGAACGGCCCGCCCATCGCGAACCCGGCCACGCCGCCGATGATCTTGCCCCAATAGCTCATGGCTCTCGGTCCATTGCCTCCGTCTATCATGCGGAGGTTTACGGCGGCAAAACACCTGCGCATCTTCGGCCGCTCTCTCCGGGGGCTTTGAACGACAATGGCGGGCTGGCAGTTCTGGATCGATCGCGGCGGCACCTTCACGGACATTGTCGCCCATGACCCCGAGGGGCGTCTCTCGACCAGCAAGCTGCTCAGCGAGAACCCCGGCCGCTACCGGGACGCGGCGATTGCCGGCATCAAGGCGGCTCTCGGCGTGCCGCTCGACGCGCCGATTTCGCCCGGCATGGTGGACGCGGTGAAGATGGGCACCACGGTGGCCACCAACGCCCTGTTGGAGCGGCGCGGCGAGCGCACGCTGCTGGTGGTCAATCGCGGGTTCGCTGACGCATTGCGGATCGGCAACCAGGCCCGTCCGCGCCTGTTCGACCTCGAGGTGCGGCTGCCGTCGCTGCTGCACGAGCGGGTGGTGGAGGTCGGCGGGCGGGTCGGCGCGAACGGAGAAGAAGTCGAGCCGTTGGACGAGGCGGCGGCGCGGGCGGCGTTCGCCGAGGCGCGTGCGGCCGGGATCGGCGCCTGCGCCATCGTGCTGATGCACGCCTGGAAATACCCGGATCACGAGCAGCGGCTCGCGACACTCGCGCGCGAGGCGGGGTTCGCGCAGGTCTCGGCCAGCCATGCGGTGAGCGCGCTGCTGCGGCTGATCCCGCGCGGCGATACCACGGTGGTAGACGCCTATCTGTCGCCGATCCTGCGGCGCTACGTCGATCATGTGGCGAGCGAACTCGAGGGCGTGCGGCTGTTCTTCATGCAGTCGAGTGGCGGGCTCGCGGAGGCGCACAGTTTCCAAGGCAAGGACGCGATCCTGTCGGGGCCGGCCGGCGGCATCGTGGGCGCGGCGCGCACGGCGGCGATGGCGGGGCTCGACCGCATCATCGGCTTCGACATGGGCGGCACCTCGACCGATGTGGCGCTCTATGCCGGCGGGTTCGAGCGGGCCTTCGAGACCGAGGTGGCCGGCGTGCGAATGCGCGCGCCGATGATGGCGATCAACACGGTGGCGGCGGGCGGCGGCTCGATCCTGCATTTCGACGGCGCGCGGCTGCGCGTGGGGCCGGACAGCGCCGGCGCCGACCCCGGCCCCGCTTGTTACCGGCGCGGCGGACCGCTGACTGTGACGGATGCCAATGTTTGCCTGGGCAAGATCCAGCCCCGGCATTTTCCGGCGATCTTTGGCCCCGACGGTGACTTGCCGCTCGATGCGGGGATCGTCGGCGAGAAATTCGCGGCGCTGGCGAGCGAGATCGCGGTGGCGACGGGGGAGCGGCGGGAGCCGCGCGCGGTGGCGGAGGAGTTTCTCCGCATCGCGGTGGCCAACATGGCGAACGCGATCAAGCAAGTGTCTGTGCAAAAGGGCCACGACGCGACCGAGTTCGCGCTGACCTGCTTCGGCGGCGCGGGCGGCCAGCACGCCTGCCTGGTCGCGGACGCGCTCGGCATGGGGACCGTGTTCATCCACCCGTTTGCCGGCGTGCTGTCGGCCTACGGGATGGGGCTCGCGGATCAGGCGGTGTTGCGCGAGCAGGCGGTTGAGCTGCCGTTCGAGGCAGCGGCGATGCCGGCCCTGGAAGAGACGGCGGCGCGGCTCGGCGCGGCGGCGGAGGCGGCGCTCGTCGCGCAAGGGGCGGAGCGCGCGCGGATCGCGACGGCGCGGCGGCTGCATCTGCGCTACGCCGGGACTGAGGCCGCGCTGACCGTCGACTTGCGCGGCTTCGATGAGATCGCAGCGGCCTTCACCGAGGCGCATCGCTCGCGGTTTGGCTTCGCCATGCCTGGCCGGGCGATCGTGGTCGAGGCCGTGGCGGTCGAGGCAACAGCTTCCGGCGAGACGGTGCATGAGGCGGTGCTGCCTGCGCGTGCGGAAGGCACGCTCGAGCCGATCGACCGGGTGATAATCTACAGCGGCGAGGCCGAGCACGCCGCACCGGTGTTCGATCGGGCGGATTTGCTCGCCGGCGACCGGATCGCGGGGCCAGCGTTGATCCGCGAAGCGAACGCGACGACGGTGATCGAGCCGGAGTGGCAGGCGGAAGTGACGGCGCTCGACCATCTGCTGCTGCGCCGCGTGGTGCCGCTGGCGACGCGCGTGCCGGCGGGTGGCGAGCGGCCCGATCCGGTGCTGCTGGAGCTGTTCAACAACCTGTTCATGAATGTCGCCGAGCAAACCGGCGCCGTGCTGCAGAACACGTCGATGAGCGTCAACATCAAGGAGCGGCTGGATTTCAGCTGCGCGATCTTCGACGCCGAGGGCGGGCTCGTCGCCAACGCGCCGCACGTGCCGGTGCATCGCGGTGCGATGGGCGAGAGCGTGCGGACGGTGCTGCGCGATCGCGGTGCAACGCTGAAGCCGGGCGACGTGGTGGCGCTCAACAACCCGTTCAACGGCGGCACGCATCTGCCCGACGTGACGGTGATTACGCCGGTGTTCGACGACGCGGGCAGGGAGATTCGATTCTTCCTCGGCAGCCGGGGTCATCACGCCGATATCGGCGGCATCACGCCAGGCTCGACGCCGCCCAGCTCGCGCACGCTGGAGGAGGAGGGGGTCGTGATCGACGATTTCCTCCTGGTCGATGGCGGCGTGTTCCGCGAGCGCGAGTTCCGCGCGCTGTTGGCCT
Organism: Alphaproteobacteria bacterium; assembly: GCA_017307285.1. GTDB lineage: Bacteria > Pseudomonadota > Alphaproteobacteria > Acetobacterales > Acetobacteraceae > JAFKFI01. The sequence continues at coordinate 11,304 of JAFKFI010000118.1, read as the reverse complement.
CGGCGAAGTACCCGGCGCGCAGCCCGGACGTGAACGTGGCCGACGTGAAGGCGCAGGTGGCGGCGAACGAGAAGGGCGTGCAGGAGCTCAAGCGTGTGGTCGCGCAGTTCGGCTGGGAGACCGTGCGCGCCTATATGCGGCATGTGATGGACAATGCCGAGGAGAGCGTGCGGCGGGTGATCGCGCGCATCGGCAATGGGTCGTTCGACTACACGATGGACAACGGCGCGCCGCTGCGGGTGGCGGTCAGCGTGGATCATGCGACGCGCAGCGCGGTCGTGGATTTCACCGGCACCGGGCCGCAGCGGGACAACAATTTCAACGCGCCGCCGGCGGTGACGCGCGCGGCGGTCCTGTACGTGTTCCGTTGCCTGGTCGGCGACGACATCCCGCTCAACGACGGCTGCCTCAAGCCGCTGCGGCTGGTGATCCCGCCTGGCACATTCCTTTCCCCGGCGCCGGGAGCGGCGGTGGTGGCAGGCAATACCGAGGTGTCGCAGGCGACCTGCAATGCGCTGTTCGGCGCCCTCGGTGCGCTCGCCTGCAGCCAGGCGACGATGAACAATTTCCTGTTTGGTGACGCGACGCGGCAATACTACGAGACGATCTGCGGCGGCGTCGGCGCGGGGCCGGGGTTCGACGGCGCCTCGGCGGTGCACACGCACATGACCAACACGCGCATGACCGACCCGGAGGTGCTGGAGTTGCGCTATCCGGTGCGCTTGGAAAGCTTCGCTATCCGGCGCGGCTCGGGCGGTGCGGGCGCGTTTCGCGGCGGCGATGGCGCGCTCCGGCGCGTGCGATTCCTCGAGCCGATGACGGCGGTGATCGTCGCCTCGCGGCGCAACGTCGCCCCGTTCGGGCTGGCCGGCGGTGGCGACGGCGCGGTCGGGCGGCAATGGGTGGAGCGCGCCGACGGCACGCGGGCGGTGCTGCGTGGCACCGACCAGGCGGAGCTGGCCGCGGGCGATGTGTTCGTGATCGAGACGCCGGGCGGCGGCGGTTACGGGCCGCCCGGCTGACGTGCGGGTCGCGCGCTATCTGCTGATCGGCGTTATCGGCCTGCTGCTCCTCGCCCTAGCGGCGGTCTGGCTGGTGCCGGGCCGGCTCGACTGGGACCGCTACCGGAGCACGGTCGAGGCGATCGCGTCCTCCGCCCTCGGCCGGCGGGTGACGATCGCGGGACCGATCGAGCTCTCCCTGTTGCCTGAGCCGGAGATCGCCGCTGGCGGGGTGGATGTCGCGGGCGCCAGCAGCGGTTCCGGGGCCATCCTGCGGGTGCGGGCGCTGCGCTTGCGGGTGGCGTTGGCGCCGCTGCTGTCCGGCCGGATCGTGCCGCGCGAGTTGGTGCTGCGCCAGCCTGAGCTGCGGCTGCCCTGGCCGCTGCCCGACCGGATCGGCGCGCGCGAGGAATGGTCCGAGACGTTCTCGGCGCGCATCGACGACGGTCGGCTCAGCATCGGGCAGGTCGCGTTCACCCGAGTCGACGCGACGCTCACCCGCTCGGAAACCGGGGCGGTGTCGGTGTCCGGGACGGCGCATACGCCGGGCCTGCAGGTGCCCGATCTCGGCTGGCACTTCACCGCGCGCCTGACCAGCCCTGGCGGCGATGGCGGGCAGGGGCTCGACGTGGCGCTCGACGGGCAGGGGCGCGAGGCATCGGGCGTCGGAGCGACGTTTACCGGGCAGCTCGCGCCGGACGGTACCTTGGCCGGGCGGATCGCCGGGCGCGGACCCGATCTCTCGCTGCTGCTCCCGGCCCCGCCGGTGCCGTTCAAGGCGGAGGGACGGCTGACCGCGGCGGGCGGGCTGGTCGCCGCCGACGATCTCGCGCTCGACATCGGGGGGTCGCCGTTGCGGGGGGCCGTGGCGCTGCGCGTCTCGCCGGTGGAGCGGCTGGACATCGCGCTGGCGGCGGGCCGGCTCGATCTCGACCGCTGGCTGCCGGCATTGCGGGCCGGCAACGGATTGTCGATCCCGGTGAGCCTCGACCTCTCGGCCGAGGCCGCGCAGCTCGGCGGCGGCACGGTGCGGCGGCTGCGCGCGGCGCTCGATCTCGGGGGCGACGTCGTGACCCTGCGCGAGTCGACCGCCATCCTGCCGGGCGAGGCCGATCTTCGGCTCTCCGGCCGGCTGCTGCGGGCCGACCCGGCGCATCCGCGCTTCGACGGGAGGGCCAGTCTGGAGGCGCCGGACCTGCGCGCGACCTTGCGCTGGCTGGACCCTGGCGACCGCACCGGCCTCGGGCGCTTGCCGAGCGGGACGCTGCATCGCGTGAGCTTGCACGCGGCGTCGGTGTCGGCGACCGCGGGAGAGATCGCGCTGCACGGGCTGGAGGGGGTGGCGGACGGCAGTCGACTCGCCGGCACGGTCGCCCTGCACGCCGGCGAGCATCCCTGGTTCGATGCCGATTTCAGCCTCGATCGGCTGGCGCTCGATCCGTGGCTGCCGGAGAAGCTGCCGCCGCTCGCCTCCTGGCAGGGGCTGCTGTCGGGCGTGCTGAAGATCCACGCGAAGCAGGCCATCGCCCGGGGGCGGACCATCGACGGTTTCGAGCTCGACGCCGCCTCGCGGGACGGCACGCTCGCGCTGCGGGCGCTGCAAGGTACGGTCGAGGGCGTGCGCGTGAGCCTCGCGGGGAGCGTGGGCGAGGGGGGCCGCATCGGCGACGGCAAGCTGACGATCGCGACCGAGGACGCGACGCCGCTCGCTGCCCTGCTGCCCGCCGAATGGCGCGGCACGCCTGCCCTGTGGCGCGGCCCGCTCAACGTCCAGGCCGCCGCCTCCGGCCCGCCGACGGCGCTCGCGGCACGGGTGACGGTGACGCTGGATGACGGCCGGGTCGTGGCGCAGCCGGTGATCGATCTCACGCGCGACACCTGGCGGGGGCCGGTGACGTTGCGCCATCCCGGCGCGATCCGCCTGCTCGGCGCCACCGGCCTGCTGCCGGGCGCGGACTGGCTCGGCGAGGGGTCGCTTTCGCTGGTGGCGCAGCTCTCCGGCGCGCCCGGCCGCACCGCGGCGGAGGGGATCGAGATCACCGCCGGGTCGCTGCGCGGCGGCGGCCGGCTGGCGTTGGACCGTACCGGGGCGACGCCGCGCGTCGAGGGCGAGCTCGACCTTGAGACGCTGCCTCTACCCGTGCCCTCGCTCGCCGCGCCGTTGCCCTTGCAGGGGCTGCGGGCCTGGCAGGCGTCGGTACGTATCGCGGCGGCGCAGCTGCTGGCCGGCCAGCAGCCGCTGCTCGACCGGCTCGCGGCGACCCTGGTGCTCGACGCCGGACGGTTGCGGCTCGAATCGGTGAGCGCCGGGCTCGCCGGCGGTACATTGCAAGGATCGGCGATGCTCGACGTCTCGGGCGAGACGCCGAGGGTGACGCTTGATGGCGCGTTGGCCGGCTTCAGTCTGACCGAGCCGGCCACGGGCCTGCCGCTCGATCTGGCATCCGGGCGGGGTGACGCGGCATTCCGTGTGGTCGCGGAGGGCAACAGCCCGGCGGCGATGCTGGCCACCCTGTCCGGCAGCGCGAGCCTGTCGGCCAACGACGGCACGTTGAGCGGGCTCGATCTATCGGGCGCCGCGGCGGCGGTGGCGGCCGACGCGGCGGGGAGCGAGCCGCCGCAAGCGGTCGATGATGCGCTGCGGGCGGCGCTGTCCGGGGGCACGACCTCGTTCCAGAGCTTCGCCGTGCGGGCCGGCATCGACCACGGCGTGCTGAGCCTGGCCGACGCGCGGCTGACCGGGCCGGCGGGAAGCGTCACCTTTTCGGGCGTCATGGCGCTGCCGCTCGGGTCGTGCGATCTGCGAGCGGACATCCATCTCGCCGGCGCCGACCAGCCGGAGCTGGGCCTGCGCCTGACCGGGCCGCTCGACGCGCCGCGCCGTATCCCGGAGCTCGCGGGCTTCGCGCGCTGGCGGGCGGATCACCCGGCGCGGTAGCCGCGCTTGATGCGTGAAGGGCGGGCCGCGCAGGCGACCTTTTCGTCGAGCACGCTGGAGGCAAGGCGGACCAGCCGGCGGGCGGTGTCGGTGCAGCCGACCTGCTCGGCCTGCTCGGCGAGCGAGATCAGGCGATCGGACAGGAGGAGCGGGCTGACCGGCGGTTGGATTGGATGGAGCTGGGCCATTGCTGGGTTCCCTCGGTGTTTTAGGGCGGTGCTTCAGGCGGCTGGGCCGTTTCGGCCTGAAGAGAACCTAAAGGGAACAAGCTTGCCGGCAGGTTAATCCGGCAGCGATTTATCTTGTCCATCTTGCAGGGCGAGCAGCCGCAGCGCCGAGGCGAGGGGCCGGCCGGGTGCGCGTGCCGCGTCGGTCTCGGCCACCAACGCCGAGAGGGTTTGGCCGCGTCGTTGGGCAATCGCCGCCACAGCGGACCAGAACTCGGCCTCCAGCGCCACGCTGGTGCGGTGGCCCGCGAGGGAAAAGCTGCGCTTGACCAGGCCGCTCAGCGTTCTGCCCCGTCTTCCAGCCGCGCCACCGCCCATTGCGCGGCTTCGGCGACCACCGGGTCAGGGTCGCCGGTCAGCCGGGCGGCGGCCGGGCGGAGTGTGGGGTCGGCGGAATTGCCGATCGCGTTCAGCACGTTGCGCACGAACCGGTTGCGCCCGAGCCGCTTTACCGGCGAGCCCGCGAACATGCGGCGAAAGGCGGCGTCGTCGAGGCCAGCCAGCTCCGCGAGGCGCGGGGCAGCGAGGTCGGGCCGAGCGCGCAGCTTGTCGTGCGGGGTTGCGCGGGCGAAGCGGTTCCACGGGCACACCGCGAGGCAGTCGTCGCAGCCATAGATCCGGTTGCCCATCAGCGGGCGCAGCTCGACCGGGATCGGGCCGTGGTGCTCGATCGTGAGGTAGGAAATGCAGCGCGTGGCGTCGAGCCGGTAAGGCGCTGGGAAGGCGTGCGTCGGGCACACTTGCTGGCAGCGCACGCAGCTGCCGCAGCGATCGGCGTGCGGCGGGTCCGGGGCGATGTCGAGCGTGGTGTAGATCTCGCCGAGGAACAGCCAGGAGCCATGCGCGCGCGAGACGAGGTTGGTGTGCTTGCCTTGCCAGCCGAGGCCGGCGTGGGCGGCGAGCGGCTTTTCCATCACCGGCGCGGTGTCGACGAACACTTTCACCTGCTCGCCGCCGCGCGAGACGATGAACTGCGCGAGGTGCTTCAACATTCCTTTTACGATGTCGTGGTAGTCCCGGTTGCGGGCGTAGACCGAGACGGCGCCGCGATCCGGCTGGGCCAGCACGGCGAGCGGCTCGTCCTCGGGCGCGTAGGACAGGCCGAGGGCGACGACGCTGCGTGCCTCGGGCCAGAGCGCTTGCGGATGGCCGCGCTGCTCGGCGCGCTCGGCGAGCCAGCCCATGTCGCCATGCTGGCCGGCTTGCAGGAAGTCGCGCAGGCGCGCGCGTGCCTCGGGGCCGAGTTCGGCGCGGCAGAAGCCGACCGCGTCGAAGCCGAGGGCCAGCGCCTTGTCCCGGATCAGCTTCTTGGGATCAGCCCCGGCCACGATAGGGCGCGACCTCCTGCGGCGGGATCCAGGCGCCCTCGGGCGGTGCGCCGGTTTGCCAAAACACGTCGATCGGCATTCCGCCGCGCGGATACCAATAGGCGCCGATGCGCAGCCACGCGGGCGAGAGCAGCGCGATTAACCTTTCGGCAATCATCATGGTGCAGGCTTCGTGGAACGCGCCGTGGTCGCGGAAGCTGCCGAGGAACAGCTTTAGGGACTTGCTCTCGACGATCCAGGCGTTTGGGATGGTGTCGATAACGATATGGGCGAAATCGGGTTGCCCGGTGAGCGGGCAGAGGGAGGTGAATTCCGGACAGGTGAAACGCACGACGTAATTCTTTCCCGGCGACGGGTTGGGCACGCGCTCGAGGCGCGCGGCATCCGGGCTCGCGGGCCGGGGCACCGCGTGACCGAGCTGGGTCAGGCCGGCGTAGTTCTCTTCGGTCATGTTCCTTGTCCGTAGCCGCCTGCTTGTCGGGGACCGTGCTGTTGGCGCGCGGGGTCTTAGCCGCTCGGGTCGCCGGTCACGGTCCAGCCGGCGCGAATGGCGGTTATATGGGCGTCGAGCCGGCGTTCCACGATGGCCAAGCGCAGGCCGCGCATGAGGTCCTGGTAGAAGGCCAAATTGTGCCAGGTGAGCAGCATGGGGCCGAGCATCTCGCCGGCGCGGAACAGGTGATGCAGGTAGGCGCGTGCGTGCCGTGTGCATCCGGGGCAGGCGCATGAGGGGTCGAGCGGGCGCGGGTCGTCGGCGAAGCGGGCGTTGCGCAGGTTGAACACGCCTTGCGAGGTGTAGGCGCGCGCGGTGCGGCCGGCGCGGGTCGGCATCACGCAGTCAAACATGTCGACGCCGCGCCGCACCGCGCCGATCAGGTCGTCGGGCGTGCCGACACCCATGAGGTAGCGCGGCCGGTCGGCGGGCAAGGCGGGGATCGTTGCGTCCAGCACGTCGAACATCGTCGCCTGGCCCTCGCCCACGGCGAGCCCGCCGATCGCGTAGCCGTCGAAGCCGATGCCGGTGAGTGCGGCGGCGGAGGCGGCGCGGAGGTGGGGATAGACGCTGCCCTGCACGATGCCGAACAGGCCGTAGCCGGAGCGCGGGGCGAAGGCCTCCTTCGAGCGCGCCGCCCAGCGCATGGAGAGGTCGAGCGAGGCGGCGGCCTCGGCCTCGGTGGCGGGGAAGGGGGTGCATTCGTCGAGCGCCATCGTGATGGTGGCGTCGAGCAAATGCTGGATTTCGATGGAGCGCGCCGGGGTGAGCCGGTGCCGCGAGCCGTCGAGATGCGACTGGAAGGTCACCCCGTCGGCGTCTATCTTGCGTAGTTGCGCCAGCGACATGACCTGAAAGCCGCCGGAATCGGTGAGAATGGGGCCGGGCCAGTCCATGAACCGATGCAGCCCGCCGAGTGCCGCGACCCGCTCGGCGCCGGGCCGCAGCATGAGGTGATAGGTGTTGCCGAGCACGATCCGCGCGCCCGTGGCACGCACCGCGTCGGCGGTCATGGCTTTGACCGTGCCGGCGGTGCCGACCGGCATGAACACCGGGGTCTCGACCTCGCCGTGTGCGGTGTGCAGGACGCCGGCGCGGGCGGAGCCGTCGGTGGCGGCGCGGGTGAAGGCGAGGGTCACGGTGCGGGGAATAGCAGGCGGCGCGCGGACTCGGGGAGTTCGCTTCCGCCAAACGGATTGATGATGCGGACGTCGTGCAGGACCGCGCCGTGGGCGAGGCCTTCCGTGAGGATTGCCGTGCACCCCGCCTCGGCCGCGGTCGCGACAAGCAGGCCGTCCCGGTATGAAGCGCGGCCCGCGCCCGCGAGCGCGAGGGCTCTCCGCACCGCGCCAGGCGAGGCGGCCGCGGTGGGCAGCAGGTCGAGCCAATCCGCCGCGAGCGCGGCGGCGTCCTGGGCCGGGGCAAGCTTCTTTCGCGTGACGGTCGCGTAGAACTCGGAGACCGCCTGCAAGGTGAGCCAGCAATCGCACTGAGCCACGCGACCGACGATCTCGACGGCGCGGGAATGACGCTCGCCGGCATTGCGATCGACAGCATAGAGCAGAACGTTGGTATCCAGCGTGAAGCGCTCAGTCCTCACGCCGGATCGCCCGATCGTAGAGCGCCTCGCGGTCGAACTTTTCCCCGCCGAGCGGCCAGCCTTCCGCCATGCGGGCTCGAATGCGGGCCAGGGCGGCTTCTTGCTTCGGCGTCAACTGGCGCGTCGCGGGGCGCACGGGTACGAGCCGTGCCACGGGCTCGCCGTTGCGGGTGATGACGAATTCCTCGCCTGCCTCGACCTCGCGGACATAGTGGGCGAAGCCTTGGTTGGCGTCGCGCAGGCTGATTGTTTTCACGGTGGCCTCCACGCGGGATGTAGCACGCGGGTGTGCTACATCCAAAGCCACCGGGTCCCGCCAGGTCGGTCCGAAGAGGTGCCGGCTGGAAGCCGAGAAAGGTGTCACGGATTGGCGCAACGCCGCCGAGTTCGGCCGCGGCGTCGCCAACGATGTGGTCTTTGAGTTCCAGCAGATCGGGGAGCGTACCGGGATCGACGCCTTCCGCTGCTCGATCTGCTCGGCCCGGCGGATGCTGGCCGCGGGGCGGTTTGCCGGTCGGCTGCCTGGAGGAGATGCCGGCAAGGCTCATCCGCCACGCAAGGTCGCGTGCCGGCCTTCGACCTGCTGCAAGCCGCGAGAACCGGGCATCCTGGCAGGATGCATTCCCGTCCGCCGTCGGTCGGAACGGCTAGGCAACTGGCGACATTTGATTCGATATGAACCGTTCCGTGCGCCCCCCAAGTGGGAGCGTCGATGTCCGACGATCAGACCACCATCATATCGAGCCCGACGACTGTCGCGCGCCGCTTCCAGCTGGCGATGCTTCTGGCTCCTCTTTGGAAACCGCGTCCCCGCCCGGCGGGACCACGGAGCGTTGCCGCTGGCTGTCGCAGCGGAGGGCGATGCTCTGGGGAAAGTGGCTCCTCGCGCTCTCGGCGACGATTTCGACCTCCTCGTGGCGGGCCGGTTCACTCGGTCAAGCGACATTCCGCCGGCATACCGTCGAGCTCGAGCCGCTCGCGGTGCCGAAGGTGCTGGACGAAGCCGGTTTCAGCAGCAAGGTCGCCACCTATCGCCTGCTGGACGCGATCAGGGCGGTGCAGGGCACCAGCCGGACGACGATGCACCAGACCGCCGTCGGTACCCCGGCCGATCTGTCGGGCGTCGTCATCCCCAAGGCCGGCATCTCGGTCGACAGTGTCGCCGCGTCTCTGCGTAGTATTCTTCCCGGCGGCTGGCGGCACGAAATATCCGGCGAGTTCACCGCCGCCGGCTCCCGGCTCGACCTGCTGTTGCGGCTGAACGGGCGGAAGCTGTTCTCGGCTTCCGATGCCGGACCCGACGCCGCCGACCGGCTGATCGCGCTGGGCGCGCTCATCGTCGTGGCCAATATCCAGCCGTACGTCGCGGCATCGTACCTCTATGAGACGAACAAGATCGCGGCCTTTGCGGCCGCGGCGCAGATCATCGCCGCGTTGCCGCCAAACGACGAGAACGTGGCGCGGGCTTACAATTTGGAAGGACTCATCGCGCAGGATCAGGGAAGGATGGATGAGGCAATCCGCATCTACCAAGGTGTTATCCACGACTATTCCACTTTTGCGATTCCCCATAACAATCTCGGCTTCATCTGGGAAAGCCAGCACAAGATCGAGAACGCGATCGCGGAGTATCGGGCGGCGATGCGGCTCGATCCGAAGTTTGCGAGCCGCACTACAAGCTCGGGCTTGTTTTGCGTGAGCTGGCGGATTCCGGCGGGTCGTCCGACAGGACACGGTGGTTGCTGGATGCTTGCGCCGCCTTCATTGCCGGAGCCAAGCTGGCGACCGACGATCCGAACTACCAACGGCAAATGCGGCTGGCAGACACCCTGCTTGCGGGTGAGGGGCATTGTCCGCCGGAGTGATGCCCAACGGCGCTTGCAAAACGTTGTCATCGCGAGGCGTTTGGAGCGGGTTCAGGATGACCGTAACCGCATCCGCATCATCGTCGTTGCCGGGCTTGACCCGACAATCAAGCGAGACACACGCGACAGAGCCGGTTGTGGCACCTGATAGCCGGATCAAGTCCGGCCATGACGAGGTGGAAATTTCACGGCGCATGGAACGCCCGCTGTCCGGGTGGACTCAGCCGGTGGCGCCGTCGCCTCGGAGTGCCGCGACGCGCGCGAAGAGCGGGGCGGCCTGGCGGCGGGCGGCGCCTCGGAGCGGCAGGAGACGCGCCGGCCAGCGCCAGGCGGAACGACGCCGCGCGAGGATGCGCTGCTCCAGCCAGGCCGGATCGAACGGCACCCATTCCCCCGCCGTCGCGAGCAGGTTCGCGGCGCAGGCGGGATGCACCTCGTCGGCCAGGATCGCGCGGAGCTCGGCGAGCGAGTAGGGCGAGGCGGCCAGGCGTCGGGCATCGGCTTCCAGCATCGCCGGCGTCAACGTGGTGTCGAGATAAAGGTCCGACAGCGCCGCCCAGACCGGCCGCCGTTGGGCGAGGTCGGAGGCGGCGAGCGCCGGCATCGGATCAGCGCGTCCCGCCTGTCGCGTCGAGCCGACGCCAGAAATAGTCGGCGCCGGCGGCGAAGGCGATGCCGCCCACCAGGATGAACACGCCGGCGCAGACCGGCGCGCCGGGACCGCATACCAGCGACACGCCGACGGCTCCCGCGACATACGAGCCGCCCACGCCGGCGCCGAGCACGACGCCCTGGTGCAGAGCCTCCTTCGGGCGATTCGGCGACTCGTACACGTCGTAGATCGCGAGCCCGAGCGATAGCGCCATGACGCCGCGCGACGCCGGGCCGAGATAGCGCAACATGCCGCTGACCCGCGCGTTGTCGCGCGCGGCGGCCGCAATGATCTCTCGCATGACCGCGCCGCGTTGCGTCTCGGTGAGCGTCTCGGGCGTTTGCTCGAACAGCTTTGCGGCATAGCGGGCGATCAACTCCTCGAAGGTCGGGCTCTGCGGCTTCAACTTTTCCGCGACGGCCCGCCCGAAATCGCTCGAACGCTCACGCGTCAACTTCATGATCTCGTCGCGGAGTTGCCTGGCGCGGAGCGCACCCTGCTCCGAGGTGAGCTGCTCGGAGGCGACATCGGCGCGGATTTCGGCGATGGCCTCGCGGATGCTTTGCCGATATTGCTGGCGCGCCCGATCGTCTTGGATGAAGCGTCTGGCGAATGGCAGGGCGGAGCCGTCGAGCGCCGTGAGCGCGTCTTCCAGATGCTGACGGGAGGCGTCGGTCGCCGGGACAAGCCGGGAGCGGCCGAATGGGTGTTGGACCTCCGACATGATCTCTCCGAGCTTTGCTGGCGCGGCCCGATCTTGACCATGTCCGCGCGGCAAAAGCCAATGCTCGCTGTCACGTGGCGGGGCGGTCGCCCTCCAACAGACAGGCATCCCCATACGAATAAAAACGATACCCCGCCGAGATTCCGTGCGTGTACGCCGCCCGGATCCGCTCCGTCCCGGCGAACGCGCAGACCAGCATGAACAAGGTCGAGCGCGGCAGATGGAAGTTGGTCAACAGCAAATCCACCGCGCGGAAGCGGTGGCCGGGGACAATGAACAGATCGGTCTCGCCACGGAACGGCCGCACCATGCCGTCGGGGGCGGCCGCGGTCTCCAGCAGTCGCAGGCTCGTGGTGCCCACCGCGACCACGCGGCCGCCGGCGGCGCGGGCGGCCTCGATCGCGCTGGCCGCTTCCTCGGTGATCTCGCCGCGCTCGGGGTGCATCCGATGGCTGGCGACCTCGTCGGTGCGGACC
>JAFKFI010000003.1 GCA_017307285.1 Alphaproteobacteria bacterium | reverse complement strand
ACCGGCCTGCCCGCCGACCCCGGCGCGCTACGCCGGCTGAAGGCGTTGGGCTTCTCCGATCGCCGCCTCGCGCAACTCACCGGCCGCGCCGAGACGGAAGTCGCCCAGCACCGCGCGCGCCTGGGCGTCCGCGCGGTGTACCGGCGCGTCGACACCTGCGCCGCCGAGTTCGCCTCCGCCACGCCCTACATGTACTCCACTTATGAGGGCGGGTACGGCACGCCCCTCTGCGAGGCCGATCCAACGACACGGGAGAAAATTGTCATCCTGGGCGGCGGACCCAATCGGATCGGCCAGGGGATAGAGTTCGACTATTGCTGCGTCCACGCCGCCTACGCGCTGCGTGAGGCCGGGTTGGAGACCATCATGGTCAACTGCAACCCGGAGACCGTCAGCACCGACTACGACACCTCGGACCGCCTCTATTTCGAGCCGCTGACCGCCGAGGACGTGATCGCCCTCGTGCGCCGCGAGCAGGAGCGCGGCACCGTGCTCGGCTGCATCGTGCAGTACGGCGGCCAGACCCCGCTCAAGCTCTCCCAGTCGCTCTCCGCTGCCGGCATCCCGATCCTCGGCACCAGCGCCGACGCCATCGACATCGCCGAGGATCGCGAGCGCTTCCAGAAGCTGCTCAACGGGCTCGGCCTGCTGCAGCCGGAAAACGGCATCGCCCGCTCGGCCGACGAGGCGGAAGCGATCGCCGAGCGGGTCGGCTACCCCGTGGTCATCCGGCCAAGCTATGTGCTGGGCGGGCGGGCAATGGAGATCGTCCATGACCGGCACGGCCTGCACCGCTACATGCGCGAGGCGGTGCGCGTCTCCGGCGACAATCCGGTGCTGATCGACCGATACCTTAACGACGCGATCGAGGTGGACGTGGACTGCATCGCCGACGGCGAGACGGTCTACGTCGCCGGGGTGATGGAGCATATCGAGGAGGCCGGCATCCATTCCGGTGACAGCGCCTGCGCCCTGCCGCCCTATACGCTGCCCCCCGCGATGGTCACGGAACTCAAGGCCGAGACCGAGGCGCTGGCCCGCGCCCTCGGCGTCGTCGGGTTGATGAACGTGCAATACGCGATCAAGGATGATGTGATCTACGTCCTCGAGGTGAACCCGCGCGCCTCGCGCACCGTCCCCTTCGTCGCCAAGGCGACCGGCGTGCCGGTGGCCAAGATCGGCGCGCGAGTGATGGCCGGCGCCAAGCTGGAAGAATTCCGCCTCGACGATCAGGCCATCGCGCCGCATGTCGCGGTCAAGGAGGCGGTGTTTCCGTTCAGCCGCTTCGAGGGCGTCGATACCATCCTCGGGCCGGAGATGAAGTCGACCGGCGAGGTGATGGGGCTCGACGCCAGCTTCGAGCGCGCCTTCGCCAAGTCCCAGCTCGGCGCCGGTGTCCGGCTGCCGGATGCGGGGACGGTGTTCCTCTCGATCAAGGACGCCGACAAGAAGGGCCTGCCGTCATTGGCACGGCGGCTCGCCGAGATGGGCTTTTCGATCATGGCGACGCGCGGCACGGCGGCCCGCATCCGCGACGCCGGGCTCGCCGTCCGCGTGGTGAACAAGGTGCTGGAGGGCCGGCCGCATTGCGTCGACGCGATCCGCTCGGGCGAGGTGCAGCTCGTTATCAACACCGCCTCGGGTCCGCAGTCGGTCGCGGACAGCTTCGACATCCGCCGCGGCGCGCTCACCCACGGGGTGCCGCACTACACGACGATGGCCGGCGCCCGCGCCGCGGTGCATGCGATCGCCGCGCTGAAAGCCGGGACGCTTGAAGTCGCGCCCCTGCAGTCCTATTTTCGCGGTTCGTTCTGAGCCCCGTCGCGGCCGGCGCAATCCGGCCGCGACGGGTTGCGTTTGAGCGCCCCAGCCCGGACGATCGACCCCGCGTCCGACACTACTGAGGATCTTGCCGTGCAGAAGTTCCCGATGACCGCGTCAGGCCTACAGCGGCTGGAGAACGAACTCCGCCAGCTCAAGGCCGAGGAACGCCCGGCGATCATTCTGCAGATCGCCGAGGCCCGCACCCACGGCGACCTCAGCGAGAACGCGGAGTACCATGCCGCGCGGGAACGCCAGTCCTTCATCGAGGGCCGCATCGCCGAGCTCGAGGAGGTGGTCTCCGCCGCCGAGGTGATCGACCCGTCCGCGCTGTCCGGCGACCAGGTGAAGTTCGGCGCGCATGTCCGGCTGCTCGACGAGGAGACTGAAAAGGAGGCCGAGTACCAGATCGTCGGCCTGCACGAGGCCGATATCAAGCTCGGCCGCCTGTCGATTTCCTCGCCGCTCGCCAAGGCGCTGATAGGCAAGAAGATCGGCGACAGCGTCGCGGTGCCCGCCCCCGGCGGCGACCGGACCTATGAGATTCTCGGCGTCAAGTTCATCTGAGCCGCGTCTCCCCGGCCGTCCCGCAGCATGATCGCGCTGGCCGACATCGAGGCCGCCGCCGCCCGCATCGCCGGGCGCGTGCTGCGCAGCCCGACGATCCACAGCGACGCCCTCTCGCGCGCCACCGGCGCCGAGGTGGTGCTCAAACTCGAGAACCTACAGGCAACCGGCGCCTTCAAGGAGCGCGGGGCGGCCAACCGGCTGGCCCTGCTCTCCGCCGCTGAGCGCCGCGTCGGCGTGATCGCCATGTCGGCCGGCAACCATGCGCAGGCGGTCGCCCGTCACGCCAGCCTGCTCGGGATCGCCGCGACCATCGTGATGCCGCGGTTCACGCCGGCGACCAAGGTGACACGCACCGCCGCCTGGGGTGCCGAGATCGTGCTGCACGGCGCGACTCTCGCCGAAGCGGCCGCGCACGCCCATGCCCTGGCCGCCGACAAGGGTCTCGTGTTCATCCACCCCTACGACGATCCCGCCGTGATCGCCGGTCAGGGCACGATGGCGCTTGAGATGCTGCAGGACGCGCCCGACCTCGAGGCGCTCATCATCCCGGTGGGCGGCGGCGGGATGCTGGCCGGCTGCGCGGTCGCCGCCACCGCGCTGCGACCGGGCATCGCCGTGTTCGGCGCCGAGGTGGAATCCTACGCGGCGATGGCGCAGCGCCTCGCGGGCCGGGCGGTCGAAGTTGGCGGTGCGACCATCGCCGAAGGCATCGCCGTCCGGGACATCGGCGAGACCCCGCTCGCCATCATTCGCGAGCACGCGGCGGGGGTCCTGACCGTCCCCGAACCCGCCATCGAGGAGGCCGTCGGCCTGCTCGCCGAGGGGGCCAAGATCGTCGCCGAGGGCGCCGGGGCGGCCGGGGTCGCGGTGCTGCTCGCCGATCCCACGCGCTTTCGCGGCAAGCGCGTCGGCATCCCCGTGTCGGGCGGCAATATCGACGCGCGCATCCTCTCCAACGTGCTGCTGCGCAATTTGCTGCGCGACGGCCGGCTCTTGCGCCTGCATCTGC
>JAFKFI010000117.1 GCA_017307285.1 Alphaproteobacteria bacterium | reverse complement strand
GCCCGCCAACTGCCGGCTCGCTGAGATCGACGCGGCGGACCGGGAGGCACTCGCCCATGCGGTGTGGATCGACCTCGTCGATCCCACCGAGGCCGAGAAGGAAACCGTGCAGCGTGCGACCGGCCTGCATGTCGCCTCGATCGCCGAGTTGCAGGAGATCGAGTCGTCGTCCCGACTGAACGCCGAGGATGGCGTGCTTTCCCTCTCCATGCCGTTCGTGCAGTTTCCGAGACAAGGCGGCGCCAAAACGCGGCCGCTCGGCTTCGTGCTGGACCGTGACCGCCTGATCACCGAGCGGTTCGCGCCGAGCACGTCGTTCGACTCGGTCCACCAGCGTGCGCCGCGCTTCGAGGACGGACACCGCACCGGCGCGCACGTGCTCGTCACCTTGCTGGAAGTGATTGTCGATCGTCTCGCTGACCAGCTCGAGAAGATCGGCGACGAACTCGACGCCATCTCACGGCATATCTTCCAGGAGGATCTCGGCTCCGGCCGCGCCCCCCGCCGTGAGGACAAGGCATTGCGACGGCTGTTGCGAGGTGTTGGCAGGGTCGGCGAATCGGCCTCCCGCATCCGCGACAGCCTGCTCGCCGTCGGGCGGATCGTGCCCTTCGTTGGACAGAACGCCGACTGGCTGGCGGTCGATCTCCAGCCGCGGTTTGCCACGTTGCGCCAGGACATCCGCTCCCTGACCGACTACGACGAGCATATGGCCAACAAGGTGCAGTTCCTGCTCGACGCCACGCTGGGCTTCATCAACATCGCGCAGAACAACATCATCAAGGTGCTGACCGTGGTGTCGGTCGTCGGCATCCCGCCCACCTTGGTTGCGAGCATCTACGGCATGAACTTCAAGGACATGCCGGAACTGGGCTGGGCTTGGGGCTACCCGTACGGGCTGCTGGTCATCCTTGCCAGCGCCATCCTGCCGCTGGTCGTCTTTCGGATGCGCGGTTGGCTGTGAGGCGGTGCGAGCGCCGGCGGCGGACTGAAGTCCGCCCTACTTGATTCGGCGTAGGGTGGACTTCAGTCCACCACCGGCTATCGAGTCATCCCATTAAGCGACCACGCCGATCTGCTCGCGGCGCAGCTGCACGCTGAGCTCGTCGACCGCGCGGCCGATCCGGTCGAGCATCTCGTCGATCTCAGGTTCCGTGATGACGAGGGGCGGGCTGAAGCAGAGCGAGTCGCCTGCCACCACGCGGCCGATCACGCCGTGCTCCTCCACCAGCTTGTTGAGCCGCGCGCCGACCTTGGCCTTTGGGTCGAAATTGGTATGCGTCGCCTTGTCGGCGACGAACTCCACGGCCGCGATGAGGCCGACGCCGCGCACCTCGCCGACCAGCGGATGATCGGCGAAACGACGGCGCAGCTCCTTCTGCAGGTATGGCCCGACCTGCCCGACATGGTCGCCCATGTTGAGCTCGTCGTAGATCTTCAGCGTCTCGACCGCCACGGCGGCGGGCACCGGATGGCCGGAATAGGTGAAGCCGTGGCCGAACGTGCCGATCTCATGGCTCTCCTTGGCCAGCGCCTGGAACACCCGGTCATTCACCATCACCGCGCTGATCGGCAGGAACGACGAGGAAAGAGCCTTGGCGCAGGTCAGGATGTCGGGCTCGATGTTGAGCGTCTGGCTGCCCCAGTAGGCGCCGGTGCGGAAGAAGCCGCAGATCACCTCGTCTGCCACCAGCAGCACGTCGTATTTCCGCAGCACCGCCTGGATCTTCTCGAAGTAGCCGCGTGGCGGCACGATCACACCGCCCGCGCCCATGATGGGCTCGGCCCACATCGCCGCCACCGTGTCTGGGCCTTCCGCCAGGATCAGCTTTTCCAGTTCGTCGGCGCAGCGCGTGGCGAAGGCTTCCTCGGTCTCGCCGGGCTGTCCCTGGTGATAGTAGTGCGGCGTCATCGTGTGGACGAAGCCGGGCAGCGGCACGTCGAACGAGCGATGGTTCGCCGGCAGGCCGGTGATCGAGGCCGAGGCGAGGGTGATGCCGTGATAGCCCTTGATACGGCCGATGATCTTCTTCTTCGCGGTGCGGCCGAGCGCGTTGTTGAAGTACCAGATCATCTTGATGGCGCTGTCGTTCGCCTCGGAGCCGGAATTGGCGAAGAACGCCTTGCTCATCGGCACCGGAGCGCGCTGCACCAGCATCTCGGCGAGCTCGATCATCGGCTCGTGCGATTTGGCGGTGAAGGCGTGGTAGAAGGGCAGCTTGCGCATCTGCGTCACCGCCGCCTGCACCAGCCGCTCATTGTCGAAGCCGAGGGCGGCGCACCACAGGCCTGCGACGCTTTCGATATATTCCTTGCCCGTCTCGTCCCATACGCGGACGCCCTTGCCGCGGGTGATGACCAGCGGCCCGACCTCCTGGTGCGCCTGCAGATCGGTGTACGGGTGCAACACGTTGGCAATATCGCGGGCTGCGGCTGAATTGGCGCGCGGCGGGGTCATCGGGCGGCCTCCTTGAACGGTGCGAACTCCTCGGTCCGGGCACTCTACGGCGTTCCGACACGAAAGGGCAGGCACTATGTCAGGCGACCGACGTCGCGAGGCTGCGACGATAGCTGTCGAGGGCGGCGAGCCTCATCGCGTCGGATAGCGCCGGTGGGTCGGGACGCGGCGCCTCGGACAGCGACGAGGGCTGATCGCCATAGGCGGCGCGCTGCGGCGCGGTCCAGGGGGTGGGCGGCGTCGCGGAGGGCGTTCCGGCCTCGAGCACTGCCGGGCCCGACCCCGCGGATGGCGAGTCGCCTGCGATGCCCGCCCAGGCGAGCACGTCGTGGCCGATCTGCTCGGGATCGATGCCGGTGGCCTTCTCGGCGACCACGGTGGCGGCGTTGAGGATCATGCCGAACGGCCCGCCGGTGAGCGCGCTGAATATGAAGGAGCCGACGACACGTATTCCCTCGGGAATGGTGTCGCCGGTGATGGCCCGGTAGATCGTGCCGACCACCGGCACATATTGCAGTGGGTTGAGGGCCGAGAGGATGTCGTGGAAGCTCGGCCCGTCATCCGCCGGCGGGCCAGCCTTGGCGGCGGTGGCGGCGGTCGCCGTGGTCGTGCCGGAGATCGAGAGCGGCTGAGCGTCCATGCTGGGGCCTGTGCTTGGCGTGACCCCTCCGGCTCAGCAGAAATCATGCCAAGCCCGGCAGTCCTGCCGGGCCAGGCGCGACCGGTTCAGCGGCTGGCCAGCTCGCCACCTTCGGGATGGACGACGAAACAGGCGGACTTCTTCTTGGCGCGGCCGCCGCAGGCCGACTGTGCCTCACGTGCGGTGAGGCCGGTCAGCTGCGCCCGCCAGGCAGGCTTGCCGCGCAGCTTGGTCCGCTCGACATGCGCATCCCCTGCGTCGGCGACATGCTGGGCCGCCGTGGCGGCTTGGCGCGCCGCTTTCTCGGTGCTGAAGGTGCCGACCTGGATACCCCAGCGCGCCGCGGCGGAGACGGGCGCGCGCGTGGTCACGGGCAGCACGGTGGCGGCGCGGGGCGCCTGCCGGGTGTTGGTCGGCACGGGCACGGTCGCGGCCCGGGCGGTGGCGACCAGGCTCGGCGCCCGGCTGCTGGCGACCATCGTGCCGCGTCGGCCACCGGGGACGTCGAGCTGCTCGAAGCTCTGATCGAGCAATGCTGCCATGTGGTAGTCGCGTTCCGGGTTGGACGCGGCGCCCAGCACGACACCGACCAGGCGAACGCCGCCGCGCTCGGCGCTGGTGACGAGATTGTGGCCCGACGCCTCGGTATAGCCCGTCTTCATCCCGTCCGCGCCAGGATAGGTCTGCAGCATCCGGTCGTGGTTATAGATCGTGCGCCCGTGGAACACGAAATTCGGGGTGCTGAAATAGCCGTAGTACCCCGGGAAATCGGTGATCAGGTGACGCGCCAGAATCGCGAGATCGCGTGCCGTGGTCACTTGCTCCGGGTCGGGCAGGCCCGACGCATTACGGAAGATCGTCCGGTTCATGCCGAGTGCCCGGGCGCGCAAGGTCATCATCTGTCCGAACCGGTCCTCGTTGCCGCCGAGCAGCTCGCCGAGGGCCGCTGCCGCATCGTTGGCGGATTTGGTCACGAGCCCGAGGATCGCCTGTTCGACGGTGATTCGCGTCCCCGGCGTGAGGCCGAGCTTGGAAGGCTCCTGAGACGCGGCGTGCCAGGAGACCGGGACCAACTGGTTGAGTGTCAGCCGCCGGTCCCGCAGCGCCTCGAACAACATGTACAGGGTCATCAGCTTGGTCAGGCTGGCGGGGTGGCGAAGCTCGTCGGCGTTGACTGCCTCCAGGACGGCGCCGGAGCGGGCGTCGATCACCATCGAGCTGTAGCGAGCCGACCCGATTTGCGCGTGTGCCATGCGGGGCAGGGCACACCCGACCGCAACCGATCCGAGCGTGGCGCAAATCAATGCAAATACGCGGCGTCCACGACCCGGCCCCGATGCCATGCGCGCTGTCCTCCCCGATGAGCAGCGCGACTGTAACCAGCCACTTACGCGCCTGTCCAGAAGAAATCGGGTCAAAGGCAAGGTGTTTGAAAGGGTTAACAGGCGATCTTGGACTCGCATTCACGGTTGACAGCGTCGCCCGATTCTGAAAATTGTGCGCTGCACAAAAGTTTCGCTTGAACCCGGCGGAGCCGATGACTAGGTTCCGTTTGTGCTGCGGTGCAGCAAGAGAGTACGGCGGCGCGGAAGGCGGCGCTTCGCTCCTGCAACCGCCACGAATTCGGCCGTTTCGGCCCGAGCAGAGCGAAGGAAGACAGAGCATGAGCACGACCACAAGCACGTCCGGCAACGCCAAGTCGAAGGTCGCGGAGGCGGTCGCCGCCGTGAACGAGGCCACTGCCGCCGCCGCCACGAAGAGCTACGACCACGCCACCGGCGCATTCGACGCCAGCGTCGCCCAGGGGGCCGCGAGCTTCGAGAAGACGCAAGCCAAGATGAAGGAAGGCATGGAGAAGGCCATGAAGACCGCCGAGGAGTTCGTCGCGTTCAGCCAGGGCAACCTGGATGCCTTCGTGAAGTCCGGCCAGATCTGGGCCGCCGGGGTGCAGGACATCTCGAAGCAGGTCGCCGCGACGGCGCAGGCCTCGTTCGAGGAGACGCTGTCCACCTTCCGCGCTCTGACCGGCGTGAAGTCGCTGAAGGACGCGGTCGACCTGCAGGCCAGCCTCGCCCGCTCGACGCTCGATAAGACCGTGACCGAATCGAGCCGCCTGACCGACGCGTCGATGAAGCTGGCCGAGCAGACCATCGCGCCGCTGACCGCCCGCGTGACGCTGGCTGTCGAGAAGTTCGCCCGCATCGGCTGATCCGCTCGAGCGACAGGTTAGGGGCCGCCGTCCTCCCTCCCCCCGAAAGGCGGCTCCGAAGCAGGGCCCGGGCGCATAGCCCGGGCCCTTGTCTTGTTGGCGTGGGCCTTATTCCATTGGGCCATGCGGCGACCTTCGATCGGCATGGGTCTTTTAACGGAGGGCCTGCTTCCGATATGGTCTGGACCTTATAGCGGACGGCAAGACGGGATCCCCGGCGCGCCGGGGAAAGGCGAGCGATGAGCGACAACGACAAGCGCGGAAACGGAGAAGGACCGAACACGGGCGTCGTCGTCAAGGCGCGACCGAAGACCCGCAAGCCGGCCATGTACAAGGTGCTGATGCTGAACGACGACTACACGCCGATGGAGTTCGTCGTCCACGTGCTGGAGCGCTTCTTCCAGAAGAACCGGGAGGAGGCGACACGGATCATGCTGCACGTCCATCGCCGCGGCGTCGGCGTGTGTGGCGTGTACACATATGAGGTGGCGGAAACCAAGGTGACGCAGGTGATGGACCTCGCGCGACAGAACCAGCATCCGCTGCAATGCACAATCGAAAAAGAGTGATCTCGCAGGACTGGGCGGGAGGCGCCACATACGGCGTTGGAACACGGCGGCCGCTTGGCCACCGACAGTTGAATACCGATAGGGCGAAGGCCGAAGATGGCCGCCGCCCGGACTTCAGCGCGTAGGAGCGTCGATCACCATGCTGTCCCGTAATCTCGAACAGACGCTGCATCGCGCCCTGTCCCTGGCGAGTGACCGCCGGCACGAATACGCCACGCTCGAGCACCTGCTGCTGGGACTTGCGGAAGACAGCGATGCGGCAACCGTGCTGCGTGCCTGCGGCGTCGATCTCGACAAGCTGCGTAGCGATCTCGCCGAATTTCTCGACAAGGACCTCTCCGGCCTGACCACCGACAGGCCGGGCGACCCGAAGCCGACCGCCGGCTTCCAGCGCGTCGTGCAACGCGCCGCGATCCACGTGCAGTCCTCCGGGCGTGACGAGGTGACGGGTGCGAACGTGCTTGTGGCGCTGTTCAGCGAGCGGGAGAGCCACGCGGTCTACTTCCTGCAGCTGCAGGATATGACGCGGCTCGACGCGGTGAATTTCATCAGCCACGGCATCGCCAAGGCGCCGGGCCGTTCGCAGCAGCGCCCGGTCACGGGTTCGAGCAATTCCTCCGACAACAACCACGAGCAGGA
The DNA here is from genome assembly GCA_017307285.1 of Alphaproteobacteria bacterium. Classification (GTDB taxonomy): domain Bacteria; phylum Pseudomonadota; class Alphaproteobacteria; order Acetobacterales; family Acetobacteraceae; genus JAFKFI01. The sequence continues at coordinate 16,042 of JAFKFI010000117.1, read as the reverse complement.
GCGCGAGGAAAAGCCCAATCGGCGCAATCAGGATGCGCTGTCGAACTACTGCGTCAATCTCAACAAGAAGGCGATGGCGGGCAAGATCGACCCGCTGATCGGCCGCGAGCCCGAGATCGAGCGGACCATCCAGATCCTGTGCCGCCGCACCAAGAACAACCCGCTCTATGTCGGCGACCCAGGTGTCGGCAAGACCGCGATCGCCGAGGGTCTCGCCAAGCGCATCGTCGAGGGCGACGTACCGGAGGTACTATCCAAGTCGACGATCTACGCGCTCGATATGGGCGCGCTGCTTGCTGGCACCCGCTATCGCGGCGATTTCGAGGAGCGGCTCAAGGCGGTCGTCTCCGAGCTCGAAAACCAGGCCGGCGCGATCCTGTTCATCGACGAGATCCACACGGTGATCGGCGCCGGTGCGACCAGCGGCGGCGCGATGGATGCGTCAAACCTGCTGAAGCCGGCGCTCGCCTCCGGCACGCTGCGCTGCATTGGCAGCACGACCTACAAGGAGTTCCGCAACTACTTCGAGAAGGACCGTGCGCTGGTCCGCCGGTTCCAGAAGATCGACGTCAATGAGCCGAGCCTCGAAGACGCGGTGAAGATCCTGCGTGGCCTCAAGGTCAATTACGAGAAGCACCACAAGGTGCGCTACACCGACGAGGCGATCCGCGCCGCCGTCGATCTCTCGGCGAAATACATCAATGACCGCAAGCTGCCGGACAAGGCGATCGACGTGATCGACGAGGTCGGCGCCTCGCGGATGCTGCTGCCGGAGAACAAGCGCCGCAAGACCGTGACCTTGCGCGACGTCGAGGAGATCGTCGCCAAGATCGCCCGCATTCCGCCGAAGTCGGTCTCCGCGGACGACAAGGAGACACTGCGGAACCTTGAGCGCGACCTCAAGGCGATGGTGTTCGGCCAGGACAAGGCGATCGACGCGCTGGCCGCCGCGATCAAGCTGTCGCGCGCCGGGCTACGCGAGCCGGAGAAGCCGATCGGCAACTACCTGTTCAGCGGCCCCACCGGCGTCGGCAAGACCGAGGTCGCGCGCCAGCTCGCCGCGACCCTGGGGATCGAGCTGATCCGCTTCGACATGTCGGAATACATGGAGCGTCATTCGGTCTCGCGCCTGATCGGCGCCCCACCCGGCTATGTCGGCTTCGACCAGGGCGGCTTGCTAACCGACGCTATCGACCAGCACCCGCACGCGGTGCTGCTGCTCGACGAGGTGGAGAAGGCGCATCCCGACCTGTTCAACATTCTGTTGCAGGTGATGGACCACGGGAAGCTTACCGACCACAACGGCAAGACCGTCGATTTCCGCAACATCATCCTCATCATGACGACGAATGCCGGCGCGTCCGACATGGCCAAGGAGGCGATCGGCTTCGGCCGCGAGGCGCGGGTCGGCGAGGACGAGGATGCCATTCGCCGGCTGTTCACCCCCGAGTTCCGCAACCGGCTCGATGCGGTAATTGCCTTCGCGGGCCTGACGCCGGAGATCGTCGGGCGGGTCGTCGAGAAATTCGTCATGCAGCTGGAGGCACAGCTCGCCGACCGTAACGTCACCATCGAGCTCAGCTCGGGGGCGAAGGAGTGGCTGGCCGAACGCGGCTACGACCGCCTCTATGGTGCGCGGCCGCTGGCGCGGGTCATCCAGGAGCACATCAAGAAGGCGCTTGCCGAGGAGCTGCTGTTCGGCAAGCTGGTGAAGGGCGGCGCCGTGAAGGTAACGCTCAAGGAGAACAAGCTCGACTTCGAGATCGTCGAGGCCCCGCTCCCGGCGTTGCCGAAGCCCGACGACGAGGAGGGCGGCTCCGACAAGGAGCAGGAAACCGTCGAGTGATCCGACACGGGCCGGCGCAAGCCGGCCCGTTCCGTTTCAGTCTGCGTCAGCTATGGGCGAGCGTGCGCTGCACGTACATTTCCGCCCAGTCGAGTTCTTCCTCGATGGCGTGAAACGCATCGTCGCCAATCTCTCCCGCCGCGCGTAGTTCGACGATGACGCGCCGCTCGGTGCGGAGTGCGAGGATGCGGTGCTGGCGAAGCAGCTGCGTCGCCTGGCGCGGTTCGCCGTCTCCGGCCAGTCGGGCGTCGTACTCCTTCCGCAGCAGGGTCGCCGGCTCGCTGCCCTCTTGCGCCAGGGCGGCGATGGCCCCCTCGGCGGCCCTTTGCCGCGCGTGCCGTACTTCGCGCCCGACCTGGTCATCGTCGGGCAATCGAAGCAACCCCATCAGCGGGCGCAGCGTGATCCCCTGGACCACCAGCGTGCCAAGGACCACCGCGAAGCCGGCAAACAGGATGAGGCTGCGGAACGGGAACCCGTCGGGCAATGCCAGCGCGGTCGCGAGCGTCACCACGCCGCGCATGCCGCACCATGAAATCACCAGCCCCGTACCCACGGTCGGCAGCGTCATGGGGCGGGGCAAGCGAACGCCGAAGCGACGGATCTTCCAGCGGACCACCGTGTTGTAGCTCATCACCCATGCGAGACGGACCAGCACGCATACCCCCAGCACGCTGCCGCCAAAGATCGCGTATTCCTGCCAGTCCACACCGCCCAGCCCGGCGAGAATCGGCCGCAGCTGTAAGCCCATCAGAATGAAGGCGAGCACGTTGAGGACGAAGATGGTCACGTCCCAAACCGCGTAGGATTGGAGGCGGAGGCGCGCGCCCATGTGCGAACGTCGGGCGAGCGCCATCGCAAAGCAGAGCAAGGTGAGGATCGGCGAGAGGCCGAGCCGGCTCGCCAGTATCCACAACGCGAAGGTGCTGACGAACTGGACGATCACCGAGGTTGGCCCGTCCTCGATCCGTTCGATCATCGGTGGCCAGAGGCGGCCGAGTGCCGCGCCGAGCACGGCACCTCCCACGAGTGACAGCGCGAGCAAGGGCGTCTCGATCCATCCCGTCCAGCTGCCCAGTGCAACGCCAAGGGCCACGCGATAGATCAGCAGCGCCGTCGCGTCGTTGAACAGGCTCTCGCCCTCGAGGATGACCATGACACGATGCGGCGGACGCAGGGCGCGGAGCACCGCCGTCGCCGCTGAGGCGTCCGGCGGCGCGACGATCGCGCCGAGCACCACCGCCACCGCCCACGGCATGTCGGGCCGCAGCCATCGCGCGGCGCAGGCAACCGCGGCGATGGTCAGCAACACGGCAACCACCGCGCTGCCGGCGATCGGCAACCAGTTGTCGCGCAGGTCGCGCGGCGAGGCGTCGTAGGCGGCGTCCAGCAGGCTCGGCGCCACGAACAGGGTCAGCACGAGCTCGGGCGAGAGCGTCAGCGTAGGGGTTCCGGGGATGCTCGCGAGTACCGCCCCGGCGACGGCGAGAAAGGCGGGGTAGGGCGCCCGCAGCCGACGGGCGAGGGCAGCGAGCAGCGCGCCGATGATAAGAAGGGCGATGGTGATTTCGAACAGAGCCATACCGAATTCCTCGATACGCGGCCGCAGCGCTTGCGCCCGGTGCCATCGCCGCTAGTTTGCTCCTGACATGATCGAACTCACACACGCTCCCGGAATCCTGCCGTCAGGCCGCCGGGTCTACGCCGTCGGCGACGTGCATGGCTGCGCCGATCGCCTGACCGAGCTGCATCACGTGATCGCCGAGGATCTCGCCCGGCGGCCGGTCGATGCGCCGCTGCTAATCCATATCGGCGACTACGTCGACCGGGGACCGGACAGCGCCGGGGTGGTGAGGCGCCTCGCGGCCGGCCCGCCGCTGCCCGGCGTGCCGACCGTCAATCTCATCGGGAACCACGAGGATACCATGCTGCGCGCCCTCGACGGCGAGCGCGCGTCGGCGACCGATTGGCTGTTCACCGGCGGGCGTGAGGCGCTGGCGAGCTGGGACGTCGATCCGGATTCACCGCGCGAGGGCTGGCTCGCTGCCCTGCCGCCGTCGGATGTCGCGTTCGTGCGCGGCCTCAGCCTGTGGCACAGGGAAGGTGGCTATCTGTTCGTCCATGCCGGTATCCGCGCCGGCGTGCCGTTGGAGCGGCAGGAGCGGCAGGATCTGCTGACCATCCGGCAGCCCTTTCTCACGCATGAGTCGCCGTTCGGCTTCATCGTGGTGCATGGTCACACGCCCACCTCGAACCCGGTGGTAAAGCCGAACCGCATCGGCATCGATACCGGCGCAGTGTTCGGCGGCCGGCTGACCTGCGTCGTGCTCGAAGGCGACACGCTCGGATTCCTGCGCGCGTGACGCGCAGCGCGAGGTCAACCAGCTATAGACAAGAGACTGATCGGCACGGCATCCTTCTTACAAGACGAACGCAGCCAGGTCTGAAAACAAGCGCAATAATCCGAGGAATATCGGAACGCGATGGACCGGCTCAAACGAAAAAGGGGGAGAACGTGCAAGCATATTTGAAGTCATGTCTGCGAGTGTCATTGCTCGCGGGCGTTTTCATGGCGGGCCAGCCGGCCATTACCGGCGCAACGGCCGAGGCGGCTTCCGAAGCCGCGTTCAACACCAAGGGAAGCATCATCTATTACGACTCCTCCGGCAACGCGACGCTGGACCCGGCGGAGCCGCAAAACGGCAGCAGCTACTCGCACGAGACGCTGCTCGCGATCTACGACACGATCATCCGTTTCGACCAGGACGGCAATCTGACGCCGGGCCTGGCTGAATCCTGGAAGATGAACGAGGACCTGACCGAGCTGACCCTGAAGCTCCGTCACGGCGTTACGTTCCACGACGGAACGCCCTTCAACGCCGATGCGGTCAAGCGCAATTTCGAGCGCAGCGCGGCCCTCGGCTCCAAGGCCGGCACCACGATGGCGGATACGTTCCGCCTGATCACCGGGATCAAGACGGTCGGAGACGATACGGTCGTCCTCACGCTGCGGGAGCCGAGCGGGCAGATCGAGTACCGTCTGGCCTATAACAGCGGTATGATGATCAGCCCCGCCGTGCTCACCGAGGGCGTGTTCGGCAGCACGCTGAAAGCCGTGGGCGCCGGGCCGTATCAGCTGAAATCGGTGGAACCCAACATCAAGACCGTGATGGCGCGGTATGACGGCTACTGGCGTGGGATCGAAGGTCGGCCGGCCGGCTTCGAGAACCACTACGTCCCGGATTCGCGCGCTCGATTCAATGCCGTGGCCTCGGGTCAGGCCAATATCGCGCTGATCGAGCCGCGACAGATCGCCGAGGCAAAGTCGAAAGGTCTGGCGGTCCAGATCATCGAGAAGAACGCCCTGTGGGACATCTATCTCAACGTCTCGCGCCCCGGCTTGAAGGATTTGCGGGTCCGGCAGGCGATGATGCACGCGATCGACCGCGAGGCGATCGCCGACGCGATGGGCTATGGCAGCGCGCGCCCGACGCAGCAGCTATGGGCGAAAACGTCGCCGTTCTACATCGCGGAGCTCGATAGCCGGTATCCGTTCGATCAAGCCAAGGCGCGCGCGCTGCTGGCCGAGGCCGGGTTCAAGGACGGGCTCGACGTCACCATCCTGTTGCTCAACACGACCGAGTATCGGCAATTGGCCGAGGCGCTGCAGGGCATGTGGTCCGAGGTTGGCGTCAAGCTGAAATTCGACGTCATTGATGTCTCGCAATACACGCAGTTCGGCCGCCCGGTGCCACGCGGCGACATCATGATCGGTCGTAACGGCGGGCGCGGCGATGCGGTCGAGGGAATGGCGCAGATCGTCGGCACCGGCGGGAGCGTCAATCCCGGTGGTGCCGCCAGCCCCAGGATCGACGAGCTTTTGGGCGTCGCCAAAAAGCTGAACGCGACCGACCCCAAGCGGCTCGAGACCATGCGGGAACTGATGCGGGAAATCTCCGAATCGGTCGGCAACATCCCCGTCATCACCCGTGCCACCGTCTACGCCTATCGGCCGGGATGCATCCAGAACCTGCTGCCCTACATGGGCGCCGGCGACGAGCGCTTCAACGACGTGCGGCTCGGCGCCGGCTGCAAGTAGCGCCCGACGACTACCAGGGGATCGCGTTCCCCTGGTAGTCGAGGAATTTGTGCTTCCCGCTGCCTCGCTCGCGCTCCAGCACGTCGGCGATGCCGCGCACGCTGTCCTCGATCGAGACGGCGGCATTCGGCCCGCCCATGTCGGTCCGCACCCAGCCGGGATGAAACGTCAGCACGGTGAACGTTCCGGCACCGACCCCCGCGACGAAGCAGCGCGTCAGCGCATTCAGCGCCGCCTTGCTGGCGCGATAGACCGCGCTGTTGCCGACCTCCATCTCGGCGATGCTGCCCATCCGCGACGACATGAAGGCGACCGTGCCGCCGGGGCGCAGATTCTCCCGCAGCGCCAATGCGATCTGCACCGGCGAGAGAGCGTTCGTCAGCATGACGTTCGTGAAGGCCTGTTGCGAGATGTCCGCGAGCTCGGCCCGGTCAGTGATGCCGGCGTTGACGAACAACAGGTCAAGCTCGGTCCCGCCCAACTTGGACTTCAGTGCGCGCTGTTGCGCTTCGTTGTTCACATCCAGCGCTTCCACGCGCAGCCGCCCCGGATGCGCCTCGCCGAGCTTCTTGAGGGCGGACCCGTTTACCTCCCGCGCGGTCCCTATCACGGTCCAGTTGCGGGCAAGTAGCTCGCGCGCTAGGCCGAGACCCAGGCCACGGCTCGCGCCGACGATGAGGGCGGTCGGTTCGGTCATTCGAGGCTCCTGACGAGAGATCGTCCGATGTTACCGCGCGAGCGGCGATTGCGCGAATTGAGGCTCTAGTGCTCCGATTCGAGCTTGGTGCGCGCGGCGGCGAGGGCGGCGCGCTGTTCGTTGGTCACCTCCGGGAAGGCAAGATCCAGCCGGTTCAGTGCCTCGTTCATCGCCGCGACCACGACCAGCCTGGTGAACCACTTGTTGTCGGCTGGAACGACGAACCACGGCGCCTCGGGCGTCGCGGTGGCGGCGATCGTCTCCTCGTAGGCCGTCATATAGTCGTCCCAATAGGCGCGCTCGGCGAGGTCGCTCGCGCTGAATTTCCAGTTCTTCTCGGGCTCGTCGAGGCGCGCAAGGAAGCGCTTCTTCTGCTCGTCCTTGGAGAGATGCAGAAAGAATTTCAGGATCACGGTTCCCTGCCGGGCGAGGTACTCCTCCATTGCCGCGATGGATTCCAGCCGCTCCTTCCAGATCCGTTTGCCGACCAACTCGGTCGGCAAACGTTGCTTGTCGAGGATTTTCGGATGCACGCGGACGACGAGCACCTCCTCATAGTGGCTCCGGTTGAAGATCCCGATACGTCCGCGTTCGGGCAGAGCACGCCAGATGCGCCAGAGGAAATCGTGGTCGAGGTCCTCCGGCCCCGGCGCCTTGAACGACGTTACCTGCACACCCTGCGGGTTCACCCCCGACATCACGTGCTTGATCGTGCCATCCTTGCCGGCCGCGTCCATCGCCTGGAACACGCAGAGCATCGACCAGCGATCTTGGGCGTAGAGCTTCTCCTGGTGTGCCGCGAGGGTGGCGGTGCCCGTCTCGAGCAAGTCCTGCGCCTGCCCCTTCGACATCTGATGGCCTCCGGTGTCGCCGGGGTCGTGGTCCTTCAGGCGGAACTTCTTGCCATCCGTTACCCTGTAGCGGTCGATCAGGGCGCGGATTTCCTTGCGACTGACCTTGTACGGCGCGTCCTTGTCCGGCTTCTGGTTCATGCACGCCCCCCGATTTTTGCTTGCCCCTTGCCAAGGCGCGGATTCGGACCAACTATGGCCAGTCCCAGCAACAACTGAAAGGAGGTGATCCAGTGTCTCATTGTTTAGTGTCGGCACCGACTGCCGCGGCCTGGATCTCCGACGCGACGCTTCGCATCTCGGAGTAGCCTGTCCGCGACCACAGCGGATGCTCACGAACAATGCCGAAGGCTCCGGGGGAAACCTCGGAGCCTTCTCCATTTCAGGGATTCGCGTCCGAGGCTAGGATCGTCGAGCTGCGATGGGAGGAATGGCAATGCCGAGCCTGCTCGAGGAGAAGGACGCGATCCGGGACGTCCTTTCCGAATACTGCTTCTGCATCGACATGAACCGGTTCGCCGACATGGCGGCGCTATTCGCCGAGGACGGCACCTGGGACACGGCGTTCGGCAAGGCCACGGGCCGTCCGGATATCGAGGCACTGGTCCGGCGGATCGCCGGGCCGTCCGCGCCGCGCGCGCGGCCGATCCATGCGGTGAGCAACGTCGTGATTCGCGTCGATGGCGATACCGCACGCGTGCAGTCCAACTGGGTGCTGGTGCAGAACAGCGACCAGGGCCCGAAGGTCGGCTCAGGCGGGAGCTATACCGACGAGATGGTCAAGCAGGGCGGCAACTGGTTGTTCAAATACCGCAAGATTGACCGGTTCATTCACGACTGAGCGGGTTACTCCGCAACCCGCACGACGAGCTTGCCGGTATTCTCGCCACGGAACAGCATTCCGAGGCCTTCGGGCGCACGCGCGAGATCGTCGATCACGTGCAGCCGCTGCTGGATGCGTCCGGCCTTGTGTTGCATGGCGAGCCAGTGCCGTGCTTCGGCATAGCGGTCGTGATAGTCGAATACGACGAAGCCTTGGATGCGGGCGCGCTTGCCGATCAGCAGGCCGAGATTGCGGACACCGTATAGCGCTTCGCTCGCGGTCTGGGAGATGCGGCCGCAGATTACCACGCGCGCGCCCATGCGTAGATTGGCGAGGGCGGCGTCCAAGGTTGCGCCGCCGACATTGTCGTAGAACACGTCAATGCCGTTCGGGCAGGCGCGCGCAATCGCCGCGGCGAGGTCTGCTTCCGCCTTGTAGTCGATTGCCGCATCGAACCCGAGTTCCTGCGTGAGGAACGTGCATTTCTCGGCACCACCCGCGATGCCCACCACGCGGCAGGCTTCGATGCGGCCGATCTGCCCCGCCACCTGGCCGACACCGCCTGCCGCACCGGAGACGAGCACCGTCTCGCCGGGACGGATGGCGCCGATTTCGCGCATCCCGAAATACGCGGTGACGCCCGTCATGCCGAGCAGGCCGATCCAATGGAGCGGCGAGCCGAGCGCCAGATCGAGTTTTTGTACTTCTGCGCCAGGCAATGTTGGATGGGACTGCCAGCCGACTCGCGCCTGCACCAGGTCGCCCGGTGCGAAGCCCTCAGTGCGACTCTCGATCACCCGCGCGATGCCCCCCGCGCGCATCACCTCGCCGATCTCGACGCGCGGCACATAGCCAGGGTTCTCGCTGATCCATACGCGCATCGCCGGATCGATCGAGAGGTACAGCGTCTCCAGCAGCATCTCACCGTCGGCGGGGGCGCTGATCGGCACGACCTCCTCGGCGAAGTGCTCCGGTCCGGCGAGACCGGTCGGGCGGGATTTTAGCGTGAGGCGGCGATTGGCGTTGCGCATTGGCACGCTCCCGATTGTGTGTGCCGGAATGCTACTCGATGGTTCGGACATCTTGCAGTACGCTGCCCGTCGCAAAACCGGGAGAGGGACCGATGCCAGAAGTGACTGTGACCGAGGACGTGCCGCTGGGTGCCGACGCCGTATGGAAGGTGATCGGCGATTTCTCCGGCATCCGCAAATGGGCGGTGCTGGTGAAGGAGGAATCGACCGAGGAAACGCCGAAGGGCAAGGTGCGCAGCCTCACCATGCCGGACGGCCGCGTCGTGCGCGAGCTGCTGGTCAAGCGGGATGCGCACTCCTACACGTACACGCTCGATCGGCCTGACATGAAGGAATACTTCTCGACTGTTGGCGTGGCACCGGTGAGCGGCAATGCCTCGCGGATCGAGCTCACGATCAAGTTCGCCCCGGTCGACGAAGGCGCCACGGCCGAGATCAGCGAGCGGCTAACCAAGAACGGGCGCGGCAACATCAAGGCCATGAAGCGGGCCCTCGGCCTGCCGACCTGACCGCGTCCGGGGCCCGCGTTGATCCCGGTCCGCTGCCTCTCTACGATTGAGGCAACGGACCGGGAGGGAAGCCCATGCGGCCACGGATAGCCATTGTCGGGACCGGTGCGGTCGGCGGGTACGCCGGCGCGCACATGGCCCAGGCGGGCGAGGACATCGTCTTCATCGACTTCTGGCCCGAGAACGTCGAGACCATGCGGGCCAAGGGGTTGCGCATCTCGCACATTCGAGACGTGCCGGAGTTCACCGTGAAGGTGGACGCGATGCATGTCACGGACGTGCAGCAGCTGGCCAAGCAGAAGCCGATCGACATCGCCTTCGTGTGCGTAAAATCCTACGACACGGCCTGGGCGACAACGATGATCGCGCAATATCTCGCGCCCAATGGCTTTGTTGTATCCTTGCAAAACTGCATGAACGAGGAGACGGTCGCCTCGGTGGTCGGCTGGGGCCGCACCTTGGGCTCGATCGCCAGCTCGATCACCGTCGACCTCTGCGAGCCCGGCCATGTCCGCCGCGCGGCGGGCAAGAGCGGAACGCGGCACACGGTGTTCCGCGTGGGCGAGGTGCACGGCCGCGTCACCGACCGCGTGAAGGAGGTGCATCGGCTCGTTGCCTATGCCGACAGCGCGCAAATCACGTCGAACCTTTGGGGCGAGCGGTGGTCGAAGCTGGTGACGAACGTGATGGGCAACGGGCTGTCCGCCTGCACTGGACTTATCAGCAAGGACATCATCCAGGACGACACGCTGCGCCATTTCTCCTCGCGGCTGGGCAGCGAGGCGATCCGCGTCGGCCAGGCGCTCGGCTACGAACTTGAGGAAATCCTCCATCTGCCGCCCGAGACCATCGCGCGCGCCGGAGAGGGCGACGCGGAGGCGACCCGGGAAGTCGACGAACACCGCCTCAACGAGGTGCGGAAGGCCGGCGGCGGGGAACATCGGCCGTCGATGGGGCAGGACATGGTGAAAGGCCGGCGCACCGAGATTCAGTTCCTCAACGGCTTCATCGCGCGCAAGGGTCAGGAGATCGGCTACGCGACGCCCGCGAACGCCGCCCTGACCGACATCGTCACCCGCGTCGAGAAGGGCGAGTTGCAGCCCGACAAGCGGCACATCATCGACCTGCGGCTGAACTGAGGGAGGGCCGGACAATGAACGTTCTACGGAACTCAACTTACCAGCGGCTGGAGACGCACAAAATCGCCGGCGCGCTGGGCGCGGAGGTCGAAGGCGTCGATCTGTCGCAAGAGCTCGACGACGAGACGTTGGCAGAAATCCGCAGTGCCTTGCTCGATAATTGCGTGATCTTCTTTCGCAACCAGAGCCTCACGCCGGACCAGCAGCTCGCCTTCGCGCGGCGCTGGGGCGAGATCCATTTCCATCCGTTCATGGAGGGGATGAAATCGCACCCCGAGATCCTGGAGATCGTCAAGACGCCTACAGAGAAGAAGAATTTCGGCGGGTCGTGGCACACCGACCAGATGTTCTCGCCGCAGCCGGCGATGGGGACGATGCTGTACGCCAAGCAGGTTCCCTCGGCGGGCGGGGACACGATGTTCACCAACCAATACCTCGCCTATGAGAGCCTGTCGGACGGGATGAAGCGGATGATCGCGGATTTGCGCACGGTGTGCGTCGGCGACCACTTCAAGGGCCACGGCGGCAAGTCGCGCAAGGAAATCCACGCGGCAAACCAGAGCAGCATGCGGGTCAAAGACCCGGGCGACGTGCAGACGACTTCGGTGCATCCGCTCGTCCGCACGCATCCCGAGACGGGGCGCAAATTGCTCTATATCGGCGGCCACGTGCAGTCTTTCGATGGCATGACGGATGCAGAGAGCGAGCCGCTGATCGAGTTCCTGATGAAACACTCGGTCCGCCCGGAATTCACCTGCCGATTCCGCTGGGAAACCGGTTCGCTGGCGTTCTGGGACAATCGCTGCGTCCAGCACTTCGCGATCAACGACTACCCGGCCGAGACGCGCATCATGCATCGCATCACGGTTTGCGGCGACACGCCGTTCTGAGGACGCGCCATGCGAGTTTTCACCAGTCTGCCGCTGCGCGAATGGCGCGAGGTCGGCCCAGCCGCGCGCGAAGCGGAGGCGGCCGGGTTCGATGCGCTGATGACGGTCGAGACCGGCCACGATCCGTTCACCCCACTCGCCGTCGCCGCGCTGGCGACCGAGCGGGTCGAGCTCACGCCGTCCATCGCGGTCGCCTTCCCACGCAGCCCGACCGTGCTGGCGAGTCAGGCGTGGGACTTGCAGGCGAACTCGCGCGGCCGTTTCGTGCTCGGCCTCGGCAGCCAGGTGAAAGGGCACAACGAGCGCCGCTTCGGCATCCCCTGGACGCCGCCGGCGCCGCGCTTGCGCGAGTACGTCCAGGCGCTGCGCGCGATCTGGCGCTGCTGGGAGACGCGCGGGAAGCTCAACTTCCAAGGCGAGCACTACAGGCTCACCCTGATGACGCCGGATTTTTCCCCGGAGCCGACCGGCCTGCAGATGGTGCCGGTGACGATCTCGGCGGTGGGTGAGGCGATGCTGCGCGTTGCGGGCCAGGTGTGCGACGGCGTCCGACTGCATCCGCTGTGTTCGCGGCGGTATCTCGAAGAGGTGTGCTTGCCGCGTATCATGGAGGGAATGGGACGGAGCGGCCGGTCTCGCGCGCATTTCGACGTGCATGGCGGCGGCTTCGTCGCGACGGGGCCGGACGAGGCATCGGTCGCCGCTGCGATGAATACAACGCGACGGCGGATCGGCTTCTACGGATCGACCCGCACCTATCTGCCGATCCTCGCGCTGCATGGCCTAGAGGAGCTGGGTCTCAAGCTGCACGAAATGTCCGTGCAGGGCCGCTGGGGCGAGATGGCGGCGGAGGTATCGGACGACGTGGTACGGATTTTCGCCGCGTGCGGCACCTACAAGGAGATCGCCGCGTCAATCGAGCAGCGTTTCGGCGGTGCCGCGGATTCCATCGACGTGAATTTCCCTGCCGGGACGCCGGCCGGGCTGAAACGCGAGCTGGTGAGCGACATACGGCGCATCCCGCACAGCTTCGCGGGGTTCAACACTGACTGGCCGCCGACATGACGCTGCCGCTCGACGACCGGCTGCGCATCGGCGTGCAGACGATCCATCGTCGGACGGAACCGGCGATCGGGCCGTGGTTGCCGACGATCGACGAGCTCGTCGAGCTGGTGCAGCTCGTCGATCGCAGTGGCTACGATTCGCTTTGGGTCGGCGATCACGTCTCGTTTGCGGTACCAATCCTCGATCCGCTGTTGCAGCTCGCGCAAGCCGCCGTTGCTAGTCGGCGGCTGATGCTCGGCACCTCGGTCTATCTGCTGCCCTTGCGCCACCCCGCACCGGTCGCGAAGCAGGTTGCGACGCTCGATCATCTGACCGAGGGTAGGCTGATCTTCGGGGTCGGCGTCGGCGGGGAGTTTCCCAAGGAATACGAGGTCTGCGGTGTGCCCCAGAACGAGCGCGGCGCCCGGCTGGCGGAAGGCGTCGGCGTGTTGCGCAAGCTGTGGACCGGGGAGAAGGTCAGCCACACCGGGAAGTTCTACGGTGGCTTCACCGACGTTCCGATGCAGCCTCCGCCGCGCCAACCGGGCGGGCCGTCGATCTGGTTCGCGGGACGCTCGGATGCCGCGTTGCGCCGGATCGGCCGCATCGGCGATGGCTGGCTTTCCTATGTCGTGACACCCGAGATGTATCGGGGCGGCCTAGGCAAGATCGCGGAAGCGGCGGACGCGGCGAAGAGGAACGTGCCGCGCTTCGGTACCGCCCATCTGCTCTTCACGCGCGTCGATGACACGTACGAGAAGGCGCTCGACGCGGCGACGGAGACGCTGAGCGTCCGCTATGCGATGGATTTTCGCAAGGCGGCGCAACGCTATTGCGCGTTGGGCCGACCGGAGCAGATCGTCGAGACCATCCGGCAATTTCATGCGGTCGGTCTGCGCCACGTCATTCTCGATCTGCTCGGTCCGTACGAGGACCGCCATCGGCAAATCGAATGGTTCGCCTCGGAGGCGATGCCATTGCTGCGGGACTTGACGGGTCAGGCGGCCTGACCGGGCGCCGACAGGAATTCCTGCACCCCGCGCTTGCTGATCTTGCCGGTGTCGGTCAGCGGCACTTCGGACGCACCGGCGAGCACGATCCGCCGCGGCACCTTGAACGCGGCACCCAGGGCCCGGCAATGGCGGGTCAATTCCTCCGGGGTTGCGTGGGCTCCGTCATGTAGCACGACGAGTGCGGCCAGGATTTCCTCGCGCTCCGGGTCGGGTAGTCCGACCACCACGGCCTGCCGCACCGCCGGATGCGCCTCGAGGATTTCCTCTACTTCCGCCGGCGCGACATTGATCCCGCCGGTCTTGACCAGCTCCTTAATCCGACTGACGAAATGCAGCCCGCCTTCGGCGTCGAGCCACGCCAGGTCGCCGGTGTAGAACCATCCCGCATCGTCGGTTGCGGCGCGCGTGGTCGCCTCGTCGCGGTAGTAGCCGGGCGTGACGAACCCACGGATGCGGATTTCGCCGGCCTCTCCTGCCGGGAGTGGCGCCCGTGTCGTCGGATCGACGATCTCAACCTCGGTGCCGGGAAGCGCGGTGCCGCTGATCTCGGCGCGACGTTCGAGCGGCGCCTTGCAGTCCGTCACCATGCTGTTGCCGTAGCCCTCGGTCAGGCCGTAGCAGGAGGTGATCTCGGGGACGCCGAGGCTCGCCATCAGCTTGACCGATTGCGGCAGGGTGATGCCGGTGCGTAGCGAGGAGAGGTCCCGGCGGGCGCGGTCGGGGTGCGACTGCATCGCGAGCGCCATGTTCGGCATGGCGTAGAGCACGGTACAGCGTTCTTGCTCGATCAGCTCCAGACTTCGCCCAGTGTCGAAGCTATCTTGCAGGACGACGCCGCCGCCATGCGTCATCATCGCGAACAGCGCGTTGGCGCAGCCGAAGCTCCAGAACAGCGAGACCACCATGAGCAGGCGGTCCTGCTCGGTGAGATGCAGCCGCTCGCCGATGCCGTGCATGTTGCCGATCAGGCCGCCGTGCAGCAGCGGCACCGCCTTCGAGCGCGCCGTGGAACCGGAGGTGAACAGAAGGTATGCCACGTCGTCCGGCCGCACGGCAGCCCGCGCCGCATCCAGCACGGCATCCGAAACGTCATAGCCCATCGCGCGCAAATCCGCGTAGGTCAGCGCGCCTGGCGGCCGCTTGTCGCCGAGGCAGACGATATGTCGGAATTCGGGCAACTCGCTCATGCCCGCGAGTTCCGCGATGTAGTCGTGCTTGAGATAGCGGTCCGCCATCACCAGCACGGACGCGCCGGTGAGGTGCAGCGCGTGCTGCAACTCACGTTGCCGCCACCAGGTGTTCAGCGCGACCAGCGTTGCCCCGAGCATGGTGACGGCGAAATCGACGAGCAGCCACTCGGCGCGGTTGCCCATCAGCAGCGCCACGCGATCGCCGCGACGCACCCCGAGCGCGTGGAAGCTCCGCGCGAGGCGGCGCGCCTCGGCGCGGAACTCCGCGTAAGTAAGCCGTCGATCGCCGTCGATCAGGAAAGCCCGGCCGGGATAGCGGCCCGCCAGCTCGTCCAGCAGAGCGGGTAGCGTACGGCTGGACGGCAGAGGCATTGGTGGGGCCGTGCTCCTTCCTCAAGCGCCCGTCGGAACCTGGTTGAACGGCTTGTCCTTGTCGACGCGGATGTCGCCGGGCAAGCCGAGCACGCGCTCGGCGATGATGTTGCGCAGGATCTCGTCCGAGCCGCCGGCGATGCGACCGGAGGGGGAGGAGAGCAGCGCCTGCTGGAACAGCGCGTTGGCGGGCGCCAGCGCGGGGTCCATCACGTCGCCGGCCGCGTCCATCAAGTCCATGCCGTAGGAGGCGATGTCCTGCGTCATGCTGGCCTTGACCAGCTTGCCGATGGAGTTCTCCGGCCCCGGGTCCTTGCCCTTGCTCAACGCGGTGAGCGTGCGGAATTGCGTGAGCTTGAGGCCCTGCGCGCGCGTCCACCATTCGGCGATCTTCTCGCGCGTCGCGCTGTCACGGAGCGCGGGCGCGCCGTTGACGGTGAGGTTGCGGGCCAGATCGACGAGATCATTGGCATCCGGGCGGTACTCGTAGCTGCCGACCGAGAGGCGTTCGTTCATCAGCGTGGTCAGCGACACGCGC
>JAFKFI010000002.1 GCA_017307285.1 Alphaproteobacteria bacterium | reverse complement strand
TGGCCTCCATCGCGCGCGAGCTCACCCTCTCGGCCCCACCGGCCGCCCCCGGCGGGAAGGCCGGGGCGGCGCTGCCCGCCGCCGCGGCAGCCGCGGCGGCCGCCAAGGACGAGACGCTGAGCCGGCTGTTCGGCACCACGCAGCCCGGCCAGCCGCCGCCCCCGCCGCCCGGCCACGAAATCGACGAGCGCTACAAGGCGCTGCGCGACCTTGTGGGCACCGGCCCCGGCGCGCCGATCGACCTCGTGCTGAAGTCGCTCAACGAAGTGCAGCAGCTGATGGCGAAGCTGGCGGCGGCCCCGCCGGGCACCGCCGCGCCGGTCGGCGATGACCCCTCGCTCGCCTTGCGGGCGGAGGCGCAGCGCCAGCCGCAGCCTCTCGCGCGCTGGCTCGCTTCCATTGCCAGCAGCGCCACCGCGCTGCGCGGCGGCAATGCCCGCCAGCAGCTCGTCGCGGCATTCAACGGCAGCGGCGGCCCGGCCCAGCTCTGCCAGCTTGCCATCGACGGGCGCTATCCCTTCGTGCCGAGCTCGTCCAAGGACGTGCCGCTCGACGATTTCGCCCGGCTGTTCGCGCCCGGCGGGCTGCTCGACGGTTTCTTCAACACCCAGCTCCGACCCTATGTGGACACCTCGGGCAAGGTGTGGCGGCCGCGGCCGGTCGACGGCGTCGCCCCCCCGGTCTCGCCGGCGGACGTCGCGCAATTCCAGCGCGCCGCGACGATCCGCGACCTGTTCTTCGCCGGCGGCGCCACTACGCCCACGGTGCGCTTCGACATCACCCCGGTCAGCCTCGACTCCGGCGCGCGTCAGGCGACGCTCGATCTCGACGGCACCACCATCGTCTCCGCCCACGGCCCGCCCCGCGCAACCCAAGTCACCTGGCCCGGCCCCAACCGGATGCAGACCGTGCGCCTGGTGTTCGACCCACCCCCCGCTGACGGCTCTGGCGCCCTGCAAGAAACCGGCCCTTGGGCGATGTTCCGCCTGTTCGGCCACGCCAGCCTGCAGCAGGCGGGATCGTCGGAGCGCTACAACCTGACCTTCCGTGTGGGCAGCCGCGAGGCGGTGTTCGAGATCCGCGCCGCCTCGGTGCTCAACCCGTTCGCCCCCGGCACACTGCAGGATTTCCGCTGCCCGAGCGTGCAGTGAGGCTGCGGGCGGCTTGGATCGGCGCGACCTACCATCGTACAAGCGTTCGGACGTCCTTGCGCTGACAGGCGATCAAGGGACCGAGGCGATTTCAGGGGGGAGATATTTTGGCGCGTCAACCCAACGGCCGCGCGGCTTCGCGCGGAGCGCGGATTACGCTTGAGGCGACACTTTGGGCCGCCGCCGACAAATTGCGCGGCAACATGGACGCCGCCGAATACAAGCATGTGGCGCTCGGCCTGATCTTCCTGAAATACGTGTCGGACCGCTTCGTCGCGCGCCAGGCCGAGGTGCGGCGCGAGGCGGTCGAGGATGCGCGCGAGTTCCCGGAAGACCAGCGCGAGCGGTATATCGCCGATGCGCTGGAGAATCGCGACCAGTTCACCGGCTACAATGTCTTCTACGTGCCCGAGGAGGCGCGGTGGGATTGGCTGCGCGCGCGGGCCACGCAAGTGCAGCCGCCGATCGGGGTGCTGATCGACCGCGCATTCGACCTGATCGAACGTGACAATCCCACGCTCCGGGGCGTGCTCACGCGCAACTACGCGCGTCCCGAGCTCGATCAGGTCAAGCTCGGCGAGATCATCACGCTGTTCTCCGACCTCGATCTGGCGAACGACCAGCGCGAGGACACGCTCGGCCGGGTCTACGAATACTTCCTCGGCCAGTTCGCGATGGCGGAGGGCAAGCGTGGCGGACAGTTCTACACCGCCGGCTCGGTGGTGCGGCTGCTGGTCGAGATGATCCAGCCGTTCCACGGCCGCGTGTTCGATCCCTGCTGCGGCAGCGGCGGCATGTTCGTGCAGTCGGAAAAATTCATCGCCGCGCATGGTGGGATGCCGGACGACATCTCGATCTACGGGCAGGAATCGAACCCGACGACCTGGCGGCTGGCGCGGATGAACCTCGCGGTGCGCGGCGTCTCCGCCGACCTCGGGGCGAAATGGGCCGACAGCTTCCACGAGGATCTGCACGGATCGCTCAAGGCCGATTTCATCCTGGCGAACCCGCCGTTCAACATGAGCGACTGGGGCGGCGAGCGGCTGCGCGGCGACGCGCGATGGCGGTTCGGCGCGCCGCCGCCGGGCAACGCCAACTTCGCCTGGGTGCAGCACTTCCACTATCACCTCGCCCCCTACGGCATCGCGGGCTTCGTGCTGGCCAACGGCAGCTTGTCGAGCCAGCAATCGGGCGAGGGCGAGATCCGCCAGAAGCTGATCGAGGCGGACCAGATCGACTGCATCGTCGCCCTCCCCGGCCAGCTCTTCGCCACCACGCAGATCCCGGTCTGCCTGTGGTTCGTCGCGCGCGACAAGTCGAACGGCTTGCTGAAGGACCGCACCTTGCGCGACCGGCGCGGCGAGGTGCTGTTCATCGACGCGCGCGGGCTCGGCCGCATGGCGACGCGCACCTTGAAGGTGCTGGACGATGCCGACGTGGCACGCGTCGCCGACACCTACCACGCTTGGCGCGAGACCGGCGGCCGCTACAACAACGCGCCCGGTTTCGCGCGTGCGGCAACTCTGGCTGAGATCGCGGCACAGGGTCACGTCCTGACGCCGGGCCGCTACGTCGGCGCGGCGCCGGGAGCGGAGGACGACGAGCCGTTCGATGCGCGAATGCGACGGCTGACGGGGGAGTTGGCGGCGCAGATGAAGGAGGGGGCGGACCTCGACGCTCGGATTTGCGAACAGCTGGCGAGGGTTGGGTATGAGCGGTGAGTGGGCAATCGTGCCAATCGGCTCGGTGGCAACCATCTACGACGGACCCCACGCGACGCCACCTACGCAGGCGAGCGGACCCATCTTTCTAGGCATCGACACGCTTGATAACGGCCGGCTGAATTTGGACTCGACGCGTTCTGTATCGGAGGAAATATTTCGAGAGTGGACTCGGCGAGTTGTGCCAGCAGCGGGTGATCTCGTCTTTTCGTATGAGACCCGGATCGGCCAGGCGGCTCTGATACCTGAAAACCTCAAATGCTGCCTTGGGCGTCGGCTCGCCTTGGTACGGGTGGATCGAGAACGTGTCATTCCAGAGTACCTTCTCTACTACTATATTTCTCCAGACTTTCAGGATGTGTTGCGCGCCAACACTAAGCCCGGAAGCACGGTCGATCGCATTCACCTAGGAGCTTGTCCCGGTAACGCCTGAATTTGGCTCGACAGCGCGCCGGGTGGGGTGATTCTCTTGCCGCATGAGCAAGGTGTTTCGCCCCTGGAAGACCGACGAGGTATGGCTGCTTCCGCCCTCGGTTGCCGACTTCGTCCCTGC
>JAFKFI010000116.1 GCA_017307285.1 Alphaproteobacteria bacterium | reverse complement strand
AGGGGAGGGGGCTTTTCTTCTCCCTCTCCCCTTGTGGGAGAGGGCCGGGGTGAGGGGGACGCGGGAGTTTCGGAGGAAGAGAGTGATCCGGCTGTCCATCCCGGCGCGGCAGGCCCTCGCGAAACTCACTCTGCCGGTGCTGTTCGTCGCCGCGTTCGGCCTGATGCTGCTCGGCAAGGCCGACGCGCTGCTCGCCGAGCGGGCGCGCATGGCGGTGGCGGACGCGCTGGCGCCCGTCTACGCGGTGATGGCCAAGCCGATCGCGCGTTTGCGCGGCACCTTGGCCGAGGCCGACGATCTGGTGGCCATCCGGGCGGAGAACGCGCGGCTGCGCGACGAGAATGATCGGCTGCGACGCTGGCAGTCGGTGGCACTGGCGCTCGATGCGGAGAACCAGCGGCTCAAGGCCAATCTGCACTGGATCCCCGATCCTGCGCCCTCCTATGTCACCGCGCGGGTGGTGAACGAGGCGGGCGGGATCTATGCGCGGGCCGTGCTGCTCTCGGTCGGCCCCAACCACAGCATCACGCGAGGGCAGATTGCGCTCGACGAGCACGGGCTGGTCGGGCGGGTGACGGAGGTGGGGGCGCGGACCGCGCGGGTGCTGCTGATCACCGACCTCAACAGCCGTATCCCGGTGATCTTGGAGAACAGCCGCGCCCGCGCCATCCTGGTTGGCACCAACGGGCCGCGTCCGCGGCTGCAGTACTGGACCGAGGGCGCCAAACCGGCGGAAGGCGAGCGCGTCGTCACCAGCGCCGAGGCCAACGTGTTCCCCGCCAACCTGCCGGTGGGCGTCGTGCATTACAGCGCCTCCAAGGCGCCGGAGGTGGAGCCCGCGGCGCGCCTCGACCAGCTCGAGATCGTCCGTATTTTCGACTATGGCACGCGCGGCCTCGTCGCCCCCGAGGCGGCGGCGCGGGTGCCGGCGGCGGGCGGGCGTTGAGTTGTGCCTAGCGCCTGGCCATGAGCCGCATCGACCACAATCCGGGAATCAGGCCTCGCCCGACCATCGGCCGGCGGCTCGACGCGGCGGCGCGGGCGAGTTTTCCGGCGGTTTGCACGGTTCTGCTGATGCTGCTCGCCGCCGCGCCGCTCGGCCTGCCGCTGCAGGCGGCGCTGCTGCCGGCGCTGACCTTCGGCTGCGTCTGGTTCTGGTCGCTCCATCGCCCCGCCGCCATGCCACCGGCGCTGGTGTTCCTGCTCGGGGTGCTGTTCGACCTGCTGGGCTATCTGCCGCTCGGCATCGGCGTGCTGACCCTGCTGATCATCCACGGGATCGCCTTGCGGGCTCGCTGGGTGCTGACGCGACAGGGCTTCCTGCTCGTCTGGCTCGCCTTCGCCGTGGTCGCTGCGGGCGGCGCGCTGCTCGGCTGGGGGCTGAACTCGCTGCTGCAGTTCCGCCTGCTGCCGTTCCCGCCGGCAGTGTTCGAGTTCGCGCTGACGGTGGCGGTCTATCCCGCGCTTTCCGTGTTGTTCATCCGAGCGCACCGCTCGGTCGCGGACCCGGACCGCGCGTGAGATGAGGCGCGACGGCAAGCAGCGGAGCGTGTTTACCCGCCGTGCGCTGCTGCTGATGGGTGGCCAGGTCGCGGCGCTCGGGGTGCTCGCCGCCAAGCTCTACCAGGTGCAGGTGGTCGACGGCGCGCGCTACGCCACCTTGGCCGATGAGAACCGCATCAGCGCCCGGCTGGTCGCCCCGCCGCGCGGCCGGCTGCTCGACCGCGCGGGCGTCGTAGTCGCCGGCAATCGCCTCAACTGGCGCGCCTTGCTGGTCGCCGAGGAGGCCGAGGATGTCGGCGCCACGCTCGACGCCTACAGCCGCGTCCTGCCGCTGCCGGAGCACGAGCGCGCCAGGGTGGAGCGCGAGGTGCGCCGCCACCGCCGGTTCATTCCCATCCTGATCGCCGATTTCCTCAGCTGGGAGGAGATGGCGCGCGTCGAGGTCAACGCGCCAGACCTGCCGGGCATCATCATCGATGTCGGTACCACGCGGCAGTACCCGTTTAGCGAGAAGCTGGCGCATGTGGTCGGCTACGTCGCCCCGCCCAACGAGGACGATTTGGGCGAGGACCCGATGCTGGCGCTGCCCGGCATCCGCGTCGGTCGCGCCGGCATGGAGAAAGCCCAGGATCTGCCGCTGCGGGGACGTGCCGGGGTGGTGCAGCTCGAGGTCAACGCGGTCGGCCGGGTCATCCGCGAGCTCGACCGGCAAGAGGGCGTGCCGGGGCAGGACGTGACCTTGACCATCGACGCGGGGTTGCAGGAGGCGGTGCTGAAGCGGCTGGGCGACGAGAGCGCCAGCGCCGTCGTCATGGACTGCCGCAACGGCGAGGTCCTGGCGATGGCGACCAACCCGTCCTTCGACCCGAGCCTGTTCAATTCAGGCGTGTCGCAGGCACAATGGATCGCCTGGACGCGCAATCGGCGCACGCCGCTGATCAACAAGGCCGCCGCGGGGGTTTACGCGCCGGGTTCGACCTTCAAGATGGCGGTGGCGCTTGCCGGGCTCGATCGCAAGGCGATCACGCCGTACGACCGGGTGAACTGCCCCGGTTATCTCGACCTCGGCGACACCCGCTTCCATTGCTGGCGCAAGGGTGGCCACGGCGCGCTCGATTTGCGCGGCGGGCTCAAGCACAGCTGCGACGTCTATTTCTACGAGATCGCCCGGCGCATCGGGATCGACCGCATCGCCGCGATGGCGAACCGGCTGGGCATGGGCGTGGATCTGCCGACCGACCTCCCCGGCGCGCGCAAGGGGTTGGTGCCGACCCGGGCGTGGCGGATGAGCAAGGGCAAGGCGTGGAACATCGGCGATACCATCGTCGCCGGCATCGGCCAGGGATTTATCCAGGTGACGCCGATGCAGCTCGCGACCTACGCCTCGCGCATCGCCACCGGCCGCGCGGTGGTGCCGCACCTCACCCGCAAGATTGGCGGCGTGCTGCGGCCGGAGGCGCTGCCGGCGAGCTGGCCGTCGCTTGGGTTGCCCGACAAGGAGCTCGCCACGGTGCGACAGGGCATGTGGGCGGTGGTGAACGAAGGCGGCGGCACCGCGCCGGCCGCCCGCATTCCCGGCAATTTCGGCATGCTGGCGGGCAAGACCGGTTCCTCGCAGGTGCGCCGGGTGTCGCGCGAGGCACGCGAGCGCGGCTTCAAGTCCGAGAAGCTGCCTTGGGAGTTCCGCCCGCACGCCCTGTTCGTCGCCTACGCGCCCTACGACAACCCGCGCTACGCGCTTTCGGTGGTCGTGGAGCACGGCAATGCCGGCGCCCAGGCCGCCGCCCCGGTGGCGCGCGACATCATGGTGGACGTGCTGACCCGCGACCCGTCGGGCCGACAGGAGCCGCCGGCCAACCGCGTCGCCGACAAGGGGCGTGTGTGACATGGACCGGCGGCTGATCCGCGAGAGATCATTCGGTCTCACCGGCAAGCTGTGGAACATCAGCTGGCTTTACGTGCTGCTGCTCTGCGTGCTGGCCGCTGTCGGCTACGTCGCCCTTTATAGCGCGGCGGGCGGCTCGCCCGAGCCGTATGCCTCGCGCCACGTGCTGCGCTTTGCCTTCGGTCTCGTGCTGATGCTCAGCATCGCGCTCATCGACATCCGCTTCCTCGCCCGGCTGGCCTGGCCGATCTACGGCGTCTCGGTGGCGCTGCTGGTCGCGGTGGAACGCATGGGCCATGTCGGCAAGGGGGCGCAGCGCTGGATCGAGCTTGGGGGGCTGCAACTGCAGCCGAGCGAACTGGCCAAGATCGGCCTCGTGCTGGTGCTCGCCGCCTGGTTCCACCGCGCCTCCTGGGAGCGGATGGGCAACCCGCTGTTCCTCATCCCGCCGCTGATTCTGGTGCTGATCCCGGTCGGGCTGATCCTCAAGGAGCCCAATCTCGGAACGGCGGTGATCACCGGGCTGGTCGGCGGGGCGGTGTTCTTCGCCGCGGGGGTGCGCTGGTGGAAATTCGCGCTGGTCGCGCTGCCGATCCCGTTCGCCGCCAAGATCGCCTACCGCTACATGCACGACTATCAGCGGGCGCGGATCGACACCTTCCTCAGCCCGGAGAGCGATCCGCTGGGCGCCGGCTACAACATCATCCAGTCGAAGATCGCGCTCGGTGCCGGCGGGATGTGGGGGAAGGGGTTCCTGCAGGGCACGCAGGGACACCTCAACTTCCTGCCTGAGAAGCAGACCGATTTCATCTTCACCATGCTCGGTGAGGAATTCGGCTTCGTCGGCGGCGTGGCGCTGATCGGCCTCTTATTGCTGATCGTGCTCGGCGGGATGGTGATGGCGGTGCGCTGCCGCCACCAGTTCGGCCGGCTGGTGGCGCTCGGCATTGCCACCAATTTCTTCATGTACGTGTTCGTCAACATCGCGATGGTGATGGGCGCGATCCCGGTCGGCGGCGTGCCGCTGCCGCTGGTCTCGCATGGCGGCTCGGCGATGATCACGGTGATGCTGGGGTTCGGCATCCTGATGTCGGTCTATGTGCATCGCGACGTGGAGTGGCCGGATCGGCGGGACGAGATCTGACCGCATCGCGCCGGGAGAGCCGCCCCCGATTTCGGCTTCCAGGATGGCAACCCTGAGCGGAACCCTGCTTGTCAGTCCCGCGTTGCTGCGTGCCTATCGACGCACCTCCTACATCGCGGCGGGCGTGGTGGTCCGCATTGGCCGGCGCTCCGCCGAAATGGATGCACTGCTCGGCGGCATGGCGGCGCCAGCCGGCGGCTTCATCACGGCCTGGAATCCCCGCTCGCAGCGAATGCCCGCAGGCTGGAACCGGCGAATGCAGCGTGCCCTGAGTGCGCGAACGCGGCGCCTGCCATGCCTGACCGGACAGGGATCGGGAAACGGCTGGTCCGAGGAGCACCTGTTGGTCGCCGCCGATCCGCGGCGCCTCCTGGTGCTCGCGCGGCGCTTTCGTCAGCTCGGCATCGTCGTCGTCCGCCGTGGCCGGCCGGCCCGTCTGGTGCTGCTTTCCTGGCCCGTGTCACCGGGACGAACTCGCCCTGGAGGAGAACGATGAACTCCTGAGCCTGCGAGGGAGCCGCGTGCTGCCCGGCCCCGTGGTGCTCGCGCCGGCGACGAACACATTGCCCGCATGGCGAATGCCGGGCCAGAGCCGCCTTACCGGGGAGTACCATGCAGGACGTGAACGGCGCTTCGGACAAGGACGACCTTCCCCTGGATCGGGCGGCGAGCGCCCTCGAAGGCATCTCGACGGTATTGCGGGTGGTGACGATCGCGGCGGCCATCGTGTTGCTCATCGCCACGCTTGGCGATCTGGTGATGATCGTCTTTGCCGCCGTGCTCGTTGCCGTCCTGCTGCGGGGGGCTGCCGCGCGGGTCGGGCATTTGGCTCACATCGGCGTGGGCTGGGGGCTTCTGGTGGTGATGCTGCTCCTGATCGGCACCATCGGCGGACTGGGCTGGTGGTTCGGGCCGGACCTGGCTCACCAAGCCAACCAGCTTCAGAACCAGGTCGGTGAGCAACTGACGTCCCTTAGGGGACAGCTCGAGCAGACAGAATGGGGGCAAGGTCTGCTCCAGAGACTGCCATTTGGCCTCGGGACCGATGCCGGAGATTCCAACGGCGAGGGGGGTCGGATCGGCTCGATCATCCCACGACTGACTGGGGTGCTTGCGGGCGCGCTCTGGTCCGTACTTGGGGTGCTCGGCACGCTCGGTGTGATCCTGGTCGCGGCGCTCTACATGGCCGGCGCACCCGCCCAGTACGTGCACGGGGTGGCGCACCTGCTGCCCAAGAGCGGGCGGCCGACAGCCCGCCGCGTCATGGACCGCGTCGGGCAAAACCTTTGGGGCTGGCTGGTGGGGCAGTTCATCGACATGCTGGTCGTGGGCGTGCTGGTTGGCATCGGCCTATGGCTGCTCGGGATGCCGCTGGTGTTCATCCTGGCCGTGGTCGCGGCGGCGACGAACTTCGTTCCCTATATCGGCGCCATTGCCGGCGCCATACCGGCCGTGTTGATCGCCCTCGCGATGGGCTGGCAGCAGGCGCTCTACGTGGCACTGATGTACACGCTCGTCCAAGCTTTCGAGGGCAACGTCACGGCGCCGCTGATCCAGCAGCGGACCATCGACCTGCCCCCGGCGCTGACACTCGTCGCGCAGACCGCGTTCGGGCTTGTCTTCGGCCTGTTCGGGATCATCCTGGCCACTCCGTTCACCGCCGCCGTGATCGCCGCCGTGCAGCAGCTCACGGACGAGGATCCGGACTACTAGCTAGGACGGTGTCAGATGGCCGTATCTGTTTCCGCACCGTCATGGTCGGCGGAGGTTGCCTCCGCCGACCAACAATGCACCGCTGCTATCAATAGGTCAGGAGCTCAAACGGTGAGTGGAATCGCGTCACTGCGGTCGGCCACCGAGGAGGACGCAGGCGCCATTCGTTCCCTGACACGGGAGGCCTATGCCAAATGGGTGCCGATCATCGGCCGTGAGCCAAAGCCGATGACGGCCGACTATGCGGACGCCGTGCGGAAACACCGGATCGACCTGCTGAATCTCGACGGCACGCTGGCGGCGCTCATCGAAATGATCCCAGGGGCCGACCATCTTCTCATCGAGAATGTCGCGGTCGCTCCGGCTTTTCAGGGCAGGGGATTGGGGCGAAAGCTGATGGCCCATGCCGAGCAGGTCGCCGTGTCGTTGGGGCATCCTGAAATCAGGCTCTACACCAACAAGCTGTTCGCCGGGAATGTGCGGCTGTATCAGCGGCTGGGCTACCGGATCGATCGGGAGGAAGAGTTCTGGGGCGGGACTACCGTCTACATGAGCAAGCCCGTTCAAGGGTGAGTCATGCCGCGGTGTCGAACGCGGTGGGCCGGTCCTCGGTGGTGGTCCGCCGCAATTCCCGCCGCTCGGACAGGTCGTAGCGCCGGCCGCGATGGACGGTACTGCGGTTGTCCCACATCACCAGATCGCCGACCCGCCATTCGTGGCGATAGACGAATTGCCGTTGCGCGTGCTCCAGCAGATCGGACAGCAGCATCCGGCCTTCCGCGAGCGCCATGCCCTCGATCCGGTGTGCGTGCACGCCCCGACGAACAGTAGCTTGCGACCGGAGCCTGGATGCTGCATCCGGCTTCTGTACACGAGTTCGTGTTCCGCAAGTTGGTGGCCAAGCGCGACCAACGCGCTTGCGCATCGATAATGTTCCGAAATAGGATAATTCGAAGACATCGGCGGAACTGTGATCCCATGCGGCTCTCACGTCGGAACGCACTGAGCACATGCGGGTGCTTCGCGATAATGCTAAGCTCATCCAAACTAGGATTGGCCGACGATGACAATTACCAGCCGTTCTGTGCTTCGATTCCGAACGGAAGGGTGTCATTGGCGCAGACCTCTGGAAGTACCGGAGATGCGGCTCTTGATGGGGCTCTGATCTATGAGACCCGTCGGATTCGTAATTTCTTCAATGTTCGTCCTGGAGTACGAATTCTGGATGATAGTGGATCTCCTAACGCCTTCGCGATCCCAGATGCATTGATCTCAGGAACCCACGGCACCGTCCTTCTTGGCTCAACTTTAATTCAAAGTGAGCTTATGAATCACATGGGCGGACTCGCCGTCGGTGGGATAGTGGCTCACAAATGCGGGCATATAGTACAGTTTTACTCTGGAATTGTAAATAAGTTGATGCAAGGCGAAACCACTGCTCGTTTAGTAGAGTTACATGCTGACTACATGGCAGGATTTTATTTTGGAGTCCGTTCGGCAAGTAAGGAGCTCGACGTTAAGCCTTTTGCCACGAGTCTCTTCAGCAAAGGCGATTGGGCCTTTAATGATCCTCGCCATCACGGGACTCCCCAGGAACGGACCAAAGCAATGTACGCTGGCTTTGATTTTGGAAAGGAATACGATTCCACGGTGATGCAGGCAGCTGCTAGAGGAATTCGCTATGTCCGCTCGGCTTAAATTTGGGCTAGTTGCGACGGCTGGCATCATGATTTCGACCCAGCTGCACGCCCAAGCAATTTGCCAGACCAGATTTATTTGGTGTCAGATCGCTACTACGGCTCCGGTAGGTCTTCCTTGCTGGTGTGGCAACATGACCAATGGAGGAATGATCGTTCAGTCTACCGCAGGAGTGCCTGTGCAGCCGCAACAAACAACTCCCCGATATCGCCCGAGGCCCGATCCCGCTCCGACCGCAGATCCCGAACCGGACACGACTGATACAGATCCGACTGACCCCGACCCGCCCAAACGCCGGCAGAGCCGGCGGGGAGGTACGGACGCGGGCTGTGTCGAAGGTTTGGGGGACTGCGGCACGTATTCGCGGTAGTAGCAAACCGGACGCTCACAAGCTGAGCGCAGACGACGCCTAGCAACAACAGCCGCTGGATCGAGCGGCCGGCTGAGTTCGACGCCGTCGACCTCGGCCGCGAAGAGCGGATGAAGCTGCCGAATCTCCAGGCGCATCCGACCCTCCTGTCCTGGCGCGTCAGGCCCGATCTTCCCGCAGTTGATCAGCGGTGCCAACCGCCGCGATACCAACCGCCTCGATACCAGCCGCGGTTCCAACCCCATCCGCCGCCCCAGCCGCCGCCAATGACGACGGTGGGTGCCACGTAGGCGCCGTAGGCGGGATAGCCGTAGCCGTAAGAGGGATAGGAATAATAAGGATAGGGGTAGGGGTAGGCGTAACCGTAACCGTAGGGATACGCCGGATAGGCCGTGGGCAGTGCCTGTATCGTATCGCCGCGCGCCACCATGCACTGTGAGTAGCCGACGTCATAGCCGGCCTGCACGCTGCTCGCCGAGGCATAAGCATTGCCCGCGCCCGCCGCCGAGCCGACCAGCAGGCCGCTGCCGGCGCCGATCGCCGCGCCGGCGCCCGGATTCCCCGCCGCCGCGCCGATCAGCGCGCCCGCCGCGGCCCCGACCGCGGTGCCCACCGCGGCGCTGCCCAGCGCGCTCGAGGTCGCGGCTTGCGACGGATTGGCGTAACCGGTCTGCGCCGCCGCATACTGGCGGCAGAGGAGGTCGTCTTGCTGAAACGCCTGGTAATCCTTGCCCGCGCCCGGCAGCGCCATCACCGACGGCCCGGCCGGCGGCGCGACAACGCAGCCCGAGAGAGCAAACGCACCGGCGGCGAGCGGCAGCAGGCGGCGCGGGGAGGACATCTCAGGTCTCCGTTGGCAGGGCGTTACTATACCAGAATGGCAGAAAGAGGGTGAACATGGCTGCTTACGAATTCGTCACCGTCGATGTGTTCACCGACCAGCGGTTCGGCGGCAACCCGCTCGCGGTGTTCCCCGACGCGCGCGGCCTGTCGGACGCGCACATGCAGGCGCTGGCACGCGAGTTCAATCTCTCGGAGACAGCCTTCGTGCTGCCCCCGACCGATCCGGCCAACACCGCGCGGGTGCGCATCTTCACCCCGCTCCGGGAATTGCCCTTCGCCGGTCATCCCAATGTCGGCACCGCCTTCGTCCTCGCCCGCGCTGCCGCCGACCGCGCGGAGACGATGACCTTCGAGGAGGGCGCGGGCCTCGTCCCGGTGACGATCCTGCGCGGCGTCGATGGGCAGGCGACAGGCGCCGAGGTCGAGGCGCCGCACTCCCTGTCGCTCGGTGAGGGGCTGCCAACCGAGCTGCTGGCCAACTGCGTCGGCCTCGACCCGTCGGACATCCGCACCGAGGCGCATCATCCGCTGGTTGCCAGCGTCGGGATCGGCTTCATCATCGCCGAGCTCGCCAGTCGCGAGGCATTGGCGCGGGCGCATCCCGACACCGCTGCCTTCGGCGAGGCCGCCGGACGCTTCCCCGAGCTCGCGGCGCATTTCGCCGTGCATCTCTACGCCCGCGATCCCGACGACCCGGCACGGCTCGCGACGCGCATGTTCGCCCCACCGACCGGGATCATCGAGGACCCGGCGACCGGTAGCGCCAACGCGGCCCTCGCGGCGTTGCTGGTCTCGTTGGCGCCCGGCGAGGATGTGAGGCTTGCCTTCGACATCACCCAGGGCGTCGAGATGGGCCGCCCGAGCCGGCTGCTGGCCGAGGCGAGCAAGACGGCGGAAGGGGCGGTGCTGGCGCGCATCGGCGGCGACTGCGTGCCGGTGATGCGCGGCGTCGTGGAACTCTGAGCAAGGACCGAGCGAATGAGCAACTCGATCAACCGGCGAATCATCCTCGCCTCGCGCCCGAACGGCGCGCCCGTCGCCGAGAATTTCCGGCTCGTCACCGAGCCGGTGCCGGGGCCCGGCGAAGGGCAGGTGGTGCTGCGTACGATCTGGCTGTCACTGGCGCCGTACATGTTCTGGCGGATGCGCGACGAGAAATCCTATGCGGCACCCGTCGCGGTCGGCGACGTGATGGTGGGCGCGACGGTCGGCGAGGTGGTGGCGTCGCGGCATGCCGATTTCGCGCCGGGCGATCTGGCGCTGGGCGGCGGCGGCTGGCAGGAATTCGCCGCGTTGGATGGCGCCTCGCTGCGCAAGGTTGATCCCGCCTGGGGGCCGACCTCGCTCAGCCTGAACGTGCTCGGCGGCAACGGCCTGACCGCCTATGCCGGGCTGCTCGACATCGGCAAGCCCAAGCCGGGGGAGACCGTGGTGGTCGCCGCCGCCTCGGGCGGCGTGGGGTCGCTGGTCGGCCAGATCGCCAGGATCAAGGGGGCGCGGGCCATCGGCATCGCCGGCGGGGCGGAGAAATGCGCCTTCGTGCGCGACGAGCTCGGCTTCGACGCCTGCCTCGACCACCGCAGCCCGAGCTTCGCGGCCGATCTCGCCGCCGCGTGCCCGAACGGGATCGACGTCTATTTCGAGAATGTCGGCGGTGCCGTTTGGGAAGCCGTGCTGCCGCTGCTCAACGATTTCGCGCGCATCCCGGTGTGCGGCCTGATCGCGCAATACGCCGCGACCGAGGCGCCGCCCGGCCCGAACCGGGTGCCGGAGGTGATGCGCGCCATCCTGACCAAGCGGCTGACCCTGCGCGGCTTCATCTCCAGCGACTACGCGGCGATGTACGATGCGTTCTTCGCCAACGCGCTGGCCTGGGTGCGCGACGGCAAGCTGCGCTACCGGGAGGACATCACCGAGGGCCTGGAGAACGCCCCGCAGGCGCTGCTCTCGATGCTGAGCGGCAAGAATTTCGGCAAGGTGCTGGTGCGGGTCGGTCCGGAATCATGACAGGCGTGTTGCCTGCCGCCGCGTGCTGCTCCTAACCTCCGCGCCAAGCAAATCGGGAAGGTAGAAACCATGCCAAGCAGGACCGACCGTCGCCGCTTCCTTCAGGGCTCGGCGACCGGCATGGCCGCCGCGGCGCTCGCCGGCTTCGGGATCAACCCGGCGCTGGCCGAGGAGATGGGCAAGGCCGCGGGCCGCTCGGACAAGCCGCTCAAGGCCGCCTTCTCCAATGCCGGCTTGCAAGCGACCTGGTGCGCCCAGGGCAAGCAGGCGGCCGAGTATTGGGGCAAGCTGTTCAATGTCGAGGTGACGTGGTTCGACGGCGAGCTTGCCGCCCAGAAGCAGCGCGCCGCGATCGACAACATGGCCTCGCAGAAATGGGACTTCGTGGCGATCCAGGCGTTCGGTATCGGCACGCTCACCGCGCCCGTCAACAAGATGATCGAGGCCGGCATCCCGGTGATCGACATGGACACGCTGATCGCGCCGCTCGCCAGCATCAACGTCCACAGCTTCTTGGCACCCGACAACGAGTTCATGGGCGCCTCGGTGACGCAGTCGCTGGTCGACGCGATCAACGGCGAGGGCAACATGATCATGACCCAGGGCGCGCTCGGCCACACCGGCGCCCAGGGGCGGGCGCGCGGCTTCGAGTCGGTGGTGAAGAAATATCCCAAGATCAAGGTGCTCGACACGCAGCCGGCGGACTGGGACGTGACCAAGACGGCGCGCATCTGGGAGACCTATCTCACCAAGTATCCCAAGATCGACGCGGCCTATTTCCACAACGACGACATGGCGCTCGCCGCGTACAACGTGATGAAGGCGCACAACCGCACCAACATCCTGATCGGCGGCTGCGATGCGATGCCGCCGGCATTGCAGGCGGTATTGGATGGCAAGATGCACGCGACGGTCCGTAACCCGTCGTGCCGGATTCACGGGGGCGCCATCGTCGCCGGCGTGGCGGCGATCGTGTCGGGCGAGAAGACCGGCGCGGGCGGCATCCCGAAGAACATCATCGTCGACGGGCCGGTGGTGACGAAGGCGAACGCGCCGGGGATGATGTGGATGGAGGAGCATTTTTTGATTTGATTTCAGCGGCACCATCTGATGGCCCGCGTGGCGCAACCCCTCACCCCGACCCTCTCCCGCAAGGGGAGAGGGAGAAGGATGCCGCGCATTTCCCCCTCCCCTTGCGGGAGGGGGCAGGGGGAGGGGTCACGGGCGCACGGTCCGCAAAATCTGGCTGCTGATCCGACAGCGTGACCACGCTGCTCGAACTAGCTGGAATCTCCAAGGCGTTCGGCGGCGCCGTCGCCTTGCGTGAGGTCGATTTCGCGCTGGAACCTGGTGAAATTCACGGCCTGGTCGGCGAGAACGGTGCCGGCAAGTCCACCTTGATGAAGATCATCGCCGGCGTGCATTCCGAATATGTCGGCGAGATGCGGCTCGACGGCCGGATCGTGCGCTTCGCCTCGCCGCGCGACGCGCTCGCGGCGGGGATCGGCATGGTGCATCAGGAGCTTTCCGCGGTGCGCGCCCTGAGTGTGGCGGAGAACGTCTACATGGGCGTCCAGCCGCTCAACCGCCTCGGCCTGGTGGATTGGCGCGCGATGCGGCACGGCGCGCGCGAGCATCTCGATAGCCTCGGCATCGCGGTCGATCCGCGTACGCCGATGGGCGCCCTGCCGCTCGGCTTGCAGCAGCTGGTGGAACTTTCAAGGGTGCTGTTCTCGGGGGCGCGCATCATCATCCTCGACGAGCCGACCTCGGCCTTGTCGCCGCCGGAAGTGGAACGGCTGTTCGGCGTGCTGCGCCGGCTGCGCGACGCGGGGCGCAGCATCATCTTCATCTCGCATTTCCTCGACGACGTGCTGGCCGTCTGCGACCGGGTGACGGTGTTCCGCAACGGCCGCAAGGTGGCGGTGGAGGCGTGCGCGGACGTCGACAAGCGCTGGGTGATCGGCCGCATGATCGGTGCCGGCCATGACGAGCTGGAGGAGAGTTATCTCTCCGATATTCCGCTCCAGAGCCCGGCCGAAGCCCCGGTCGTGCTCGCGCTGGAAGGGCTCGGCCGCGCGGGCGCCTATCGCGACGTGTCGCTCGCGGTGCGCGGCGGGGAGGTGCTGGGGATCTACGGGTTCCTCGGCGCGGGGCAGCTCGAACTGGCACGCACACTGTTTGGCGCGTTGCCGCCGGATCGCGGGCGGGTCCTGGCCGGCGGCCGGACGCTGCGCCTGACCTCAACGTCGCGGGCGCGTCGGGCGGGGATGGCGTTTCTCCCCGAAAGCCGCGGCATGATGCTGTTCGCCAAGGAGCCGGTGTTCAAGAACATGACGATCAGCATTTTGGAACGCATCCACCGCCTCTGGCTGCGTCCGGCCGCCGAGCGGGCGATCGCGCGCGAGCACGTCGAGCGGCTGCGCATCCGACCGCCCGATCCCGAGCGGCCGCTCGGCACGCTGTCGGGCGGCAACCAGCAGAAAGTCGCGCTCGCCAAGTGGCTGACCCATCTGCCGCGCGTGCTGGTGCTGAGCGAGCCGACGCGCGGGATGGATGTCGGCGCCAAGGACGACGTGGTGAAGATCGTGCGCGGCTTGCGCGAGCGCGGCATCGGCATCGTGGTTGCCTCGACCGAGCCCGAGACCGTGCTGTCGCTCGCCGACCGGATCGTGGTGATGAAGAAGGGCGAGGTGGTGCGGGAGTTCGCCGACGAGCCGGTCAGCAAGGACCGGCTGCTGGCCGCGGCATGAGCGACACGCAAGACGACGCCGCTTTGGTCCCGCCGCGCCGGCGCGACGCCCGCGCCTGGCTCGCCGCGCGGCTGCGCAACATCGCGCCGCTCGCCACGCTGTTGTTCCTTGTCGCCTTCTTCTGGATCGCCAGCGACTCCTTCGCGACCTTCGGCAATCTCACCAACATCCTCACGCAGATCTCCGTCACGGCGATCATCGCGGTCGGCCTCACCTTCGTCATCCTCTGCGCCGAGATCGATCTTTCCGTCGCCGCCATCGCCAACGCGACCGGCATCGTGGTGGCGTTCTTCACCTTGCAAGACGCCAGCGTGAACATCGCCAACGTGCCGCTGCCGGGCTGGGCGGCCATCGTGATCGCGCTGGCCTCGTGTTACGCGCTGGGCTGGATCAATGCGTTCGGGCTGACCCGCATCGGCATCCCGAGCTTCATCATGACCTTGGCGATGCTGCAGATCGCCGCCGGCATCTGCGCGCTGCTGGTGCGCGGCCAGATCGCCTATTCCGTGCCACCGCTGATCGGGACATTGGGCGCAAAGTCGCTCGGGCCGGTGCCGTGGATCGCCATTGTGGCGGCGCTGTTCCTGCTCATCGGGCACCTCGTGCTGACCTACACGCGGTTCGGCCGCTACGTGTACATGGTCGGGGGCAATCGCGACGCGGCGGAATACTCCGGTGTCAATGTGCGCCGCATCCTCTCGGCGGTGATGATCATTTCCGCCGTCTGCTCCGGCGTCGCCGGGATGCTCGGGGTGGCGTATTTCGGCAGCGCGCAGCAGAACGAGTTCGATACCTACCTGCTCGACAGCATCGCGGCGGTGGTGGTGGGTGGCACCAGCCTGTTCGGCGGGCAGGGCGGCATCGGCAGCACGATCATCGGCCTATTCGTGCTAGGGGTGCTCAACAACGGCCTCGACCACATCAATATCGACAGCTTCCTCAAAATCCTGATACGCGGGCTCATCCTGCTCATCGCGCTGATCATCAATGTCTACGCCCAGCGGGTGCGGCTGGCCGAGGCTGGGGGTTGACTACCCATCGGTCTATTCTACATACCACTCAGTATCCGCGCTGCGATGCTGCACGCGCTCTAGGAGTGAGATCATGCCGCATTCGGCGCCGAACCGTACCGAGACCCGAGTCGACGTCGTGATCGTCGGCGCCGGCTTCGCGGGAATGTACATGCTGCACCGCGTGCGTGGGCTCGGGCTTTCCGCGCGCGTGTTCGAGGCGGCTAGTGGCGTCGGCGGCACCTGGTATTGGAACCGCTATCCCGGCGCGCGCTGCGACGTCGAGAGCATGCAGTATTCCTACTCGTTCTCTCCCGAGCTGCAGCAGGAATGGCAGTGGAGCGAGCTGTTCGCCTCACAGCCGGAAATCCTGCGCTACGCCAACCATGTCGCCGACCGGCTCGACCTGAAGCGGGACATTCAGTTCGACACGCGCGTCACGGACGCGCGCTTCGACGAGGCGACGCACCGCTGGGAGATCGCGACCGATCGCGGCGACCGGGTCTCGGCGCAGTATTGCGTCATGGCCACCGGCTGCCTCTCCACCGCCCGGATGCCGGATTTCCCCGGCCTCGCGAGCTTCAAGGGCAAGACCTATCACACCGGCCACTGGCCGCATGAGGGCGTGGATCTTTCCGGCCAGCGGGTCGGCGTGATCGGCACCGGCTCCTCGGCGATCCAGGCGATCCCGGTGATGGCCGAGCAGGCGCGCGAGCTGGTCGTGTTCCAGCGCACGCCGAACTACAGCATCCCGTCGCGCAACGGGCCGATGACCGCGGAGTACGAGGGCTCGTGGAAGTCGGAATACGAGGAGCGTCGGGCCAAGGCGCGCACCATGCGCGGCGGCATCCTGTACGACATCAACGAGAAATCTGCCCTGGAGGTCGCCGAGGACGAGCGGCGGCGCGAGTACGAAGCGCGCTGGGCGGCGGGCGGCACCGCCTTCATGGCGGCGTTCAGCGATCTTGCCGTCAACAAGCAGTCCAACGACACCGCCGCCGAGTTCGTGCGCGAGCGTATCCGCGAGATCGTGAAGGACGCCGACACCGCCGAATTGCTCGCGGCCAAGGACTATCCGATCGGCACCAAGCGCATTTGCGTCGATACGCATTATTTCGAGACCTACAACCGCGAGAACGTCTCGCTGGTGGATGTCCGCAAGGCGCCGATCGCGGAAATAACTCCGGACGGGCTGCGTACCACCGAGGCCGAATACCAGCTCGATACCCTCGTGTTCGCGACCGGCTTCGACGCGATGACCGGCTCGGTGCTCAAGGTCGACATTCGCGGCCGCGACGGGCAGAGCCTGCGGGACAGCTGGGAGGCCGGGCCGCGCACCTATCTCGGCCTGATGACCGCCGGCTTCCCCAATCTGTTCCTCATCACCGGGCCGGGCAGCCCGTCGGTGCTGAGCAACATGATTGTTTCCATCGAGCAGCACGTGGACTGGGTGACTGACTGCATCGAGCATCTCGGCGCGCGCGGCCTCGACTGCATCGAGGCGACGGTCGAGTCGCAGGATGCCTGGGTCGCGCATGTCAACGAGGTGGCGTACGGCACGCTCTATCCGTCGGCCAATTCCTGGTACATGGGTGCAAACATCCCAGGCAAGCCGCGTGTGTTCATGCCGTATATCGGCGGCGTCGGCGCCTACCGGCAGAAATGCGACGAGATCGCCGCGAACGGCTACACCGGCTTCGAGCTGACCCAGCCGGCCCGCGAGACCGCCGAAGCGGCGGATTGATTTCCCGCTAACGCTCTTGTCGTCATGACCGGCGCAGGCCGGTCATCCACGACTTTCGGGTGACACCACAAGCCGTGGATGGCCGCAACGGCTGCGGTCATGACGGGGGAGGGCCATTCCGCGTTTCAGGCCGAGCGGTTGCGCTGTAAGGCGAACCGCCACACTCTCCCCGGCCACAGCCCGGAGGGAGCCGCCATGAAGTTCGGCGCGTCGATGTTCTTCACCGACTACTCGATGACGCCCGCCGAGCTCGCGCGGGCGCTGGAGGAGCGGGGCTTCGATATCGTGTGGGCGCCGGAGCACTCGCACATCCCGGTGTCGCGCAAGACGCCGTTCATCCTCGGCGGTGACCTGCCGAAGAAATACTACGACGCGATGGACCCGTTCGTCACGCTGGCGGCAGCCGCGGCGGTGACCAAGACGCTGAAGCTCGGTACAGGCGTCTGCCTGATCGCGCAGCGCGACCCGATCCAGACGGCGAAGCTCGTCGCTTCGATCGACCAGGTATCCGGCGGACGCTTCGTGTTCGGCATCGGCAATGGCTGGAATCAGGACGAGATGGAGAATCACGGCGGGGTGTTCGCGACGCGCCATAAGCTCGCCCGCGAGCGTATCGAGGCGATGAAGGCGATCTGGACGCAGTCGAAAGCGGAATACCACGGCGAGTTCGTCAACTTCGATCCGATCATGGCGTGGCCGAAGCCGGTGCAGAAGCCGCATCCGCCGATCCTGGTGGGCGGCGCGTTCCCCTACAGCGCGCGCCGCGCCATCCGCTACGGCGACGGCTGGATGCCGCAGGTCACGGAACAATCCACGACGCCGCTCGCCGATCTGATCCCCCGCTTCCGCCAGATGGCCGCCGAGGCCGGCCGCGATCCGGCGACGCTCGACATCTCGATCGGCGGCCAGCAAGAGGACGCCGATTTGGTGAAGCGGTACCGCGATCTCGGCGTCAACCGCGTCTCCACTAGCCTGCCTTCGGAGACAGCGGAAACAATCCTGCCGATCCTGGATCGCTGGGCGAGCATCATCCGCGCGGTGAACGGCTGATCGGGTGCCGGCTGGTCTTGGTTATCTCTACGGCATCCTGGCGGCGCTGATCTGGGGCGGCCAGCTGGCGATGTCGCGCGCCGGCGTCACCGTCGGGCTGGACGGCTTCGATGTCGCGGCGATCCGCTGCGCCGGCGCCGGGATCGCCATGCTGCCGTGGTTCCTCGCCCGGCGTCCCTTCGGCAGCGGCGTGGGACGCACCCCCTGGCCGCACGCGATCGGACTGGCGCTGGCCGCCGGGCCGTTGTTCATTCTCGCCTCGATGGCTGGGTTTCGTCTGGCACCGCTGCCGCACGGCGCCGTGTTGCAGCCGGCTGCGATGGTGCTGGGGGCGATGCTTCTGTCGGCGGTCATGGTTGGCGAGCGACTACGGCCGGCGCGCCTTGCCGGAGCGGCGGTGATCGTGGTTGGGCTCGGCCTGATCTCCGGCCCGTCATTGTTGCAAGGCGACCGGCTGACACCGCTCGGCGACCTGCTGTTCGTCACGGCGGGCCTGCTATTCGCGATCTACTCGGTATTGCAAAAGCACTGGGCCGTCGGGCCGATGCCAGCGGCAGGAGCGGTCGCGATCATCGCCAGCGTGATCTACGTGCCGCCGTATCTCGTGTTGTGCGGCATTGGCCATCTCGTGGCGGTGGGCTGGCCGATGCTGGTTGCGCAAATCGTCGTGCAGGGGCTGCTGACCGGCTTCATCTCGCTGGTCGTGTTCGGCCGAGCCATCCAGATCCTCGGTGTCGGCCGCGCCGCGCTGTTTCCCGCCCTGGTGCCCGGCGCGGCCATCATCATCGGCATCCCGCTGGTGGGCGAGTGGCCGACCGTGATGCAGGCGGCGGGGTTGGTCGTCGTGACGGTGGGCCTGCTGGTGGCGCTCAGCGCGGGGTCGCGGCCGGGCTGACGGGAGGCGGCGATGCGCAGGCCGGGATCGGTTCGCGGGCTGGAGGAACTCGGCCGCGTGCGGCTGTCGCGGTCCTTCTTCATGCGCGATTTCCTGCTGAGCGAGATTGGCAACTTCAACGGCATCCCGAACATTCCCGATAACCCCGACCTCGCCATCGCGGCGGGGCGCAGATTGTGCGAGGAACTGCTCGAACCGTTGCAGGCGACCTTCGGGCGGCTGGCGATCCGCTCCGCCTATCGCGCGCCGGCGGTCAACGAATTCGGCAACCAGCATGGCCTGAGCTGCGCCTCCAACCGTCGCAACCTCGCGCGGCATATCTGGGATCAGCACGATTCGGATGGCACGATGGGCGCGGTTACGACCATCGTGATCCCGTGGCTGGCCGATCGGTGCGCGGCGGGCGGCGACTGGCGGGGCATGGCGTGGTGGATCCATGACCATCTGCCCTATAGCGAGCTGCAGTTCTTCCCGAAGCTGACGGCGTTCAACATCGGCTGGCACGAACGCCCGAAGCGCCGCATCTACAGCTTCATCGCGCCGCGCGGCGTGCTGACGCAGCCGGGTATGGCCAACCATGAAGGACGGCACGAGGAGGCGTATCGGGGCTTTCCCGCCCCGTGCCTGGGAGAAGCGGGATGAACGGCGATTTGCTGAGCGGACTGGCGCCGACGGGCGGGCGGGAGCTCTTGGCGGAGGGCGCGGTCGTGCTGCGCGGGTTCGCCGCGAGCGAGGCGGCCGCGCTGATGGCGGAGCTCGATGCCATCCTGGACGTGTCGCCGTTTCGCCGCATGGTGACGCCCGGCGGCTACCAGATGTCGGTCGCGATGACGAATTGCGGCGCGCGCGGTTGGGTCACGGATCGCACCGGCTATCGCTACGACGCGCTGGACCCGGTGAGCGGGCGCCCCTGGCCCACCATGCCGGCGCCGTTCCGGTGCCTCGCGGTCTCCGCCGCCGACGTGGCGGGCTATGCCGGATTCGCCCCTGATGCATGCCTGATCAACCGCTACGAGCCGGGCGCGCGACTGTCACTGCATCAGGACCGGAACGAGCGCGACCTCGCGGCGCCGGTCGTCTCGGTCTCGCTCGGCTTGCCGGCGACCTTCCTGTTCGGCGGCCCGCAGCGCCGCGACCGGCCGCGTCGGGTGCGCCTCGAGAGCGGCGATGTCGTGGTGTGGGGCGGTCCGGCGCGGCTGGCCTTTCACGGCATCGAGCCGCTCGCCGATGGCGACCACGCGCTGACCGGGCGCTGCCGGATCAATCTCACCTTTCGCCGCGCGTTGTGACCGGGTCGGCGGCCTGATCCGCGGCACCCTCCGCAAGCACCCAGTCGCGAAACGCCACGATCTTCGGCTGCTCGGCGGCGGCTTGCAGGCAGACCAGCCAATAGGCGGAATCCTGCGGCAGTGGCAGGTCGAGAGCGCGCGCCAGCAACCCGGACGCCAGCTCCGGCCGAGCCAGCGCTTCCGTCACCAGGGCGACGCCTTGGCCGGCAAGGGCGGCGCGGAGCAGCAGCATCTGGTCGTCGAAGCTCGCCCCGGAAAACGCCTCGCGGGGCACCGGCTGCACCTCGTGCGCCTGGAACCACAGCGGCCAATCCTGTCGCTGGCCGTCATGCAGCAGCGGCAGCGACGCAAGCTCCTCCGCGCGGCTCGGCGGCGGACGACCGCCCAGCAGGGCGGGATTGCATACGGGGACGAGCGCCGCCGTCACGATCCGGTCGGCGCGCAGCCCCTTCCACCGCCCCTGACCGTGCCGGATGGCGACGTCGGTGCCGCCCGCGTCGAGATCGGCAAGCGCGCGGCTGGTGGAGAGGCGGACGTCGATCGTTGGGTGCCGCGCCTGGAACGCCCCGAGCCGGGGTACGAGCCACACCGCCGCGAAGGCCGGTGGGGCGCTCACGGTCAGTATCGGTGCCCCTGATACCGAGTTCACCCGCCGCGTTGCCTCGACAATCTGGCGGAATGCGCTCCGCACCGGGGGGAAATAGGCGCGTCCCGCCTCGGTGAGGGCCAGTGCGCGGTCCCGGCGGTGAAACAGCAGAACCCCGAGCCGCTGCTCCAGAAGGGCGATCTGCTGGCTGACTGCGCCGGGGGTCACGCTGAGTTCGCCCGCGGCCCGCTTCATGCTGCCGAGGCGCGCCACGGCCTCGAAGGCGCGGAGGGCGTTCAGAGGGGGCATTCGGGTCATACGACGAGGATAGAATTTCTATCCCGTGACGGGCAAGAATTCCGGTTTACGCAGGCGATGCCGGCCTATCAGACTGCCGGCATGAAATCAGATTTGGTGACTCGGCGCGGTGGCGCGGGGAGCCGGCCCCGGACGGAGTTCCGCCAGCACTGGCCGGCCGTATTGGCTTGCTTCGCCACGGCGGTCTTCGCTTCCGGGTTCGGCTTCTACGGGCAGTCGGTCTATCTC
This sequence comes from Alphaproteobacteria bacterium, assembly GCA_017307285.1. Lineage (GTDB taxonomy): Bacteria > Pseudomonadota > Alphaproteobacteria > Acetobacterales > Acetobacteraceae > JAFKFI01. Next base: position 3,341 of record JAFKFI010000116.1, on the reverse strand, counting down.
GTTGAGCTGCAGCGGTTGCATGGCTGGCCGAGCTCGCTGATCTCCGCCGCCACGACCGTCTTCTTTCTTGCCGGCGCGCTGCTGCTGACCCGCGTGCACGCCGTGCTGGAGCGGCTCGGCCCGCGCACCACGCTCCTCGGCGGCGCCCTTCTCATGGGCGTGGGCGCCGTTCTCTTCAGCCGCAGCCAGCATCTGTGGCAACTCTATCCCGCCGCCCTCGTCATGGCGCTGGGCGGAGCCTGCAGCAGCGCGACGGCGATCACCATAGTGCTGGCGATCTGGTTCGACCGGCAGCGTGGTCTCGCCATCAGCCTGGCCTTCAACGGCATCAGCACAGCCGGCTTCACCGTCGCACCCGCCCTGGTCGCCCTCAGCAGCCATTTCGGGCTGGCGCATGCGGTTCAGGGTGCGGTGCTGGTGGGACTGGTCATCCTGATCCCGCTGATACTGCTCGGCCTCCGCCGCGGTCGGCCTGCAATAGCGGCGGGCCACGCCCCCGTCGCCCCGGTGCCGGACGGCCGGCCCGCCTACGACAATGCGCGGCAGGCGCTGCGCGACCGGCACTTCTGGTCGGTGGCGGTTCCATTCGCATTGGTGCTCTTTGCCCAGATCGGGTTCCTGATGCATTTCGTAGCCTTCCTGATGCCGCATCTCGGCGTCAGAGGGACCGCGACCGCCGTCTCGATCGTCTCCGGCGCCGCGATGCTGGGGCGCATCGGGCTCGGCCTCGTAATTGACCGGCTGGACCAGCGGCTCGTCTCCGCGCTCAGCTTCGCCAGCGAGGTGGTGGCGCTGGGCCTGATGCTGGCGCTGCCCGACCGGCCCGGGGCGCTGTATGGCGGCGCCTTGCTGTTCGGCCTCTCGGTGGGCAACGTCGTCACGCTGCCGTCGCTCATCGTGCATCGCGAGTTCGCTGGCCGCTCGTTCGGGCTCATCATCGGCCTGAGCACCGCAATCGGACAGTTCGCCTACGCCCTCGCGCCTGCGTTGCTCGGCGTCGTGCGCGATCTCGCGGGCGGCTATGGGCCGGTGCTTGTCCTGTGCATGGCCCTGGAGCTCGCCGGCGCGGTGATCGTCCTGCGCGGTCGCCGCTGATCGCGCCGGACGTCGCCGAATTCGTCCGTGGCCTTCTTCATGCTGCCGAGGCGCCTGCAACCTCATGGACGCGCAGGGGTTCAGTGGGACTATTTCCGTCATTTGATCCGATAGAATTTCTACACCGCAAGCGGCAAGATTTCTGGTTTGTGCGCGTCCTTCGTGCCGAGCAGATTGCCCGCATGGAATCAGATTTAATGACCCGGCACGGCAGCACGGGAAGTGCCCCCCGGACGGAGTTCCGGCAGCACTGGCCGGTCGTGCTGGCCTGTTTCGCCACGGCGATCTTCGCCTGGGGGTTCGGCTTCTACGGCCAGTCGGTCTACCTCGCCGAGCTGCAACGGGCGCATGGCTGGTCGAGTTCGCTGATCTCGTCCGCCACCACGGCCTTCTACCTGATGGGCGCCCTGCTGCTGACCCGCGTGCACGCGGTGCTGGAGCGGCTCGGGCCGCGAATCCTGCTCATCGGCGGCGTTCTCCTCATGGGCGGCGGCGCAATCCTGCTCAGCCGCAGTCAGCAGCCGTGGCAGCTCTATCCCGCCGCCGCGATCATGGCGCTGGGCTGGGCGTGCAGCAGTTCGACGGCGATCACCACCGTGCTGGCGATCTGGTTCGACCGGCAGCGCGGCCTCGCGATCAGTCTCGCCCTCAACGGCGCCAGCGCCGCCGGCTTCACCGTTGCTCCCGCCCTCGTCGCCCTCAGCAGTCGCTCCGGGTTGCCACAGGCGGCGCTCGAAATCGTGCTGGTGGGATGGGCCGTGCTGATCCCGCTGATCCTGCTCGGCGTCCGGCGGGGGCGGCGTCCGGCGGTGACGGCGCAGGCTGCGACGGCGCCGGTCGCCGACGGCCGGCCCGGCTACGCCGACGCGCGCGAGGTGCTGCGCAGCCGGCATTTCTGGTCGGTGGCGATCCCGTTTTCCCTGGTGCTCGCAGCCCAGGTCGGCTTCCTGGTGCATTTCGTGGCCTTCATGCTGCCGCGCCTCGGCGCCGGCGGGACCGCGACGGCCGTATCGATCGCCGCCGGTTCGGCGATGCTGGGGCGCCTGGCGCTCGGCCTGGTCATCGACCGGCTGCACCAGCGCCGCGTCTCCGCGCTGAGCTTCGCCAGCCAGGCGGCCGCACTCGGCCTGATGCTGGCGCTGCCCCACCGGCCCGAGGCTTCGCCGGCCGCTCCTTCGGCCTCATCATCGGCCTCAGCACGGCGATCGGTCAGTTCACCTTCGCACTCGCGCCCGCTTTGCTCGGCGTGATGCGCGATTTCGCGGGCGGCTATGGGCCGGTGCTGGTCGTGTGCATGGCCCTGGAACTGACTGCCGCCCTGGCGATTTTGCGCGGCCGTCGCGCCTGATTGGCGCGCGCCGCCGAAGCTTTCATACTGGCGTCTCGACCGGCGCAGCGTGAAAGCGAGACAGCCCGATGTACCTGAACACCTTTGCCCAGAGCACGCAGCCGCTCGACATGACGCGGTCGGACGAGTTCCGCAGCCTGCTCGCCAGCGCTGGCGATCTCGCCATTCCCCACGCGCCCGACGTGCCCTACCGGTCGTGCAACATTGTGCTGCGGCAGCAGCGGTTCCATTTCCTGGAGTGGGGGGCGCCGGACGCGCCGCCGATCGTGCTGCTGCATGGCGGGCATCAGTCGGCACATTCCTGGGATCTGGTGAGCCTGCATCTGGCGCAGCGCTACCGCGTGCTGGCGCTGGATCAGCGCGGGCATGGCGACAGCGAGTGGGCGCGCGACGTCGAGTATTCCAATCACACGATGGCGCTGGATGCCGAGGCCTTCATCGCCGCCCTCGGCCTGCGGCGCCCGCTGCTCATCGGGCATTCGATGGGCGGGCGCAACGCGATGGTGTTGACCAAGAGCAATCCGTCGCTCCTCGGTGCGCTGGTGATCGTCGATGTCGGCCCGGAGATTTCCGACAAGGGGCGGCAGGCGATCTCCGGTTTCGTCCGCACCAACCAGGAGTTCGACGATCTCGAGCACTTCGTCCGCAACGTGCGAGAATACGACCCGTATCGCAGCCGCGAGCACATCGAGCGCACGGTGAAATACAACATGCTGCAACGGGCCGACGGCAAGTTCGTCAGCAAATGCGACTCGACGCCGCGTCGGCTCGGGCTGCTGCACGGCAACGGGCCGCTCGACAGCGTGACCTTGGAGGACGTGCGGGCATTCGATCTGCCGGTCCTCGTGGTGCGCGGCGCCAACTCGAACATCCTGACGGCGGAGGCGGCGGAGCGGTT
>JAFKFI010000115.1 GCA_017307285.1 Alphaproteobacteria bacterium | reverse complement strand
GGGCATATCGTGATGCGCAAGGTCGATGGTTGGCAAACCCTCGCCGAGCAGCCTTCAAAGCAGACAATTGACCTCGCAGCCTGATCCGCTCACCGTCATCACGTCGGAGACGCCGACCAGGCAATTTCAACACAACTCGCGACGGCACCATCACTTGCAAGCCAGACATTCTCCACCTAGCTTCTCCCGAGTCATGTCGATCCTCGTCGTCCTTCGCCAGATGGTAGTCGCGTTGATCCTCCTCGGTCTGGCTTCGGGGACGATGGTGTATGCGATGCCGTCCACGATGGATCAGGTTGGATCGATGACCACGCACGGGCAGAATATTGGCACCCCGTGTGGCAAGATGTCTGCAACGCTGCTCGCGGATGGCACGGCGTCGAAGGGCAAGATGCCTTGCAACACGATCACACCGGATTGTGTGAAGCAAATGGCCTGCCTACAGACGGCGGCCTTGCCCGAGCGCGCCAAACTGATGGGTTCCGCTGCGTTCGCGGAAGTGATTTACCTGACTGGTACACGTCTGCCCACCGGCCTGACGCTCGAGCCCGAACTCTCTCCTCCCCTGGCGGCCTGACCCAGCCGACGCGCGTCAAACGCGCGGATTGATGGCGTCTGCCTAGCGGTGTCTGGCGCGCGGTTTCCGTGCGGATCAGCTCCCGGCGGCGCTGGCTCATTCGGTCAGTGAATGCATCCGTCACTCGGTCGCACAGGCGACAGGACGGAGCAGGGATGAAGTATCATGACCAAAATTCTCGGCGCGGCCGTGACGTTGCTGGCTGTCGCGTCCGCCAGCAGTGCGTTCGCAGACAGCGAGCGGATCGTCACCGGGATTGCGAGGCCGACGTACTCGGCCCTCCAGAGCCATACGACCGGATCAGGGACGTTCCAGGCGGTTGATGCTGCGAGTGCCTCGAGGGATGCAAACGCTATAGAGGGAGGCAATTCTCAATCGTATCCGCGCTTTGCTCAGGGCGAGCAGCGCGGTGCCATGAATATTTACCTCGGATCTTCGGCCGATCCGGACTACCGGTTCGAACTGGTCGGACCGCCCACGCAACACGGCGGTATCGGCAAAATGCACCAAAGCGACAGTGAGAGCCTGGTCATGATGCGCTTGGTGCATCGGCGCGACGGTTCGCCCGTGACGAACGCCGAGGTGATTCTGGAGCGCACTGACATGGGACCTGACGGCATGGGTGACATGACCGCTCGCGCGTATATCCGGCCCTATGGGGATCCGGGGACATATCGCGTCGAAATCCATCCGGCCATGGCCGGCCGGTGGGCTGTGACCGTTGCGGCCCGCATCGCGGATCAACCAATACCTGTTCGCCAGAGCCTTACCGTCGCGCTGGCAAAATGACACTGCGGCGACCGCTTCAGAATTGAGGCGGTCGCCGGCCCCCCTCATTGCGTGCTTGCAGCACCTCAGGACAAGGAAAGAACAATGACGCCTGATCGTCTCGCCCTCGGCGCCCGCGTGGTCACTCTCGGTGCTTTTTTGGCAGCGAGTTGGGCCGGCATGTCGGTGGCCGCTGCCGCCGCCAAGGACTATCACTTCGAACTCGTCGGCAAACCAACGGCATCGAGCGGCAAGGAAACGGTGCGGGTTCGGCTCTTGCATGTCCCCGACAACAAGCCCGTCAGGGGCGCTGTGGTCTTCGAGAGCCGGGCCGATATGGGTCCGCAGGGTATGCCGACCATGACGTCGCCCATTAAGGCGATCCCCCAAGCGTCGCCGGACGTGTACGTGTTTGAGGTCGAGCCGGGCATGACCGGCACGTGGGCGATCACCCTCGCCGCCAAGGTGCAGGGCGAGGCCGAGACGGTTCGTGGCACGCTCAACGTCGATCTGGTGAAGTGACGTGCGCGCTGGGGGGATGGGCGCGAGCCTGATGCTGGCAGCCGGACTGATCGTTTGCGCGCCTGCCAGGGCGCAACCGGCGGCAGCACAACTGGGCGCGACGGTCGATGGTCTGCTTGCCGCGGGGCGCAGTCTCAGTCCGGCGCTGCGCGCGGCGGCGCTCGACACCGCAGCCGCCTCGGCCAAGGCCGGAGGCGCCGACGCGCTCGACGATCCGGTGCTCAGCAATGGTTATTCGTACTTCATGGGCAACTCGACCTTGCTGACCCAATCCTTCCCGCTGTGGGGCAAGCGCAGTCTTCGGCGCGAGGCGGCAATGGCCGATCTCGATGCCGCGCGCGGACGGGAGCGGGCGGCGCAGGACGAGCTCGACGAGAAGATCAAGGTCGCCTATGCGCAATACTACCTGACCGCCCGCGATCTCGCGGTGAACCGGGAAGTGGCGGGTCTGGCGCGCCAGATGGTTGCCGCCTCCTCCGCCTTCTACGGCCAGGGGCGCGGCGACCAGGGCGCCGTCATCCAGGCAATCGGGGAGGAGACGACCGCCAGAACCGAGGCGGCGCGGCTGGGCGGCCAGAAGCGTGCGGCGCGCGCCCGCCTCAACGCCCTGGTCGGACGACCTGCCGATGCCCCGCTCGCGGAACCGGCGCGCGCAAGGCCGCTGCCGGCGGCGGAGCCGGCCCTCGCGGTGCTGGTCGATCGTGCCCGGGCGGCCAACCCAACCTTGTCGGCCAGCAACGCGGCGATCGCCGCCGCCCGCACGCGCAGCACGCTGGCCGACAAGGCCTGGTATCCCGACCTGACCATCGGTGCCGGGCCGCTGATCCAGACCAACCGGCAGGTCGGCTTTGCGGCCACGATCGGGTTCAACATCCCGCTCCCCTGGGGGCGCGAAGCCTCCGGGCAACGCCAAGCGGCGGCCGAGCTCGGCGCGACGCGGCAGCGCTACGATGCGGCCCAGCTGGAGATCGAGGGGGCGCTGGGTGAGGCGCTCGCCAGGCTGCGCGCGGCGCGCGCGACGGAGGCGCTGGTGCGGAAGGAGGCGATTCCGCAGGCGCGCGCCGGCTTCCGATCGGTCCTTGCAGCGTATGGTCAAGGCAGTGGCGAGCTGACCGCCGCCGTCATTGCCGAGCGTCAAATCCGCGATGTCGAGCTTCGGCTGCTTCAGGCCCAGCTCGATGAACAGGTCGAGCTCGCCGCGATCGAGCGCCTGATCGGGGGGAACCTGTGATGCGCGCGATCCTCCTCGCCTGCACGGCGATCAGCCTCGCCGTCCTCGGCATCGCCCAGGCCGAGACCCCTGCGCGGCCGCCACTTTATTACCAGGATCCCGACGGCAAGCCGTCGTACTCCGCCAGCCCGAAGAAGACCACGGACGGGCGGGACTATCGCCCGGTTCTCGAGGACGGGCCGCCCGCCCAGGCGGCGGCGGAACCCGTGCCGGCCTCGAAGTCGCCAGCGAGCAAGGATCGCAAAGTCCTTTACTACCGCAATCCGATGGGGCTGCCGGACACCTCCCCGGTTCCCAAGAAGGATGCGATGGGCATGGAGTACCTGCCTGTCTATGCCGACGAGGGCACGGCGGGCGATGCGCCCGGCACCGTCCGGATCAGTCCCGGCCGCCTGCAGACGCTCGGCGTCCGCACGGAAGCCGTGGCGATGCGGCCAGCGGCAGCGCGCGCGATCCGGGCGACCGGCATCCTGCAATTTGACGAGCGGCATCTCGCGACGGTGACGACCAAGGTGCCCGGCTGGATCGAACACCTGGCCGTGGCGGCGACTGGCGACCGGGTGCGGCGCGGCCAGGTGCTGGCCGAGATGTATTCGCCCAACCTGGTGGCATCCGAGGAGGAATACCTCATAGCGTCCCGGATGGGCGGCATTGTCGACGCGGCTTCGCTGCAACGGCTGCGCGCGCTCGACATCCCCGAGGCGGAGATCGCACGGCTGCGTCACACCGGGAAATCCTCCCGGCTGATTGCGGTGGTGGCACCCGCTGACGGCGTTGTCATTGACAAGCCGGTGCAGCAAGGGATGCGCGTCGAGGCCGGCGAGGCGCTCTACAAGACCGCCGACCTGTCCACCATGTGGCTGATCGCCCAGGTGCAGGAGCAGGATTTGGGCGCGATCGTGCCCGGGCAGAAGGCGCGCGCGACCTTCGTCGCCTTCCCCGGCCGGACCTTCGAGGGCGACGTCGACTTTATCTACCCGACCTTATCGGCCGAGACGCGCACCGCACGCGTGCGGATCGTGATCCCGAACCCGGACGCCGCGCTGCGCGCCGGGATGTACGCGAGCGTCGAGGTCGCGGCACCAGCCGGGAACGAACCCGTCGTCTCGGTCCCCAACTCCGCGGTGCTGGACACGGGCACGCGGCAGGTCGTGCTGGTGGCGCGCGGCGAGGGCCGGTTCGAGCCGCGCGCCGTGCGGCTCGGCGTGCATGGCGACGACTGGGTGCAGGTGCTTCAGGGCATCAAGCCCGGCGAGCGCGTGGTGGTCGGAGCCAACTTCCTGATCGACGCCGAGAGCAACATGCGTGCCGCGCTGCAAGGCTTCGCGGACGGCGCCAAGCCTGACTCCGCGCCGAAGGGAGCCACGCCATGATCGGTCGTCTCATCGAGCTGTCCGCCCGCCACAAGCTGCTGGTGTTGCTCGCCACCTTCATGCTGGTCGGCGTCGGGATCTGGTCCGTCATCAACACGCCGCTCGACGCGCTGCCCGACCTCTCGGACACGCAGGTGATCGTCTACACCGAGTATCCAGGTCAGGCACCCCAAGTGGTCGAGGACCAGGTCACCTATCCGCTGACCACGGCGCTCCTCGCCGTGCCGCACGCCAAGGTCGTGCGCGGCCTTTCGAATTTTGGCCTGTCCTTCGTCTACGTGGTGTTCGACGAGGGGACCGATCTCTACTGGGCGCGCTCGCGCGTCCTGGAATACCTCAACTTCGCCGCCAAGCGCCTGCCTCAGGGCGTCACGCCGGCGCTCGGGCCGGACGCGAGCGGTGTCGGCTGGGTCTACCAGTACGTCGTGCTGGGCGCGCAGAAGACGCTCGCCGAGCTGCGCAGCATCCAGGACTGGATCGTACGCTACCAGCTCGTGACCGCCAAGGGCGTCGCCGAGGTCGCAAGCGTCGGCGGTTTCGAGCGACAATACCAGGTCGTCGTCGATCCCAGGAAGCTGCAGGCCTACGGCATCCCGCTCGACCGCGTGTCCAGCGCGATCCGTGACAGCAACCGCGACGTCGGTGGCCGCACAATCGAGATGAGCGAGACCGAGTACATGATTCGCGGCCGCGGCTATCTTCGCAACACGCAGGACCTCGGCAATGTCGTGCTGAAGGCTGACCCGAGCGGTTCTGGTACTCCCGTGCTGGTGAAGGATGTCGCCCGCGTCGAACTCGGTCCCGACGAGCGGCGCGGCATTGCCGAAATGAACGGCACCGGCGAGGTGGTCGGCGGCATCGCGCTCAAGCGGGACGGCGCCGACGCCCTGACCACGATCGACAACATCAAGAGCAAGCTTGATGAGTTGAAACCGGGTCTGCCCGACGGCGTGTCGATCGAGCCGGTCTATGACCGATCGCAGCTCATTGACAGCGCGATCAATACGCTCAAGCACACCCTGCTCGAGGAAAGCCTGATTGTCGCGGCGGTCTGCGTCGTTTTCCTGCTGCACTTCCGCAGCGCACTGGTCGCGATCCTGACCCTGCCGATCGGCGTGCTGCTGGCCTTCGCCGGCATGCACGCGCTCGGCATCGGCTCCAACATCATGAGCCTCGGTGGCATCGCGATCGCGCTCGGTACCATGGTGGACGCGGCGATCGTGATGATCGAGAACGCGCAAAAGCACGTCGAACGGCTGCAGCCCGGCGAGCCACGCGGCCCGGCGCTGATCGCGGCCGCCAAGCAGGTGGGGCCGTCGCTGTTCTTCAGCCTGCTGGTCATCGTCGCCTCGTTCCTGCCGGTCTTCACGCTGGAAGACCAGGAGGGCCGGCTTTTCAAGCCGCTCGCCTACACGAATACCTTCACCGTGGCCGCCGGTGCCGCCCTGTCAGTCACGCTGGTGCCGGTGCTGATGATGTTCTTCATCCGCGGCCGCATCGTCCCGGAGGCCCGCAACCCGATCAACCGGGCGCTGATCTGGCTCTACAGGCCACTGATCCGGCTCGTCTTGCGCGTTCCTATTCTTACGGTACTCACGGCGATCATCATCTTAAGCGTCACGGCCTGGCCTCTCTCGCGACTCGGCAGCGAGTTCATGCCAACCCTCAATGAGGGCACGCTGCTGTTCATGCCTGTAACGTTGCCTGGCCTGTCGGTGACCAAAGCCGCTGAGCTGCTGCAAACGCAGGATCGCATCATCAAGTCCTTTCCCGAGGTCGCATCGGTGTTCGGCAAGGCCGGTCGCGCGATGACCGCGACCGATCCGGCGCCGGTCGAGATGAGCGAGACGGTGATCAATCTCAAGCCGGAGAGCGAATGGCCTGCTGGCATGACGATCGACAAGCTCGTCTCGGAGATGAACGCGGCGTTGCAGCTCCCCGGCGTCAGCAACGCTTGGACCATGCCGATCAAGGCGCGCATTGACATGCTCTCCACCGGCATCCGCACGCCGGTCGGCGTGAAGGTGTTCGGCCCCGACCTGCATGAGTTGGAACGGCTGGCGGGCGAGGTCGAACGCGTGGTGCACAGCGTTCCGGGCACGACGAGCGCATTCGCCGAACGCCTGGAGGGCGGGCGCTACGTCGAGATCGAGCCGGACCGGGCGGCGGCTGCCCGGTACGGGCTGTCAGTGGATGACATCCAGAAGGTGGTCGCCGCCGCGCTTGGCGGCGAGACCGTCACCACGACGGTCGAGGGAAGGGAACGCTACGGCGTGAACGTTCGCTATCCGCGCGGGCTGCGCGACGATCCGCAGGCCATCGCCAGCCAGGTGCTGGTTCCCACCATGGGCGGCGCGATGGTTCCCCTGGGCCAGGTCGCCAGCGTCCACGTCACTCTCGGACCCCCCAGTATCCGCACGGAGAATGCGCAGCTGGTGGCCTACGTCTACGTCGATCTGCAGGGTCGGGATCTCGGCGGCTACGTCGCCGACGCTGCCCGAACGGTCAGCGCGCAAGTGAAGCTGCCGCCCGGGTACCACATCGAATGGAGCGGTCAGTTCGAGTACCTGCAGCGCGCCGCCGCCAAGCTGAAGGTGGTCGTGCCGGCGACGCTGGTGCTGATCCTCGTGCTGCTGTTCCTCAATTTTGGCCGGCTCGCCGAGACCTTGATCGTGATGCTCTCCGTGCCGTTCGCACTCGTCGGCGGTACCTGGCTGATGTGGTGGCTCGGCTTCAACATGAGTGTCGCCGTGGCGGTCGGCTTCATCGCGCTGGCCGGCGTGGCGGCAGAAACCGGCGTCGTCATGCTGATCTACCTTGACCAGGCGCTCACCGAGATCAAGCAGGAGCGGCTGGCCGAGGGCGCGACACTCAGTCGAGCCGACCTACGACAGGCGATCATGTCCGGCGCGGTCGAGCGGGTGCGCCCGAAGATGATGACGGTCATCGCGATCATGGCTGGGCTGTTGCCGATTTTGTGGAGCACAGGGACGGGGTCAGAGGTGATGCGCCGCATCGCCGTGCCGATGGTGGGTGGGATGGTCTCGTCCACGATCCTCACCCTGCTCGTCATCCCGGCGATCTACGCGATCGTGAAAGGATGGCAGTTGCCTCGCAGTCTCGAGGCACCTGCCGCCGAACACCGAGACCAACAATATCGGCCCGCCGAGTGAGAAAGACGTGTCACGCTCCCGCGTCGCCAAATCAGGAGGGCTACACGGCGCCGGCAAATCAGGGAGGCGGCAAGATGGATTATGGAATGCCGACCGGCGAGGATAGGACGATGCCCGGCATGATAATGAATGAGGAGGGCAGAAAATATCCCGCATGAGGACAACTGCGGTCGCATGATGAAGACCATGATGCGGAACAGGCGCGGCGCCCCAACGCCGCTCCTGTTCCGCTAAATAACAAGGGCTGATTGCTCGATGCGCGGCCGGCAGGAACGCCGCCCCTCACCCGATTCTATGCGGGGCGGCTTGGAATGAGACCACAATGCGCGACGGAATGATGACGGGGAGCGCCATGATGTGGCTCGTCCTCGTGCTGCTTGCGCTCGGTATCGCTGCTCTGGTCGTACCTGTTCCGCGGTGGCCGATGAGTGGCCGAGGGCTGCAGTTATTATCGGTCGTGGCCGCCGGGCGCCGCACTGCGCTATCTCGGCGCCATGCTGGTCGGCAATCTCGTCGGCAACGGGTCGGACCGGATCTACCAAGCGTCGCCCAGTGGGCTGGGTCTGCCGCGTGCCAAGCCGCTGCGAGGCGTGGTCTTTACGTGTGGCCCGAGCCATCGACCTCAGGAGAGCCATCGACCTCAGGAAACCACAGGCCACCGAGGCCGGACGTTTGGGTAAAGGCACGCCAGAAAGTTTGCTTTCGCAAGCTCTTTGTGTGTTACGCGGTACGGGCTGCGATCGGTTCGTCTCCCGCAACGTCGGTGGTGGGTTCCGCCTCGGTGAGGTGATCATCAGGGCAGCCGTGACATGTTGTTGCCACTCACTCTGGCGTTGATTGTCTCGCAAGCCTCAGCTGCGGAATGTCTGCGCGGAGTGGTTCGCAAACCGGCTCCTACTCGCCGGCTTCGTCTTCCTTCGGCGGATGCGGTGATGACCCATGACGGCAGCGAACGCCAGCGCACGGTCAGCGGCGCGCAATCCTGAAGAGCCCGCTCGGAGATTTCAGCGATCCGGCTTGGTTCCGCGGCACGACCGCCGAGGCCCGCGTTATGGTTCGCCAGTGCACCCCCCGGACACTGCCAGTTCGATCAGGTCGTCGAGGAACACCGAGCCGCGCGATGAGGTGGTGAAGAGCAAACAACTGGTCCGCCCGGTTGCGGCGGGCCGATCGAAGTCCAATAACCAGGCGATCCGGCCGGTAGGAGATCTGCCGTTCTGGCGTGTGTCGGCGGGGTCATTTTCTGCTACACAGTTGCGAACACAAACTGCCCTTTCTTGCCGATGCCGTAGATCGTAAATGGCCCTTCCTTCGGCCCGCCCATTCCTGGTGTGCCGGACGGCATTCCGGGTAGCGAAATGCCGATCACGTCGGGCTTCTCCGTCATAAGGCGCTGGATAACCTCTATTGGTACATGACCTACGACCACGTAGCCGGCCATCAGCGTCGTGTGACATCCATCAAGCGCTTCCGGCATCCCGTGTTGTCGATTGAGCGATGCAAGGTCGTTGATGGGTAGGACCCGCACGTCGAAATCGTGCTCACGAAGGTAGGAGGCATATCTCTCGCAGCAGGAGCATTGGGGATCCTTGTAGAGGGTCGCTCGGATTGCAGCGGCGTTGCCTCGCCCGGTTTTCCAGAATGCAATGGGCACGGCAGGGAGGATCACCGCTGCGAGTAGCCAGAGCATATCTCGCCTCGGGAGCTGGCCGCTGCCCGAGGGTTTCGCTCCCCTCCGTCGGGCCCGAGGTGCGCGGACTGAATGGCTCATCGGGCGATTGCGCTGGCGGAAGGATTTGGCGGGAGTACTCCTGAAACGGAAAGAATGTGTCACGGCGGGTTTCTCTCTCAGGGCGGACCGTCATGCGGAGGCGGAATGGCTCGGGAAGTTGCTCAAACGCCTTTCAGATCCGTCGCGGCTTGCGTTTTCCTGCGATGCGTCACTGTCCTGGGCGGCTGCCTGACGGCTGTCGCACACGATTCGACGACGTTCCAACGTTCCTCACCGGGGCATCGCTTTGTCCGCGCGCCGTCGCCCGGATTTCATGGTGGCCAACCGGGATACACGCCAGCCGGCCGGGAGCCGCACATCCAGAGCCGTCCCGTCGCCAGGAACGCCGATTACGCAAATGAAGACCTGGGTGGGAAAGGATCAGGTGCCGGGCTGAGCCCAGCTGGCATCCGGATAATGCTCATGGCGAGGAATTGGTCAGCCCAGATCACCGGCTGGGCAGCAGTGCTCACTCGCGGGACGGTGGCGGGAGCAGTGCAAATGCTTTGGCAGGCACGGCCGGCGAGATGCTGGGGCCGTTCTGACTTCGGCCATTCATCCCTCAGAACGTGGCAGGTTGCCTGCCCCGATGTCGATCCAGCACCGGACGCGGTAGCCATTCCCGCGCCCTGAACAACAAGTCCAAGGCTGAAAGCAACCAGCACCGCCACCGCGCGCAATTTGTGAAACATCGCTGCAATATACGCCGAACGGGCGCCCGATCAATGCTGTCGTCACGCTCCGCATGCCGCCGTTTCAGCCTTTCGCCATGGCGGCATTCCGGTCCGGCTTCCCGCCCAACGCCGAGCTGTGCTCGTCCCGGTTGCGGCCCATGTTGGCGGCCAGCTGATTAAGTTCCCGTCCCGAGTTAGCATCGTGAGGAGGTTGTGCTTCCTTTTTGCCGGCGCCACTCGTTCGGATCAGGAGGCCGCCCTGCGCTGAGGAGCGCGTCCCCACCCTGGCACGAACATCGGCACTCGCCGGCGGTATGCGAGGTACGCTGGGCCGAACTTGGTGATCAGGCGCGCTTCCTCTCGTCGAGCCAATCGGACATAGGCAAAAACGATAAGCGGCGCGAGAATCAGGGTGGGGATTGTCGGCCAATGCACGAGTTGCCCGAAAATGGCAATGAAGATGCCAGCATACTGAGGGTGTCGAACGAAGCCATATACTCCGTCCTCCGCAGTGAGCAGGTGGCCGCTAGCGAAATAGACCCGTATCCATCCTTGAATAACCAAAAGCAGGCCCACAAAGACGAAGAAAGAGGCGATCGCCATCTCGATGAGATCTCCGGTCTCGCCGTAGCCGAGCAAGGTCGCCCACAGGTGGCCGCTGCTGTGAACCATGGGAATTTGCACGTGAAGCAAGCTTGTCAACACGTAGATCGTGAGCGGGAATCCGTACATCTCGCTATACAGCGCGATGATAAAGGCCTGCACCAGTCCCGCCCCGGCCCACTCGCGCCAGCTTTCGGGTGCAATGAAATGATAGAGGGCCCACGATGCGATAACGATCATCAAAATGGCATAGGGCCATAGGTCGACCCACCCCCACTCGTGCAATACCGTGCCCATGCGACCCAATCTCCCGCTAGTCGAAGTGCGGCGCCTGCAGCGCGGCACTGGTTGTATGTCTCAGCTGCGAAGCCGGATGCTCAGTCGCCGGCTCACTTGTGCCGCCGAGGTCGTCAATGATCGGACAGTCCGGCCGATGATCGCCCTTGCAGCGCTTGATCAGATCGGCAAGCGCGTTGCGCAGCGACTGGAGCTCGGCAATCTTTTGCTCGATCTGCGTGAGATGCTGCGAGGCCAGCATCTTGACGTCGCGGCTTGATCGGGCGCGGTCGCGATACAAGGCAACCAAACTTCGCAAGTCTTCGATCGAGAAACCCAGTCGCCGCGCGCGGCCGATGAACCGCAGCATCGCCACGTCGCCCGCGTTGTAGGTTCGATAGAGGTTTGGCTCGCGCGACGCTTCATTGATCAGGCCGATCTGCTCGTAGTAGCGGATGGTCTTGACCGGCACCCCCGATTGTTCCGATGCGTCGCCAATGGTCATAGTCATGTCGCACCTCTGGGCGTTGCTGGGGCCGGCCGCCAGCGGCGCAGCAGCAGTGCGTTCGACACCACGGTCACCGAGGAGAACGCCATGGCGGCGCCGGCAATTATCGGGTTCAGCAGGCCAAGGCCGGCCAGCGGGATACCGATCACGTTGTAGAAGAACGCCCAGAACAGGTTCTGGCGGATCTTGCGGTAGGTCGCGCGGCTGATCGCGATGGCGTCGGCGACCAGCAGCGGATCACCGCGCATCAGAGTGATGCCGGCGGCTTGCATCGCCACGTCGGCGCCGGTGCCCATTGCGATACCGACGTCCGCCTGCGCCAGGGCCGGCGCGTCGTTCACGCCATCGCCGACCATGGCCACACGGCGCCCCTGCTTCTGCAGCCGCTCGATCTCGGCGGCTTTCTCCCCCGGCAGTACCTCGGCTAGAACGCGCGTGATGCTGAGTTCATCGGCGACTGCTTGCGCGGTGCGGGCGTTATCACCGGTCAGCAGCACCGTCTGGATCCCGGCCGCCTGCAGCCGCCGCACCGCGGCAGCGGCCGATGGCTTGATCTTGTCCATGACCGCGATCAGGCCGAGCAGCACCCGCTCCGGCTCCAGCGCGACCACCCACATCACCGTGCGCCCCTGTTCCTCGAGGCGCCGCGCCTCGGCTTCGAGCACCGGCGCCACGTCATGCTCAACCATGAGCGCCCGATTGCCGATGGCGATCCGGCGGCCAGCCACGCACGCCGTCAGCCCTCGTCCGGCATGGCTCTGGAACTCCTCCAGGCGTGGCAGCGTCATGCCCTCCGCTCGGGCCAGGACCGCGCGGGCCAATGGGTGCTCGCTGCCGGTCTGCGCCGCCGCGGCCAGGGCCAGGAGCTCGGCTTCTGGCGCTCCGTGCGGCACGATCTCCGTCACCACCGGCCGCCCTTCCGTGACCGTGCCGGTCTTGTCCAGTACCACTGTGTCCAGCCGGTGTGCGCGCTCCAGCGCCTCAGCGTCCCGGATCAGGATGCCCGCCCTGGCCGCCGCCCCGGTGCCGACCATCAACGCGGTCGGTGTCGCGAGACCAAGCGTACACGGGCAGGCGATCACCAGAACAGCGACCGCGGCGATCAGACCGCCCGCGAAGCTGCCAGCCAGCAAGTACCAGCCGAGAAAGGCGATGAGCGCCACGGCCAGCACGATCGGCACGAACACCGAAGCGACCCGATCCACCAACCGCTGCACCGGAGCTTTCGTCGCCTGCGCACCTTCCACCAGGGCAATGATCTGGGCCAGCATGGACTGTTCGCCGACCGCCGTCGTCTCAACCCGCAGCAGGCCGCCGCCGTTGATCGAGCCGCCGAGCACGATGTCGTCCGGCTGCTTCTCCACGGGCAGGCTCTCACCCGTCAGCAGGCTTTCGTCCACCTGGCTGGCGCCCGCCAGCACGCGCCCATCGGTTGGCAGCTTCTCGCCCGGCCGTACCACCACCACGTCGCCGACGGAGACAGCAGCCACCGGCACCTCGATCTCGGCGCCGTCCCGTTCCACCCGTGCCGTGTCTGGCCGCAGCGACATCAGCGCGCGGATCGCCGAGCCGGTCGAGCGCTTGGCCCGCGTCTCAAGCCACTTGCCCAACCGAACCAGCGTGATGACGACCGCGGAGGCCTCGAAATAGGTGTGCCCCGCCGCCGCGCTCACGACGAGGTAGAGGCTGTAGAAATAGGCTGCCGAGGTGCCGAGCGACACCAGCAGGTCCATGTTGCCCGTCCCCGCGCGCAGCGCCTTCCAGGCGGCGACGTAGAAACGGGCGCCGATCACAAGTTGGACAGGTGTGGCCAGCGCCAGTGCCAACCAGCCGGGCAGACCAATGCCGAACATCGGCAGCAGCAGCGGCGCGGTCAACACGACGGCGGCGACGACTTGAACAAGATCGCGCCGGAGGCGCCGTGCTTCGGTCGCCTCGAGTTCTCGCTCACGCTCGGCATCGCCGGTCAGCAACGCGGCTGCGTAGCCGGCATCCTGCGCCGCGCCGATCAGGTCGGCCGGGCGCAAGCCTATCCCCTCGACGACCGCCTTCTCGGTCACGAGGTTCACCTCTGCCCGCAGTACGCCAGGGAGGCGCGACAACGCCTTCTCCAGACGATCTGCGCAGGTGGCGCAGGTCATGCCGCCGATCGCCAGCTCACGGCGATCATGCCGCACCGAATACCCGGCATCCTCCACCGCCTCCGCCAAACGGTCGGCTCCCAGGACCGCCGCATCGTAGCGTACGTCGGCAATCTCGCCGGCCAGGTTGACGCTCGCCTCGACACCGGGCAGCCGGTTGAGAGCCTTTTCCACCCTCCCCGCGCACGTAGCACAGGTCATGCCCTCGATCGCCAGCTGCACGTGCTGGCGACGATCCACAGCAGTCGATGCGACCACCATGTCCATGTTTCTAGCTCTCCGTATCGCCGCTCGGCGCCACGCTAGCGCCGTAGCCGGCCTTTCGAATGGCGGCGACCAGGGTTGCTGAACCGGCGGTTCCCTTTACCCGAGCCCGGCCCGCGCCGAGATCGACGTCGACGCGTGCTACGCCCGGAACCCGCGACAGGGCGCGGACAACCGAGTTCACGCACCCGGCACAGGTCATGCCGTTAACCGAGAGTTCCACCTCACCTGCGGCGGGCGATTGCGCTGCCGACATTCCCACTCCTGGTGCGTCAACGCAGCGGGATATGGGGGCTACCAGCGCTGGAAGGTCAAGGTCGCACAATTCCGAGGTGGTTGGTCGGCGGAGGTGCGTTCAGCGCTTGCGCCCGACAAAGCGCTCTTGTGTCCTTCCGGATTGCGAGAGCCACTGCAACGCGGTCGCCAGCCAGCCTGTCGGCCGGCCGCCGGAAGCAGACCGAACTCGCCGCGTCGATCCCGAACCGCAGGGTTCCTTCCCAGAGCGGCGCGTCTGATCGTTGGCCGCGGTTGCTCGATCGCATCTTGACAGGGGAGGATCGCCCTATGTCTCGCTCGGGTGTCAGCTTCTCAAGGTTCAGCAGGTTCGCGGACGCTACCCGATCGGTGCACGGACGCACGCTCCATCGCGCCGGGCTTCTGAATGTAGAGCACGCTTTGTTCCACCACACTCGAACTTATTGATTCTCAGTGTCGGAACAGCCGAATGCGAATTGGCCGATGAATACGACCTGAACCTCGCTGGCGTGCCATGAAGCCCGCATCGAGAACGGGTTGCGATTTTATCCCGTTCGAGGAACGGGCCCCCGCAAGAGAAGGCCCGGCGGGCGACCGCCGGGCCTTCTCTTCGTTCAGCTGTCCCGGTCAGTTGCTGCTGCTTCGGTTGCCCAGCAACTGCAGCATCAGCATGAATAGGTTGATGAAATTCAGATACAGCGCCAACGCGTCGTAGACGCTGCGTCTGGCGGCCACGTCGGAGCCGCCGGCATAGGCGAACTGCACGTAGTCGGCCCTGATCCGCTGCGTGTCGTATGCGGTCAAGCCGACGAACACCAGCACGCCGATGATGCTGATCGCGAACTGCAGGCCGGCGCTGCCCAGGAACATGTTCACCAGGCTGGCGATCACGACCCCGATCAGGCCCATGATCAGGAAGCTGCCCATCCGACTGAGATCGGTGCGGGTGGTGTAGCCCCAGATGCTCATGGCACCGAACGTTGCAGCGCAGATGAAGAACACACGGACGATCGAAGTATCCGTGTAGACCAGGAAGATGTTGGTCAGGCTGGCGCCCATCGTGGCGGCGAACAGCCAGAAGATCGTCTGCACCGCCGTTTTCGACAGCCGGTTGACGCCGACGCTGAGCGCCAGAACGAAGGCCAGCGGCGCCAGCATTGCCAGAATGGCCAAGCCGGTCGGTTGCACCGCGACCCCGCGCGGCGTCACCACCTGATGATAGAACAGCTCGATCAGGCCGGTATGGGCGATCCCATAGGCGACGATGCCTGTCAGTAGCAGCCCCGAAGTCATCCAGTTGTAGACCCGGAGCATGTAGGAGCGCAGCCCCGCGTCGACAGCTGCGGAGGCTGCCGCCGTGCCGGGCGCGCCCCGGTAGGTGCGATAGTCGGGACTGAAGGCCATAGTGCGGATTTCCCCTCCTAGGCAAAAGCCGGTCGCAAGATATGTTGTCGACCGTCGTTCTTGGTTCAAGCGAGATCAGTCAGGTGGCCGGGCCTACTCGTTCCGTAGCAGCGTCATCGGCACCGCGTAATCGCGCCTCGTGACCACGGCTTACAAGGATACGGTAGAGGCTCGGGCACGGGCGCGACCAAGGCAGCAAAGTCGGGTGCCAGAAACTGCTGCGCGATGGGAGTCGGAGCAACGGGACCGCTATGTTGAACCAGTTCCAAATCGCGGGACTTGTGACCCACCTTTTCGTGCTCTTGCTGGGTGTCGGAGGACTGGCTGGCATCGTTCCGCTGGCGCGTGGACGCCGCGCTGGGCTGGGTCTGGTTCTCATGGCTGTGGCAATGACGATTGTCGTTCTGGAACCGCGCTTCCACTTCGGCATCGCAGGCGTGGGCATCTACGTCGGCGGATTCCTGACCGGGTTATGGCTGCTCCTTGGACCAGAGCGCCGCAGTTGAGACCCGTTGTCGCGAGGTCAAGTCTGTCGCCCAGACTGAATGCCCATGCGTCCCCAACGTCGATGCGCGCGGCCGAGGCCGATGGCGAGCTATGCCGGAATTTGGGTGACGCCGTGATCAGGCGGCGTTCAGTTCTGGCTTATCGGTAGCCTGGACACCGTTGATGAATGTGACGCCCTGGACGACTTTGGGCAACTGGTTCTCGCCCTGCAATCGACGCCAGGTCTTCGCAGCCGCCGTGACGAGTTTGAACACCATCAGCTTCGCGGTGTCCTGCGACAGCGCGCCCTTGGTCCGTACCGTGCGATGCCTAACCGTGGCGAACACGCTCTCGATCGGATTCGATGTCCGCAAGTGGTCCCAGTGCTCGGCAGGGAAGTCGTAGAAGGTCAGGAGCGCGTCACGGTCCTTCACCAGGCAAGTGACCGCCTTGCCGTATTTGGCCGCGTACTTGGCGGCAAACGTCGCGATCGCCGCCTCCGCCGTCGGGCGATCCGGCGCCTGCCAAATTTCGCGCAGATCGGCTTTGGCCGCAGGCTGGACAGACTTGGGCAACTTGTCGAGCACGTTGGCGGTCTTATGCACGGTGCATCGCTGATGCCGGGTCGTCGGCGAGACTGCCTCGAGTGCTTTCCAGAACCCGAGCGCCCCATCGCCGGTCGCCAGCTCCGGCGTGACGGCGAGACCGCGTGCCTTGAGGTCGACCAGTAGTTCGCGCCAACTCTGTGCGCTTTCCCGCATCCCCACCTGGAAGCCCAGGAGTTCCTTCTTGCCCTCGGGCGTCGCGCCGATCAGCACCAACATGCATATGTGGACGGCCCCCTCCTCGCAAGGTGTTTTGCAGTGCTTTGATCAGATCGCTTGCGTCCATATGTCCGGCCTGTCGTTGCGTTCACACATGAAACGCTGGCCAAGATGGTTTCCGCGACAAGAGCTCCAAACACTCGGGCGACCTTACCGGCCATCGCATGTTGCGGAGTGTCTCGTGTCGTGGATCGACCGATCACACCATCTGCTCACTGTCTTGCAAGTTCTGGCATCGGCTCAGCACGGTTGCAGTTGAGTTGCTCCCCGTGTCTGGCTGATCTCTAGGCCGCGCCTGCCAGAGCGGCGGCAGCGGATTTCATCGTGTAAGTCTCCCCTGTCAGCATCATCTTCCAGGCGATGCGCGCCGTCTTGTTGGCCAGCGCCACCGCGGCCAACTTCGGCGACTTGCGCTTGAGAAGCTCGACAAGCCAGGGCGACGCCCTTCCGCCGCGTCGAACCTGCTGGATCACGGCGGTCGCTCCGACCACCAACACACTGCGCAATCTCTCGTCGCCGGCTCGCGTGATAACGCCGAGCCTAACTTTGCCCGCGGTCGAATGATCCTTTGGCGTCAAGCCGATCCAAGCCGCGAACTGGCGTCCCGATCGGAATTGGTCGGGATCCGGGGTCTTCATTCTCAGCAG
Organism: Alphaproteobacteria bacterium; assembly: GCA_017307285.1. Classification (GTDB taxonomy): domain Bacteria; phylum Pseudomonadota; class Alphaproteobacteria; order Acetobacterales; family Acetobacteraceae; genus JAFKFI01. The sequence goes on along the minus strand of JAFKFI010000115.1, from coordinate 28,875 downwards.
TACCGCGCCGATCTGTCCGACGCCAGGGATCTTGGCGAGACGGCGGCTGCATTCGTCGGCTCGATGCCAGTCTGTGAGCTTGGCGTCGACTTCGTCGATTTGCGCCTGCAGCTGCGCATATTCATTTGCCTGGGTGGCGCACAGATCGCGAGCCAAGGCGGGCAGACTCTTATCGGCCTGGATGCGCTCGAGCAGCGGAACCAGGTGAGCCATCCCCCTTGCGGCGGTCAGGCCGAACTCGGCCACATAGCCGCGGATGGCGTTGGCGAGCTGTGTGCGATTGCGGATCAGCCGATCGCGTACGCCGACCAGCATCAAGGCCGCTTGCTGCTCAGCTGTCTTCACCGGCACGAAGCGCATCGTCGGCCGGCTCATCGCTTCGCACAACGCCTCGGCGTCTGCTGCATCGTTCTTGCCGCGTTTGACGTATGGCTTGACCAGCTGAGGCGGGATCAACTTCACCGTATGCCCAAATGATTGCAGCAGCCGTGCCCAGTGATGGCTGGCACCGCAGGCTTCGATCGCGATCACCGTCGGTGCAAGCTTCTCGAAGAACGCTACCATCTCCTTGCGCCGCAGCTTCTTGCGCAGAACCGGCGCTTCGGCGGCATCCACCCCATGAAGCTGAAAAACGTGCTTCGACGTATCCATCCCAATTCGACTAATCTGTCCCACGGACGGTCCCCTTTGTCTGAGATCAGCAACGACCTCATTCTGGCACATTGATGCCGTCGGGGGCCGTCCACACCAACACTCGGCTTGCGGCTCCATGCGCGCCTGCAGGTACACGCCATCGGCCCAGATATAAACGTAACGCCGGGCCGAAAGGTCGCGCCGCTGCCAGTGAGCGTAGTCCGCCTCCCACTCGCCCCGCAGCCGCGCAATCACCGACGGCGACAGGTTGGGGGCGTCCTTGCCCAAAAGCGCCCCGAGCGCCTCCTGAAAGTCGCCCATCGAGACACCCCGCAGGTAAAGGATCGGCAGCAGCGCATCCAGGCTCCGCGTCCGGCGCGACCAGCGCGGCAGAATAGCCGACGTGAAGCGGATGCGCTCGCCGTCGCCACCGGCGCCCCGGTCGCGCAGCCGGACCCGCTGCACCGCAACCGGGCCGATCCCCGTTTGCACCCGCCGCTCCGGGCCGTGGCCGTGCCGAACCAGGCGATCTCGCCCGTCCGGCAGTTGGACGCCCTTCATCGCCGCGAGGAATGCGTCGGCCTCTGCTTCAATGGCCTGCGCCAAAAGTCGCCGGGCGCCGCTGCGCAGAACCGTCGTCAGCGGATCGTCGATTTCGTCGGGCTGACGGAGGGAAACAACGGTGCTATTGCTCATCATGGCGTATCGCTCCTTCGGGAGGTTCAGGCAGGCTTCCACCCGCCTCGATACGCCGCCTTTCTCAAACCGCCATCACCCAGTTTCGGCCATAGCTCGCCGATGGCACAGCCCACGCTGACCGCAATCAGCTCCTGGTGCACCGCCTGAATGAGAATCATGGGCGAGCCAAGCCAGGCCCCTGATCGGCGAAGAGCACAAAGCCCTGGTGGCCAGGAGGCGGGACCGGCGTTCCGGTTCACCAACTACCGACGTTTTCTGGACGATTCGAATCATCACTTTTGATGGCCCTGGTACTCAGGCGAGAAGGATAGCGCCTCGCTGATCGGCGAAGCCGGAATTGCCACGCCTCGGAGGCGGTTGTGAATCGCCGTCGCGGCGATCGCGGCCTCTCCCATCGCCACACTGATCTGATCGAGGCTGCGCACGACATCGCCGGCGGCGAGGAGGTCGTCGGTCGAGCTGCGTTGGTGCTCGTCCGTCGCCACACATCCGTTCTCGTCCAGTATGGTGCCGAGGCCGCGCACGAGATCCGACCGCGCCGTACTGCCCATTGCCGAGTAGAGCGTATCGAAGGTGTGGCAGACCCCTTGTCGCGTCGTCATGGACCCGATCCTGTCGCCCTCGACCGCAATGGCGACGACCGGCTCCTCGATGAGGGTAATGCCGGCTGTATGCGCCGTCCGAAGTTCCTGCGCTGAAAGATCGAGCTGCTGGCCGAGCGAGAGCAGCGTTATGTCGGAGGTATAGGTTCGCAGAAACAGCGCTTCATGGAGCCCGCTCTTGCCGCGTCCGATCACCCCGACCTTGTGACCGATCACCTCATAGCCGTCGCAGATCCCGCAGTGGCGCATCAGCCCGCATCGGATCGCATCGGACAGGTTCGGGAGGTCCGGTTCCCTGTCCACCACGCCAGTCGCCAGGAGGACCGTGTGGGCCGTGAACCGGTCTTCCCTGGTCCAAGCCTCAAACACCCCGTCCACCCGTCGCTCCAGTCCGATGACCGTACCCGCGAGGATTGGCGCGCCATACTGACGGGCCTGTGCTCGCATGCGCTCCACCAAGTCGGCGCCATGAATGCCGTCCGGGAAGCCGGCGTGGTTGTGCGAAGTGGGGATCAGATCGGCGCGGCTGGCACCACTGTCGACCACCTGAAAGCGCCGACGGAACCGTGCAAGATAGATCGCCGCCGTCAGGCCAGCTGGTCCGCCGCCGATGACCAGGCAATCGAGCGGGTCGTCATGCATCGAATCTGGCCTGCCGTCCCGCCCGCCGGTCGCGCTGCTCCAGACTGGGCACGAGACACATGGTGATCCCGGACAATGGCGATCGGCCGGCGCCCCTCTTTCGACCCGTTTTCATGTTTCGTGATCCCGAAATGATCACTTCCGGGTATCACCGAGCGAATCGGAGCTTCCGGCGCTCTGGTCTTGGTTGGCATTTGGCTGTTGCCCGTTGCCCATGCCTTTCATGCACATCACCATCATCGCGGCGCAGGGTAGGACAAAAAGCAGGGGCAACAGGGTCGCGAACGCGATCCAGTTCTGACTTACAGCGAACGCCGCCGCAGCCACAATGAAGAGTCCAGCGATGATCAGCCCGCGCCGCTTCGCCAGCCACCCACTGCCACCACTCGAAGCCGAGCCATGGCGCCCAGACATTTTCTCCGGAGTCGAAGACGGCACAGCGGTTTCTATGGTGTTCATCTGCAGTCGCTCCTCAACGATCCCCGTGACCAAACGTCGTGATCAAGACGCCTTCACGAGACATGGGAGTTTCCCCCGCTGGAAGGTCAAGATGGGATGCTGTGACTGACGTCGTGATGGGGCGACGCTTCGCGGACGCGGCCGTCACGGCCAACACGCGGAAGCCGCGGCCGTGCGGGTATTAGGCAGATGGGTGCCATCATGCCGCCTCGTCGGTCAGGGGACTCTGGTCTTGTCCCCCGGGACCGCGCGCGATCCGACCGGAGCCGGTGTATGCGCCGCTTCATCGCAAACCGTCCTTCAGCAGCTCAGTGTTGATGGCGAATGCTGCCATGGCTCCTTCAGCGGCAGCTACGACCGAAAGCTGTACGTGGCGGGACGCATCGCCCGCCACGTACATGCCAGGGATGACGGTCTGCTCGTAGCTGGAAGTCTCGATGCTGCCCTTCCGTGTCAGTGCACAGCCCAGCATGTGCGCGAGGTCAGACGCCTGGTGCTCGCCGCAGTTGAAGAACAGGGCGCGGCGCGGGAGGACCTCGCCGGTTTCGAACCGGATGCCTGAGAGCATGCCGTCAGCCCCCTCCAGCCGCGCGATCCGCGTTTCCCGCAGGCCGATCCCGTTGTGGGTCAGCCGTTCCAGATCATGTGGCGAGAGTTCGGCGGAACCGTCAATGCATAGAATGAGATCCCGGCTCCAGCCCGTCAGCTCCAACGCCATTCCCTTGCCGCGTTCGCCGCGGCCATAGATCGCCAATGGCTGATCGCGCCACTCCCAACCATCGCAATAAGGGCAGTGGAAGGCACTGCGGCCGTAGAACGCCTCGAAATTCGCGATTGGCGGCAGTTCATCGAGTACGCCGGTCGCTAGCAGCAGCTTTCGCGAGGTAACCCGGGCCCCGTCGGCCAACACCGCGACGAACTGACCTTCGCCCGTGCGATTTGCGCAACCTCAACATCGCGGACCTCGACCGTCTCATATCGGGCAAGCTGAGCGCGGGTAGTCCGCCTGAACTCCGCCGGATCAATCCCATCGCGCGTCGGAAACCCGTTTAGACAATGAGACCAACCATTGCGTTGACCTCCACGGTCGCACGCGAGGACGCGCCGGCGGCATCGTCCCAGGATCAGTGTGGCACTGAGGCCGGCCGGGCCGGCGCCGACGATAAGCACATCAAGCATCGGAGTCATTGCCCCATGTCGGGTGGTCTAAGGCATCGATTGGTATCTTCAGATAGTTTCGGCCGTTCGCTTCGGGAGCCGGCAGTCGGCCCGCCGCGATGTTCACCTGCATTGCATGCAGGATCAGTCGGGGCATCGGCAGTTCTCTGTCACGCGCCTCGCGGAATGCGACGAAGGCGGCCTCATTCGGGGCCGCCAAAAGGTGAACATTCGCGGCTCTCTGATCGGCCGCGGTGCTCTCCCATGCGGGTTCTCGACCACCGGGGCGATAGTCGTGGCCGGTGAACAAGCGCGTCTGCCCGGGGAGGCTCAGGATGCGCTGGATGCTGTGCCAGAGCGCCCGGGCGTCACCGCCCGGGAAGTCGGCCCTCGCAGTTCCCCCATCCGGCATGAACAGCGTGTCATGGACGAACGCTGCATCGCCGACCAGGTACGTGACGGATGCCAATGTATGGCCTGGAGAGAACAGCACCGCTGCCGGCAACTCACCGATCCGGAAGCTGTCGGCATCGCAGAATAGTCGGTCCCATTGCGACCCGTCGGTCGGGAACGTCTCGGGCAGGTTGTAGACATCCTTCCACAGCTTTTGGACTTCGACGATCTTAGCCCCAATTGCGGTCGGCGCCCCCGTCCTGTCTTTCAGGTACGCCATCGCAGAAAGGTGATCGGCATGTGGATGCGTGTCCAGGATCCACTCGACCCGCAGCTTCTCCTCCTGCACGTACGCGAGCAACGCATCTGCCGAGAAAGTCGCCGTCGCTCCGGCTTTCTCGTCGTAGTCCAGCACAGGGTCGATAATCGCACAGCCGCGTGTTCGCGGATCCGAAACAACGTATTGGACGCTGCCGGTGTGTAGCTCGTAGAAGGCCTCGACCACCGGTCACAAGGGCATTGGAACGCGCCGGGTTCGAAATCGGCGCCCACGTGCCCAAGCTGCATCGCAAAGCACCGGTTCCTCCGCATGCCAAACCGGGTCCAGAGAACCTCGGCGGGCGACAGCTCTGCGCATCAAGGCACTGTCCTCGCCCATGCGCCCCGTGGATTGCGGCAATACGCCGCGCGAACACAACGGCTGAGACGAAGCCATGCCAAGGCCGCTTGCCCACAGGGTGATTCGCTCGCCGCTGCCGGCCGCTCGCACGCAGCAGTTTTTCCATGACACCACTCGACCCGAATCTCGGCCAAAGCGCATCCGCGCTTCGCGCAATTGCGGCGCGCAATCGTTGCGAAGCCGTCATCCAGCGACATGGTGGCCGCCCCGCTGCAGAGGCGGGAATCCGTGGTGCGGGCTTGCCTCATACACAAGGACGCTGCCGAACGCCAAGCCGAGCACCATTACGGCGAAACCGATCAGACCAAGAGCGAGGGCGCGATTGCGCGGGCGCTGCGTCGCCGCAAACTCGGCTCCGCCAACCACAACGCGATCGGCATCCCTTGATCGGCGATCGGCATCTCGGTCCTCCTGCCGAGCCCAGCGATAGACCGTCGCGAGGAGCGCGACGATCAACATCATGGAGCCCGGGATCCAACCGGTCTGTCCACCATAGATCTCGTTCAGCCGCGGGCTGACGCCCCAGAGTAGCCCGGAACTCTGATACCCCGGGTAGAGCACGTGCGGACTGAAGGTGACGGCGAAGCCGATCAAGATGGTGGTGATCACCGCGAACCAGCACATCAAGAGCCGGGCGGCGAGCGAGGGTCCGTATGGTGGATGCCGCGGGTCGAGAAGACGGACGAAGAACAGAAGTCCGGTGACAATCAGGCTGATATGCATGAGCCAATGCACCCGGTCGTCCGCGAGCGCCAGATCGTGATAACGCGGCAGCATCCAGAACGCACCGACCCCGACGAACAGCGCCGTCGCAACAACCGGCTTGGCCAGAATCCCGAAGGGCAGTCGTACCGCGCGCGCGGAGAAGCTCGGCGCCACGAGGCCGCGACGCAGCCAGGCCGGCAGGCCGCGCAGCAGGCGTGCTTGCGGGTCAGCCAACACCAGCAGCATCGGCCCGACTGTCCGCAGCAGCATATGCTCGACCTCGTGTACCGCCAGCGAGTGATCGGCGAGGCCTTCGATCGGTGACTGCAACGCGATGAAGATCGTCAGCAGGCCGGCGGCGAAGGCCGCATGTCGCCCGCCCGCCCCCTGTCTCCCTGGCCCACGCCAGGCGCCCGCCACATAGAGTGCACCCGCCAGCAGCAGCGGCACCGAGACAGCGGGCGTGAGCTGCCAAGCGGCCCAGGGGTTGCGCTCAAAGATACTCGACCCGTGTGGCAGCGCCGACGCGATCGCCAGCATGGCGGCCCAACCAAAAGCGCCCAGCAGCAACGGCCAGTTCTCGGTCAGAGTGATCCGCCTCAATTTGGGTCTTCCTTCTGCGCGGATCGGTGCTGCCGCGGCCTCAGCCTTGTCATGACCGGCCTCGCGGCATTTCGTCATGAACGGGTCGGCCCCGATCGGTTCGACACGCGCCGTCGGGGCCCGTTACAGAACAAGACCGGGCTGTGGCCACGGCTACTGGTCAGAAGATCTTGTTGATCAGGTCGTCCCCGATCCCGAATCCGGCGCCTAGCGTGATCGCGCGGCCAAACCCCGAGTTCAGAAAGCTCCCCACCATGCCGCCCTGCTGCGGCTGCCCATAACCGGACATACCCATCGCCGGCACCGGCGTCGGCGGGGGCGGCTGTTGGGCCCAGGGGGCGGCCGGCGATTGCTGCGGTGCCGGCGGCGTCTGGTTTGCAATGAACCCATGCAGTGCTTGCAGCAGCAGCGCGACCTGATTCTGCTCCGCCTGTATCGACAGGGTGACGGAATTCAGATCAAGCAGCCATTCCCGGGCGTCCTGGTTCCCGGCTTGGGCCGCCCCTTGGAGCTTACCGGCCAGGTTCCGCACCTCCTCGATCGTCGATTGCGCTTGTGACTGCAGCTGCTGGTACTGCGTATCGATGGTGTCGATGTCCATGTGGCTTGCCCTTCCGAAGCGTGAGATGGGTCGTGCTCGGCGCGGGCCGGCGGTGGCGTCGTGCCGAGCACGTCCAGAGTTAGCGTGGGCCTATTCCCGGGGCTGCGCCACGACCCGCAAATACGGCTTCAACGTCTTCCACCCGCTCGGGAATTTGAGCTTGGCCTGCTCATCGGTCACAGACGGCATGATGATGACGTCATCGCCGTCCACCCAGTTCACGGGTGTGGCGACACTGTGCTTGGCGGTTAGCTGAAGCGAATCGATGACCCGCAGGAGCTCCGCGAAGTTCCGGCCGGTGCTTGCTGGATAGGTGATCGTCAGTTTCAGCTTCTTGTCCGGACCGATCACGAACACCGACCGCACCGTCACGGTATCGCTGGCATTCGGGTGGATCATCCCGTAGAGATCGGCGATCGCGCGATCCGGATCGGCTGCGAGCGGAAAGTTCAGGGCGTGCCCTTGCGTCTCGGCGATGTCGCCAGCCCAGGCCTCATGGTCAGACAGTGGATCGACCGAGAGGCCAACGACCTTGACATCGCGCTTGTCGAACTCCGGCTTCAGACGCGCCACGTCGCCCAGTTCGGTCGTGCAGACCGGCGTGAAGTCCTTTGGATGAGAGAAAAGGACGCCCCACGAGGATCCGAGCCAGTCATGGAATCGCAAGTGTCCCGCAGTTGTGTTGGCCTCGAAATCCGGGACGGTGTCTCCAAGCTGTAGTGCCATTTCAGTGCTCCTTGCTGTTGCACGTTCCGTCAACACCTCGACCGGTTCCGGCATGAAGCCGTTCAAGGTCAGACCCGCTAGAAACCAAAACGCCGCCTCACAAACTGAATCCCCCCATGCCAGCTGACTCGCAGGCTCGCGAGGTCGCCCGACATGCGCCGCGCGGCGTGGCGTGCAGACGTTCCGCTCCCAGCCATTCAGCGGGAAAAAGGCCTGCCCCTGAAGGACCGTCGGAGCGAGCGCATTTCATCGTGAACGGCCTGTCCGCAGGAAATGCAGAGCCGTCGGCATGTCCTTGTCTGGCAGCCGGTATGAGTTGGCTGCCAAGGCTGAGCGGTGCAGCCCGCCCCGGGTTCCGCCCGGGGGCGTCAACTCGATGAGGCCGAGCAGCGTCGATCGGTGATTGCGGTTTCCGAAGGGTGCCGGGTTGTCGTGCCGCCCGCAGAACGTCTCCGTCGTGACCTCGTGCGGCATCGCCGCTTGCTCACCGAACAGCGCCAACCTGTCGGCGCCGTTGGAATAGACGCGGTCCACGAGATCGCGTCCGGCGGAGTTGAGAGCCGCTCGTAGCACTCTCCAGCGATTCCTGCTCGTCCTGTGCATCACCCGATCCGCGCCAGCGTGGGAAACGTGTCGAGCAGCCAGTAGGAAAAGACGGACAACTGATCCGTCGCCATCGCCGTTCCGATGCCGACCATCACGACGCCCGCGCCCATCTGCAGATAGCGGCCTGCGCGGCGCAACCGCCGCAGCCGCAGGACCAAACGGTCCATCAGCAGGCTGGTTGCGAGAAACGGGACGGCGAGGCCGGCCGAGTACAGGCTCAAGAGAAGAACGCCCCGAGGCACCGTGGCGGATGTCGCGCCGATCGTGAGAATCGTTCCAAGCACCGGCCCGATGCATGGGGTCCAACCGAACGCGAACGCCACCCCGAGGAGGTATGCTGCGAGCGGGCGCCCGCCCGGCCAGCTGAGATGGAAGCGAAGATCCCGCTGCAGCCACAGCAGCCCGCCAATTCCCAGCATCAGCAGGCCGAAGATGATTACGATGGCTCCGCCGATCAGATTCGTCTCGTAGCGGTACGCCTGAAGCAACTGTCCCACGGCAGTGGCGCTCTCGCCGAGAATGATGAACACCGTTGAGAAGCCGAGCACGAAGAAGATGCTGACCCCGAATGCCGCAAGCCGCGCCGCGACGGGGACCGATTCCTGGAGCGACTGGCCGGTGACGTAGGAGACGTAGCCGGGCACGAGCGGCAGCACGCAGGGCGACAGGAAGGAGATGGTCCCTGCCGCGAAGCTCGTCAGAGCGCCGAACGCTGTGATCCCCATCATTGGCGATGAGCATCTTTTGCGCCCGCAGCCTGCGGGTTTAGGCGGCTGCGGATCAGCGCCACCATGTCCGGGCTGTCCCAATCGGCCGGTCCGATCTTCCGTCCAATCTCCCGACCGTTTCGATCGACCAGCAACGTCGTCGGAATGCCGACGACTTCGAGCAGATGCGTCGCATCGCCGGATTGGTTGACGTAGGTGCCAAGGGATGTGATGCCGATCTCCCGGTAGAACGCTTCGACGGCCGGAAGCCCCTTGCTGTCGATCGAGAGCGGCACGACGAGCGCATCCGAGCCCTTGAGCGTCGCCTGCAGTCGGTCGAGCGTCGGCATCTCCTTGCGGCAAGGCACGCACCAGGTGGCCCAGATGTTCAGGATGAGAGGATGACCCCGAAGATCCGCCAGGGACCGGTTTCGGCCAGTGCCGTCGATAAACCGGACGGTCGGCAGCGGACGAGGCGCGTCAAGGAAGGCAAAGTCGAGCGAGACAGCACCCCCGTTTCCGTCAGGTGGTCCGAGGGCCGAGTTGGTTGCGACGAGGGTCGGTGCTGAAGTGGTGCTGGCTGCATTCCATAGAAGGAGAGCCACCACAACCGCCACCGAGATAGCCAGCGCGGCGCCAATCAGCCTGAGGCTCCGCGCCGATCGATTTACACCGAACGTCACGCTGCCCACCGTCGAGAATTAGCGAGCATGTTCGCGACTCCGTCCTCGAAGCCTATTAACGAGCGGCAGGATCGTTTGGTCGAGGATCTCCGGCGTAATCGGACCGATCTGCTTGAAGGCGATGCGCCCCTGAGGGTCGACCACGTAGGTTTCCGGAACCCCGTAGACGCCCCAATCGATCGCCACCCGACCACTGATGTCAGCGCCGGTGCGCGTATAAGGGTCGCCCATGGTGTCAAGCCACTTGGCCGCGTCGTCGGGCGGGTCCTTGTAATCCAGGCCGTCCACTGTTACGATTCCGCTCTGCTGAAGCTGCACGAGCAGCGGGTGCTCCGCCCGGCAGGCGACGCACCAGGAGGCGAACACGTTCACCAAGGACACATCCCCGCGCAGATCAGCCGATGACAGGCCGACATGCCGGCCCTGCACCGGCGGAAGGTTGAATTGCGGCACGGGTCGGCCGATGAGCACCGATGGAACCAGATGGGGATTGCGTCCAAGCATGAAGTAGAATGCGATCCCGAATGCCAAGACTCCGACGAATGGCACCAAGAGGAGCAGGCGCTTGCGTAAGTAACCCGGCCGACCGGCAATCCGCGCGCAGCCGGCGGGTCCGGGCAATGCTGGATTGGGATCGTCTGACATGATACGGGCTCCCGGACGCTACACGGTCGCGAACACCGATTGCCCCGACTTGCCGAACGCGTAGATCGTCAACGGTCCTTGCTTCGGGCCGTCCATGCCAGGTGTGCCGGACGGCATACCTGGCAGGGAGATACCGGTGATATCCGGTTTTTCCTTTAGCAGGCGCTGAACGACCTCAACCGGGATGTGGCCGATAACGACATACCCTGCCGTTACGGTGGTGTGGCATCCATCGAGTGCCGTCGGCACCCCATGCTGCTGATTGATCAGCTCGAGATCGTTGCTAGGGATGACCTTCACGTCGAAGCCGTGATCACCGAGATAGGACGCGTAGCTCTCACAGCAGCTGCATTGTGGGTTTTTGTAGAGGGTCGCCGTGGTCGAGGCCGCGTTGCCAGGACGGGACTCCCAGATCCCGATAACCCCGACCGGAATGATCACCGCCGTGCCCAACAGCAGACCGCGCCTCCCCAATAGGCGCTTGCGTGGAGGGGCGGAGGACAGCTTCCGGGGTGGCGATGGTCGGACGGGGTAGGACATGATGCTTCCTCCTTCAGAACAGATGCTTGATTTGTTGCCAAAGCGACGGCGCTGACGGGCTGTCGGTCTCGTGCTCCTGGTCCACCAACGCGCTGAGAAACATGAGGAGGTTCGCGGGCTGCCAGTCGAGTCCGTGGAAGTTGCCGCGCCAGCGGCCTTCTGCATCGATCACGTGGAACACGACGCCGTGCGTGAAGCTGCCATCGGCTTCTTTCTGGAAGCGATTGTGGTAGCGCTGCGACAGCGTGATCGCGGCGTCAGGATGGTCCGCGCCACTCGTCAGGAACGTCCAGTTCACCGGGTCCAGCCCGTGCAGCGCGCCATAGGCTTTCATCACGTCAAAGGTGTCCCGGACCGGATCTGCGGTGACGCTGATGAACCGCACCCGGTTCTGCAACGCGGTCGGCTTGATCATCTGCTGGATCTGCGCGATCCGCTCGCTTTCCAACGGGCAGACATCAGGACAACTCGTGTAGATGAAGTTCAGGACGACGATCTTGCCGCGCAGGTCAGTCAATCCAATTGCGTGGCCGCTAGGGTCGTCTAGCTTGAATGGTGGTGCCGGTCCGTCCATTGGCTGGAAGAACTGCTCTTGCTGCTCGAACTTGTGTTCGAACGTCGCGAAAGAGCGCGCCTGCGCGAGTTCGGGCCCCAAAAGAACGACCCCCGCGAGCGTGACGAGGCGACGGCGCGGCATGCTGCTGTTCACGAGAAACCTCCCGAGTTCACGCGACGCGTATCGTGGTCATCAGGCCAGCGACCTGGTGATCCATGACATGGCAGTGCAGCATCCAATCACCCGGGTTGTCCGCCACGAAGGCGACGCGCACCGTCTCGCGCGGGCGAACCAGCACCGTGTCACTCCATTCGTCGTGTGGCGCCGCAACGCCATCGCGGCTGATCACATGAAAACTGTGGCCATGCAGATGCATCGGATGCCACCAGGCCGTTTCGTTCCGCAGATCGAGAATGCAGCTCCGCCCGCGCTGCACCGTGAAGAGCGGCGTCATGTCGCCCGAACCATCGCCGGTCATCGACACGCCGTTGATCGCCCAGATCGCGGCACCCGCGCCCATGCCTGCCATCGTGCCCATCCCCGTGCCGCCCATCATGCCGCCCTGCAGGCGGAGCTCATGCCATACGGCTGATGCCAAATCCGGTCGCGGCACCGGGTTGGCCGGCAGGCGAAGGGGTGCCGCCGAGGAATGTGCGCGCCGTGCGGGCGCGGTGTCGTAGACGAGCTGAAGCAGGGTGTAGGATAGGCGGTCGTAGAAATCGTCAATGACCGGGTAACTGCGGCCGGGATCACCCAGCGCGTCCAACACGATGTCGACCCGCATGGCAGGGCCAAGGAGGATCCGTTCGTTCGCCGGTTCGTGCGGCTCACAGGGTTGGCCATCAAGAGCGATGACGGTTGGCCGGTGTCCCTCGAAGCGGAGCGACATGATGCGCGCGCTCGCCGCATTGAGCAGGCGGAGACGCAGCCGTTCCCCGGCGCGAACCTGCACGGCCTCCGGAACCCGGCCGTTGATCGTGACGGTGTTGCCGACCCGGCCAGACATCCCTTCTTCCATGGGATTGGCGAAGCCGGGCGCTATCTGCCCATCCTGCATGAGCCGCCAATCCTGGATCACCCAGAGCAGATCTCGGTCGAAAGAAGGTGGGTCGGATTCTTCGACGATCAGCGCGCCGGCCAGGCCGCGGCCTAGCTGGACGGCGCTGTCCGCGTGGGAATGGTACCAAAAGGTGCCGGCATCGGGCGGTGTGAAGGTATATTCGAAGGTCCCGCCCGGGGCGATCGGAGACTGTGTCAGGCCAGGCACGCCATCCATCGCATTCGGCAGCCGGATGCCGTGCCAATGCACGGTGGTCCCTTCGGCCAGACCGTTTCTCACCAGCGCGCGCAGGGGCGCGCCCTGACGCACTCGGAGCACGGGCCCGGGCTCGCTGCCGTTGTAGCTCCAAACCTTGGTCGGGCGAGCTTCGCCGCCGCGCAGCGCCGCCTCTGACGGAGCAGCCGTGAGTTGCCGGATAGCGCCACTCGAGCCCGCCGCCGCCTGCGCTGCCGGCGCGTCGGCCGGGTCCAACAGCGAGGCGGTCGCGACACCTGCGCCAAGGGTGAAGAGTTGGCGACGGTTCAGCTTGCCAAGTCGAATGCTTGCCACTTCGGCCTTCCTCTGTTGGCACCGACGGGGCAGAACCGGCTACGGTCCTGCCCCTCCGGCGATCGCTGTCGTCAGCCGTGCGACGGGCCGGTTGACGGCTTGGCGGGCGCTTTCGCGCCGTGTTTCGCGCTCTCCATCATGCTGTTGCAGGTGTTCGCCATCCGGGTCATGGCGCCCATCATCTCCATCATGTTGCCGCCGCCGCCCATCATGCCTTGGCCGTTCGCCGTGCCTTGGCCACCCATCATTCCCTGGTCCTGCATCCCCTGGCCTTGCATCGGGCTGGGGGCCTGCTGTGGCGGAGCAGCGGGTGCATTGGTTTGGGCAAGGGCGGCAGTGGTGGAGGCAACCCCGATCGTCAGGATCGCGGCCGCCAGAACTCGAGTCAGTTTTCCGTACATCTGAGGCTCCTTGTGAGAATTGAGTCGGTCCAGGCCGGACCGGTCAGAACGGCAGCGCGTGTTGACGCTCCGGAACCGATTGCGACGACAGCACGAGCTCGGACTCATCGTTGAGCAGTGCCGGCGCGACGTTCGAGTTGGCCGCCTGCGTCGTGGCGTCCTGCGACGCGGTCGACTTCGAGCCCTTCCCCATCATGCAGAGGCCGAGCGCGCACATCACCGCGCAGGGCGCGAGCGAGAGAAGAATAGGGGCGACGCCGAGGGCGACGAGCCACGGCCATCCAAGCGCCGCGCCGCCGACCGCGAGGGCCACCGCACCGAGAGTGATACCCCGACTGCCTCGCAGCCAAGTCGGCAGATAGCTGCTCCACCGGGAGCCGGTCGAAGATGTACCCGATGCTCCTTGGCAGCACGAACGTGCCGGGAGTGTGTTCATCTGTGATCCTTTCCTATCCGTCGTTCCCATCCGCCGGCCCTTCCGCGGCCGGCTGGAACGGTTCAGGCTGGCCCGCTTCGTCCCTCGCGAGGGTGAACGGCCTCGGCAAGCGCCGGCCCGCAGCGGTCTGCCTGAAGGGACTCCTCGTCGAACATCCGGCGGCTCCCGCTAATCAGCGGTCGCACACCGTTGCCATCCGCTCGTGCAGAGCGGCGGTTACGCGAGGATGAGGAACCTGGGTGGGAAAGGATCGGGCGTCGGGTTCAGCCCGGGCGGAAGCCCGCTGGCACTCGCCGCAAACTCCGGCTCGGTCCAGACGACCGGGACGGCAACGAAGGTCGGCCGGGGCAGTGCCGCAGGAGCAACGCAGGGCAACTGACAGCTCTGCATACCAAGATGCTGATCCATGCCCGACCCGAGGCACTTGCTCTGCATCAGCTGACAGTCGCTTTTTGCTATGTTCGCACCGCCGCTCGCCATGGCAGGCATCCCCATCCCCTGGGCAATGAGCCCCAGGGCTATGGCGATCACCACAGCAATAGAACGCAGCTTGCGCAACATCCCCTCACATATACTCCTCGCGCCACCCGGATCAACTCCCGGTCGGCTGCAACACCTTGCGCCGTCAGCCGATGACGTCAGGGTGAACGCGGTTGAAACTTTTGTTCATGCCGATCCCGGCGCGGCGCGGAACGGGGCGTACAGTCGTTGGCGCGATGCCTTTCATGGCGCCGCCGGCCGCGATCCAGGGTTGCCGATACCGGAGCAAGTTCAGCATTTCTGCCTGATGAACGAGCTGATTTCGGACGGTTGTGCGAAAATCACCGCGGCGCGATCGCCCAGCATGCCGGACGGGAGGATCGCCGGCTTGCCGGGAAACGGCCCCAACGGGCTCGCATCGGTCTCGAACCGCAGGCTCTCGTCCCAGAATGGGCGGATTCGTCCGTCTGCCGTCGCCACGAAGTAAGAGTCGCGGCAGGACCGGATCGCGGTGACCTCTTGGTCGGGCTTTAGCTCTCTCAGATTGAGCGGTGTCGCAGTGTAGGCGGCCGGAATGTCGACCGGCGGGCCGCCGCGCCCGGTCTCGCCCACCGCCTTCAGGAAGGCGATAATGTCCGTGCGGACCTTTGCGTCCGGGATGCCTGGAAAGGTCATATTGTTGTTCGGGATGTACCCGGCCGGATTGATCAGCCAGCCGTCCAGGCTCGCTTCGTTCCATACCGCCCCGGATCCCTTAAGGGCTGGCGAGTAGCGGCCAAAGCTCGGGAGGCCCCCTGCTTTTCGGCCCCAGACGGTCGCCAGGCTCGGCCCGGTCTTGTTGAGCTCGGGGTTCAGCGAGTGGCACGCGGCACAGACGCCGAACTCCTTGGCGCCGCGCGCCGGGTCACCGGTCGCCCTGGCGCTGCTGAAGCTGGCGAACGTCGCAGTGAAGACCAGAATCGCCATGCCGCGGGCGCGTCGGTCCGGCCGGCCTCTTTTGCCTGAAGGATTGTCCGTCTGCCCTCGGATCAAACGGCCCATTGACCCTCGTCCCGCCCTGTAGGCCGGTGACCGCAAAGGCGCCTCCCAGTGACCGCTCAAGGGTTCCCCCGTATCCCAAACACGACACTTCCCCCTGGGCAGCCAACCTGGATCGAGCCTGCCCTGGCAGCACATGCATAGCAGCGGCACGTAGCGGCGCGTGGGAGCCATAACTGACCTCATAGTCCTCATCCTGCCCGAAGGATCGCAAGTGATTTCTGGACAGATTACCGGGCCGAACGCACGGGAGCCGGTTGGTATGTACACATGGTCCGGCTCACAATGTCGGAATCGGCCCTGGTTGTTCGGTGAGGATGATGCTGGGCGCCTGACGCGGGGCAGTCGCAAACCCGCCGAGAAGAACTGCAATAGCCACAAAGCCGGGAGCAGCCCGCCCTGCCCAATTAGAGCAGGCACGTCCCGCTCAGCCCGATTGACCCTCCAGCGATGGAAACCCGTAAGCGAGATTTCCGGCGTCAGCCGCAGTGGATGCTGATCCTGGGTCGTACCACGATGGGGCGGAGACTCCTGTGGCGGAGCCAGGCGACGGCCGGCTCGCCCGAAACCACTCGCGGCCGCGCAGGGGAGCAAGAAAGACGATTAAGGAACCACCGGCCGAGTAACCCGCAACCTGTCGCCGCGACACAAGAAGCGCACGACTGAGGCAGGCCGTGCGGTGATGAGGCGTAGAGATGTCGATAACCACCCACGACCACGCGCATGCCCACCACGACCACGGGCCCGGCTTCGCGACGCGGTGGCTATTCAGCACCAACCACAAGGACATCGGCAGTGCTTCGCCGTGCTGTCCGGCGTGGTCGGCGGCATCCTTTCGGAGATCATGCGGGCACAACTGCAGCATCCGGGTAACACGTTGGTCGCCAACGGCCAGGAGCGGGACACGCTCGTCACCAGCCACGGCCTGATCATGATCTTCATGACCATCATGCCGGCCTTGATCGGCGGCTTCGGCAATTGGTTCATCCCGCTGATGATCGGTGCGCCGGACATGGCCTTTCCGCGGCTGAACAATCTCAGTTTCTGGCTGTTGCCCCCGGCCCTCGGCATGCTTCTCACCGGGTTGCTGCTGGGCGAGTCCGGCACTGGCTGGTCGCTCTATCCGCCGCTTTCGAACATGACCTACGAGCCTGGGCCGGGGATGGATTTCACGCTGTTCGCGCTGCATCTGGCCGGCGCCAGCTCGCTGCTCGGCGCGATCAACTTCATCACCACGATCTTCAACATGCGCGCTCCCGGCATGACGCTACACAAGATGCCGCTCTTCGTCTGGTCCGAGTTGGTGACCGCGTTCCTACTGCTGCTGGCGGTGCCGGTGCTGGCCGCCGCGGTGACCATGCAGATATCCGACCGCAACTTTGGCACCTCATTCTTTGATCCAGCGGGCGGCGGCGATCCGGTGCTATTCCAGCACCTGTTCTGGTTCTTCGGTCACCCTGAAGTCTACATCATGATCCTGCCGGCCTTCGGCATGGTCAGCCACGTCGTCTCGACCTTCAGCAAGAAGCCGGTGTTTGGCTATCTCGGGATGGTCTATGCGATGATCGCGATCGGCTTCATCGGCTCGGTCGTATGGGCGCACCACATGTTTGTCTCCGGAATCGACGTTGGTACGCGCGCGTACTTTATGGCGGCGACGATGGTCATTGCGGTGCCGACGGGCATCAAGATCTTCTCCTGGATCGCCACCATGTGGGGCGGGTCGATCGAATTCAGAGTACCGATGCTGTGGGCGATCGGGTTCATCTTCGTGTTTACGATTGGCGGCGTCACCGGCGTGGTCCTCGCCAGTGCCGGCATCGGCCAGATCGTGCACAATACGTATTATGTCGTGGCGCATTTTCATTACGTGCTGTCACTCGGCTTCGTGTTCGGTATCTTCGCCGGTTTCTATTACTGGATTGGCAAGATGTCTGGCCGGCAATATTCGGAGTTCTGGGGCGAGGGCGCCACGACGTTGGAATGGACATTGTCCTCGCCGCCGCCCTTTCACACCTTCGAGGAACTGCCGCGGATTCGCTGATCTGCAGATCGACGATCCTCCGACGACGTCGCCATGCTCACCAGAAGCGACAACTTCGTTTCAGGCCGAGGTGTTCGCCTTGATGTCCCTCGGCGGATCGCAGCAGCTACCGATCGTTGAAGATGGGGAAAGGTCATCAACTCCAGATGCATGGCTGAGGAAGGCGGTTATCAGAAAAAGAAGTTGAAGAACTCGCCTTGACCTGCCGTTGCGCGAGGGCCTATCGTCATCTATGGAGGAAGACGACGATGGATACTGGCCATCAAGTCTCCAAGCAGATCCCAAGCAACGGTCAGCACGCGCTAAGGGCTTGCCGTCTTTCTGCATCAGCGGAGCAAGCGGGATTTCCAAGAGCAGCCCTCCGGCCAGCCGGATCTCCCAAATCGCGTCGGACGAAACTCCGCAGCCTCGCGAACAGCGACCGGCACAGCGTCCGCGAAGATGCTCAACGGCGACGGGCGCCGCGATCATGGCCGTCGTCGTGCGCTTTCGCACTTCCTACTGATCACTGTCCCGCCGTTCCCGCGCACCAGCCGTGTTCGAGGACCCTTCCCTTCTATCATGGTCTTCGAAGGGGGTGTCCATGAAGTACCATCTGCACGGCTCATGGTTGCCAAGATTCCGAATGATCCCGTTTGCCGCGCGACGGCACCCGGGCGAGACCGATCTGGGGCTGCACCGGTATATGCTCGAGGTCTACGACTACGTGGCGTGCGGTCTGGCGGTAACTGGGCTTGCCGCCTACGTCGTGACGTATTCCGGGTTCCACGCCGCGATGGTCAATTTGACGCCCCCCTTCTTCATGCCTTTCCTGTGGCTACTCCTGCTGGCGCCCTTGGCGCTGGTCATGCTTCTTTGGCTAAGCATCGACGACCTGAGTCTCTCCGCCGCACACGCAACCGCTTGGACCTGTTCGGCGCTAACGGGCTTTACGTTCGGCTGCATCTCCCTGGTCTACACCGGAACGAGCCTCGCTCCTCTGTCCTTCATCGCCGCCGGAACCTTCTCCGTGACGAGCGTGTACGGATACGTGACCAGAACCGATCTGTCGAAATCAAAGCATTTCCTCGGAATGGGTGTCGTGGGTGTGGTGCTTGCGGGCATCGTCCATATCTTCCTGGCTTCGACAGCGGTGCAATTCGCGCTCTCGGTGATGGCGGTGATCGCAGTCGTCGGCCTGACCGCCTTGGATACCCAGCGCATCAAGGAGATCTACCTCAAGCGCGGTGATGGCGAGGTTATGAGCAGGACAGCCCTTGTTGGTGGGCTCGCCCTCTATCTCGACGCTAACCCTGTCGTTCTCCTCCTGCGGCTCGAAAACCTCTCCGCGAGTAAGCGCAACGAATAGCAGGACACAGCGCTTGGCGACACTCGGCTGCTCGGAGCGGCTTGGCGTCACCAAGCTCCCGGGCAAGCGTGGAAAATGCGATGGGAAGGCAAGGGCCGCTTCGGACTGGGCTCGGCTGGTATTGCATGAAAGACGATTCCCCCGCCCCTCCCTCCGGCTGTGCTGAGGTTTTCAGGATGGGAGCGGGCATGTCGCGCATCGTTCAGGATGGCTTACATACCTTGACAGAGCAATCGAACGCCCGCGATCAGGCGACGGATCCCGACCGACGCTGCGTTCTGTGTGCCGGCATGGCCGCGACGCTCGCGATGCTCTCGGCCGGCGCACAAGCCGAGGACAATTCGGCGAGCAGCACGCGGCCGAAAGCCGGCGACCTGCTGGCGTACTTCGAGGGCGAGCGCAAAGGTCAGACCATCCAGCCCGCCGATCTCAAGGCCGGGGACCCGCCGACCCTCGCCTGGCCCCAGGATTTCGAGACGAAAGCCCTGCACGACGGATCGCGCTTCAATCAAGTGCTGCTGGTCCGGTTCGATCCGGCTGTGCTCGGCGAAGAAGACAAGCCGCACGCGGCGGAAGGGATCATCGCATTCTCGGCGATCTGCACCCATGCGCAATGTACGGTGGCGGGGTGGATCCCGGACAAGCAGGTCTTCCAGTGTCCGTGCCACCAATCCCAATTCGATCCCAAACATGGTGCTCGAGTGGTGTTCGGGCCGGCGCCGCGCCCACTGCCCGCACTGCCGCTTAAGCGCAGCGGTGACAGTCTGCTGGTGGCCGGCCCGTTCATCGGACGGATCGGCATGGCAAAGCCGGGGATGGGATGAATGCAGGCTGGGTGGGCATCGGTGGAGGGAGGTTTGCGGGCGTCTGGCTCCAGGTGTGTCAACAGGCGGTCACGAACGGGAAATCATGGGCTGCATCGATGAGAGCGCCCAGCTTCCCCATGCCGCCGTGCATCACGGCGCGGCACTCGCAGCGTTCGGCACCGCCCCTACCGGAAGCACCGTCGCCTCCACTCGGGATAGTCGTCCCCAACCCGCTGTACGCGGTCGCCGCGTGCCCGCGGGGCCGCGACCGCCTCGAATGAGAGGACGCGGTACGGTCCCCGCCAGAAAGCGATGATCTCCTTCCCGGCGGGCAGCCCGGCAAGACGCCGCTCCCGCGCCGCCAGCGGGACGTTCAGGGCGCCCGGCACGTGGCCGAGCGCGAACTCGTCCTCCGGCCGCAGTTTCGGCTTGGTCACCAGCCCGTCTCGCAGGCGCGCCATCAGGTCTTCCGGAGAGACCAGCTCCAGCGCGTCACGGGCGCGGAAATACGCCAACACGCCGCCATGACGCGCGTGATCTCGACGCTGTTGCGCTCGCCGACGAGCCCGAGCGCATGCAGCGGCTGGACGATCTCCACGTCGTCTGATCTGACAGGCTGTAGAGCGTCCGCTTGCCGTCGGCCGCGAGCCGGGCGGGCCGGCATGGCGTCAAGCCACATGTCAACCATGCGACCAGCGCCGCGAACTTGCGCGAGCAAAAGGGGGTCAAGGCCGATCTGTGCGCGACACGAATGATGGCCGGTCCAGATTGACGCGCCACAGCTCGATCACGACATGCAAGCCATCGCGGTGGCGCCAGCGCTTGGCGACAGTCACCCGCGTTCCGCAGCGCGGATGATGCTTGTAGTGGATCAGCGCGGTTTCCCCGGGCTGATGTCGGGCAGTATGTTGCGGGAATGCCGAACAACGGCAAGACGGCAATCGCGCGGCGCTTCGTCGCGCGTACGCTGCCGCCGGAGGACGCCGGAGCGCGGCGCTCCGCGATCCCGGTGGCGTTGATCCAGGCGCCGAACGGGCCCCGCATCCCGCAGTTGCTGACGGCGATCCGTGCGATCCTCGGACAACCGGCGGGACGTCGGAAGAGTACCGCCCAGCTTCGCGCCGAAACCTATAGGATGATGCGCGGGGTCGGCCTGCACCTGCTGCTGATCGATGACCTGCACAACGTTCGTGGCTCCGGCGTCGCTCCGATCCTGGTCGAGCTGCCTGAGAGGCAGCAGTCTATCCCAAGCGTGACGGATCGGGCTCGTGACGGCAGAACCGGCCATCACCGCTCTAGCTGACCGGCGGAAAGCACAGCGTGGCGCGCAAACCGGGTGCGGCGTCCTCCAAAAGCAGCGACGCTCCATGCAGGTCCGCTACTGCGGCGACCAGGCTGAGGCCCAGCCCATTGCCCGACGTCGTGCGGCTACGCTCGCCCCGGTAGAAGCGGTGCACCAGGCGCGGCAGGTCCTCCGCCCCCACGCCGGGGCCATCGTCCTCCACGGTCAAGCAATCGCCTGCCCCCCAATCCCGGGACAGGCGAACGCCGATCAGAGTCCCTGCCGGCGTGTGGCGCAACGCGTTCTCCACCAGATTGGCAACTGCTTGCGTCAGCAACTCCTGGTCGCCGTTGATGATGACGCCGGGCGCCACCTCGGCGATGAGGAGGTGGCCCGCCTCCTCTGCGTCCGGCCGATAAGCATCGACGACGGACTCGGCCACGGCGCTAATGTTCACCTCGCGAAACCCAGCGCGTGGCGAGGCGCCCTCCACCTGCGCGATGCGCAGCAGGGCCGAGAACGTCTCCAGCAAGCCGTCCGCCTCGCGCATCGCGCCTTCGACGAACGCCTCGTACTCCATCACCGAGTGGGCGTGCGTCCGCGCGTCCTCCAGGCGTTGATAGAGGCGCGACAGCGGCGTGCGCAGGTCGTGCGCCACGTCGCTGCTGACCTGGCGCAGGCTGTCCATCAGGGCGGCGATGCGGTCCAGCATCCGGTTCAGGGTCCCCGCGAGCCGGTCCAGGTCGTCGCCCGTCCCCCGCTCCGGTATGCGGCGCGTGAGGTCGCCACCGATGATCGCCTCCGCCGTGCGAGCGATGGCGTCCACCCGGGCCAGGAACGCCCGGCTGAGCAAGACACCGCCGCCGATGCCGAGCAATGCCGCAAGGCCGACGGTCCACAGGAATGCGGTCGCGACTGCCTCCTCCACCTCGGTAATGCGGCTCAGGTCGTCGCCGACCGCGAGCAGCAGGCCACCGCCGAGATCCGACACCAGGACGCGCACCCGCTCCGGCCGACCGTCGTCCTCCCGCGCATCGGATACCTTGATGGTTGCCCAGCCAGGCCGCAGGGCGGCAGCCACGGGCATCCCGCCGGCCAGTTGCCTCCCGCTCGGGCCTTGCAGCAGGTATTCGAGCGCGCTGGTGCCGCGATTGCGCGCCCGCACCGTTGTCAGCAGATGGTCCAATCCACCCGCCCGGGACTCCCCGCGCAGGAAGGCCATCTCGGTTTCGATTCTGGCTGCCATCTGTTGCTCCAGTGCCGAGCGCGCCGCCAAGAAAACGATTCCGCCCAGCACCGCGGCGGACGCTGTGAACAGCAGCAGATAAAGCGCCGTGAGCCGGAAGCTCGCCGTGCGCAGCAGCCTGGGGAGGGCCATCTTAAGTAGGAGCACTCTGGGCGGGCGTTTCCTGGGGAGACGCGCGTAGGACGTAGCCTGCGCCGCGTACGGTGTAGATCAGCTCGGGTGCGCCCTCCCGGGCCAGCTTGCCGCGCAAGCGGCTCATGTGCGTTTCGACGATGTTCGTCCTGGGATCGAAGTGAAAGTCCCATACCGTCTCGAGCAGCATGGTCCTCGTCACGACGCGCTCGGCGTTCCGCATGAGGCATTCGAGCAGCTGAAACTCACGCGGCTGCAGCTCGATGCGCTGACCGGCTCGGGTGACGCTGCGCTTGAGCAGGTCCATCTCCAAGTCAGCGACACACAGCACGGTCTGCACCTCGGCAAGCGGCGGGCGTCGGGCAAGCGCCTGCAGCCTGGCGTGCAGCTCGGCGAAGGCGAAAGGTTTGGCCAGGTAGTCGTCTCCCCCCGCTTCCAGGCCCTTTACCCGGTCGCCGACGCCGCCGAGGGCGGTGAGGAACAGCACGGGCGCCTTCACACCGGTTTCGCGCAAGGCCCGGACAAGACCGAGCCCGTCGAGACCGGGCAGCATCCGGTCCACAACGAGCACGTTATGGCCGCCCCCAGTGGCAAGGAACAAGCCGTCCTGGCCCGTGGCGGCGATGTCGACCACGTGGCCGTGCTCGCGCAGGCCCCGAGCAACGTAGGCGGCAGTTTCCAGGTCATCCTCAATCAGCAAGACCTTCATGGATGTCTCTGCCACGCCGCCCCAAGCCCTAGTCCTGCTCGCCGCCGGCGTGGGTGCCGACAACTTGGCCGTTCTGGGCGTCCACGATAACGGTCTGGACCCCCTTGGGGCCGTTGGTCTCGACGGCGATGCGGGTTTGGCCGTCTTTGATGTCCACGCCGGCATCGAAGGCATGGCCGCTGGTCTGCTGTTCAGCGGTGGCGATAGCCTGGGTGAGAGAGACTTTGGCGCCCTGCAGCGCCGTGGCCTCCTGATCCTCGTCATGGTCGGCGGCTAGTGCCACGCTACTACCCACGGCAAGCAGGCCGACAAGGCCGAGCATGGCGGTGAGCTTGGTATTCATGGGCTGATCTCCTCGGTTTGGTCTGCGGCGCGCATGACGTCCGCTGAGGGCAAACTAGGGATTGGGACGTTGGACAGTCCGGGACAGGGTTATACGGATTCCCAATCCTGCGCTGCCGTCCACTTCTCCTTCGGCGGTACCGAGTTCCGGTCCCGACGGGCCTAACCTCGCCCATGAGCGTCTAATCGTCGCCAGGGACCAAGCTCCCCGCCTGTGCCGTTCCGAATTCGTCGTGCGCCGGCTCGAACCGTCCGAAGTGGAGCGCCAGCGTCGGCAACACGAGCAGGTTCAGCGCCATCGACGTGAGCAGGCCGCCGAGAATCACGACCGCCATCGGTCCCTCGATTTCGCGCCCGGCGTCGCTCATGCCGATGGCGAGCGGCAGCAGCCCGAGCGCGGTGACAAGCGAGGTCATCAGAATGGGGACGAGCCGGTCGGCCGCACCCGTGACCGCCGCCTCCGGCCCCCAGCGCAGCCCGTCGACCGCCACCAGGTGCTCGTAGTGCGAGACCATCATGATCGAGTTGCGCAGCGTGATGCCGAACAGCGTCACGAATCCGACCATCGAGCCTAATGTCACCATGCCGCCGGTCGCGAACACCGCGAGCACACCGCCGACCAGCGCGAAAGGCAGGTTGACCAGCACCAGCATGAGGTTGCGCCAGCCGCGCGTGACGATCGACAGCAGCAGCACGATGCCGATGCCGGCGATCAGCGAGTTCAAGATCAGGTCGTGCTGCGACCGCGACTGCGCCTCCGCGGCGCCGGCGAACGTGATGTAGGTCCCGATCGGGAGCTGCACGTGGGCGCCGATCGCGGCCTTGGCGCTCTGCACAAAGGTCGTCAGGGCGCGGCCGGCGACATTTGCCGTCACTGTCTGCAGGCGCTGTGCGCCCATGTGCATGATCTGATAACGCCCGGTCGCCTCATAGACGTCGGCCACCTGCTTCAAGAGCACGTAGGCGCCCTGGGACGTGCGCAGCGGAAGGTTGCCGATGTCCGTGACGCTGTTGCGGCTGGCCGGGTCGAGAAGGGTGATGACGTTGTAGACCGCGCCTCCCTGATAGGTTTGCCCGACGATGTCGCCCTGGTAGGCGGCGCGTACGATGTCGAGCACATCAACCGCGTTCAGGCCCCACCGCTCCAGGTCGGGATTGCGGAGATGGATGGTGAGCTGCGGCATCCCGGGCGGCGACTGCACGCGGACATCGGTGGCGCCGGGGACCTGCCCCAGCACCCGCGCGACCTCCTGGGCCTTGCGGTCCAGCACGTCGAGATCGTTGCCGATGATGTTCACCGCCATCGACGCGGTGTAGCCCGACAGCGTTTCCTCGATGCGCTCGGTCAGGAAGGTCTTGACCGAGAAATTCACCCCGACGAAGCCGGAGAGGGCCTTGCGTATATCTGCCTGCGCCTGCTCCGCGGCATCGCCGTTGAGCGGCTTCAGGTCCACCTCGAACTCGCTGTAGTGCGTCCCCCAGGTGTCGCTCGCCAGCGCGGCGCGGCCGACCCGCTGCGCGACCGAGCGCACCTCCGGCAGCCTCCGCAGCGCATCGGCGACGCGGGCGCCGATCCGAAGCGACTGGTCGAGCGACGTACCCGGCACCGCCGACATATGCACGATGAAGTGCCCCTCCTTGAGCTCCGGGATGAAGCCTCCGCCGAAGAACGGCAGGGCGGCGCATCCCACGAACGTGAAGGCGGCGGCCGCGACCATCACGGTCCGGGGCTGGCGCGCGATCCGTCGCAGCAGCCGCTCGTAGCCGCTGCGCGTCCAGCGGACGACTGGCGGGTCCTTGATCTGCGCAGGACGTCCCGCAAGGAGTGCCATGGAGAGGGCTGGGGTCACGGTGAGCGCGACCACAAGGGAGGCGAGAACCGCCAGGATGTAGGCCACGCCGAGTGGCGCGAAGAGCCGCCCGGCGATTCCGGGCAGGGCGATGATTGGCAGGAAGACCAGGATGACGGCGAATGTCGCATAGACGACGGCACTGCGGACCTCGAAGCAGGCATCCAGTACCACGCGGGCTTCCGGGCGCGGCACTGCGAGACATCGGTTCTCCCGCAGGCGGCGAACGACGTTCTCGACGCCAATCACCGCGTCATCCACGACCTCGCCGATCGCGATGGCGAGGCCACCCAGGGTCATGGTGTTGAGCGTCGCGCCGAGCCGTTCGAGCACAATCGTGGCGGCTAGCAGCGAGAGCGGGATCGCGACGCAGGAGATCGCCGCGACCCGCAGGTCGAACAAAAACAGGAACAGCACGACCACGACCAGCGCGCCGCCGAGCAGCAGCGAAGCGCGGATGTTGCCGAGCGCCGTGTCGATGAAGCTGGCCGGGCGAAAGAGGTCCGTGTGCAGGGCGATGCCCCGGTTCTGCAATTCTCCGCGCAGATCCCCGAGAACGGCCTCAACCGCCTTGGTCACCTCGACCGTGTTGGCGCCGTACTGCTCCGCAACATTCAGGACCACGCCCGGCCTGCCCTGGACGGCCCCGGCGCCGATCGGCGGCTCCGGCGCATCCACGACCGTGGCGACATCGCCGAGCGTCACCACCCCGGCGCCCTGCTGGAGGATCACGGTGCGGGCCAGCTCGGCCGCCGTCAGCGATTGCCCCTCGGTCTGGAACACGATGCGTTGGTTTGGGCTATCCATGAATCCGGCGCCGCGCACCCCAGTTGCGGTCCGGGCCGCGGTCAACACCTGATTGAGGCCGATCCCGTACCGGATGAGCTGGTCGGGATGCACTTGGATCTGGAGCGAGCGCACGTCGCCGCCAAACACGCCGACGTTGGCCACGCCCGGTACGGCGAGCAGGCGCAAGCGTATCGTCCAGTCGGCGATCGTGCGCAGCTCCATCAGCGAGTGCTTGTCCGAGGTCAGGCCGGCCACCAGCACGATGCCCGTGGACGACGTGAGCGGCGTCATGGTCGGAGCCTGGACCCCCTTCGGGAGCTGCTGCGCGGCCACCGCGAGCTGCTCGGCAACGACCTGCCGGCCCTGATAGATGTCGGTCGCCGGGTCGAAGAACACTGTGATCACGGAGAGGCCCTGGATCGAGGTGGACTGAACCCGCCTCACCCCGGGCAGGCCGTTGATGGCGATCTCGATAGGCCGGGTGACGAGGGTCTCGACCTGCTCCGGCGTGAGGCCCGCTGACTCGGTCTGGATCGCGACCTGTGGCGGCGCGAACTCCGGGAACACGTCGTAGCGTGCCCGGCCGAGCCCGTAGAGGCCGTAGGCAACCACTACGCAGGCGAGCACGATGATGATGCCGCGGAAGCGGATCGCGAAGGCGATGGCGGCCGCCTGAGGTCCCGATGGAATGCTGCTGGCCATGGCTCAGTCGGCTCCGACCTGGATCTGAAGATCCCGGTCGGCGGCACCAAGAAGCCGGAGGGCTTTTCCTTCAATCTGCTGGAGTGGCGCTGAGAGCGCGGCAATTTGCGGCGGTCTACGATCGGCTCTGTGCTGGCGGGATGGTCAAGGTTGCCATATCGTGCGCGTAGGAAACGTCCGTTCGCCAACAGGATTGGCGGCCGAGGGAGAGCGTCATGCGCGCGAGATCATTTTTCAGTTTGGGTTTTGTCGCGCTGGCTGTTGGCCTGTCGCCGTTGCCGGCCCTGGCGCAGAAGGCCAAGGACACATTGCGCATCGGCGTCTATCAGCCGATCTCGATCGTCGATTCGATCTATGATCCGCAGCCGCAAACCGATCTGATCACGCGCTCGGTCTTCGATACGCTCGTTCAATATGATGCCGACAAACGCCAGATCCTGCCGGGGCTGGCGGAATCGTGGACTTTCGTCGACGACAAGACGATCGAATTCAAATTGCGCCAGGGCGTCAAATTCCAGGACGGTTCGGATTTCGATGCCGACGACGTGGTCTATACGATCAATTTCGTCATGGATCCAGCGAGCAAGTTCCGCTTCAAGGAAGCGCGTTTCGGCTTGTTCGAAGCGGTCGAGAAGGTCGACCAATATACGGTGCGTTTGAAGCTGAAGCAGCCGTTCGCCCCGATCCTGGCGCGCCTGACCACGACCTTGCCGATCTATCCTTCCGACGTGCATGGCAAGCTGGCCGACAAAGCGCTCTTCGGCCGCAATCCCGTCGGCACCGGTCCCTATAAGGTGACGATGGTCGATCCGAGCAGGGGCGTCGTTCTCGAAAAGAATCCTTACTTCAAGGAAGTGAATCTCGGTCAGCCCGCCGCGAAGATCGGCAAGATCGTGATCGCGCCGGTGCCCGATCAGCAGACCCAGCTCGCCAAAATGATGATCGGCGATCAGGACTTGATGTATGACGTGCCCAGCGACATCGCCGGCATGATGCAGAGCAATCCGGCCATCGAGATTTCGGTGCGCCCCAGCGTGTCCTTCACCTATCTGATGCTGGACGCGGCCGACCGCTCAGGGTTCGGCAAGTTCAAGGACGTTCGCGTGCGCGAGGCGATGTTCCGCGCCATCGACCGCAAGGTCTTGGTCAATGCGTTGCAGCCCAAGGAGATCGCGGCCCTGCCGTTGCAACAGGCGATGTGCCCGCCGCAGATCATGGGCTGCGCCTCCTCGATCGATCCGCCGGGCTATGATCTCGCCAAGGCGAAGCAATTGCTGAAAGAGGCGGGGCAGCCGGACGGTTTCAACCTGACGATCACCACCTGGGGCGCGGCGCAGCCGGTCGCCGAGGCGGTGGCCGGTCAGTTGCGCAAGGTCGGCATCAACGCCAGCATCGACACGCTGACCTCGACCGGTTTCGTCACCAAGCGGGCGGCCGGGCAACTGCAGGCCTTCATCGTGTTGTGGGACAACGGCGGCGGTTCGCCCGACGTCGAGTCGACGGTCAATTTCATGTATGAAAAGGGCGACCGGAACTACAACCAGGATCCGCAGTTGGAGGACCTGCAAAAGCGGTCCCAGACGGAAATGGACCCGAAAAAGCGCGAGGAACTGCTGAAGCGCATTTTCGACCGGGCAACCAGCGAGCGCTATTCCATGCCGATCACGCCGCTGGCCTCCGTCATCGCCCATAGCGCCGAGGTGAAGATCCCGACGGGCGGTACGCTGAAGCCGGAAGGCTTTCTGTTCAATCTGTTGGCGTGGAAATAAGGCTTCCGCTGCGACGATTTCGACGGTGGGGCTGGAC
The DNA here is from genome assembly GCA_017307285.1 of Alphaproteobacteria bacterium. Lineage (GTDB taxonomy): Bacteria > Pseudomonadota > Alphaproteobacteria > Acetobacterales > Acetobacteraceae > JAFKFI01. The sequence goes on along the minus strand of JAFKFI010000115.1, from coordinate 218 downwards.
GGAATTCCTTGACGGGACGGCGATTTCTGCCTATTTGGAGCACGCTGCATCGCAGCAAAGGGTGCTCCGGTCGCGTTAAGCCGTCTTTTCGGCTCCTCCGTTGAGCGCCCCATCTGAAACCCCACGACAGCCCGGATACGCGGGGCGCGTCCCCCAAACCAGCCTTTGAACGGCTTGAAAAGCCGTGTCCGGGGCTAATGAAAGATTCATCGTGACCG